>JAFLTV010000048.1:6078-14944 GCA_022509105.1 Muribaculaceae bacterium | reverse complement strand
ACCCTTTCCGGG
Organism: Muribaculaceae bacterium; assembly: GCA_022509105.1. Lineage (GTDB taxonomy): Bacteria > Bacteroidota > Bacteroidia > Bacteroidales > Muribaculaceae > Lepagella. The sequence goes on along the minus strand of JAFLTV010000048.1, from coordinate 14,932 downwards.
TTCCTTCTCACCCATATCATTCAATTCTTTCAGAAAAAAACAATTCAATTGGCCATATTCCTATGTGTCTGCGGCCTTTTCCTGATGGGATTCATACATGAATTCTGGTCGTATATCGTAGGAGTCTTCATCATGGGATTCGGATATGGCATCGTACAACCCGTTATCTATGACAAGACATCATACGTGGCTCCCACTGAAGCCCAATCCACTGAATATTTCGCTTATCTACTTACTTGCAATTATATCGGTATCAGCGTAGTGCCCTTTATCGTCGGGGGAGCAAAGAAGCTGTTCGGCGCGGAATCCGACCCTAACTTCTCGTTTATCTTCAATGGTGCAGTGGTTTTGGCCGTTTTGATTCTGGCCATCATCAAGTTCCGTTCATTTGTCTTCGAAGCCGACCCGAAATATTATAAACAGCTTAATCCCCCGATTCCGGGCTATGCTGATGAATCAGCTCCTGTTCAAACTTCTGTTCAAGCTTCTTCACCAACTCCGGCTGATCCCACTCCCGACAAAGCACCGCTTACCACTCCGGCAGATTCAGAGAGAATCTTCCCTCAGGATGATATCTCAGATTAAAGAAGGGCGCCTTTCTACATAAAGTCTTCAGGACCATAGACTCCGAAATTCGGATCTTTTTCCGGCTGCCAGGTTCTGACCTTTATAATCGGATTTTCCGGATCGTTCATATCAACCATCAGGAAGAGATAACCTTTGTCGCCGTAATGGGGAGAATAATATTCCTGATTGATCTGGATTGCATAAACCTCCCCTCCCTTGCCGAGTTTCCTTATCTCGTTGTCATTGAAACGGATATTGATAAATTCTTTAGTGGCAAATCCCTTCTTCAAATGCTGTAGATAGGAGTCTTTTGTGAAACGGTTGTATTTGATTATATCGTTGTCAAATTCAATTCCTTTTACATCGCCCGAATGTCTCTTCCCTTTTTTATGAACAACCGAGCCTGTGATAATCACGGCGTCATCATCAAATATCGTCTCGATATAGTCAAGTCTTTTCAAGGCATAAGCCGTTTGATAATTCTCAAGGAAATTGATGATTGCAAACCTGGCGTTTTCATTCCAGACTCCCTTACCGAGAATATCATCTTCAGCCGTTTTTCCAAGTCCGAAAGAAAGATTGTCGATCAGACCCTCATCATTGAAAGTAAAGACGATATCTTCCACAAACGATTTCCTTGTGCCTGTCTTGAAAGAAAAGGCCAAATGAAGTCCGCGAGCATAGATAACCCCGTTGTTTTTATAAAACGTCACCTCACGGTCGCCAACAACCTTGGCATTCCCATATTTTAAAAGCCTTTCATAAATGTCGTAGGCATAGGGAGTGAAATACTGCTTTACATTATCATATTTCTTGGAAACAACGCTGTCTATTATTCTTTCTATGATATGAAAAGTATTTTCGTCGGGCTTAAATTCTTCGGGCTTCTTATAAATCTGTTCCGGCACTTGCGTGAAGGTTGCGATAACATTAGTCTCTCTCTTTTCGCTCATGACATTGTTCTGAGCCACAGAAGTCTGTTGGGCCGGTCTTTGTGCCGTTGTCCCTTTGAAATTCTGGTAAGCATTTCTCATGGGAATGGGATTAATCGCCTCAATCACAGCCTCTACATCTTTATCAATATGCGATTCACCGCGGTACTCATATTCGAATTTCACCTGATAGTTTGTGGTCTGGTTGCCCGGAGCAAGCTCTATTAACCCCACACCATCCTTGGCGCTATAAATATTTCCCCAGTCGCGTCCGTCGAAATAGGTGTAATCAACTGCATTCACCGGGATACCCTTATATGTGATGAGCAATTCCACATCATCTCCGTCACGGTTTGTGGCTCCTACTTTCAGATTTCCGAATATATCGTTCATCTGATGGGGTATCCAGTTTGCAAGCACCACATTATCTCCCTCTTCGGTTTCATATTTGAGTTCGTTGGGATATTGGAGGGATTGGAGTAGCACCAAGGCCCAATAATAATCCTTGAGCGCAACATCTATCTTCCCGGATTTCTCAGCCTTCTCAGCCGACTGCACATAATCTTTTATCTTGTTTTTACGCGATTCAAAAATCTTTGCAATCTCGCTCCTCCTTATATATCTCCCCACGTGAGCATCCGGTTCATTTTGCAATATAACCTTCTCCGTATTGTTGAGAGTGCCCTGAGAATAAGTCTTCACCACAGAACTGAAACCCGTTTGAGAATCGATATTTCCGTTGGAGTTGGTTTCATTTTCCGTAGTAGTTGTCGTGCCTTGCACCTGCACCGTGATCTTACTGATAAGGTCGTTGAGCGCCTGCTTGTCAGCCTCAGCTAAAGTAACGCCCCACCCTTCCCCGTATAGATACTGGGGATTATTCTTTATAGCCTCCCAATCTTGTGAAAAGGCCGGGACAGCTGTTAAAAGGATTAGTATATTCAGAATTAATCGTTTCATAGGTCAATAATTATCAGTCGTTTGACAGGGTTAGTCGTACTCCTATATAATTGTATCCATAATTGTAACTATAGGTAGTTGAGTAGGAATTTACCTTACAATTAGAAGAATTACTAGAATAAGATCCTCCGAAAGAATTAGGATAATTAGACCCGGCCTCCACAAATTCCGAAACGTTACCACTCATATCATAGAATCCCAACTCATTGGGCATGAGTTGTCCTACTTCATGTCGTTTATCATCAGAATTATCGTTAAACCAAGCAACTTCATATATATTGTCGCTGCCGGAATAAGTGTATCCCTTAGATCTGTTTCCTCCTTCAAATGCATACTGCCATTCTGTTGTAGTTGGAAATCTGAAATTCAGATTAGAAATTTTATAAAGCTTTGTGCAGAATTTATTACATTCAGAATACGAAATGTTTGACTTCGGTAATCTGCTTGAATTACCTTCACTTATTATGGCATAATATTGAGCTTCCGTCAACTCAGTTTCCCCCAACAAGAAATTACCTTCACTATATTCCACCGGAATCATAGTGAACTCAGCCCCATTGAATTTGAAAATAGCATTATTTTTCCAGTTACTGTGGGCTGTCGGAGTCGGTAAAGTTACATAACCGCTTTGACCCGGCTGATAGATATCAGAAGAGAATTGGCGAGTATATGCGTTTTCTGTATATATGATATTAATACGAGGCTCGGATGTGTCGTTAAAGAAACCGTAAATATAAGGAGTGGAATTGCTCTCAACTGTGGAAGTCAACATACCCTTAGTCAGGGTGAATTTACCTGATTGAGTGTTGAACCCTGTATAGTATGAGATACCATAAATCTTGAATGATGTGCCGGCAGATCCATCAAATTTAATCCTTCCTGTCTTCGGTGACAAAACAGCAGTTACAGTCAGAGCACTTCCATCATAAGAACATGAGGCGGAAGCGTCTTCATAAATAGCTGAATTTTGGTCAAGGGTGGCCACAGTACCTACTTCTCCGGCAATGTTTTCAAGAAACACTGCCTGACAGGTATAATTTGACCCGGACTCAAGGGAACCGAAATAACTCATAGTCCATTTTCCTGAATTATAAACTGCCTCTCCGTAGGTGTAGGAATCAAATATCAGATAAACAACATCCCCGTTTTCCCAGGCTGCAGCAGAACGAGTCGGAGTCTCATCTGAAAAGAGGTCTTTTGAAACATTCATAACTACCTCTACGGTCTGACGGTTACCGTCCCCATTATTTTCAAGATCCTGCATAACATCATCTTGGGAAGAACAAGATGTCATGGCGGAGAATGCCAGACTTAAAATTGAATATTTAATATATTTTTTCATATCTTTCATTTTATCTTATATTACCTGATTAATTCCAATTCTCTTCATTAGAATAAGGCTCTATTTTAACTGAAAAAGTATTTCCTGATTTTACATTCCAATCTTGATCAGCAGAGAAACCATTGATGGATATGGAAAGCCCTCCTGCAGTAAAGTTATCCCAGTCGCTATCTGAGGGATAGCCTTCCAGAACAAATGAACCACCCTCCCCTACCTGGGAAACAGGAATAGAGATTTCAAAGCGACCTTGTGAAAGACCTTCCAATCGGATAATTATTTCGCTGTTTCTTATTTCGGGCTGATTATTGGGCTGAGCATATACAGTGAAAATATTATCGCTGAGCATATTTATTGTCAACCAATTAACACTGTTAGATATGGAGAATTCCCCGTCAGTATCAATTGTAATAGGCTGAGACTCTCCTCCTTTAGAATAGAATGATAAACTCTGTGTAGAGACAGTCATATACTTTCCTTTTTGCAACACTGAAATTCTCACTGCCTGTGAAGACTGCGGTGTGATAATAATCACTGCCTTACGGTCTTCAAGGGTGTTGTTTGGAGTTGCAACTGCTTCAATGATTGCCTCTCCTTCTCCGGATGTTGCTGAAAGAGTTAACCATGACGGATTCCCTTCAACTGTTGCAGTCCATCTCTCGTTGGTGCCAAGTTCTATGCTGTGGGTTCCTCCGGCCGACGGGAAGGTGAAGTCTTGAGCCTCAATATTGAAGTATTTTCCCTTCTGATAAATATAGACATCGGTTTCTTTTTCGCCGAAGGTATATTTGATTGTGCCTGACCGTTCGGATTCCGCATTATTCTCCTCTACTGAAACCGTAATCAGCGCATCGCCTGCCCCGCTTAACGGAGTTGCAGAAAACCATGATGCGGAGGCCGATGAGCTCCATGCACCATCAGAGATAATCTCAAACTGTTGCTCTCCTCCCTTATCGCCGAATTCCAAATATGTAGTAGAGGGTGTCAGGGTTTTCCCTAATTGTGTCACATTTATAGAGGTTGAAATAGTCAGGCCCGGCGATGTAATCACAATTGCACCCGATCTTTGATTTGTAGATACATTCTCAGAAACGGTTACCGTAATCTCACCGTTTCCTCTTCCCGAAAGCGGCGTCACACTCAGCCATTCCGGCATGGACGTCACTTCCCAATTAAGATTGCTTGAAATATTTACAGTCTTTGACTCCTCCCTCGAATAGAATTTGAGTTCACTTTCCGCATCAAGATAGTTTCCTTTCTGGATTATCTCTATCTGCAGACGCTCCTGATTTCCTGTGCGTATAGACACAAATCCTGTGCGTTGGTCGACAGTTCCGTTCTGTGCGACTTCTATGGTTACGGTCGTAACCCCGGCTCCACCTTCGCTCGGATTGACTTGAATCCAGCTGTCGGAGACCGCGGCCGTCCATGATGTCTCGGAAGTCACAGTGATCGTGGTCTGCGAAGCTTCGTTGCCGAAGGTCACTGTGCCGTTTGACACATTTATTTCGGCCGGGAATTGCCCAACTGTGATAACAGCGAAAGTCTTGTTTTCCTGCTTCAGACTGATTGTAGCAGAACGGTATACATTCTCGGGATTCTCCGATACCGTGATATTCAGAGTTTCTCCATTCTCACTTTTTGTTGCAGTCACCCAGTCCTTATCCACCAATACCGACCATGTGAAATTAGATGAAACTTTCACAGTCTGTGAGGATGCAGAAGCACCGAATGTCACTTCCTCCTTATCCACCGTGAGAAACGGCTCAACTCCGGCTTGTGTCACCGAAAGCGTGGTCTGAAAATTGTAATCCTCCGTGGTCGATTTAAGATAGAAAATCGAAGTCCTCGGATCAGCCGTGGAATTAGCCTTGACGTTCATTGTCACCTGCTCGGTTTTGCTACCCGAAGAGGGAGCCAAGGAGATCCAGTCGGCATAGTCGGTCAAAGCCCACGATGCGTTAACGCTCTCCACTGTGAAATAGTCGGTTCGTGCCGACGCATCCGAATAATTAAAGTTAGACAGGCTAACTTTCAAGGAGCGAGCTGTGGTGGAGCCCGAATAATCCAGACCACCCGATTTCTCCCCGCAGCCTGCCAGTAAGACCAAAACTTCGGACGCTAACAGCCAGCCATATCTTTTTCTGAATATTTTCATCTCTCTGAAAGCAACTTTTTAGAAGAAGAATTTGATTCCCGCATTCACTCCCAATCCCTCTGCGAAATCCTTAACCTTCTGTATATTGTCCATACCCTTGAACACATCGTCTTTATAGACAGGTATCATATATTTAGCTTCCGCATACAGAGCAATGTGTTTCACAGGCACTATATCGAGTTTCAATCCTGCTGTTATGCTCGTTGCCGAGGCTTTCTCAAGGTCACTCATATAATCATAAGAATCGTCTGACAACTTCATTTCAATGATATTGACCCCTACAAACGGAGTGAATCTCAGTCTTCCCAATAATCCTATGCCATAGCCTATCTTTATATCATAGGCCTCCGGTTTATAGGTCATGGAATAAGAACTTCCGCCACCCGTGGTTTGATTCCAGATTACATCTGTGTCCTTCAGCGCCATGATATAATTGAATTCTATATCTACATTCTTGTAGTAGAATCCACCTCCGAAAGATAAGCCTTCCATTCCCTTGATATTATAGCCGGCTTGAAGGTAGAATTCATTCTTACTAATGTAGTTCGGATTTAATCTCACCGTGAAATCCTCTGTGAACGCATCGAAATGACGGTTTTTAGAGTATGTGCGATAACCTTTCTTCTCTACCCTGATATTATAATCGCCATCGTAAAGGTTAAGCTGATGAGGTGTAAGACCGACATAGCGTCCATCAATATAGACCTCAGCATCCGAAGGCTTTGAACTGACATAGGCCGGACACCATCCGTTTAATTCAAAATCTAAGTTTTTCAGTTGGTCACGCACTATTGTGACTTGCTGGTTTTCTGTCTTAAATCCGGAATTGGAAACCGCCACATCATAATTGCCTATCAAGACACGATAATTGTTAAGCGGCGTGACTCCCACTTCCTTTCCGTTAAGGCTCACTCGGGCCCCTATCTTATTACTTCTCACCGTGAGATAACCGTAAATAGGCACGGGAGAATCCAGGTTAACGATCTGAGGCTGTCCGCTCACCACGGTCACCATTTTGCTCGTGTCATCATGATTAGGCTTCTTTACTGTGATCTGATGGGGTCCTTCCTCGAGGCGCGTGTGGAAACCGTTTCCTGAAAATTCTATCGGGAGCCCGTTGTCATAAATAAACACATCCTTGTCGTCTATTATGAAATCCACTTCCGCAAAATTGGGATCAAGCATCGGGTTTAACAATATTGTCGCCGTGTCTGTCATGGTGATATTCATCGTATACGGCTTGTAAAGACGCTGATTGATCGTCAGTGTATGATCTCCGCTCTTAACCCAGACATTATTCAAAGGAATCGTGCCTTTATCAATGTTGTCGATATAGACTTTAGCACCTTGTGTTTCCTTTGTCCCCGGGATGGTGAGATATCCGTAATTAGGTTTCAAAACCACTTTTAACTCCTGGTTTCCCTCCTTTTCATCAAGCATGAAGGTGCCGGATTCAGGATAATAGTATTCCGCATTTATACGGTAGTTGTGTTTGCCGGCGGGCAATGTATCGGTAAATTGCTGAACATTCGATTTTTTCAAGGTCACACCATTCAACACCACGGATGCCTCCGGCGGGAAAATATCGAAATGGAACGGCAAAAGGTTGTCATAATCCAAAACAAGCTGATTCACTTCGCTTGTTGTCAATACAAGACGGTAGGTTTTCGCCCTCTTCAGGCTCTGACCCAAATCGTAAGATGTTATCGAACCTAATACAGGGTGTTGGATGGTTATGGTTTTTACACCGAAAGGCACATAAAGCCATATTTCGGCAGGATGCTGCTCATTCTGCCATTCTGTAGCCTCAACGCCCAGACTTCCCACATCAAAAAGGAAATCCTTCTCAGTAGTTTCTATTTTTATAAGTGCAGCCTTTTCACCGTTTTTATCCATTTTCATTGTCCCGGTGGTGTTGGCCGTCATATCTTTTTCCTCAAGCCGGAAATCTGCCACCGACATCTTAGGTTCATTATCTCCGGGGCCGTCAGCAGCCGCCGGCAAGATTATTAACGTTAAGAGGATTATCAAAAAAATTCGACGCATTTTTTCCATACTTTTATTTATATTTTCTCTCCTTGGCTTTTGCCTGATATTATTCTGCTTTTCTTAATCTGCAAATTTAATGAATTTTATCTCTGTTTTTCCCATTTTCTGTCAAAGTTTTTGTAACTTTCACCCCTCTTTCTATCATTTATCTTAAGACATGCCGATGCTCGACCCCTCAATCTTCAAATCCATGGATTCAATTTCTCTCGAGGAAATGGGAGAGGTGAGGCTTATGAACAGGGTTGATACAAAATATGTTGCGCATATCTCAGCCATAGAGAAGCTTCTAAAGCTCATGGCGCAAGATTATTTCATCCAGGAAATAAACGGGGAATTCAATATGCCTTATTCCACTTGCTATTACGACACTCCCGACACCGACATGTTTTATCAGCATCAGCGCGGCAAGAAAACCCGGCAAAAGATCCGCACCCGAATCTATGAAGGCAGCGACTCTCCTCCTTTTCTTGAAATAAAATTGAAGAGCAACACGGGACGCACCCGCAAAAAACGCATCGAGATGCTCGAAAACGACCTTATCCATAATTACGAAGAGTTTCTGTCACAACATTCCAAATATGAAACAGAACTCCTTATTCCTAAAATCCGCAACCATTTCTTCAGAATCACTCTCGTCAATAAGGATAAGACCGAGCGTATCACTATTGACACCTGTCTTGAGTTCCATAATTTCTCCACAGGCAAAAACCTATCGCTCAACGATATCGCTATAATTGAATGGAAACGCGACGGAGCCTCCCCTAAATCCAAGCTTCTTTCCTATCTGAGAGATCTGAGAATTCAGCAATCCGGCTTCAGCAAATACTGTATCGGGCTTGCGCTCACCGA
>JAFLTV010000048.1:0-5978 GCA_022509105.1 Muribaculaceae bacterium | reverse complement strand
TCATAAAATACCTTCAACATCACCGTATCCTGAAGGAAATTTATTGAACCTACCTCCACGTCTATTATCCTTAGTCCCGTCTTTTCCCTGAGTTCTTCTATCAATTCCCATTTTTGATGGGGCTTTATATGGTCGAGCCTGTCATAAAGAATCAGTTTGCTCTCGACATGGCGCAACCGTTTGTAGCCTTCGAAAAACCAGATTGCAAAAATGAAAATAAGGTTGGCCACCAACAGTTCGGCATAGCTCAACGATGTTGAAAGCGCATTTATCACAGACAGGGCGATGATCACAAACAGATAGGTCATTTCCCTCACCGAAATAAGCTCCGTGCGATATCTTATTATTCCGAAGATGGCAAAGAGACCCAAGGCCATACCGACCTTGATTTTTACGCTTCCCAACAAAAAAGTCAGAAAGAAAACACTGATGCTTATGAGTGAAAAAGTGAAATAATAATTTAGCTTACGCGTTTTCCGGTAGTAGAAAATATGGATGATTATCCACACGAAAAAAGCATTAAACAGAAAACGGAAGAGCAACTGTCCCGTGTCGGGAACATTGACTATTTGTGAATTAAATACTTCTATTTCGTCCATCTCTGCAAAGGTAATCAAAATTATTGTTATTACGGTAAGCCCCAACGGCTTTATATAAAATCGCTATATAAAATCGCTCTTTAACCTCAGATTTCTTACCTTTTGTTCCTCTATAGGATTTTTATTAAATTTGCTACATGATTGGACTTAACCCTGCTTACGGCAATCCCACAGTAGCCCCTGTGCAACTTCCTCATGAAGCTCAGCAACATTATTATGCCATAGCTGAGTTTCTGATGAACATCACCCATAAGATTCTCTCATGGTTTCATGTGCAAAACAATTCCGAATGGTTTGTTTTCGTATATGCCGTCCTTGTTTTCATAATATCTTTCGGGGTGGGATATCTCCTGCAATGGGTCACAGTCAAAATCGGGCGCCATTTCGCAAAAACCGTCAAGAGCCTTATGATGGAAAATCTGCTTAACGAAAGGTTTTTCACCCAAGTGGCACGAATAATCCCTGCGATACTCTTTCTCATCCTCACGCAATACACCCTCTTTGCCCATGCCCAGCTTTCCGACTGGCTAACCAGGCTGACATGGGTTTATATCATATTTCTGTTAGGAGTGGCCTTGTCTACTCTCGCCAATGTGATCTGGCTATATTTCGACAACCGTGATAATAAAAAGAAGCTGCCACTTCAAGGAATTGCCACTCTCATCAAAGGCATAATCTGGATTGTGGCAATTATCATCATTGTCGCTCTTATTGTCAATAAATCTCCGGCAAAGCTTCTGACCGGAGTGGGTGCATTCGCAGCTGTCCTGATGTTGGTTTTCAAAGACTCAATCATGGGGGTAGTGGCCGGAGTGCAGCTTTCGGAAAACGATTCCCTCCATGAGGGCGACTGGATAGCCGCAGGAGATGCCAACGGAGTTGTCCAAGAGGTTTCACTTACAGCTATTAAAATTGAAAACTGGAACAAAACAATCACTACTTTGCCGCCTTACAGCCTTGTGAGCAACGGTTTCACCAACTACCGAAATATGCAGGCCAGCGACACCCGGCTCGTGCAACGTTCCTATATGATCGACTCTGAAAGCGTGGTCGAAACCGACGACGCCATGCTCGACGAATTTGCCAAAATACCTTTGATAGCCGATTGGATCACAAAAAAACGAGCTCAAAAGGCGGCAGGAAAAGTGGAAAATGTCTTGAACAGCGAAGGCCTTGTAGACGGCTCTATCGAAACCAACCTCGGAATATATCGCGCCTATCTGCAACTTTATCTGCTTCAAAATCCTAATGTGGCTCCTCAACAAAACGACGGATTCACGGTCACTTTCGTCACTACATTGCAACAAACATCGGCCGGAATACCCCTCCAGCTCTATTTCTTCACAAAAACATCCGCCTGGATTGCCTATGAGGGCATAATGGCCGATATATTCGAACATATCGCCATCTCAATGCGAAAATTCAGACTCTACACCTATGATTATCCTTCGGGCCGTGACACGCTGGTTGACGCTTATATAGAGCAAGGCAAAAACCCCGGCCAGATTCCGGGAATTCCTCCTAATCTCCTTCCGACTACCAATTAAAAATCAGAAACTAAGCATCATCTGGGCCATCACCCGGCTTGCATTTGCAGAGTCTCCGTCAAAGTTCTTCCTGCGTCCGAAAAGATATTCAAATCCAACCTGAAACCGCGGGGTTATATCCCAGAAAAGATTTCCCACGGCATAGAGACCGTATTTATAGCTTGAATCGTTGGGATCTTTCTTCGGATAATATGTCTGTTCTGAAAAGGCAAGATTCGAGAAGAGCTTGGATGTCCAGAAATATTGAACTCCCAAAACAAATCCGGCTGCCATAGGGGCATAAAGCCGTCCTTCATTGTCCATATCGGGAATCAGATCGAAATTCCCGTTTCCGAGGTCGGTGGTGTAAGATGCATGGCCCCGGCCTGTGGATATTATTCCGAAGATATCCAACGGAGCCACAGGATTTAAAACTGTTGACAACTGCAGTGCCCAGCCGGTTATATTGTAATTCCTTCCAACGAGGAGATCGCGGTAGGTCAAAGTACGCAACAATCCCGAGAGCCTCAAATGGCTGTTGCCCCCGTCCCATTGATACTGCGCGAATGCGGCCAGATCCGGAAGATAGGGATTAACATTCTCGGTTTTCCCCTCCTCCAATTCTATAGATTGACTCGGAAATTCAAGACTTCCGGCCACTGTCCAATGCTTTTTCCATGTGTGCATATACCGTATAAGCACATTCTTTCGCGAATTGATGCCGTTAGGGCCTGCTCCATCAACAGTCGATGGCTCAGCCTTTGTGTCTTCAAAGGTTGTGGTGGTGTAGCCCGCCGTCCAGTCGCCCACGGTCAGATAGGCTTTCTTGATACGGAAACCTCTCTCTTTATATCCTCCGAAGTCTGCCTGAAAATAGGCCATAAAGTTCCCGACCTTGGAATGATTTCCAAGAAGCGTAAAGAAAAGGCCCGTGCCGGAAGGAGTGGCTGCAAGATTTCTCATATCCGCCGGATCTTTCGGTATCGGGATATCATAGGGAGCAAAGTCCCATCCGGGCAACGCACCGTCCCAATCGAAATAGCCTTTCACTTTCACCTGGCCACCCACACCGAAAGCCAAGTCGCCGCTCTTACTCATAAACATGAAATAGGGAGCGCGGGGGTCTTGAAAATGCCGGAATTGATCCATGTAAAACATGTTTAGCATCCCCTTTAAGGAATCTCTGCGGGCAACACCGTCTTCCCCGAAAACATGAGTGTTTTCTATCACCTCATTTCTTTTCAGATCGTGGATGCTTTTCCCGACGCTATCGGGTTCTGACATCGTCGGAGATTGAGCTTTTCCGGCAAGAGGATTCCAGACCGCTATCAGTCCCAATAATGCTCCGGCAATCCAATTGGCTTTAGTTGTCTTCCAGCTCATTGGCTTCATCAATAAGTTCTTGTGATTCTTTGTTGAGCTCATCGGCTTTTTCTTTAAGCAGCTGGCTCTCTTTTCTTAGCATTTCGGCGTGTTCATGACGCAGACCGGCCACGGCCTCGCCTGCTTCTTCGAGTGATTGTTGAGCGGCCCTCATGGTCACTCCGGGTTTTGTGGCAGGTTTGTTTCCTGCTTCCGGAGTCGTGCCGTTTGTTGTTTCAGCCGGGGAGGAAATTGTATTATCCATGTTTGTTTGAGTTGTTGTGTTGTCGGTTGATGGTTTGACGTCGTCAGTTATCTTTGAGTCGTCAGTGGATTTGTCGCCTAAAGGCACGATAGCTTCCGTGTCCGCTATCGGATCTGATTGATTGTCGGGGAGCGGCGTGTCGGTCTCTTCAAGACGGTCGCCCGGAGCTATTACAGAAGAGGGCTCTTTCAATATACCGTCGCCTTCCGGAATAACACCGGCTTGCACCACAAAGCTCTTGTGCATAACGATGGTTACAATTCCCACGATTCCCAAAATGATACCGCAAATTATATAGGAGAAATTATGAGATGCCGGATCGGGATCGATTATGAAGCTGCGGAAGAATTCTACAATGAACGGCACAGAGGAGATACCCACATAGTTGAAGGTGAGCAGATAGGCGAAATATTGCGTGCTCTTGGCGTCGCTCGGAGCAAAATAGGAGGTTTTGTCATAAAGAATCGGCTGAACAAGGCCGTAGCCGAATCCCATCACCAGAATGCCGATAATATACCATGCGTAAGAATGTAGGAAACCGACTGCCAAAAGTCCGGCTGTTGCAAGCATTATACCCATCTGCATAGTCCAGACTCCCGTGAGCTTTATCACTCTGGTGAGCCCGAATCCGGCCAAAGTCGCTGTGAGATAATACATTGCCGTTGCCACACCTATCTGTCCGGAGTTCATGTTGTAGTGCTCCATAGTGAAGGGCAGATAATATGATATGGTCATGGTGGCGAAAGTGGCCACAAAATAAATTGCGATAGCGCCCCACATCATCGATATGGCTTTCTTCCCTTCAAAATGGAAACCGGTGTCTGCCTCCGGATGCTTGGGATCAAGCACAGGAGCTTTCCTGTAGCGGTTGATGAATTTCGACCGTATAAACGGAACAAGACATAACGGTATCACAGGGATGAAATACACAATGAAAGCATAGTGCCAGTTTAACGCGGCCACCCAGCCTACGAAGAGTGTTGCCACGATTACGGAGAAATTGGAAAGTCCGGATTTAGTTCCTAACACTGTTCCTCTGGGCTTCCCGGAGAAATTCTGTGATATCAAGCTCGCGGCCAAAGGTATCAGCAAGCCGCAACCCACTCCCAGCAGGCAGCTCAATATGATCAACACGAGCATTGTGTTTGCAAAGAAATATCCGATGCCTGTTGCGAGGAAGACACATAACCCCACAGTGAGCACTGTCAGCTGATTCTTGGGCGTGCATATTTTGCCCGACCCCAAAATAAAGGGTATGGTCACCAAGTTGGGCAACACATTGAGCAACTGCACCTGCAGCGGCGTTGTCTTCATTATATGGCTCAGTTTTCCCAATACGGGGGATATGGCCAAACCGGGCAGATTCACAGTCAGAGAGATTGCCAGAATTGCTATCGCAGATAGTAAAGGTATCTTGCCTTCTCCGGATTCTATTAGTTTCATAGCTCCTATTTTATGATATTATGGCTAATTTATGGCAAATTTAAGAAATGAAAACCAAAAATACTCATATTTTACCTAACTTTATTAACTTTGTAGCCAATATTCGGAGAAAATGGCTTCTCAGCAAGAGAATAATCAATCCTCTGAACAGCAAACACCTCTTAATGAGCCGACGGCTCATCAGGGGGCGGATGATGTTACCGCGCAGAACTCCTCCCCGGGAGTTCCGGCTTCTGACGTGCCTGCCGCTCCGGACGACCACCTGAATATCTTCAAACCGTCGGCAACTGAGGAGCAAACCAAAAATCAGGATATTCAGCAGATTAAGACTGATATCGACAAGATAATAGCCCAAGGTGTCTCCGATCAGGATAAACGAACGGAGTCATTGCTTCAAGGGGAGATAAACCTGACAGATCAGACCGCATCTCAATCTGCAGCAGAAGACAAGGAAGAACAGATACAAAATCCCGATCAGACTGCCAATCTGCCCAAATGGCTGCAAAAATTCAACAACTGGCATCGTTCCGTTATGTCGGATTTCGTCTTCCTCCTCTGGCTTGCGGTCGTTGTGGGTCTTTTTGCCGGATTCGGAGCTCATATCTTCAATCGTCTGATCTCCATAGTCACCGACATTTTCCTTCCTCACATCAAGGCCGATAAACTCAATTGGTGGCTTATTCCCATCCCTGTTGCCGGCATCCTTCTCGCAGGCATCTACACCCGTTATGTCATCCACACCAATCTGACTCACGGAGTCACCCGGCTGCTTCATTCCATCTA
>JAFLTV010000047.1 GCA_022509105.1 Muribaculaceae bacterium | reverse complement strand
TGTAGCTCAGTTGGTTAGAGCGACGGATTGTGGTTCCGTAGGTCGTGGGTTCGAGACCCATCTTCCACCCAAAGGATTTTCTTACAAGGGAAATCCTTTTTTTATTTACCTAAGCAATAATATCGGGGCCCGCTATGTCGTTACGGATCAGAAGTCAAGGGTCAAGGATCAGGGATCAGCGGCTTTTCTTGGTGGATGGGAGTCAGACTCATGCATAAATTATGGTTCCGACTTTTTTAACATAAATTAGGAATCGGGGACTTAAACTTATGGAATATCTTGATAGTCATTTTTATATGACCAAACATTCTTGAATGCAAACTTTTAAATTTATTCCGATATTCTTTATTCTGTTGGCGTCAGCGAGCTCTTTTGCGGCAGTAATCACAGGGTCGATTACAGATGCAGATAAAGAACCCCTTCCGGGTGCTACAGTTACATTGACCCAATCTCCCGATTCCACCATTTCCCTTAAATCTGCCGGTCTTGACGGTGAGTTCCTCTTCTCCGATGTTAAGCCGGGCGACTATTTTGTAAAGGCCTCAATGGTCGGTATGGATGATGTTGTGAAAAATATAAAGGTCAACCCAAATGATTCCTTAATATCTCTTGGCAACATCGTTCTTACAGAAAACGCCACTACCCTCAAGGAAACTGTTGTCACAGCTGTTATCTCTGCTGTGAAAGCCAAACAAGACACTCTGGAATTCAACGCAGGTTCCTACCACACTTCTCCAAATGCCATGGTTGGAGATCTTCTTAAGAAGCTTCCGGGAGTGGAAGTGGGTAGCGACGGTTCTATAACATCAAATGGGAAAACAATCAGCAAAATTTTAGTTGACGGCAAAGAATTTTTTGCCGACGACCCACAGATGGCGTCCAAAAATCTTCCTTCCAACATGGTGGACAAGGTGCAGGTGATCGACCGAAAAAGTGACTTCTCACGCCTCACCGGTGTTGACGACGGCGAAGAGGAAACCGTGATCAACCTTACAGTTAAGAAAAACATGAACAACGGTTGGTTCGGGAATATATCGGGAGGTTATGGTCTCAACGACAGATATAGCGGAAGCTTTGTTATCAATAACTTCCATAATGGAAATCAAATCACATTATTAGGAGGCCTTAACAATATAAATGAAAATGGTTTTACCGACAGAGGACGTGGCCGTTTCCGTGACTTCGGAGGTTCGGGAGGTATCACAACAGCCCAACGCCTTGGCCTTAACTTCAATGTCGGAAAAGGCGAAGAATTTCGAGTTGGAGGTAATATCCTATACAGTCATTCCGACAGAAAATCCACAAAAAAATCTGCCACACAATTTCTTTTCCCTGATTCTGTAAGCTATCAGAACTCCGGTTCAATCAGCGATGACAAAGGCCATAACCTTAATGTGGATTTGCGTCTTCAATGGAAAATCGACGCACAAAACACTCTGGATTTTCGTCCTCGATTCTCTATGAATTTCCGTGATGCCTATAGCAACGATTCATCATTTCTCAGGGCAGGCGATGCTTTTTTATCTCCTGTGAACGACAATAGAAACTATAAACTAAACAAAGGTAACAGTTATGAGACGTCTGGAAATCTTATATTCAATCATAACTTTGCATCAAAACCCGGACGTGCATTAAGTGTCAACGGACTATATTCTTTCTCATCCACAAAACAACGTTCCCTTACCTGGAACAATATTATCTATTATATGCTCTCAGACCAGGATGAAGAGCTCTATAGATATCTTGACAATCATACATGGGCCAACTCTGTGGAAGGACGGCTCACTTGGACAGAACCGTTAGGCGATGTGACTCGTGGAAATTTTCTCACTTTTTCCTATAGATTGAAATATCAATGGAACAATGCTAACCAATATACCTATAATCTTCCTTTCACAGAGGTAGAGATTCCGGAGTTGGATCTAAACTTTTCAGGAACACCCTTCGGAGCAGTTTTCGATTCAGATTTAAGCAATAGTTTCCGTAATAAATTCTTCAATCAGGAACTTCAGGTGGGATATAAGAAAGTCTCTAAAACCCTGAATCTGGAAGCCGGACTTCAGTTCTCGCCGTCAAGCTCAATGAGCGATAATCTACTGGATGATGCAAAAGATATTCCGAAGCGGTGGGTTTGGAATGTTTCGCCTTATGCCAATGTGAGATGGAAAATAAACAATACGCGTTCTCTGAGGGGAAACTACCGAGCACGTACATCTTTGCCTTCAATGTCTCAGCTCCAGCCTGTGGCTGATGTTTCCAACCCCCTCAACATCATAATCGGTAATCCCGAACTTAAGCCTACATTCACACAGAACGTCGGTATCAATTTCAGTGACTTCAATCAGGAAGCGCAACAATCTTTAATGTTTATGGTCAACGCTTCCTATGCTTTGAACACTGTAGTCTCTCAAACCATATCCAATCCTGAGACCGGAGGCCGGGTAACGACATATACGAATGAGAACGGCAATGCCAATCTTATGTTTATGGGTATGATCACACGACCCTTCACCAATAAGAAATGGAGATTCAATGCCCGAATGATGGCTCGCTACGCTTCAACGCCCGGCTATATCAACGGAGATTTCAACCGTACGGGCAATCTCACTCTGGCTCCATCGGCAGGGTTAACCTTTTCAAGCGATATTTTCCAGACTACTTTAAGTCCGAATTTTTCTTATAGCGGTGTCAATAATTCACTACCTGACCAGAGAAACCGATCTACATATTCCTATGGATTCTCATACGATGCCTCTCTTTATCTTCCTTTCGGACTCGAAATCTCTACAGACCTTAATTTTGCGGCCAATTCAGGCTACACTTCCGGCTTCAACACCAATCAATGGTTGTGGAATGCTCAACTTTCCTATTCATTCCTAAAGGATAAATCATTAACTTTGTCGGTGAAAGGCTACGACTTGCTCGGCCAGAAGAAAAATATCTCAAGATCTGTTTCAGCAAGTTCTATTATAGACACTGAATATAACGATCTGACAAGATATGCCTTGGTGAGCCTGACATGGACCTTTAACTCACTGGCAAAGAAAAACAAAGGGCCTGACGGAGAATCCGAGATCTTTACGGGTCCTCCGGGAATGCCACCGGGAGGTCCGGGAGGACGACCAATGGGTCCGCCTCCGGGCGCAGGTGGAGGAAGGCCTCCAATGTAAATTAAGATTATATGAAAAAACTACCCTTGATATTCATATTGTTCCTTGCTTGCCTTATTGGAAAGGCATGGGATGTTAACGAAAAATACACCGGGCCTAAGACCCCGACGACCGATACCACCTGGCATCCCGATATCCTGGCCGGATATGAGGCAAGATACGTGAATCAAGGCGAGGCTTTCGACGGACCCTGTCGCTCTACAATCGTCAGGAAACTTAATCCGAGGGGTTCGCGCAAAGCATATCTTTATATCCACGGATTTAATGACTATTTCTTCCAGTCAGAAATGGGAGAACGTTTCGTTGATTCCGGTTTTAATTTTTATGCCGTCGACCTGAGACGCTACGGGAGAAGTTATGAACCGTGGCAATATCCCTTTAATATCAGAAATCAGGAAGAATATTTCAACGACATAGATTCGGCTCTTTCACAGATAATCAGAGACGGAAACACAGATATCACCCTTTCAGGACACTCTACAGGAGGTTTGACTGTGGCTCTATACGGTGCTGTCAAAGGAAATGACACACCGGTTGACCGAATAGTTACAGACAGCCCCTTCCTTGCCTGGAATTTCAATTCTTTTATGAGAAACGTGGCCATTCCGGTTGTAGGTTTCTGGGGGAAAATGTTTAAAAACACCAAAATCAAACAAGGCCATTGCGATGGTTATGCCTATAGTCTTCTGAAAGAATATTATGGAGAATGGGAATATAACACCGACTGGAAAATGATTTATTCCCCGCCTGTCACAGCCTCATGGGTAAATGCCATTTCTACAGCACAGAAGACTGTGATGAAAAAGAGAGAGAATATAAAGGTTCCGATTTTAGTGATGCACAGCAGCCGGAAAATCGACGGCTGCAATTACACTCCTGAATTCCAGACAGGAGACGCTGTTCTCGATCCATTCATGTTGCAGGAACGAGGTGTCAAATTGGGACATCAAAGAGAAGTTTGCACTATCGACAGCGGCCTTCACGACCTTATTCTCAGTCGGTATGAAGTGAGAGATGCCGCTTACGATACGATTTTTTCTTTCATTCGCAAATATTAACTTCATTTTAATAACGGATTATTCCTTTTCTCCGTGATTTTTAATATTTTTGTAATGTAATTTATCATCTCTATTATCATTCTGTTATAAATCGACTAAATGATAGAACAAAAGCACGACAATCTCTCCTATAAAGAAAAAAAAGATTTCATCTCTGCATCAAAGGAATTGTCGGAAACTATTTCAGGGCTTTTTCCTAACGAATCAGTAAATAAATTCAGAGACTTCACCACAGAAGCCATGCCGGGATTTCTCGGTGTGCACGACATCAATGGGATATCAGAGGCACTTCTGACCATAAATACAGCCACTCTGTTTGCAAAGGCTGTTGAGCCGGATTATAACATTCTTATTGCAATCGGACTTTACCCGCTCCTCAAGGAAGGAAAAACCAATATCCTTTCCATAAGAAGGGAATGGGGAGAAGATATTGCAGGACTTCTAACAGGTCTGGAATCCGTAGATAGATTTTCAAATAAAAATACAGTTGTAAATCAAGAGAATTTCCGTGGTCTGCTTCTTTCCCTTGCAGATGATATTAGAGTTATCATAATCATGATAGTCAGAAATCTGGCTCTCATGAGAATGATAAACAATCATCCGGATGATGCCTGGGTTAGAGATGTGGCTTTTGAAGCTAATTTTCTTTATGCACAGCTCGCTCACAGGCTCGGACTTTATAAGATAAAGAGCGAACTGGAAGATCTTTCACTGAAATACACAAACCGTGAAATCTATACCCAGATTGCAAAGAAACTGAATGCCACAAAACGTCAGCGAGACGCCTATATAAAGGAATTTATAGATCCGGTAAAGAAAAAACTTGAGGAAGCCGGTTTGAAATTTGAAATCAAAGGTCGCACAAAGTCTATTTCTTCCATCTGGAACAAGATGAAGAAGCAGAAAGTAGACCTTCCGGGAATATATGACCTTTTTGCCATTCGTGTCATCATCGACACTCCCCTGGAGAAAGAAAAAAGCGATTGCTGGCTGGCTTATTCTATTTTAGCAGACATGTATACAGCCAATCCGGCTCGTATGAGAGACTGGATAACAATCCCTAAAAGCAATGGATATGAAAGTCTTCATGCCACTGTTCTCGGTCCTGATTCCCGCTGGGTGGAGGTGCAGTTCCGCACCCGAAGAATGGATCTCGTTGCCGAAAAGGGTCTTGCAGCCCATTGGCGATATAAGGGTGTGAAAGGAGATTCTACCGATCAATGGATGAACAATATCCGTGATATTCTTGAATCTGCCGAATCCGGGCCCATGCAGCTCATGAAGGATATGAAAATGGATGTCTATGGTAAGGAAGTGTTTGCTTTCACGCCAAAAGGCGACCTTTTCAGACTACCCTCCGGAGCCACAGTGCTTGATTTTGCATTCCTTATCCATTCTAATGTGGGAGCTCATTGCACAGGAGCCGTGGTTAACGGTCAGCATAAAAAGATTTCTCAAAAAATCGCAAACGGCGATACTGTTGAAATACTCACTTCAAACTCACAAAGCCCCAAAAAAGACTGGCTTAATATTGTGGTTTCTTCCAAAGCCCGCAATAAAATCAAGCAGTCACTAAATGAAGATCTTATAAGGAGGGCGGAACTGGGCAAGGAACTTCTCGAACGCAGGGCCAAGAACAGAAAAATCGAAATTGAGGATGCTGTTCTAATGAAATATATCTCCAAACAAGGTTATAAACATGCCAATGAGTTCTTTGCCGATATGGCCGACGGCAAAATCGAACCGGGGAAATTCCTGAATAATTATCTTGAAGATACGAAACCGAAAACAGAGGCTGTAAGGGTATCTGCGGAAGGTTTCCAGATGCAGGAAAGCGACAAGGAAGAAACAAAATCAGACATTCTTAAGATAGGCGACAGAAACATTCGAGGTCTTAATTATAAATTTGCCAAATGTTGCAATCCTATCTATGGTGATGAAGTTTTCGGCTTTATCTCATCAGACGGCACTGT
This sequence comes from Muribaculaceae bacterium, assembly GCA_022509105.1. GTDB lineage: Bacteria > Bacteroidota > Bacteroidia > Bacteroidales > Muribaculaceae > Lepagella. Next base: position 9,275 of record JAFLTV010000047.1, on the reverse strand, counting down.
CAAGATCCATCGTTCCAACTGTCCCAATGCCGTTCACATGTCGGAACGTTACCCGTATCGTGTGATACGTGTGGCATGGAGCGGAGCCGAAGGAGACCATCTTCCGGCCACTCTTAAAATCACAGGAAAAGATGATATAGGAATTGTAGCCAATATCACTTCCGTGATTGCAAAAGAATATGGAGTCAATATGAGAAATATCACTGTTAACAGCAACGACGGTCTTTTTCAGGGCCTCTTGGTTGTTTCAGTTTCAGATTCAAAAAAACTTACCTCCCTTATAAAAAAACTTTCTACAGTGAAAGGGGTAAAGACTATTCAAAGAATATGAAAATAAAGACACGTCATATATTACCCATGATTGCGATTGTAGCCTTTATGGGATGCAATAAAGTTAAAACACCGGAAGCCTCAATCGAAAGAGAGCAATGGATCGGAAGTTTCAGCGACTCCATAGCAAAATATCAGCAAAGACTCGCGGAAATCAATGTTGGCCTTAATGAACTGAACGAGCAACTCGGAAGAGAATTAAATAATTTCAGCCATGTGTCAAATCCTCGGGAAGTCACAGGTTATTATATCTTGAAAGGATGGGAAGGAAAAGTTCCCATGACCTCAACCGGGATTTATGCGAGAATCAGTGAAGACGAAAAATTAGAACTCATAGCCACACTATCCGGAGGCACATTCAACCGTATTACCGTTTCCGGCTCCGAAGGCACTATATCTTCTCAGACAGTGCCTCATGATCAAGCCCTTAATTATCGTCAAAGCGGATATAACACTGTTTGTTTCATAGGCAATGCTTCGGATTCTGTTGCTCAATTTATTGCTCAGCATAAAAATGAAAGACTGACATTGAATTTTTTGGGCGGAAGTCAAAAAAAGGCTTTTGTAATTCCTGAAAATGAAAAGGACATGATAGCTCGTTCCTGCAATCTTTTGAATGTGCAGCAAGAACAGAAGCAATTGCAAAAGGAGCTTTGGATAACCTCGCGCCGCTTGGATGTGTTCCAACAAAAGCTTGAAAAAACCGATTCTTTAAGATCAAACCAAAACAAATAAATAATATAATTATGAATTTAACTGACAACGATTTGAAGGTGCTTCAAAAGAAAGGCAAAACTCGTGAACAACTCGAAGAAGAGCTCAGAATGCTGAGTGAAGGATTCCCCTTTCTTCGAATAGAGAGGGCGGCAACTCCCGGCCATGGAATCTCAGTGCTTGATGAAAAAATGGAAAATCAAGCAGTAGACATCTGGGAACAATATCTCGATTCCGGAGCTTCCATTCTGAAAATGGTGCCGGCAAGCGGTGCGGCTTCAAGAATGTTTAAAGATCTTTTCTCTTTCATCAATGGAAAGGATGAAAAACCTTCAAATGATTTCATGAAGGCTTTCTTCAAGGATATAGAGAAGTTTGCCTTTTTCAATAAGCTCAATGAAACCTGCATTAAACTCTATGGTAAAAGCATAGATTCATTGGTTAAGGAACATCGATATAAAGATGTGGTCAAAGCTCTTATAGAAAAAGAGGGCATGAATTACGGCCAGCTCCCTAAAGCACTTCTCAATTTCCATAAATACCTTGGCGAGGCACGCACAGCCTTGGAAGAGCATCTTTCAGAAGGGGCTCAATATGCTTCAGGGAAAGACAAGAAAGTGAGGGTACATTTCACTGTCAGCGAAGATCATATACCATTGGTGAATATAAAATTTGAAGAAAGCAAGGGTAAACTGGAACATGAGCATGGAGTGGAATATGATCTTTCCACAAGTATTCAGAAACCCTCAACCGACACGGTTGCCTCGAATCTTGACGGCACTCCTTATCGGGAAAAGGATGCCCTCTTCTTCCGTCCCGGCGGCCATGGCGCTTTAATTGAAAATCTCAATGATCTGGATGCCGATGTGATTTTCATTAAGAATATCGACAATGTGGTGCCCGACCATAAAAGAGGCGATACCGTGAAATATAAAAAAATAATAGGAGGCATTTTAGTCGGAGTTAAACAGAAGGCCGACGATTATTGCAAGCTATTGAAAAAAGGGAAGGCCGACGAGGCTAAAGTGGAAGAAATGCTTGATTTCCTTCACAAGGTGTTGTGTATAACTCATGATAATGCCGCTGAGATGAGCCTCGAAGAGAAGAAAGAATATATTTATAAAAAACTTAACAGGCCGTTTAGAGTGTGTGGCATGGTAAGGAATGAAGGCGAGCCCGGCGGAGGTCCGTTCCTCGTGTATAATCCCGACGGCACGGTTTCACCACAGATTCTGGAATCCACTCAGATTGACCCACATAATAAAGAGGCTCAGAAAATGCTTAAAGAGGCCACCCATTTCAACCCGGTGGATCTTGTAGTTTCCACAAAATCTTGGGACGGAAAGAAATTTAATCTTCCGGATTACGTTGATAAATCAACAGGCTTCATATCTATCAAGAGTCGGGAAGGCGTAGAAATAAAAGCTTTGGAACTCCCGGGCCTCTGGAACGGAGCCATGAGCGATTGGAACACTCTGCTTGTGGAAGTTCCGCTCTCAACATTCAATCCTGTGAAAACTGTCAACGATCTCCTAAGAGACGCTCATCAGTAAGAAAAAGTTGTAAAGATACAAAGTTATAAAGATACAAAGTTATAAAGATACAAAGTTGTAAAGATACAAAGTTGTAAAGATACAAAGTTGTAAAGATACAAAGTTGTAAAGGTACAAAGTTATAAAGATACAAAGTTATTGAAATACTGAGTTGAAAATCTGGAAAGCAATATTATTATCTGTTTTGGCATTTGTCTGTCCGGCTCACAGCTTCGGACAGATAAATGCCGAACAAGTATTGACAATCGGCAAGAATGTCTTGTCGATGGATGATTATATGCTTGCAATTCAATATTTCAATCAGGCAATCAAAGCAAAGCCATATCTGGCAGACCCTTATTTTTTTCGAGGGCTTGCAAAACTATATCTTGAAGATTATGCAGGAGCCGAAGCTGATTGTTCGGCTGCTATAGAAATAAACAAATTTAAGATTGAGGCCTATAAATTGCGAGGTTTTGCGCGACAGAATCTCGGAAAGGATTCCTTGGCTGTGGAGGATTATAATGTAGGACTTGACTACAATCCCACAGACAAGAATTTTCTTTTCTATAAAGCCGTTGCTCTTTCAACTCTGCATAGATATAACGAGGCCGATTCCACCTTCTCTACCCTTCTTGCTCAATATCCAAAAGAGGAAGATGCCTATGCGGCGAGGGCCCAGATGAATTTTGAAAGAGGAGACACCACAGCAGCCATCAATGATATTGAAATGACTCTTTCTTTGACAAAGACGCAAATCAATCCTTATCTGATGCTTGCTGAAATTGCATGGAAAAGAATGGACTGGGGAAAGGCCGCTGATGCTCTTGATGCCGCTATAAGACTTCGTCCGGATATTCCAGATCTTTATATCAACCGGGCATTTGTGCGCTACAATTCAGATGATTTCTTCGGAGCTATGAGCGATTATAACTATGCCATAGAACTTGATCCGAATAACACGGCATCCTATTTCAACCGGGGTTTGCTCAGTTATGAGGTAAAAGATATGAAAAGAGCCGAAGAAGACATGTCGAGCGTTATCAAATTGGATCCCTCCAACTTCCATGCCTATCTTAACCGAGCTCTCATAAGGATGGAGACAGGGAAATACAGGGATGCGCTTGCAGACTTGAATATAATCGCTAAAAAATATCCGCGATATTACCCTGTATATTACGCTATGGCCCAGGCCGAACAACAGCTCGGGAATATACGACAGGCTGTCATGCTTGCCCATAAGGCCGATGAGCTTGTAGCCAATTATGTAAAGAATCCCGTAAAAAATCCTCTTGACAGGCCGGCCATACAGGCTGCGGAAAGCAATTCGGTGAAAAGAAACGGTAATGAGGCGGAAGATGAATCCGAAGAAGATGTGATGGATCGTTTCAACAATCTTGTAACCATCTCCCAAGTTTCTGAAAACCGGCTATCTTATAATGAACAGATAAAGGGACGTGTTCAAGATCGCGATGTAAATATCGAGATGGAACCGGCCTACGCTCTCTCTTTAGCTCCTCCTCAGGAATCTCTTAAAGCTATTTCCAACTACTTTAAGGAACTTGATGATCTTAACCGCCAGCATCTCGTTAAACAGACTCTATACCTTGCGCCGGGGCTCAATTCCTCAAACTATGGCACTATGATGCCGGAACTGTTTGATCTTGCTTCACAACTTGACAAAAATGCAGGTTCCCGGCCAGTAGACAAATTGTTGACAGGCATAGTTCAGACCATGCTTAAAAATTATCCGGCCGCTCTCCAAAGTCTTGATGAAGCTATAACCATGAATCCTGATTTCACTGTGGCTTATATGGCTCGTGGTTATGCCCGTTATGCAAATGCCATCTCTGACATAAAGCTTAGCCAGGAAAACAAGAATAATGATGAAGCTTTTATGGAGCGCACGGCATATACTACCCTGCTTCAAGAAGCAATCAATGATTTCAACAAGGTTCTGGCTCTTAATCCCCGGTTGGTTTATGCATGGTTTAATAAAGGAAACATCTATTATGAAGCCAAGGATTTCACATCCGCAATGCAATGTTATTCCGAAGCTTTGAAACTTGATCCTGAATTCGGAGAGGCTTATTTCAATAGAGGTCTATCCTACCTTAACGCAGGGAATAAATCACAAGCCTTTTCCGACCTTTCTAAAGCGGGAGAGTTAGGCATACTTCCCAGTTATAATATCCTAAAACGAATGAAATAATAGCCAAAAATTCGTTTTTCTTAGAATCTCACGAATTTTTGGCTATTAATTACAATCTTTAGCCTTCTAAACTATTGCAATCTATCGATTGATTATGGTTTTCTTTCCGTTGATGATATAGATACCCGGAGAAAGGTTGTCTATGCTGTCGTATCTTCTACCATAAAGATCAAAGATGCCTGACTTTTGGTTATTCAAGCTGTTATTGAAATCATTTTCTATTTCATTGATGCCTAAAGTAGGAGGAACTTCCGGAACCTCTCCTTCTTCCAAATAATATAAAACTGCCGTATCCCAATCCGAGCTTATTGATTTCATGATAGGACTGTTTAAATAGCGCAATCCGGTAAACTCAAAGTCAAATTTTCTCTTAAAGTAACTATATCCCCAGGGAAATAAATCAGAATTTTCATATTTCCAGGTTCTTAAATCAAAATAACCGATTGTAACCGGTGAATTATTCAAATAAAATTGAATATACATCTTATCAGGATCCATCATATAACCGTTTTCATCAAGATAATCCACAATTGCATATTTAATATCCTCCCCGGTCCAATCTTTTTCTTTTTTTGTTTTTAATATCTTGGGTTCAAATACAATATCCTCCGGAATCTTTATAAATTCCATATCAATGAAATAGTCCTTTGGTATAAAATCAGTATAGTCTAATTCTGTTCCATAGCAAAATTCCCAGGTTTGATTTGGCTCGGATGTAAAAGCTAATTCAAAGTTAGGGTTGCTTAATCTGCCGGTTTCGGAGTCATAATCCATGATAAGGTCATTTTTGGTGGCCTTAAATAAAATTGTATGACTTATCAGATCCACTCGAGTCGAAGTTTTTCCTGAAATTACCGGTGTCAAATATTTAGTATCCCTATTTAATCCTACTCCAATTGGAGTGCCATTTTTAAAAATTACCTTATCGCCACGTATTTCACCCTTAATCCACATTTCAGGATTGCCGGTTGGAGCATAACTCATCCCCTGAAGGTAAATCTCATTTTCAGTCTTGACAGCCTTTAGGCGTAGAGAAACTTCATGATCAGTGTATAAAAAATTGGAATACGGCTTGAAATTGATCTGATAATCCTCTACTTTGTAACCGGAAGGAGGAATGACAAAATCAGTTTCCGAAAGGTTGCATTCAAATCTTGTGATACATATATTATTGGAGTCAATGTATATGCATTCATTTTCCGGAAATTCAATCTTATATCCGTTTTCTGTTCCCTTTAAGATTACATTCCCTATATCATCTATTTTGTTGATTGAGAAATCTTCTTGATTAATTTTGCTGTAAACCAGCCAAGCTACAGGAGAATCTTCAAAAAAATCATAACCGTATTCCTGATCAAATGCATACAAAAAGCAAAAAGAATACATGCTGTCCAAAGGAAGAAGAATATTATTATCTTCCAGTTTCCCTTCGATCCAGAGAGGGCATCTTCCTTCATACCCATTGCAAAATGAAAATAGATTCCTTACAAACACTTTTCCATCTTCGCAGAAAATAAAAGGGACGCTGAATTTCTCTTGAGACGTTACAATGTTTTGAGATGATTGATATACTCTCATGTATTCTAAATCCACATCGAAATATTTCAATTCTCCTTCCGGATGATCAAATATGACTTCATGTCCCTGATAGGCATAGTTTTTTGCCGCCATTGTAAAGGAAACAATAAAGAAAGAAGAGGAATTATGCTTTTAATCAAACTATTATTCATAAGCTAAAATCTTTAAAATCATAAAATTATTTTCTTTGTGCCTGAAGCGCTTTTGATGATATAAACGCCGTGAGGGAGACTGTGAATATCCTGAGCATTGATGTTGCTCTTGACTCTTTGTCCCTGCAGATTATAGACGGAAACAATGTCATCATCAGAAATATTCACATCTTTCACTCCGGTGGTTTCGATTGGAAGGATAGTTGCAAATGAAGACCATGGGCTTTTAGATTCGTAGATTGACAAGGAATCTTCAGGAACGTATAAAATACATTTTTCGGTGTTCACCCCTTCGAAAATAAAGTTCGCGGAAAAAGGAGGCGCTATGGCCCTTATTACAAAACGTTCAAGGGAAACACAGTCGTTAAAAGCGAAGGGTCCAATCCAGGAAACCGTAGCCGGCAGATCCAAATCTGACAGTGAGACGCAGCCGGAAAACGCGAAGTCTCTGATCTCTTCTAAATTCTCTGATAATTTAATATTTTCTAACGACGAGCAATCCCGAAATGTATACCATCCTATTATTGAAACTGAATTGGGAATTGCAATTTTAAGGAGATTCTCGCATCCCTCGAATGCGCTATATCCGATTTCAGTTACGGCTTCCGGAATTTCTATATTTATGAGGTTGCCGCATTCTTTAAATGCGGATGGCCCAATCTTTTTCACTGATTCCGGGAGCTTGACACTTTCTAAAGATGTGCAATATGCAAAAGTTGCCTCTCCGATTTCAGATACATCTTCAGGAATTTCGATATTTTCAAGGCTGCTGCATCCTTCAAATGCCGATTGGCCTATTTTCTTCACGGAATCCGGAATCTTAACATTTTTCAATGATTTACAATTAAAAAATGTCATATCATAAATCTGACTTACGGTATAGTTCACGTCTTCAAGAGAGACCGAAGAAGGAATTTCAATATCACCGGAGTATTTTAATCCTCCACATACCGCAACTTCGTTACTTCCAATTATTGAATAACTAAATCCGTCAGATTGCATAACCGGAAGTAAGGTTGAAAACAAAGACCATGGTTGTTCATTTTCATATAAGGACTCGGATCCTGCCGGAACATATATAATACATGTTTCTTTGTCAACCTCATAAAATGCATTGTCTCCACATGTCGGAGGTACTGTTGTTTTGCAAATGATGCTTTTCAAGTTATCGCACCAGCAAAACGCATCTATCCCTAATTTTGAAACATAGCCCGGCAGTTCTATTTCTTCCAGGGATACGCAGCTTTGAAAGGCCCAAGATCCAATCTCTTCTATATTTTCAGATAATTTAATGTTTTCTAAAGATGTGCAATTCCGGAAAGTATAATCTTCTATTTTTGAAACTGAATTCGGTATTCCAATATTTTTGAGATTCTCGCATCCTTCGAATGCGCTCTTCCCGATTTCAGTCACTGATTCAGGGATTTCTATGTTTTCAAGACTGCTGCATCCTCTAAATGCGTATCGCCCGATTTCTTTCACTGAATCAGGTATCTTGATACTTTCTATAGATACGCAAGAGGTGAATGTGCCATTTTTAATTTCTGATACTGATTTCGGAATTTCTATATTTTCAAGACTGCTGCATCCTCCAAATGCGTATGGTCCGATTTCTTTTAATGATTCAGGAAGTTTGATATTTTCTAAAGATACACAATTAGCAAATACATTGTCTCCGATTTCAGTTACAGATTCCGGAATTTCTACATTTTTAAGACCGCTGCAGCCTCTAAATGCTGATTGTCCAATTATTTTTATTGATTCAGGGATCTTTACATTTGACAATGAAATACAAGATAAAAAAGCCTTCTCATAGATCTGACCTACAGAATAGTTCACTCCCTTCAAAGTAACTGAACGGGGAATTTCAATATCTCCTGAGTAATCCGTTCCTCCACATACAGCCACCTCGTTATTGTCAATTATTTTATAATTTAATCCCTCTATTTGTAATAATGGAATAACAGTTGGGATTGAGGCCCATGGGAATTGTGTTTCATATAAGGTTTCGGAATCTTCCGGCACATATAAAACACATCTTTGGGGGTAAGTATTGTTGAAAATATCGTAACCACATGCCGGAGGGACCGGTGCCTTGCATGTGATGCTTTCCAAGGATAAGCAACTGTCAAAAATCAGATCTCCAATTGTCGAAACCTTGGCTGGCAGAACTATCATTTTCAAGGATGTACAACCCGCAAATGCCAAACTTTCAATTTCTTCTATATTCTCGGATAATTTAATATTTTCTAAAGATGTGCAGTTCCCGAAAGTGTCCCTTTCTATTTTTGAAATTGAATTCGGAATTTCAATAACCCTGAGACTCTCACAACCTATGAAAGCATCTAATCCGATTTCAGATATAGTTTCCGGTATTTCTATATTTTCAAGACTACTGCAAAAAGCAAATGTTCCCGGTGCAATTTTAGATATGGATTCCGGAATTTCTATATTTATGAGACTCTCGCATTCTCTGAAAGCTCGCTCTCCGATTTCAGTTACAGATTCGGGTATTTCTATATTTAAGAGATTGCTGCAGCTTTGAAATGCATAGGGCCCGATTTTCTTCAATGAATTCGGCAGCTTAACACTTGTCAAAGATGTGCAAAGATAGAAAGCCCAATCATAGATCTGAGTTACAGAGTAGTTCACTCCTTCAAAAGATACTGAAGAGGGAATTTCGATATCCCCCGAATAATCTATTCCACTACAGACTGCAACCTCATTATTGCCAATTATTTTATAATTAAACCCGTC
>JAFLTV010000046.1 GCA_022509105.1 Muribaculaceae bacterium | reverse complement strand
CCCTGCACAAGCAGCTTCGGAGAAGCAGTGCAGTGTAGGGTTCTCACCTCCTACCCCTAACCTCTGGCCTCGGAGAGGCCACCCAATCATTGGATGGGTGGATCCTGAACGAAGGAGTAGATATCGATGAGGGTGGTACACCCGTCATCGTCTATCTTTCCGTTACGGTTACAGAAATATAAAGCCCTTATATAATTGTCTTTCTGTGCTGCCGGTACGGGATCTATCTCTCTCTTATTTACAAAAACATGATATGTCTTCTTTACCTCTTGATCATATTGCCTTGGAATGAAGTTTCCTACATTCGCACTACCCGGATTCTTATAATTTAGATCATAGGTGTGATCTATAAAATCTACAAGATTCATCCAATAATTGGTATTTTCCTCCTTATCAACCTCTCCTTTTAGCACCTTATAGAAATTATCATAATCATCTTTGTAATTTGGATCATATTTATCCGCTTCTATAATCTTAAAGGTGTTGAATAGTTTCTCGTCTATCTTCGATGTTGTTTGGATTGTACCGTCATAAACTCCCAGCAGTGCGGCATAGTCTTTATAATAGATGGCATCGGGGAGCGAGGAGGGCCACATACCGTTTAACCATGAAAACGACTGGGAGGGGAAATTATAATTGTAACCCCTTAATCTCATAACATTCTCATCACTGTCATAACCGTAAAGACGGAAGGCCATGTCGATATCAAACTTGAATTTATCTGCATTGTCTGGGTCTTCTATTGTCGATAGAGTGAAAGCGTTCTCTATAAAACCTCCATTTTCACCGATAGCTCCTTCATAAACCCCAGCTGAAGTGTAGGTGGTGCCTTGTCCGGAGTTATCCGGTTTACCGTAATGGAATTCCCAGCATCGGCCACCAACATCAGGACGATGCTCTAACTTCTGACCTTCGACAATAATTTCATTTCCGTTTACATTCACGAATATGTTATTGATAGAATGGACATGGATTTCATAATTATAGTTAAGATTACGCGCACATCCATAGTCGCGAAGTCTGTCGCCATTCTTTGAATTGTCGTTGGGAGCTATGGCCAAACCGTCGGAATCCGAAGTGTAACCCTCATGGATTACATATTCCGCTTCCGCACATCGGTTGTTTTTATTGTCTACAATATGCATCTTAATTATGAAGTATGATGCATTATTGTTGAAGTCTTTTGAATCATTTGCAAGAAAACTGAAATAAGGGGCATTGTTGTTTTGGACATCATAACCAATAACCTCACGTTCGGCATACGTGGATATTGGATTTCTTGCCCAATGCTTATTTGCAAAATGCTGGAATGAGAATGTGTAGCTATTATCTGATTCATTACCCTCCACATTCTCGTATTGCCAGTTTTTCTTTGCCTGGGCCATCACTTCCTTGTCAGATTCGGAACCGTCGTTATTTCCGGGATTAACGTCTTTTAATGCGTCATCATCATTCCAATAGCCCTTCACTCCATTATCTGTTGACTCATCATAGTCGGCAAAGTTCGGTGATAATTTTACATTTTCATTGGCAGGAAAAGTCTTAGTTGTGGGATCAAGCATTGTCCTTTCGATGATATAGACTGTGTTCGGCATATTAAAACGGCGATATGCTACCTGGGATATAGTAATATCCGGATTTTCATTTTTGATATTAACAACGATATTAGCCACAAGACGACGGAAGAATATGCGGTGATTCAATGTGGAGGTATCTTCAGTTGGCCACCATGAACTTCCTGTGGTCAGGCCCGCCGTGTAAAACTGTTTTGTAGTGGTATTGAATCTCACTTTCAAAGCATCGATCGGGGCTGATCCTCCGGCAAGTTTATCCGGTAAAAGGTTTACGCCTGTACCGGATGCATATTGGTTTACTTTAATATGGGTATGCCGTGATGATGTTCCTGACGTATCATATTTTGTTTCATCCATAAAGAAACCGGCAAGCACGGGCACGTCGTCGGAATGGTCTGCATCGTAGTATGCCGAGTTTGTGTCGATACCGATCTGATTAAACTCGTTCCAAGTTTTCACATTTGAGAGGAGTGTCTGTAAATCATAAAGTTCTGCTGTATCTACATTTTTCCGGGCTTTTACATTACGATAATTTGCAACAGCCACAATGAAATAATCAGTATTTGCCCTGAGGGTAGATCGGGTTGTGCCGTCAGACCAAGTAGAGAGCAATGTATTATAGTCTACCTTTACGATATGGTCTACATTTGTGCCAGAGGGAGTAGCCTTGAACCCTTGGACTGTATGCTGGTCGGCAACCTTATTTCCGTTCATATCGAAGACTCCGATCCAAACGGTATTTATTTTAACGGTAGATCCGAAGTCAAAGTTAATGTTTCGGGTCCTCACATCGGGATCATCAACCATTATCGACAGGTCTCCGGGTTCTCCCTCGGGAGCCAATTCAGGAGATGGATTCTCAATGGAGAGATCGTCTGTGCAGGAAACGACTGTTCCCGATGTGATCAAAATCAGGAAAAACGCCTTTAAAATATATGTTAATCTTTTCAACATTCTAATTCCAATTCTATTATTGGGGTAATTTATCCTTTCCGATTCAAGAGAATTCTCTTCAGGTTCAAATCTTAATAATAATCGATAGGAGGGGTGTAACGATCTTCGGAAGATACCGATATAACATTAAGACCGTCAGATTCTTTTCCTTTAAGCTTGTTAACAGTAAACACATAGGTATGATTCCTCAACAAGGGATAATTCCAGTTATTTTCTCCTCCTGTGGCCATTTCCTGACGATAATTTGCCATAAGGTTGGTATCACCGCCATCCACTACTTGCTTATAAGAATATCTTCCGGACAAAGTGTTTTTAGAGAAGTCTGTTAAGGGGAAGGCGTAAGCATATCCGTCGGCCTCAAAATACAAATATGCGAATTCAGTCTTGCCGTAAGAAAAATCAGTAAAATTGGAAGGGTCATTGATATTTCTCTCGCCGCAATATGCCACATAATGATGGTTGCCGGGATCGTTAATCTTACAATCTACAAGCTGTCCCTCCTGATTTCGTTGAATCACGGGATTATATATTCTTGGATGAGGCATATCGGAACTTCCTGAAGTGAGATAAGACTCTTGCCAGGTTGACTCATTTGCTTTAAAGTTCCACCAGTCTTTCCAAGCTCCGTAAAACCATCCCATACGCTGTAGAAAAACTTTTTTTAATTCAGTATTTTTAGAATAATCTTCTTTTATGATGGGACCGTATTTACATAAATTATGCCATTCGCAATCGGTAGTGGAATTCTCCCATATCAGATTCGTAGGTGTTGCCACGTCGAGAGGTTCGGTGCGTGCCATTACATTGGCATATTTAAGCCTGACATTCTCAACTTTAGTAGCAATTGATGTCGGTATAATGAGGTCAATTCTCACCAAAGAACGCAAAAGATAGATCTTGCTTGTGGAGAAATTCTCAGTGCCCTCCTGACCCTCGAAAAACTCGGATACATTAAAGGGCGTTCCCGGTTTCCAAGAATCAGGAATCCGAGGAAACTTCTGGCATCCATACATCGGGATGGGATGGCTCTCTTTATCGGGCAGGAAAAAGAAAGTAGCATCTTTACCTTTATTATTGGGATCGGGTATAACTTTTCCGTTTTCATATTTCTTTTGAGTCCAGAAAGTAACGGCACCCATCATGTTCCAGTCGCCTGTTTCAGTAGAACCCGGTTTTTCAAGGTTTCCGTTTGTTTTTTTGCGATCCTGGGGATTACCCATTATGAAGTCATAAACATAATTTCCGCTGTTTTTACTTGAATAAATAGGATCCCACTGACAATGGTGAAGACCATTGATAGTAGCAGCCGGATGATTGGCATTTTCCGATTTTGGATTATTAATGAAATTATTCCATTCATTATCCGGAATTTCATTAAAACCCTTTTCTTCTGCCAACTCATAAAGCCTTTTGCCCTCGTCGCTCTCTTTCGGACCCCACGCCGGGCCTCGGTCGGTAGTGAAAATTACATCTTCACCGAATTTACTGTCGAAATCACCGAAATTAACCTGGTCGGGTCGGTTCACCAAAAGAGCTATCTTAAAGGGGCGGGTAGTCAAAGCCTTACGTATGTATTCCCAGTCGTATTCATCATTGTTACCGTAAGTGAACACCGGGGCTGTTACCTGCCAACGGGCAGATGTGATATTGGTCAGCGTTGAAACCCAGCGGCTTTTCGACTCAAACAGGAATATATCATGTTTCCCGGTTTCGTAGGGCTTGTTATTGTTTTTTTCGTCTTTCTTTTGGTCGGAATCGTCAAGGCAAGTGAAGAAAAGTATGCGCACCTTTTCACGGTCGACGAAATTCTCGATTTCACGCAATCCTTCGGGATTGAGAAAATCGGTAGCAAGACCGTTCAAATCTGCTCCCATCGGATCGAGTTGCATCTGGAAAGTGATAGAGAATCCCTCTTTTAATTCCTTGGGAAGATCTGCTGTGGGATCTTGCGTCTCTTGCACAATAACCGACTCGAAATCATCACTGCAGCTCCATAATCCAAGTGAAGCGGCGATGATGACCATACTTAGCAAATATTTATTTTTATATTTCATTGAATCAGATACTAATTTGGGAATTCCACAGAATTACTGATTGTATGGTCGCTGATAATATCTACAAACACACCTATCTGGTCGCGATAGTTGTAACGTCCCGGAATAATCGGTTGGCTTATATTATCAACAGGGGTGCCGATAGAGTTTATGGATTTTATAGTGAAACTATACCAATGGTTTCTGACTGTGCCATAATAGGGAGTTCCGGTTGCCGGGACATGGTGCGGTATGTCGGCCGCATAATACATATAACCTTTATAGTAATGGTCTACCGGTCCGAACCATTGGAAAATCAGAGATTTCCTCAAGTCGTTATCCCAGATGAGATTTGGCGCATTCTTATCTGGAGAGGCTTTTACAGGAAGAATCTCTCCGAAGTTTTCCTTATTACGGAAAACCATACCGTCAATCCATGGAATGAGACGACCGTCACCATCCTTGGCTGTACAATCCATACTGAGTTTCACATCACGTGAATCAACCCCTTCAAACAGCAGGTCAAGCACTGATTCCACAGTTTTACCATGGAACTTATCACGATGCTCTATGAGATATTGATCGGTGGAAGTTCTTTCGGACTGGGATTTCCTCTCTAAAAGATCTATATCAAACATCAGGGCACAATTGCCTGAGGGAAATACATAATACTCAGGAGGAGTATCATTTCCCGATTCATCCCATTTATATGAAAAGAATTTCATCTGTTCCTGTGCTTCCAAAGCCTCGTTGAACTCAACTACAAACATCCGGAACCAGTCTTTTTCGTCCAGATAGAAGCGGCGGATTCTGTCGCTGTAAAGATGGTCGACGGTTTTATATTGTCCGAGATAATCATCTTCCGTAGCCTCCGCCGATTCGATATATAGTTCTGCAGTCATAAGCAGATGGGGACCTGCAAGATAAGTTGCACGTCCGTCAAGAACACCGTTATCTTTAGGTTTATATTTTACCGGGTCGAACGTATTCTCGGAGAAATACTGAGCTGTAGGAGTCCAGCTTAAAAGCTGATTGAATGGTATATAACGCAAGGCTATATCATCCTCATTATGGTGAACGGCAGAAATACCGTTTTTATCCACGGCTCCGCGATATTGCCAGGGATAGAAGTCGGTCTCACCGTCATAATGCGGATCAATACTCCAATAGCTTCTTTTATGGTCACCGTCATTCCAGTCTGATTCCTCCCAACTATCTAAACCTTTTTCATAAGCCTGGATGATATGCTTGTAAAGATAGTTTGATTTCTCGCGTCCGTTGATTGTCCATCCCAAAACATGGACACGCCAGTCGGCAATCTCAGAGTGCAGAGCGCCGTCGGCACCCCATGAATAAATCATCATAGTCTCGGCAGACTGAGACGGACGGAAAACGCGACGCGCGCCGACAACTTCAGTGGAGAATACCGGTTCCGAGAATTTGGCTACCATTCTCTCAACAAAAATTTCAGCAGCCACATTTTCTCTCTTAATATTAGATGAAAAAGCCTCTTTTATATTATCCTGATAGATTTTGGCTACAGTCTGTAATTTTTTGCCTCCTGCAGTGTCTTTAGTCTTTGTGAGCGTTCCGTTTTCATTGACAGTGACTATTTCGTCGTAATCATAATAGGCTGAATTAGTCATAGTGTAATGCATCTGCTCGTTGCGACCCAGGATATTGTCATCCATCACCACATGAGTATCCTTCCCTTCAGAATCCTTTTCATAGTAGGATGATTTCCATTGGAAATCGAGGAAGTCTTTCGATGAAAGGTTTTCTACCACCACACCATTTCGGTTTTTCTTTTCTTCTATAAACTTGTTTAGGAATTCATAAACCTTCCCTCCGTTCAAGACCACGAGCACACGGTCGGGCAAAGCCGCGTGACGTTGTTCAACAGTCATGTTGTCATATCCCTCCGGTTTATCGATATAAGCCACAACATACACCTTGTATTCTCCGATATTATCGTCAGGCAAAATACCGTTTCCAAGTCCGGTGTGGGTGTTAAGCTCCTTAAGATACATGAACCGGTCGCCATCAGCTGATCCATCGGTGTGAAAAAACAGTGCGAAACATTCGTTTTTTATTCCGAAATCCATGGCGTGTTCGTTGGCATTACCGCTCACAAGAGTCTCGTCGTCAAATGCCCTCGTGTCTGCAAGGATGTCGGTGGAGATTGCAAATGGAACCACTAAATAATTCTCGGGATCATCCGGAGCTCCCGGCTCTTTAGTTTCTCCATTGAGGGAAAGGTCGTCGGAACATGACCAGATGCTTCCTGACATGCCTAACAGAAACAGAACACCGAATATATATTTCAGTTTTTTCAACATTATCTGTAAAAATTTTCTTTTACCAATCCACCTCTATGTTTTTAACCTTCTTCCAAGGAAGCACCTCAAGACTGCAGATTATTCCCAATGAAGAGACATCCTTGACTGTAAATGTATAGCAGTGGTTGCGCATTATATGCCAGTGGTGGGACAGTATCTGAAGATTCTCTTCATATAGTTTTTCCCAGGTGTTGTTATTATCTTTCTGGTTGGGGTAGTTGCCAAGGGCGCCCTCTCCCGACCAGTATCCTCCTGTCGTGAAGTAAATCCTGTAGCAATTGGTGTCATCGAGGTTATAATCCGGATCACCATCCAAACGGAATTCTATATGGCAAACCTTCGGTGAGGCGGTTTCGATACCTTTCGGGAGGTTCTTGCTGTCGGGATCATCAACATATTTTTCACCTATATAGAGGATATATCTGTCATAGATACCTTTCGGTTCCACCTTCAGGAACTGAACAAAGTCGGAACGGGAAATCAGCGGATTTATGATATGGGGATAGAAATCGGCAGGACCGTCGACAGAAACACCTCCTACAGTTCTGACCGTTGCTCCGGCACTCTCGCCGGCTTCTGAATCTATCCCGGCAGAGGATTGATCGGAGCCCCAGTCGGAATAATACCACGCCAGTTTGCTCTTATAATGGCTCAATTGAGTTTGGTCATCTTCCGATGCACCACTATGAGAATAGAAAGGTGATTGGTTCTTCATAAGTTTGAAAAACTCACATTCAGGATTATGAGTCTCAATCACATCCGTGAGATTATCTTCCCAGCTCCGGCTTGTAGGAGTGCTGACATCCACCGGTTCCCAACGTGCAAAACGGTTGGCTGACCTCAGGAAAACATGATCACCTTTGAGCGCTGTCGGTATCAAGACTTCTATTTTAGCCACAGAACGCAACATCTCTATAGGATGGAAATACAGATGCTGCTGACCGGGTTCTTTTGACGGATCATAGGGATAATCCGGACTGACGGTGTTGTAATTATTGAGGTCGAAAGACTGCCCCGGTAACCAAAGGCCCTCTAATTTTTCATATTCCTCCATTCCATACATCTCTATAGGATGAGTTTGCGAGGGAGCGATACCTTTTCTGTCAACACCATTAAGATATGTGTCTTCCACATATTCTATCTGAAAAATCTCAAGAGCGTTTTTTAATGCTTCTGCGTCATTTTCTTTTGAAGGATCTTTATCCTTGTCATATAGATAAAGGTATACATATTCGGCATCACCCGTTATACTTATCTTCTTATTCAAAGTCTGTACGCCTAAGACATCATCGTCATTCCACTTTTCTCCTTCTTTTCCCACACAGGCAAATGAGAAGGTCTGAACATTAGTGGAATAACCGATCTGGGCAACCAACTTTATCGTATTATGTTTTTTGTAGCCGCTATGTCTTGCAGTTATATAAAGATGACCGGTGGCGTGAGCCTTAAAGCGGAAGAAGCCTTTGTCCCGGTCTTCATCAAGACGATCTTTGGCATTGCCTCCACCGCTCAGAGATGTAAGATATGGCAGCGAAACACCGTAATATTTTACTGTATTCCCATTTTCCTCCTTCTCATCAATGACGGCCTTAACTCCTTCGGTGGTTTTGAAATAGAGGCAATCTTCTTCTGTTTCCTTAGAGATGGAATTGGTAGTACCATCATCTTCCGTTGTGAAATCACCCAAAGACTTGCCCTTTCCTGCCTCTGTTATCCATGTACGCAAGGCTTTGCCGTTTCTGGTTTCCCAACCGTCTGCATTGCTTGTATATTTTATTGCATTTGAATTATCTGCACCTCCGAAATTCCATAAGTCGTAAAGATATTTATAATCCAAAGAGGTATTGCCGGCAGGATTCCAGTTGGTGCGAAGCCATACATTAGCCTTTGCTTCTGAGTCATATTCGGGGTTTATGTTCGTAACCCAATTGGTGAAATAACCGAGCCCTTTACCATTCGTGGCAATATCATTTGAGAAAAGGAAATCATATATACCGCCATATTTATTATAGTAAGGTTCGTAAGTGTTGTCGCTGTTTCCTGTTTCTTCTCCATTGCTTTCTTCCTCCTCGCTCCCACCATCAGATACTGTTGAAGTTCCGGAAGCTACTCGAGGTGTCTGATGATGAATAAGATTGATTTTATCGCCTGGTTTAGTGATTTTTCCTTCATCGTCTTTTTCCTGTTCCTCGAGAGCCAAGACCTGATTACCGTTAGCCATCACCGCGATTTTAAAGTCATTAGTGCGGAGGGTTTCAGCGAAGTCATTACCGTCGGGCATTTCCGAGACGGCTATCCTCACATAATAGTTTTTATCATAGTCTCCTTGAGTGGAAAATGCCACGGGAATCATGGATACATAATGACTTTTGGGCGGGAATTTCTTATAAAGCCGGTAGGTGTCTTCGTTATCCTTGATATAGAACATTATATCGAGCTTTTCAGGGTCGATATAGTCTTCATACTCCTCCATATCGGAAAGACCGTTGGCACGTGTGCCGCTGCCGAGGGAATTAAGACCGAGTCCGAAAGAAAAATAAATGCCGTCTCCATTGTCTGGAAGCTCCTGACCTTGGCCCCCCGGAGTAAGAACATCATCGACACATGCCGTCAGCAACCATGCCGGAAGCAGGGCCAAGAGCAAAAGCCTGTATATGTTTTTAAAAGATGGCATCTTATATTCTTTCAATTTTAAAATTTCAGTTATTAATTAAAATTCCTCATATTTACCCGTGTAGAACCAATCGTTGATCTTCGCATAGAGATCGAGGTCTATTTCATCCGGCGTTTCATTGGGACGTTGGTTGGAGATATCCACTTCCTCGTTTATAGAGTGCCATGGGAGCACAGACAGGGTTACTCCGAGAGTCTCGTATGAGCGTTCATTATTAGGCACAATTGCCTGGGTGTTGGCATCTACCGGGGTTCCTATTCCGGAGAATTTGGTGATTGTATAGTTATACCAATGGTTTCTTACAACTCCGTATTTTCCTAAATACAGGGAGGCATCATCTTTCTGATAATGTATAACCGGTATGGAATAATACATACGTCCGTTCCAGAATCGTTGAGCGAAATATTCAGGATGTGACAAAGCTAAGATTTCGAATACGTCTCTATCTATTTTAAAGAATTTTTCCTCCTTTGTGTCATAATAACAGATATTGCAGTTAGGTTCATCTTCCTTAATGACATCGGGATTCGGGATTATGTGAACCCAGTTGTCTGAGCCCTTCATATTCAGTTTCTCAAAATAGAAATCTCCTCCGTCTGCAAGTTTGGTAACCCTTTCGTTTTTGTTGTTAAGATCATCAACATTCACATAAAGATTTCCGTCGCTGTTATGGAAAAAATCATTCTGCAACCAATATCCGAGGTATTCGGCAACGTATTCGAGGTAGGCATCTTCACTCCAATATATTCCGTTCATATAGAATTTGGAATGTACGGAATTTTCACCTTTTACCACCTGACCTTTGTCATTGAAAGAATCTGCATCATAAATGCCCTCTTCTTCCATGCCTTCAATAAGCAACTGAGCACATAGAATCAAATGGGTTGAGGCCCTCATATAAGCAAGATCTTTAATAGCATGCGTCTTATCTATATCGGAAGCGTCTTGCTCGGGAATTGAAGTGAACACACTTGACGGATCTACGGTATGTTCCGGAGCATACTGATGGGTGGTGCGATTCTGGAGATTCAGATAGCTGTAATAATAAAGGTTGTATAAATTTCCTTTGCCTTCCAATGGCGAAAAGCTATTATCGTCTTTTATCTCAATCTTCGATATTTTACCGTTTGCATCGTAAGTGGTCTCTAATTTCTTTCCGGGACGATATTGGTCGGGGAACCTGACATCTTTATAATGGGCAGATTCAGCCCAGAAATTACGATAAGGGCTTAAGGCAGGGACATTCCATTTATCCTCTCCATAATAACTGTCGGTAATATCCAGGTTTTTAAAGATGTATTCCTCTTTTTCCGTTGCGTTAACCCCCCACCCTGTTAAATTTATCTTCCAGGTTTCGGAAGTTTTTATAAAGTTGTCGTCATATTCACTTCCTGGCGCCCTGCGACGATAGTCTTTGACATACCGTAGAGTCTTGTATTCTTCAGTCGGGATGAAGTCTACATTCAATAGTTTCGAATTGTTGGAAGTATGAATTACCGGATTTCCGGCTGTGGAATTGGCCTCCAGAACACAATGCTGTATAGGCTGATGATCATCTGAACCCGGGTCGTTCAGGTCTTGGGTGAAATAATAATAAATATTCTCAGAACCAAATTTGAAATTCATTGTAAATTTGCTCTGAAGTCGCTCAACAAAGAACGAGAACACCGGAGCTTGTTTAGCCTCATCTTTAGTCTTGAACCAGGTGAAAGAACGAACCATCGAAGCCGGTCCGAAATTGTCTTTTCCCGGTGTAGAGGTAATTGTATTTCCATTTGTATTGGCCATATCTTCTCTTGGAAATACCATAGAAGATGACATTGTGAAATAGCGTGTATTGGTCTTCGAGTCTTTGAAATACAGATAATCATCATTGGTTGATGTCTCGCCTCCTATTTTCCATTCAAGAATATCGTTATATGAGACTTGAGAGCGGAGCGCCTCCTCAAGGCGAGTCTGCAATGCAGTGCCTGCATTGAGTACTACCAGCACGGTTCTGCCGGTGATATTTGAAGGAATATCGGTCTTTTGAGAAGATGTATAGAATTCTTTATAAGAGGTGTAGCCGCTTGTTGTGCTATTGTCATCTGCATCAGTTGTTTCACCCTTATCAAAAAAACCTAAATGGAGAAGATATTCCAGTTTTTTATTATCATCATCACTGAATACTAACAGATAGTGGGGCGATTCACTGAGCTTTGAATAACCGGCATAAAGTGCATTTTCACTTGCCAGACCAATGTTGAAATTTTTATCGGAAGATGAATAGTCGTCTCCGGAGCTGTCGTAATGATAATCATCGGCTCGTGTGGCAACATCAATAGCCGTAGCGTTATAAATACGGAGACCGAGATAATATGGTTCGCCAACAGTCTCCTCCTTATCATCCGGATTGTTACAGTTCAGATTCTCATCAACACATCCTGCAAGCATCATAAGGCAGAGACTCGACAGGAGAATTTTCCATGCTTTCTCCTTTAAGTTTCGGCTTAATATGTCAGTTTCAAAAATCAATTTTTAATATATAATTGTTCCTTATTGTAAGGATTTTCACCATCCTTCAATTTCGGAGGGATTATACTTCCAAGGTTTTGCTTTAACGAAAATGGAGACATCGTAGGAATAAGAAGTCTTGAACATCAAGACCACGTCATAGAAATATGATCGTTGCAGATTATCGAGTTTTACTTGATAATCGTTCAGGCTTACTCCTGCGCCTGTAGGAGAGAAATAAAGAGTGGTTACCTTTTGATTATCAGAATCAGTAGCGTCGGTGTTTTCCGGAAGATAGATCACTCCCTGCCAGGCCCGGCGTTTATCCGGCTCCGTCCAATTATCGTTGGTTTGATCTTCATCAGAAGTATTTATTAAGGTTAGATATGATGGGGCTGAAGTTTGATTCGCTATATCAAAATAACCTTTTTCTTTATCATCGTTTTCGTTAGGATACATAGTTTTAGTGATCCTGCCTGTCAAACCTCCTTCTATAATCTGTGCGTTATTATCTGTAACCGGAGTTAACAAAGTTTCACTCATAACGGAGGAAACGGAAACTCCGTTTTCTTTATAATCTTGATATCCTCCATCATCCTTGGCGTCTGTAAAGTTTAAATCGGCCGTTGTGAAATTTGATTTTTCTTTATCCCAAAGCAGCGTGTATCTAACTTTGGAGCATAGAATGGTCAAGGGGGCATAGATGGTTTTCTTTATATTATCCTTGATATCATTAGCTGTAATTGTTAATATACCTTCTTCTTCGCCCTCCATAAGAATCGTGCCTTGATCGTCTGAACAAAACTCTTTATATCGGCAAATCATCGGCAGATTGTTGGCCGGAATACCTGAATTTGTGTACCCGATTTTTAATGTTTTGATATTTTCCTCTATTTTAATGAAATTCTCGAAATCGCTTCTGGAGTTACCAAGGTTAACATTGATCCAATAGTCAACGATATTTGCCAAAAGGTAGAACTTGTAAGTGCCCTCCGGGATACGGATGGTTACTTTATTGTCGTCGTTATAGTTGCCTTTTAGCGGACCGGACATGGTGCCATTTATCGTTATTCCGGAGTTTTGGTCCTGACCGGCTTCAGAATTATTGGAAATATCCTGGAAATGCAGATATGTGAAATTATCAGATGAAGAGTCTCCTCCTGCATCTCCCTCCACTTCTTCTTTTTTAAAAATCACGAGATAAAGCGATGATAGCGTTCCTTCCTGTTCTTCAACCGGTTCTCTATATTCGTCTCGGGTAGAGAGGTTGTCGCCGAAACCGACGAATGGAAGAGTCAGGGTTATTTCTGCGTAATCTCCGGAGGGTGTTGCCGGTTGTGCCGGCTCATTCTCGTTTATATCCGCACATGATTGCAAGCCGACTGCCATGAGGATAAATAATGCAAAGAAGGAGCCGTAAATATGTCTGCCATATTTTTCGGAGGAAGCTTTCTTTGCCATTTTATTTATTCTGTTTTTCAGCTTCATTGCAGTTGTTCGCTATTTTTTAAAAGAGAGCTGACTGTTGGGCCGGGAATCTTTATTCTACTTTCTTGAATCGGAAGCCGTTGTTGTTGCGCACGTTTTCAATTCCCTCTTTAGCTGCTCTAGCCTTTTCAGCCACTGTAGTGTTAGAGGAGTTTTGAAGTGTTTCAAACATTGCCCTAGCCTCATCCTCATTTCCTTGCATCAGTTTCAAGATGGCTTTGGCATATTCAGCTTCCGGACTGTTTCCTGCCTTGGGCAGATATCTTGCCGCGAGATTGATGTTGCCCTCTCTCATGGCGTTGATGGCTGCATTCAGGTTGGCTGTTTCATCGTTAGGATACATGGTTACGGCCAGGTCGAACGCACGGTTGTAAAGCTCGCTGCCCTCCGGCTGTGAGTTGGCAGCCACGAAGAGTTCCTCGAGACTCAGCTTGCTCGGCTGGGTCTGCATAACTTCTATAATTTCGGGAGCTTCCGTGAAGTGTTTGATTTCGAATTCTATACGATAGTCGGAATGACGGAGAGCCGGATAAACGTTTTTGAGCAACCAGTCGTATTCCTTGGGATAGGTGGTGCGTATCTTGCTGTTTCTTGCGTAGGGTTCCAGGCTGCCGTTTACGATGTCGAGAATCTGTTGCGCATGGGGAAGTATCTTAGGCACATCACTCAATTCACCTGCGCCGGCGGAAAGGAACTGGCTTATGGCCTTGAACTGGTCCATACGTATGGAGTCGAGTTTCTGAGTGTTTTCCTCATATCCGCTGCCATCTCTTCCGATTGCCAGAGTAAGTTCCAGGAATTGTGCCAGACCCTGCCAGTCTACTGGTTCATAGCTTGTGGTAATGAGTCCTTGCGGGAATTTGTAAAGACCTTGCACATAATCCTTGAGGGCGGCTGTACGTCCTTTTGCAAGACGGATGTTGTTTTCATAGCTACCTTCGGGAGAAGCCGTACCGCTGATATGCAGTTTGGTGATTGTGATGTCTTTATCGTTTCTCACTGAGTCGATTGTGGCACGGATCTTGGCGAGCTCTACGGGATTTCTTCTGTAGTTGGGGTTGATTTCAATGCGGTTAACCACGAAATCGATATATGCTCTTGCCGAGATGTCGCGAGTCTTCACGGCCTCGGCCTTCGGAGTTACATACAGGAATTCGGGGAAATAGGAAAGCTGAACGTAGCTGGTCTGTGCCAACGGCATCCATTCTTCACTTATTCCGTCGATATTCTTGAGGCAGTTGGCGCAGCCCATAACTTCGGTGTCGATTCCGAAGGTGGCGTTTTGCATCCAGTCTTCCCATTTGCCTGAGAGCTGAAGCGTGTAGGTTGAGACACCGTTTCCGGCGCTCAGCTGATAGTCGTTTCCTCTCAACAGGATCGAACCGGGGATATAATCGCCTTTCGAATCTACAGAGGCATTTGCCACTTTTCCTTTATAGAATGTGACGGGAGTGATCTCGCGGCGGTTTCTTTCATTGCTGAGCAGACGCTTGTGGCCTGTGATGGAGAAACTTTCGAAGCGCATTGTGTCGCTGCCGTTATACATATAAGGAGTGAACACCTGCTGAAGCTGGCTCTTGATATTGACATTCTGAAGGTCCAGACCCAGGTCTACGCATATCTTGCCGTTTTCAGGCGCTATATTGTTTATTTGGATATTCATTACCGAGCCCTCCTTGTCACCCACCGGTACGTCGTAGGCCGAAGCCTCTATGCCCGGAAGCACAGCAAGAAGAGTCATTGTATAAGGTATAAGGGTGGTTACTGTCTTTAACAGTTTATTCTTTATATTCATAAACTTTTTCATTCTTTCAACACATTATACTTTATACCTTGATTTAAAAGAGATATTCCACGGCGAAGGAGAATTTTGTTGGTCCGAAGTAATTGTGGTGACCATTGCCGTCTTTTGTGCCACATTCTCCGCAGGGATAACGGTCGTACCATGTATAGATCCAGCCTACTCCAAGTTCAAGCTCGAGGTTCCAGTGCTTTCCAAGCATCCATGCATAGCCATAGGCCACGCCGGCACCTACACCCCAGCCCTGATAGCGGTGGTCTTTAAGTTTGGAGAAATCGGAACCCAAGAAATTCAGGTGGTCAAGAAACTTTCCTCCGAAATTGCCGAAATGTCCTATATTATATTGCCCACCGATGGCGTGAAATCCGAAAAAAGAGCCCTGGAAAGCCTCGCAAATCCAGATGCGGGCCTCCGGCTGCACCATCCAATGGCGCCAACGGCGCTGATGTATGTTCCACATGTTGACCTGACCTGAAAGATCGAATGTCCATTTAGGAGTCATCCGAAATTCAACCCCGAGATTGGGTGAGGTTACCGCATCGCTGATCAGGTTGGTCTTAATTCCAACATTCTGTGCCTTTGCCCCTATAGTCATCAACAGGGTCAATCCTATGAGGGTCAATGTTTTTCTTATATTCATTTTTTCAGAGGTAAGGCCTTTGCCAGACCTTTAAACTTTTTATTATGCAAAATTCTCTGCACACGTACAGGAATATCGGAACAAAATTAGTAAAACTTTATAAAACGACAAAAATTTTTTTCTTTTAAAAAAAGCAGTAAAAAAGCAGTTCTTTGCCAGCAAACGAATCTTTGCATATTTGTCTTAGATATTCAGAAAATTAAAATCTCCTCCGCTTAAGTGTCCCACGATTAATAAATATCATTTACTTTTTCAATTATTTGTTATAAATTTATATCTTTGTGATAAGTTTCTTACATTAATATGAAAACAATTCCTTTACATAAAATAGAAGATTTCAGTGTCAAAAATACTTTGTTTGTCCCATCTATAAAGATAGTTAAGAAAAGGAATTATGAGATACTGGAGGGAATGACAATCACCGGAGATGCTCCTAAGGCTTTTATAAGATTATACGATAGAGAACTAAACTTTCGTTATAATGAAAAGGATGGCTCAAAGATGCCAATGAAATTCTTTAGAATCCATAAACGGTGTTGGCCAGTTTATATTGCAAAAACAGGGCAAAAGAGATATCCTCAAGAATCTATTACTGAACATCTTTTAAGTCGTTTGGGAGAAGATTTTGGCTTATGCATGGCTAAAACTTCCCTAAGAATTATCAATGGGCAACTCCGTTTGTTAAGTCGTTATTTTTTAAATCCTGAAAATGAAGAATTGATTCATGGAGCTGAAATTTTTGCGGGATATATTGGAGATGAAGATTTCATTGAACAAGTTGAAGAAGAAGAACTAGCAAGGGAATTATTCACTCTTCAATTTATTGAAAAAGCTATTGATTTTTCTTTCCCTTATCAGAAAGATGAAATCATGAAAAACTTTATTAAAATGCTGCTTTTTGATGCTCTGGTTGGTAACAATGACCGTCATTTTTATAATTGGGGCATAAAAAGATCAATTAACCAAAAATTTCAACCATATTTCTCTCCAGTATACGACACTGCAAGGGGTCTTTTTTGGAATGATTCCGAACAAAAGCTTTATATTAAATCTAAAAATAAAAATGAAAGAGATGCCTACATCAGGAAATATTGTAAGAATTCTCGTCCTAAAATAGGTTGGGAAGGTATAAATAATATAGATCATTTTAAATTGGTTAATAATATTGCAAATAACTCATTCTTCATTTCAGAGGATGAAATAAAAAAGCAATTCTCAATGGAAATATTAACCAAAATGATTAAAACAATTGACCAAGAATTTGTTATTCTAATGTCAAGTTTAAGAAGAGATATGATTAAGTCTTGAATATAGGTTTAATAAAATAAATGAAATTATATGTTAAATAAAATATTTAAATTGTTTTGGTTCAATGGAGACAATAAAAATTTCATCATTGACGAAAACTCTGATATTACCTTTAAATTATCTTTCGGCAATTTAATTATAGGTATCCTTTCTTTTTATGAAGGATTATGGCATTTCGAATATTCCGAGGATTTCAAGAATCAATCTCAGATTCTTCCACTTGTCAATTTCCCAAATAAAAACAAAGAATACATAAATCAGCAACTTTGGCCTTTCTTTGCTTCACGTATACCAAGCTTGGCCCAACGTCAGAATAAACATGAGGACAACAATGTAGAAACTCTACTAAAATTATATGGAAAGAATGTAATCAACAATCCATATGTTCTTTCCCCAGTACTTGCAAATTCATAATCTTAATTCAATTTGAAATTGGAAATTCTGAAGGGAGGATCGTAACAAACAAGAATAATGTGCACACCATTAGCATACAAATTGATAGAAAATTATACAAAAATGATAAAGAATGATAAAATTTTGTGAAAAAACTTCAAATTTCCGTTTCCCAAAAAACAAAGACAAGATGCTGATTTTCAACCTCTTGTCTTTTGTCGGGGTGAAAGGATTCGAACCTTCGACCCCCTGCTCCCAAAGCAGGTG
>JAFLTV010000045.1:4537-18922 GCA_022509105.1 Muribaculaceae bacterium | reverse complement strand
CGCCATATCTGCCGGTGTTTTCATCACGTATTTTCATGCGGATCACCATATAAGTGGCGTTATTGTTCCAATTGTCAGCAGTTTCTGCCAAAACATTAAATACGGGTTTGTCTTCTGCTACATCAAGCGTTTCAACTTTATTTTCACCATAGACAGTGTTTCCGCTGTGAGCTTCCCGTTCATGATATTCGCTCAATTTGGCACCAGGCAAAGCCCAGTGTTTGTTTTCGAAATGCTCGTATGAGAAACTGTAATTATTAGCCGGTGTTGTCCAGCTATCGGAATTGTAATAGCCATCACTGTTTACATCGGAACTGTTGGGAGAGTATTCTGCCCCGGTTTTCGCT
Source organism: Muribaculaceae bacterium (assembly GCA_022509105.1). Classification (GTDB taxonomy): domain Bacteria; phylum Bacteroidota; class Bacteroidia; order Bacteroidales; family Muribaculaceae; genus Lepagella. Next base: position 18,575 of record JAFLTV010000045.1, on the reverse strand, counting down.
TCTTCGTTTAATGTGTTTACGCGTCTCTGAGCCAAAAATGCTGATTTTGGAAGGTTAAAAATCTTGTAGTCCAAGTTAGTTATATAGACATTCTCTTTCGAACTGATATTGACATTGATTTTGGAGCGCAAACGACGCAACTTCAATATCATTCCATTGGTGTTAATAGATATTAATTTTCCTCTTTCAGCTCCATCTATTTGTGCAGCTTTAATCCATACATTATCGTTAGAAGTTCCAGTTCCGGAAGTGGTCGAACCGGCAAGTCTTACTTTATTATTTGGATCATCAGAGAATTGATCAACTTTCGTGTACACATATTGTGACGCAGAAGCATCAGAGGCTTCCGGCTGAAGATAACCCATCAATACAGGAGTATGGGCATAAAATTCCTGTTGAGTGTCAATAGCGATTTTGATAAAATCGTCCCATGTGGAAGCATTTTCCAAAATCTCGGAAAGCTTTTCTTTATCAGCGGTATAAACATCGGAACTGTTAGCGACCCCTACAACTACAAGGTCAGCTCCGGTAGTAAGATCGGTAATATTGTCATCTCCTTCTATCTGCACAAGATTGGTCAGCTTCACTCCCGAAGCGGTCATTCTGTGTTGCAGATCAATAGGCTTGTTACCCGGTGTCCCACCCACTCGTTTACCATCAGATCTTCTATAGATACCGACCCAGATATCGTTGAGATAGAGGGCCGCGCCGGGAGTCATATCAATGGCCCGGGTACGGGTTTCCGGAACATCTATCTCCAAGGAAATAGAAGTTGAACCTTCACCGTTGTTGCCGGGATAATTCCCCATATAATCGTCGCTACAAGACACAAAGGCCGTTAGCAAAGGCAGGATATAATATAATATATTTCGTTTCATAACTTAAAATCAATTGAAAGCGATTTATAAAATCAATTGAAAACAATGCCACCAACGCTTCTTCTCTCAGAATCCATCACTTGCACGTTGATATCCTTGGTATCATTGCCGAAAGAGACAGTCAGTCTATAGAAGTGATTCCTTATCAATGGGAAAGGATAATATTTTTTATCTATTTTCCCATCTCTGACAGTTCCATTACAATATTCATTTTGCCATGATGTATTGACTTTTCTAACAGCCTTTATATAAGTATCTGTAATTTGTTGTTCTGTTGTCGGATTATCAATTACCTCCTTTATCATATGATTTTTTATTGGATTATTACCTGTATAATCAGTAAGTGGCAAATAATAGATATAAGATTTGTCTTGATTATTAACTTTCCTTGTAACTTTTATTCTAAAACAAGAAACAAAACCATGACTATTCATTTGGCCCAAGGTATTTAGGTCATTCATATTTCTTTCTCCGCAATATAACACCCAACGATGGAAACATTGTTTTTTATCAACATTTTCAATAGGAAGATAACAATCTGTTATAAAGGAGTATTGTAATCTCTGTGTCAATGGATTAAATATTTGGGGGAAATCATAATCTTGAGGTATTTCTTCATCAACTGGATCTAATCCATGTTCATATAAATTCCAGAAATCTTGTTTATGCCAAATTCCATAAAACCAGGATAATCTTTGTTTGAATTTATCGTTTGCGTTTCCTGTACATAACAGACCATAGTCTCTTATTCTATTCCATTCGCAATTATTACCATGATCCGCTTCCCAGATTTGGTCGGTCGGAGTTGATACATCCATCGGTTCACAACGGGCCATATAATTATTAAGCATTATTTGTGCCCATTTGTTATCAACATCAACATAATTTCCTGCGTTATCATACATCGGGATACGTAGTTCCAATTTCACTACTGAACGCAATAGGAATATGGATTTATAATGATATTCACCGGTTTGTGATGCAGTCTGAGTAGAAACATTGAATGTCGTTCCTTTACTCCAGGCAGTTAAGGGATCAAATTGCTGTATACCATACATTGGTATATATTGTTCCTTATCCGTCTCTAAAACTCCGGTTTCATCTGCCCTGGGAATATTTTTCCCATTTATGACAACATCTTTTTCATTATTCATGTCATGATCTTCAGGTCTGAATCGGTCTATGGGTAATCTATAATATCTTATATATCTCAAATTATCTTCATCCGGTTCAGGATTTTGAGGATTATATACCATTCTTTCTCTTTTTATACTTAACCAACTTGACATAGCTCCCATAAATGGTAAGTCTACATTATCTCTTGTCTCCTGACCATAATCCATTATGAAATCATACCACCCTCCCCCATTTGAATCTGATTTACTTAAATATAGAGGATCAAACTGACAATGATGCAGATCAAATGTTTTTCTTACTTTTTCTTCAGCTAAAGCTTTGTCTTCATCATTGGTTAAATCATAAGAAGCTATGCTATTGGTAGCATTCCAAAAAGGCCCGTTATCAGCGAAATCCTTTATGAATGGTTCGTATTTTTTATTATAATCACTAATTTTAGGCACTTCAACTATTTTCGGTCTGTTCGCTAAGATGGCGATTTTAAAGCGCTCAGTGCGCATGATTTCGGCTATACGGTTCCAGTTGTAGTCGGCTTCGGCTGCCTGACCACTACTACTTGCATCGTTGTTGTCTACAAATTCATCGCTAAGATAGCTGAAAATAGGCACACCCACACGCCATGCGACATTGCCGTTTCCGGCATCTGTCTTTGAAAACCAGCGTGTTTTCGATTCAAAGAGGAAGTTATCATCTTTATCGAAGAAAAGTATGCGGAATTCCTCCGGGTTAAGATAATTTTCCCATTCCTCAAGCATTGCATCGTCGGAGGTGGCGCGAGTGTTCATCCCGCCCCCGAATTGATCGAGAGTTACATCAAAACAAATGGAATATCCATCTTTAAAAGCCTCTATATTTGTATCCTTCTCCGAGGGGTTGGTTTGCACAAGCGGATCGTCGGTGCAGGCTCCAAACAAACCTCCAAAAGCCAAAACGGCTGCTATTTTTTGTATATGTTTCATTGCTGATCGTTTCTTGCTGATTAGTTAATGGTCACTGTCTGATCTTCAATATGCCAGAATCCTATCTCCATATTCACCTTTATCTGGTCTTTCTTGTTGATAAAGTTGGGCACTATCGGTTTGGCCGGGTCTGACACCGGCACTCCTATTTCATTTATGGAGTGAATATTGAATTTATACCAGTTGTTGCGGACAACACCATAATAATAATATAATCTCTCGTCATTGACAAAATCGGGATTTGCATCATCTTCCAATTTAGCATTTGGATCCTTTACATAACCTCCCGTTTTACTCAAGACATGAATCGGCACCACGTAATACATCAAGCCATGGTTGTAATCGTCGGCTACGCCCCAAATCTCATAAAACAGCGACTGAATATCATTCTTATCACGTGTTTTAGCATTATTATTTTCCTTGGAATAATCATCGAATTCCTTCCACTTATCCTTTCCATCTTCTTTTACAGAATATTGGAAGGAAAGTCTGATTTTATCCAAATATTCTTCCAAACTATTGAAATTAGTATTAATAATTTCATTAGATTTAAATTCGTCATCATCTATTATTGATGGAGTTAGGATGGTAACGTTACTATCTTCAATGGAATATTCTTTTTTGAGGATAAGCAAATCAAGGGGCTTGAAATGTGAATCATCATCGTCTCCAACCGGGTTATACATAATCCAGGGAATAATCTTACCGTCGGCATTTATAGCGTCGGCATCACGCCACAATCTGAATTTAGGATTCTCATTGAGACCTTTTAGTCTCTCCCATGTCAACTCATAATATTTTCCATCGGGATCTTGATAATACAAGCTGTATTTCCCATCTGTCACAGCTCTAACCACACTACCATAACCGTATGTTTTATGGAAATCACTGACTTCATCATCATCCCAGGGATAATAACGGTAGTACATATAGCGCTGGCCTTCGAGTTTCCAGTTTATGGCGTTCATAAAGTCTTCAAACATGGAAACTTCATCAAGATATGTAACACCCACACGGTTACGATAGATATGACCCTCCCAGGGTAAATATCCACCCTCCTGATTTATCAGAAGTCGGGCGCATATCAGCAGATGTGTACCGGCAAGTTCATAAGCACGGCTGCCGCGGCTGCGGTCTACTGTCATACCCGGAATAAAAGTGTTTTCCGGAGTATAGATACATTGACTCTGATCTGAAAGAGAATATTTATAATCAATCGCCGGGAAATCTGTTTTCTTTTTACCTTTATAATCCGGGCAGAAATCCATAAAAGGATAGTAAATCAACGAGAATTGGTCAGTACCACTATGTTTATCCCCATTATCGTATGAATGGAAATGGTCGTAATAAGAACGATTTTCAGGGTCGTAGGTGTCTTTCGCAAAGTCGAATTGCCATGGGTAAATTGCATCCGCTTTTACATAATGCGGGTCAAGAGCCCAGAAACTTCTTTTGTTATATTCCGAGTTCGACGCCCAATCTGTATGTCTTATCCAGTCATTTTGCTCCCCGTCTGTAAGGTCAGGAAGATTCTTGAAGAGATAGCTTTCTGTTTCAAGGCCGTTCATTCCCCATCCGAGAATCTGGAGAGCCCATTTCTGTTCTGTATAGGTGAAAGCTCCATCTTTATATTCGCATACATCAAGAGCCTGGGCCGAAACCGGCATATAAAAATTAGGATCGAAATTAAAGGGCTGCATCTCGAATTTCGAAAGCATACGCTCAAGATAGACAGTTACGGGGGTCAGTCCTTCCGTCTTCTCCTCTATGTCCTCCTGAATTTCTATATCACCTCCCGGCACCTCCTCTTCAACAATTTTTTCGCCCATAAAGAAATTCTTTTCATCTATCTCCATGGCGCAATGGATCTTCCCTTTTGAGATGGCATTAGCAGTGATTCCTGTCACGTATGTGGAGTTAGCCATCGTGAAATAGGAATCATTATTAGAACCTTTTTCCACATAATAACCGATTTCGTAAGGATCTCCTTTATACTCGGGCTTACCCATTGATTGGTTATAATGCACGGTTCCATCCACTTTCCATACATTTTTCATCACCTCCTCGACATCCCAGCCCGGGAAGTTGGTAAGGTTTTTATAGGCCTCCGAATCCTGGTTTAAATTTACAACCACCATCACTTTTGCCGGTTTGCGGTCTGCAAAACCGTTGAAACGGCATGAGAAGGTAGCCTCCGGCTCAGGAGTGTTTGGCGTAAATTTATTGCCATCTTCATCTTCCTCCTGTTCTTTCTCGCTTACCTCATTTACGGAATAAAGTTTGGCCCAGGAGATATACTTGTCGTTTTCATCGAAAAAGATGGCGATATTGCCTGCTTTTTTGCTGATGCGATGATCAAGATGGGTGCCATCTTGAAAACCGGAGCCCGGCGACGGGTCTTTCCAATCGTTGCCTTCGGCTCTCGTGGAATAATCGGAATTGGTTATCAGACGGAATTTCACATAGTAAGGGGTATCTCCCTCCTTAGGTGAAGCCGGATTATCAATGCTCAGGCTTTCATCGACACAAGACGTCATGGCCATGCCGAGAATAACCATTAATGTATAGAATATATTAGTTTTCAGTTTCATCTGTCAGGTGTTATTTTCTTCCTTCGATATCAAATGTGTATTCATAGACATTCCAAGGCAGGATTTTCAGTTCAAGGTCAAACTGATAAAGTTTATGGTCGAGACGAGGCTCCGGCAGAGGGATTACATTTTCGCCCGGAATTCCGTAGCCAAGATTTCCGATACCTCTGATAGCGATATTATAGATATGGTTTCTAACCACTCCAAAATCGCCCGTGTAATGTTTTACAATATAATTTCCTGTAGTTTCCGATTTTTTATATTCAGTGCCGTCCATATCATAATTGAACAAGCCGTCATAATTCCGGGATTTAAAGGGATCATATTTCCCTGAGTAATGCGGAATTGGAGCGTAGAAGAAAGCATATCCTTGCCAATATCTCTGGGCATAGCCGAGCTGTTTTTGTAAAGCCCGGTTGGCTGCCTGAAGATTAGCGGAAGTAATCTCTAGCGGAGTTTCATCTTTGGTAGTTTTCAGATAGATCTTATCAGTAGCTGAAGCCAGTTCCTCCTCGTCTATCTGCAGAGTATATGTATTGGAAGCTGCAATCCATTTATTTTCTTCAATTAGATTTTCATCACCCATATATCTTGTCTGACTATTGGCAATTGTCAGCAAACCGTTTTTGCTTTCGCGTACAGGTGTGAAATCTGCAATATTACCCTTATTGTCATAAATAATTTGGCCTTTTTCATCTCTCACCGGTTCCCAGATCATATATTGTTCGGCGAGCATTGCTGTCAGCAACTCATCCTCTCCGTTGTTATTTTCAAGATAGAGATGATAGCGGTAGGTTTTCTGAGGATCGCTATCCACGTCAGTTCTCTCCATATCCACATAGCGGAGGTAGAAACCTTTGGTTAAATCAAGAGTTTTGGCAGTCGGTATATGCTCGGCATCCTCTTTCCCATTCTCATCTTTTTCATCTGTACCCGGATTTGAAAGCTCGGCTGTGTATCTTCCACAAAGCACAACGCTTGTCGGTACGGCGTAAGGATTGTCTGTCTTATTGAATTCGGACTTTTCTTCCATATTTAGGGATACATCTCCTTTGAAGGTATGCTCAGTGCAATATAGTTTCCCTTGAAGGATTGATGAACCGGTGCTCTTTGCCTTTAATAATCTTGAAGGATCTTTAATATCTCCGAATGTAAGATAATTCAATGTAAGATTGTCAATTTTTTCTGTACCTGTTGCCGGATATGTGTTTTCTTCTTCAAAATTAATTGATTTAGCCCAGAATACCCGGTTATTGTTATAGTTTGTCCAGTCATAGAAATCGGAAGGATAAACATTAGTAATAAAAAAGTCTGAGCCCTTTGGTTTTTCCAATTGTTTCGGGATATAGGAATTCTTTTCAGTAGCTTCCAATGCCCAGTAATCCGGGGTAAATATAAGCTTATAGATACCCGTTTCGTTATAGATTACTTCAATCGGTTCAATATTTTTGGTATCGATTTCGAAATCCACGCGAGCAGCCAATCTCTCTACATATATAGTGACAGGATTTTTTCTGGCATCTGACTTGCTCGGGAAAAGTATCTGTCTATCTTTATTTGTCTCCGGGTCTTTGGGAGTGAAATCTTTCCATTGGAAATTGCCTCCAAGGTCGAAATGTCCGGCTGTAGTCATAAGGAAACCGTAACTATTGCTAATACCTGAGTCTGATCTAACAGTAACCAAATTATTTAACAAAGCAATCTCAGTTATCTCCTTTGTTTCAGTCTGTGTAGATGGGTTAAAGGGTTTCAGTTTACTCAAAAGGGTTTCATCATAGTTGAGAATCACGAAATAAGAACCGATGGCGGTACCATTTTTCTCCATTTCCTCCGTCACCTCTACATCGATGGGAATCAAAACATTATAGCCCCATTTCTCAATCACTCCATCCTCTTCATTGTAAACGAGGTCGTCATCGAGTTCATCTTTTTTCGCTTCGTTTTCTTCTTTATCATTCAAGTCGTTTTTAGAAAGCTCAACATGTGTGATATGGTTTCCTTCTTTATCAAAGAAAATAACGAGCATATTTTGGATATCGCTCTCGTGGAAGTTCTTATCTCCGGGCACAAAATCAGCCTCCTGACCATTCTTGTCTCCGTAGTTATCATCCGCACGTGTGGGGACGCCGTCAACAGGAAGCAGGCGGATATAACCGTGGAGTTTTGTTCCGGCAGCATATTTCGGACCCGAAAAGTCAACATCAGGATTTACACCGAGGTCGTCGGTGCATGAGGAGGTGGCAACAGCCATAAGTGCCGTGAAGAGCATGGAGGCGACAAGCCTGCATCCCTTCAGTCGGTTGGCTTTTATCTTTTTAAAGTTATTGGATTGCTTTTTCATTCAATCATTAATTATTTTTTTGGTTCGGAAGAGAGGGGCAACCCTCCCTCCCGATTTTTTTGGATATGGCTTACCATTTAAGGTCAACGCCCTGCGGAACAACTTTCCATGAGAGAACGTTAATCTTAGCGCCGATATATGTTTCGTCTTTGTCGGGGTGAGTAGGATGGATCACAATATTATCATTACTCGGATCAAACACCGGAGTGCCGAGACCTGTGAGGGTATTCAGAGAGAGTTTGTAAACGTGGTTACGAACTACACCGTAATAACCTGTGCCATTTTCTTTACCGAGGTGAGTGATTGGAATGTAATAGTAGGTTCTACCTTCTGTCCATACTTTTGCACCGCCAAGTTGGTAGAGCAATCTGTTGATTTCTTCAGTTGAAAGACCTGTTGTGGCAGTCTTTGAAGTATTCCATTTCTTATTTGAGTCTTTTTTAAGCTGGAGGTAAACCTTATATTCCATTGCGTCATAACCGGCTGCAATCATGTCAGGACCGTTTACAACTTCAACATCTTCAGCACTTATGCCCGGCACCACAGTTGTTACATCCGGTTGGGCAGTTGCGTTGCCGGTCACGTCATAAATCGGAGTGTTAAGGTAGGCAAGAAGAGCTTTCTTGATAGTTTCCTTACCTCCTTCGCTACATGTACCATATTTGCCATCAGCACCCGGAGTGAAGCCAACTACATATTTCATACCACCTACATCAGCAAGACCTAAAGCTTTGCCTTCAGCATTAACAAGCTGGGCTGTGAGGATCACTTCAGAAGGAATAAATGTTGCGGCATCAGGATATTCCGGATTATAAGACTCATTATATGCCCATGCATTTTCCTGGAGATAGGTGTAATTGTTTTTGTCATAGTCAAATACATTGGCTGCGCTGTATGTGTCGTAAACATTCACTACTCCGTCAGGGTTAATAGCCCAGAATGAACGGAAATCTCCCGGTTTGTTCCAGGGGTTGAGAGTGGCGTCGCCAAACAAGTTATCAGCCCAATTTTCGGCATCGATGTTCTTTACAAGGAATGACTTATCGGTTACGGCTGTAACATTCCAGTTGTAAAGTTTTACATAGATAGGTTGCTGACCCAGTCCACCTCCTGCATTATAGGTTACGCCGGTGTCATAGAGAGTTTCCTCGCCAACTGTTTTAGCTGCTTCGAGCTTGTTATCAACAGTAACCTTTCCTACTACTCTCTCTACGAAAATGTTTACAGCATTGTCGTTATTCTTGGCATCTTCTGCTGTCTTCTGATAATGTTCTGGAAGCACCGGAGTCATTTTGATGTGTTTGCCTGTTTCATCTTTATAGATAGAATTGGTCATAACGAACACATTGTTTGACTCAATGCTGTAATCCTGAGCCAAAGCATTTGCAAGAAGATCGTCTACGTTAGAGATTTTCTTTTGACCGCTAACGATATCTTTGATATTGTCTGACGGGTTTAGAATGGCTACGATACCTTGAGGCAGTAGGTCGCCTTCAGTAGAGTTAATAACAAGGATTGCATTGATCAAGCTTTCCGTGTTGTTGCCGTCACCTTCGCCGATAGAAATCTGCTCTTCGGCCGGAGTGTACCAATAGTCACCGTTAGCCTTTACGGGAGCAACATTTCCTTCAGCATCGAAGAAGAAGAAAGTAACTGATTTCGGGTCAACCGCACTTTCAGCGCCTGTGCCTTCTTCATATTCTTTGTCGGCTTCTTCTCCATCTCTTGTAAGCGCAGCACCGCTCACGATCCTTACGGAGATGTAGTTTGATTCGCCGTCGTTGACAACCTTATTGTTGTCAGCCACATCCTTATCGGAGCAACTTGCCAGGACAAGCGCTGCCAAAGGAATCATAAATAAGCTTTTTTTCATGTTAGAAATGATTAGTTTGTTTATTGTTTATTTTTATTCTTTTTCTTTTTAGTTCAACCCCTCCGGGGTTGGTGGGTGGAGGGTTTATTCTTCCCCCCCGGACTGCAATGCATCTCCGATGCTTCTTGTCCGAGGTTATTTATCTTGAACCCCTCCGGGGTTACTTCCATACTATAATACTATCATACTATAATACTTTTATACTTCCATACTATAATACTTCCGTACTTAACTTATATACTTTCATACTATAATACTATCATACTATAATACTGATATACTAAATATTTACCACCAGATATCCACGTCTTTCTTGTGCCATGGAAGCACTTTCAGATGTGCGGAAATATATTCTTTTCCTGCTTCCACGGTAAAGGAATAAACATGGTTTCTAATGATCGGCCAATGCTTTTTAAGATAATCTGTGTCCTGTTCATAAAGTCTTTCCCAGGTGTTATCGTTGCCATCCTCGTCTTTCCCGAAATCAGGATAACCAACGTTCTCTACAAATTCGGGATCAACTCCACGATCAATAAAATAAATGCGATAGCAGTTGTTGTCATCCAGATTCAGGAACGGATCATCTCCTGTGCGGAATTCAATATGACATACTTTCGGTAATGAAGTTGCATCACCGACATCATTCGGATCATCCACGAATTTTTCACCAATATAAAGTACATATCTGAGGTTACCTTTTTCGTCTTCACCTGCAGAAACGAATTCAGTGAAGTCGGAACGGCTTATTTTTGGATTAATCACCTGAGGATATTGGTCAAGGCCGGTAGTGTTAAACCATCTGCCATAATACCATTTTAAAGCTCCTTCATAATCAGATGATTTATAGAAAGGATTACGGTTCATAATCTTACCCCATTCCGTAGTTGACCATCCTTCAGCCTCCTTATCTTTGTCTCCTATATTTTTCCAGATATCGTTTGTATTGGAAGAAATATCCACCGGTTCACAATATGCGTAACGGTTCTGGCTTCTCAGGTATATATGATGAGCCTTCATTTTCTTTGGTATCAATAACTCCACTTTCGCTACGGATCTTAGCAACCAGATATCACTGTAGTTATATCCTGAGGGACCCATCTGGTTGAAGTTGGAAAGATCGAAGGTTGTTCCCTCTTTCCATACTTCCCCTAATTTCCCGTATTTCTGTATTCCATACATAGGAATCAGCTGGCTATCCGGACCGGGAGTAACACCTATTCTGTTAGTGTCATACAGGTATTTATCCTGAATATATTCAATCTCGTAGATGATTACATTTCCGGTTTGAGAGAAAATCGTAATCCATTCAGAATCACCTGTAATTGATACAGACCATTCATATTTATTTACTGCAGCAGAAGAACCGGAGGGTTCTTTTTTCTCAGTAAAATTCTGGCTCGACTCTATAGTTCTCCTTTCTATCTGCATCTTGGCATTATTACCATCGGCACTCCCCCAGATAATACGTAAATAACCTGCTGCCTGAGCCTTAAATCTAATAGCATCCTGGTTGTAAGCACCCTTTGGCAATACTACTCCGGTCACTCCATTTTTCTCATCAACATAAGCTCCATTGGCTTCTATAAACTGGAAGCCTCCATTATCTGATTCAAGCGGAGCCAAAGTCTGCAATTTTGTTTTATCTGCCGGAGTTGTTTCAGGTCCGGTTTCCGGATCTTCATTCTTTCCTTCAAGCCATTCTTTAAGGTCATCTTGGTTTTTCTCAATCCACTCATCTTCAAAACTACCGAAATTTGATGATTGTCCTTCCGTAATTTTTACTTCTCCATTCAAAGCGGCATGGAAATTCCAAAGCAACCACAAATCTTCATAATCACGATAATTAGATTTGTTTGAAGGATCCCAATTTGTTTTAATCCAGGTTTCAGCATCTGACCTACTATCGAGTTTGGTCATTAAATTTTCCTCATCGATATAACATTTCACCCAGTTGGTGTTTTTGCCCATCTTATTTGTGCCTTCTGTGAGATAGGTGTAGGTCTTCTCTTCTTCCTGGTGATGAAGGGTGCTCAAGTTATCTCCTTCTTCAAGGGCTATGGTCGGTTTCCAATTGGCAAGCACTGCAATCTTGAAATCTTTTTCCCGGATGGTCTTTACAAAAACAGGATCATCCACCGGAATACGTACATACCAGACTTTAGTGGTATGGTTCGGTTCATATTCTGTTTCTCCCACAGGAATATATTGCAAATCCTCATATTCAAACTGCTTGAAAAAGAGGTCATCATCCGCAGTAAAGAACAGGAGCCGCACCTCTTTGAGATCCACTTCATCGTCGTAGGTTTCAAAATCTGCTTCGCCTCGTGTTTCCATTACGGGAAGGCTCATGCGGAATTCAATATAGTCCGTCAATGAATTCCCGGGTGTTTGTCCCCCTTCCTCAGGGAGGGTCAGGGATTCGTCGTTACACGACGCCATAACCCCCATCAGGGATATCACTCCAAGCAATGCGATTTTATGTAGTTGTAAAAATTTCATCTCTTTCAATTTTAATCTTTGGAATGATTCTGGTCGGTGATGTCTTCTACTGTAGTGCCTATCCTGTTCCAGTCGAGCACCTTGATATTCACTCCAAGACCATTTGTTGTCGGTTCGTTATTGGGGATAATCGGTTGGTCGGGAACATCCACCGGTGCGCCGGGTGTCAGAATTTTTTCAACAGTGAAATAATACCAATGGTTTCTCACAGACCCGAAATCGCCTGTTTTATAAGTGAGGGAATTGCCGTTTATATTATGCCTTACAGGCACCGGATAATACATGCGGCCTCCCTTGTAATGCTTTGCAAAATATTCAGTATGATCAAAAGCCAAAGTTTTGAATTGATTCTCGGTTATTTCTTTGTATTTGTCTGATTCACTCTCAGCATTTTCATTATAGAGGTAGAGAGTGGTCCCTTCAACAGGTTTTACCCATACCATGCCGTCGCCTCCCTTGATTTTGGCGGAAACAATTTGGAAATTCTCAGCCTTTGCAAGTTCATATACATCCGTAGTTCCGGATTTCAACACATAGAAATTACCGTCGTTTTTCCCGAATTTCTCTTCTGCCTGATTTTCATCTGTAAGCATCCAGAAAGCCAGGTATTCGGCCACATATTCCTTATAAGCGTTTTCTGCCCAGTAAATATCATTCATGTAATATTTATCCTTGACATCTGAAACAAGACCCGTTTCGGCATCTGTAGCAGTTGAGTTATATACCGCATCGTCGTCAAACCCATCTATCAACAGCTGTGCCGTGATTATAATGTGAGTCCCGGCCCTCAGGTGAGCTTGATCATTATATGCGTCTTTAACAGTTGAATATTTACTGAAAATGGAAGTAGGGAATGTGCTCTCAGGGGAATACTGGTGTATAAACTGTTGATTAAGCCGATTATAAGGGTAATATTCCAAGGATAATCCGGCTTTCAGCTGATTTGATGTGTTTGTATCTTCTCCTGCTTCCACTTCCACTTCGAGGTCATCATCGGCTGTGCGATACTGATCAGGATATGTCCCTGAATTATATGTTTTGTCCTCTGCCCAGAAATTCCTGTAAGCTAAATCATGCCAGTTATCAAAATATTTGGAACCGCTGGAGATATTCTTGAACAGATATTCCTCCTTTTCCAGTGCGTTAAGCCCCCATCCGGTGAAATTCACTTTCCAATTTTTGGATGTTATTTTACTTTTAAGATCCCCTGGCTTATTTACGGAAGTGCCTCGAGTGTAGGAAGATACATATCTAAGTGTTGTCTCCGTTGGTTTAAAATCTGTTGACTCTAAGATTAAATTTTTTACAGCCGAGTATTGGGCTTCTGCGGCCGCATTTGTTTCTGATGAATCAAAATATTTGTATTCATCTTTGTTGGGGTCGGGCTTGAAAAGAAGGGTATATTTCGCATGGAGTCTTTCCACATACATCTCCAGATTGGAAGCATTGTCTATGGCATCCTCAAGTTCATCGTAATATTTTAACTCTTTTACCGTGTTGTATGGTAAAATATCGCCGGCTTTTATAACAATCGATGACGACATTGTGAAATATTTAGTGCCATCCTTTTCAAAGTAAAGAGCATTTTCACGATCATTCACCACTCCCTTGATATCTGTGTATTTATCAAGATCCTGAAGTTTGTTGAGCGTTGCATCGCCGGCATTCAAAACCACAAGGATTTTGTCGGCGGCAGCCTGCATGGTGAGCATCTTGTCTTCGGGCACCGTTGTGTAAAGGATTGTGTAAGAATCCCACTC
>JAFLTV010000045.1:0-4437 GCA_022509105.1 Muribaculaceae bacterium | reverse complement strand
ATTGTCAAAAATAAAGGCACGGTGCGGACTGTCGGTGATAAAATGCGCGAACTCGTCTTCGCCTTCTTCAAGATAATTATCTTTTTTATAGATAGCTTTTTCTTCTTTAAGACCTTTATTGAATATATAGCCTTGGGTGCCATATTCATAGTCATTGTTGTCGCTGTCGAAACGGTCGGCTCTTGTGGCTCCCGCCTCCTGGGAACTGACATCATGAATGCTGAAGGCGAAATAGACCAAGTCGGAGCTATCGACAGGAGTGTCGGGTGCGCCTCCTTCAGTGGTTATGTCGCTGCAAGCCCCGAAAAGAAGAGCTCCTAAGCAAACCAATGTTGTTTTTATGGATTTCAGTGTTGTCACTGTGGGTAGTTTTGTCACTTTTCAGTGTTTTTGTTATTATTTTTCAACGTTTTTGTTATAGTCGGATCTCCAACGCCAATCAATGAACATCCGCATCCTGAAGCACTACCTTCCAGGAGTTGATGTAAATGGCCGCCGCAATCCATCCGCCATCTTTCTTATTGTCAAGATAGAGCATGATGTTGTAGTCTGATTCTCTGTCGAGATATTCTTGATCGTCGGTGATGGTGTGGATATTGTTGTTGACATCCTTATATTGCTGGCTGCGGAAGGTTGTGGCCCATTGCACGATAGGAATCGAATAAACCACATTTCCCGTCTCGTTCTCCACTATATTGATTCGCGGGTCGCGGTCTGCCATCAGTCTGGAAGTTGAGATCTCGGCCATGAAATAGTTAAGGTTGGCTGAGTCGTCGGCTTTCGTGCCGGTGATGTCTACAGCTCCGGAACGGATATGCCAGGGACGGAACTCTATCTCGTCGTCGTTGATCAGGGAATTGTCGTGAGCTAAATGTCCGTTAGCCTCGCTCATAGTCACTGTAAACATATCGCTTGTGAGTTCAAGGCCTGAGATATGCTGCAACGAAAGGTTGATATTGTTGGTGTTCTTGATAAGGCTCACCTCCACTATATGATCACCTTGTTCGTCGGGTAGCGTGGCATTGATCTTTCCATGGAAAAGAGCGTTGAGCTGCTTGTTCTGGAAAGCTTTCTCACCCTCGAAGCTGCGGGCGAGAGTGCAATGTATATGATCCCTGTGCTCTATCACGTCGGGGAGCGAGAATAGATCTTCCTGATTGTTGGTGAGCCCGCACCATGCCACGAAATCGTAAGTGCCCGGCTTCAGGTCGACCGGCATCAGATAGCCCGGCTGGGAAAGACGGTTGATATCGTCTTCATAGTATTTCCCTACGAGGTCGCCCGTCTTGGGATCTATAACATATAATTCCACGGAATTCACCTGCGAGCTGAAAGCATCGGCCCACTCCATATTCATGTTGTAGACATATTTCACATAATAATGGGGGTCGCAATCACCTTCCTCGAAATAGAAAGATTCGCAGGAGGAGAATCCGACTGCAGCCCCTGCGGCCATAACGGCGAAAGCTGCATTACGGAGTTTCCGGTTGTCGGTTATGAATGAAAGAAAGTTCATCGTCTTATTTCTGGTGTTAAATATAGGTTAGGGGATTATTCGTTTATCATGCCTTGATCGATCAGAATCTGCAGAGACTCCTGAGCAGCCGGCATCGTGGGCGAGAGACTGCGGAATATGTCCGCTGCCTGCTGGTATTCTCCCTTCAGCATCAGCAGATTTGCTTTTGCATAAAGAGCCCCGGCGTCATTACCCGCCTTATCCAGATATTGGGCCGCGAGCACATAGTCACCACGCGCCATCGCCGCATTGGCTGCATTGATGTTGGCCTGCACATTCTTCGGATATAGTCGAGCCGCTGTTTCCATCACGTCTAAGTATTCCGGAGAGTTCTGTTCATAGGCTGCCGCGAGCACATAGATTTCATCAAGACCAAGACGCTTCGGATTTGTGCGCATCACTTCCTGAATCTCCTCGACTGTGGTGTAAGATCTGATAGTGTATCTGATCGTGTAGTCTGAGTGACGCAAGGCCGGATAGATGGTCTTCCACAGGAAATTATACTCTTCCGGATATGTCTTCATGATCTTCTGGTTGCGTGCGTAGGGCTCGATGTCGCTTTCCGCGATCGCCATGATCTCCTTGGCATGCTCCAGATGAGATGTCTTCAGATAGTCGATAAGTCCGGGCCAGTCTACAGGATTGTAGTCTGTCTGAATGAAATCGGGTGCAAAGTTATAGAGCTTCATCACATAATCTTTTAGAGCGATGGTTCTGTTCTTTGCCAGGTAGACGTTGTTGTCGTAAGGACCTTCCGGAGAAGCCGTACCCTTGATGAATATTGAGGTGATGGTGATATCCGGGTCATTGCGCACAGAATCTATTGTGGCTACAATCTTGCCAAGCTCGTAGGCATTGTTGCGATAGTCTGGATAAATCACAATCTTATTCACGGGGAAGTCTACGAAAGCCCGGCCCTGCAGGGAATCGACCTTAACGGCGCTTGCCACTTCAAATGAATAATTCAAAATCGGTTGGGGGATGAATTCGGTCCAGCCGGCAAGGGTTATGTCTTCATGTTCCACTCTTTCATGGCAGCATGAGTAAACATCGCAATTGAGCTTTAGCGAGGCACCGTTCATCCAGTCGGCGTAAGCCACGCTCTGAGTGTAGTCATATACTTCCGGACGGTCGGAATATCTCATCGCCACCCCTTCATTTCTGTCTTCAGGGTTCAGATAGCCTTCACGCTGATACTGATACCAGCGGTTGCGGCTGTAGAGGCCCACGGATTCCAAAACCACGGAATCGTTGCCGTTTATAATCACGGGGGTGAACACCACGGCCTTGTCTCCCTTCACTTTAAGGTCTTGGAGATTGAGGTCCATGTCTACGGTCATAAGGTCGCCGTTACGTTTCAATGTGGCGTCTTCCACGGGGAGACCTCCCACATTGCCGCTCATAGCCTGCCTTGCATCCATATTTCCGGTAAAGAGAGCTGCAAGGGCCAATATCGATATTCCTTTTTTCATAAAGCTTGTTTTCATATCAGTTCCTCCTCTCTTTAAAACAGGTATTCAAGGTTCAGGGCCAGTTTTGTCGGGCCTACATAATTATGATGTCCGCTTCCGGCTTTCTTGCCGCAATCCTGACATTCATATTTGTCATAATTAAGATATATCCAGCCGAGACCGATTTCGGCTTCTATGTTCCAATGCTTGTTGATGATCCAGGCATAACCGTAGGCCACACCTGCACCGGCGCCCCAGCCTTGGAAACGATAGTCTTTCAATTGTCTGAAATCCGTGCCGAGGAATTTGAAATCCATGTCAAGGTTTCCCCAGTTGTAACCAAGTCCGATGGCGTGGAATCCCAGGAAGTGTTTCGCGAATCGGTCGCAGAACCAATAGCGGGCTTCGGGCTGCGCAAGCCAGTTTTTCCATCTTTTGTTGTCAACGGCCCAGCCGTTGTATTGACCCGTAAGGTCGAGGGTCCAGTGAGGGGCAAGGCCTACCTCTACTCCGGCATTGACGTTGAGCGTTGCGTCCATCAGAAGGTTGGTCTTTATACCCACATCCTGAGATTTGGCCGTAATACCCCCGGCAAGCAATGCCATCACAAGCATTAGTTTCCTGATCATTGTGTTTATCGTGTTTTCAGCTTTTTGTTATTCATGCGGTTTAATTCTCACCCAAACTCCGGGATTAATGCGTTTCAATGTTGCTTCCCCCCTTTCTTATGAGGATAGGATTCCCTAACAGGTGTTATCCCCGTTTTCGTTTTGGATTCGATAATTGTCAGCTTCATTATTAATTATCAGCTTTTTAATTTTTGGTAGAAAATCGATTTCAATGATGATTAGGATTCTTTCCAAGGTGCAAAATTATATAGAAAACTGCCTTATGCAAAATTAATTGTTTGTCAAAACCCTAACTCTTTCTTTTAACACTCATAAATAATTGTATTTCTTAAAGTTAGCTATATGTTAAAAGATATTAATTAACAATGTTAACAAGCGAAGCCACTGCAAAAAGCTGACTGCTTGCATGTTATGAGTTGTAGTTGGTAGTTGGTAGTTTGTAGTTGGTAGTTGGTAGTTGGTAGTTGGTAGGTTGTGGAGCCGCTCATCCCCACGCTAAAGCATGGGGTTAGGATGATGTGCTGCCTCCGGCAGCTCCAGGTTCGTCATCCTCCGATATCCCTACGGTTTTGGGGACGGAGGAAGAGGGAGAGACTCGGCGAGTCTCAAGTTGAAGCAACCCCGGACAAGCAGCTGCGGAGCTGCAGCGCAGTCTGTGGGTCTGAATACCTCCCTACCCCTCTTTAAGCCTCGGTAAGGCGACACATGGAGAGTCGTAGAGTTGTGTAGTTGTGAAGTTTTTGTTCAACCTCTGCGAGGTTGGGGTTTGAGGGGATGGGCTTCCTTATCCCGCAGACTGCGTTATCCCTCCGGGATTACTTGTCTGGGGTTGAACAACTTA
>JAFLTV010000044.1 GCA_022509105.1 Muribaculaceae bacterium | reverse complement strand
CATGAAATATATGCTTGTGGCCGGCGAGGCATCCGGCGACCTTCATGCCTCAAATCTTATTGATTCCATCAAAAAACTTGATTCCGAAGCCGAGTTCAAGTTTATCGGCGGAGACCTTATGTCAAAAAGTGCCAGAAAATCCCCGGAAATACATTATGAAAATCTCAATGTGATGGGTTTCGCCGATGTTGTAAAATCATTGCCCTCATTGTTGGGAAATCTGAAGAAAGCCAAAGCCCTGATAAACAAATTCCGCCCCGATGTGCTCATTCTCGTGGATTATCCGGGTTTTAATCTCAAACTGGCTAAATATGCCCATAACTTGGGTCTCAGAGTGGATTATTTTATTTCTCCGAAAATATGGGCCTGGAAGGAATGGAGGGTTAAATCCATCAAAAAATATGTCGACAACATGTATTCCATACTTCCGTTTGAGGAGTCGTTTTATAAGAAACACAGTTATGATGTGAAATATGTTGGCAATCCCTCAGTTCAAGAGATTGACTATGCATTGGGCCATTTGCCTCCGAAAAAGCATTTTCTTGAACGTCAGGGATTTGAAAACCAGGAAAAAAATATAATAGCGCTTCTCCCGGGATCGAGAAGGAGCGAGATTCGTCAGAATCTTCCTGTCATGATAGAGGCTGCCAAGAAATTTCCGGAGTTTACGTATGCCGTGGCTGCGGCTCCGGCAGTGCCGGAAAAGTTTTACAGAGAGATTGCTCAAGACCCGGGGCTTCAGGTGGTGTTTGGCGCCACTCCGACATTGCTCAAATATTCACAGGCAGCTTTGGTTACGTCGGGCACCGCGACATTGGAAACAGCATTGATCGGGACTCCCCAGGTGGTTTGTTATCGGTCGAACGGAAGCAAGCTTTTCTATAGGGTAATGGAGAAGATGCTGAAGGTGAAATATGTTTCCCTGCCAAATCTTATAGCAAATAACAGTATTGTCCCGGAACTGCTTCTGCATAATTGCACGGTTGATAATGTTGTGAGGTCTTTGTCTCCTTTGTTGCAGCCGTCGCCGAAAAGAGAATGGCAGACTTCAGGCTATAAAAATATAAGAAGAAAGCTCGGCAACAGTGTCGCGAGTGACTTTGCCGCCGAGCTTATCGTTGATTCTCTTAATAATCGTTGATTCTCTTAATACAGGGAGGTTGTAACCGTCAGAGGTTTGTAGTTCCAGGCAAATTTGAGAATGAGAGTCCGCGTTGCGGAATCGTAGTTCCATCCATACTGGCGAATGGCTTTTTCGGAATCAAATTCCTCCATACGGCTATTGTCTGACAATGCCACTTTGACGGGCCTGTCTACATCCATTAGTTTCAAAGTTATCATTCTCGATTGCGGCATCCCGGGATATTTCCCTCCGTTGGTGGTCAAACTGACTTTGATTTCCCCGGCTTCTTTCTGACCTAAAAAATTAATTAGCTGATATGCCTTGTCTTCCAGGGCTGTTGGCGACATCTTGTTGTCGTCATAGAGCGTGTATTCCGTCGGAGTATAGGAAGGATAATATCTCACTGTAAGGAAAGTGGGATCATATTGAGTCACATTCTCAATCGGAAGATCATACTGAGGGATAAACGAACCTTGCCTTACGAAAAGAGGCAATTCATGAAGAGGCGCGGCAACCGTGTCGGTGGCTCCGCCTTCATATTTCTTCGAAGCGTCATACCAGCTGATCCAGGTTCCTGCAGGGAACAGAACTCTTCTTTCAGTGGCTCCTTTTTCCATCACGGGAGCCACCAAAACATTGTTGCCCCAGAGATATTCGTCGGCATACCATGAATAATAGAATCCCGGATTGTCGCCCATGAAATTTAACGGGCGTGCTAGCGGCCATCCTTTTGTGGCATTCTCATACGCAAGGGTGTAGTTATAAGGCAGCCATTTATATCTCATCTTGATATATTCTTTGAGAATCTCCTCGCTTGCGGGATAATGATAGGGCTCCGGTTTCAGCTGGGCATGAGTGCGCATTGTTGGAGTGAA
This sequence comes from Muribaculaceae bacterium, assembly GCA_022509105.1. GTDB lineage: Bacteria > Bacteroidota > Bacteroidia > Bacteroidales > Muribaculaceae > Lepagella. Next base: position 17,532 of record JAFLTV010000044.1, on the reverse strand, counting down.
GGCTCCCATCTGCACCCATCTAACATAGAGTTCTTCATCTGTTGGATTTTGCGGATCGACAGCAAACCCGCCGAGATCGGAACTCATATATCCCAGTCCGGATAATCCTGAACTAAGCATCAGCTTTATCTGAGGCTGGAATCCACCCCATGAACGTGAAACGTCGGTGGTCCAGGGGAAAACACTATATTTCTGTAATCCTGTTGTTCCGCCACGCATCATAAGCATGGGCCTCATATCCGGGAAATCCTTGCGAAGACCGTCGTAGATTATCTTCGACCATTCATTTCCATATCGATTATGAAACTGCGTGGCTGTTTCTCCGTTGGCATGATAGATGGTCTCAGGATGCACTTCCGGTTCTCCAAGGTCGCCCCACCAACCGGCGACTCCCTCTTCTGTGAGGTCTTTCAGCCGGTTCCACAACCATTTTGCAGTCTCGGGATTGCTCATGTCGAACATTCCGGCTTCACCTACCCATGTGGTGACATCGTGGGTGTTTCCGTAGGCATCCTTTGTCAGCATCCCCTTTGAGGAGAGCATATTGTAATTATCGATGGCTCCTATCTTGTTGATATAGGGTTGGGTGATCAAGACTGTGTTGACTCCCTGGGCTTTCAAATCAGCGAGCATCTTTTTATGATCGGGCCATTGCTTGGGATCCCATTCCAAACGGCCCATGTCTGTCTCCTGTCCATACCAATATAGATCAAGAACCATGCCGTCTACGGGATACCCGCGGGTTTTTAGTGAATCGATGGCTCCGACCGCTTCATTCTGGTTGTGATAACCATATTTGGAAGTTATATATCCCAAAGCCCAGAAAGGAGGCAGGGATTGACGCCCCACGAGTTCTGTGAATTTTTCTGTGGCGTTTGCAATATTCTTGTTGCCGTTGAAGAAGAAATATGAGATCGGCGTCGGGCTTTCTGATGTGTAGGTGATAGTGTCACCAAGCACAAGACTTCCCTTGCTGTAATCATCAAATAAGACTGCATAGGTATAGTCTGAAGAAGTGCTTCCGGCAAATGAGGCTTCCGAAACAAAATAAGGGACTGAGATGCCCATTTGGGAAATTCGTTTGTCGCCCTCCGTATAACCGTAGTTTTGACGGTTATACATGGTGAGTGTGTCTCTTTGGTTGAGATTTAATTTATGGCCGCGTTCTCCCGCTCCATAAATGTTTTCATAACGGGTGCCCTGAAAAGTGACCGTCTTTATCGGCCCTCTGTTGTCAACTCCGTTTAACTCTTCAAGAAAGGCGTTTCCCTTATCGTCTGAAAAAGTTATATTTCCTGTAGCCAGGTCTACTCTCACGGTAGTGGTCTGTGAGCAAACAAAAAAGGCTGAGTTTGTCATGTTGGTGCAGACTCCCACTTTATTCGGGTGAATCATGGCAAAAGGAGACTGAGGCATCTTTACCGGCTCTCCGGGAGGGAAAACCGTAATCCGGAAAATTTCCGGGCTATAAGGCTGTATCACGACTGTGCCTTTAGGAGTCTTAACTTCATAGAGACCATGGTCTATAACAATATTATTGTTAGTGGCTGCGTAGGCTGCAAGGGCTGTAAGACCAAAAACAGCTATTAGCCCTAAGATGAATTTTTTCATTTTTATGCCCTTATTTATCGTCAAATTCTATATCACCGTCAACAATCACATGCCAGGGAAGGCCGGAGACTGCCAGTTTTTCAAGGAATGGATCAGGATCAAACTCTTCAACATTATGCACTCCGGGTTTAACCCATTCCCCTGTCAGGAACATATAGGCGCCAACCATGGCGGGCACTCCCGTAGTGTAGCTCACGGCTTGCGCTCCGGTTTCCTTGTAGGCTTCTTCGTGTGAACAATTATTATAGATATAGTAAGTTGATTCCTTTCCTTGTTTGTCCAATCCGCTGATTCTGCATCCGATGGAGGTTTCGCCGGTGTAGTTTTCACCGAGACTTCCCGGGTCGGGGAGCACAGCTTTCAAAAATTGGATAGGCACAATCTCCCGGCCTTCATACATAACCGGGTCTATTCTTGCCATGCCGATATTCTGGATCACACGCAGATGAGTGAGATATTCCTGTCCGAAAGTCATCCAGAAGCGAGCCCTTCTGAGGGTAGGGAAGTTTTGCACGAGGCTTTCCAATTCTTCATGATACAGAAGATAGGATTCGCGTTCCCCGATATTCGGATAATTTAGCGGACGATGGATCTCAAGGTTTTCAGTTTCAACCCATTTCCCGTCTTCCCAGTATTTTCCTTTCTGGGTGATTTCACGGATATTGATTTCGGGATTGAAGTTTGTGGCAAAAGCTTTGCCATGATTGCCGGCATTGCAGTCGACGATGTCGAGATATCTCATTTCCGAGAAATGATGTTTTGCTGCATAGGCCACAAACACTGCGGAGACTCCCGGGTCGAAACCGCAACCCAGAATAGCAGTCAGCCCGGCCTTTTCAAAACGTTCGCGATATGCCCATTGCCAGCTGTATTCAAAATGAGCTTCATCTTCAGGCTCATAGTTGGCTGTGTCGAGATAGTTAACTCCACATTCAAGGCATGCCTCCATAATTGTGAGGTCTTGATAGGGAAGGGCTACATTTATACAGATATCCGGTTGATGTTTTCGGAAAAGGGTGCATAGCTGTTCTACAGAATTTGCGTCAACCTGATCTGTCGTAATATTCTTTACCCCCAGTTGTCGGGCAATACGGTCACACTTTTCTTTAGTGCGCGACGCTAAAACGATTTCTGTGAAAACATCCGGATTTTGGGCACATTTTGCCGCCACAACAGTGCCGACTCCTCCGGCTCCGATAATTAAGACTTTTCCCATTCTTTAATGATATCTGATTATTTGTTAAGTGTAAAACGAGTCTTTTTCTCCTTTAATCAGCAAAAATAATAAAAATGGCAGAAAATGTCAATAAAAAAATCCCCCGGGATAATTCCGAAGGATTATAATTGAGAAAGAATATTGTCTGTTTATTTTTCTTTGATGCCGGTGATGCTTTCCGGTAACACAGGCATAGCTCCTTTTTGAGTGCAGACATAGGCGGATGTTTCAACAGCTTTGTGATGGGCTTCAGCCACTGTCAACCCTTTGAGGATGCCGGCTATGAAAGCGGCTGTGAAAGAGTCGCCTGCTCCCACTGTATCCGCAACTTCCACTTTCGGAGTCGGAAGGAAGGAAACGTTGCCCGGAGTGAATACATAACTTCCGTTAATGCCACATGTGAGAATCAGCATCTTAAGATTGTATTTGCCTAAGAGAATCCAGCATTTGTCTTGCAGGTCGATTCCCGGATAACCAAACATGCGGCTGATTGTCACTAATTCCTCATCATTTATCTTGAGGATGTTGCAGCGGTTCATGGAATTGGTGAGTATCTCTTTAGTGTAGAACCCTTGGCGAAGATTGATGTCGAACACCACCAATGAATCCTCATCCTTCGGCATTGCATCGAGAAACTGATTGATTGTTTCACGTGAAACCACGTTTCTTTGCGCCAGAGATCCGAAACAGAAAGCTTTTGTGTTTTTTGCAAGGTCCAGAAGATTTTCTGTGAAGGGGATATTATCCCAGGCCACATTCTCCTTGATGTCGTATTGCGGCACTCCGGCTTGATCTATTTCAACCTGCACTGTCCCTGTGGGGTAAGGAACTTCCGCCAGACTGAAATTGAGATCTTTTTCCTTAAGATTTTCCACCAGTTCTTTGCCGAGCGGGTCTTGACCGATTGCACTTACGGCACAACTTGGCAAGCCGAATTGTGAAACATGGTAAGCAAAATTAGCTGGAGCTCCACCTATTTTCTTTCCTTCGGGCAAAACATCCCAAAGAGCTTCGCCCATTCCAACTACTGTTTTCATGGATTATAATGTTTTTAATTTCTATTTCTAATTTCTAAATCTTAGTTATACCACCTTTCTGATCTTTGAGGTGAAGAAGAGCAAATACAAGACTCCCACACTGATAATTGCAATTGCACCACCAATGCCGCCGAACAGGTCATAGGCATATCCCATCACTCCGGAGAAAGCGGCGCCTCCAACGAGGCCCATAATCATGAGGCCGGAAACCTCGTTGCGTTCTTTCGGTTTTGCCTCAAGAGCCTGTGAGAAAACAATGGCGAATATATTAGAGTTGCCGAAGCCCACCAGGGCAATACCTGTATAGATTGCGCCTACAGAACTGCATGAGAAGAATATCACCATTGCGCCTATCATCATCAATACGCTGATGAAGAAGAATAGTTTCTGACTCATTAACCTCAAAAGGAAAGCTCCGATAAATGTGCCTGTCAAACGGAAAATGAAGTAAAGAATCGTGGTAAACACAACAGCTTCATTGGTAGGCGCAAGATTCTGAAGGTCCATGAGGATTTTCTTGCCATAGGTGTTTGTGCCGACATCAATTCCCACATGGCAGAAGATGCCGATAAAGCAGAGAAATACGAAAGGCGTTCCTAACAATTTAATGCTCTCCACAAGGCCCGATGCTTTGTCGGGTTTCTCTTCCTTAATGGGAGTGGCTGCCAAAACTGCAATTGAAAGGAAGCTTATGATGGCATATATTGCCATGAATCCTTTCCACCCATGGCCGAAAGTGGGTATAGCTTCCGTGGCACCCCAGGCCACCATCAGAGGAGTGATTGCCGAGGCGATCGCTTTGATGAATTGACCGAAAGTAAGAGTTGAGGCAAGCTTGTCGTTGGAAATCAAGTTGCTCACAAGAGGATTCAAAGAAGTCTGCATTATTGCGTTACCTATACCTAACAGACAGAAACCAATGATAATCAAAGCAAGACTGTCGCCGCAAATTGGTATGATAAGAGCCAGAGTGGTCACTATGAGAGAGATCAAAACCGTCTTCTTACGCCCTATCTTGTTCATCAGGATGCCGGTGGGCACTGATATTACAAAAAACCAGAAGAACACAATTGAAGGAAGCCAGCCTGCAAGACTTTCGCTCATATTGAAGTCATTCTGCACATAGTCTTTGGCCGTTCCGATCAAATCCACGAAACCCATGGCAAAGAAGCACAGCATCACAGGCACTATCTGTAATAAAGAAGACTTCCGGCTATTATTCATTATTGCTGTATTTTCCATAATCTTTATATGTTTAACTTCACAATTTCAAGACTTTACAACTTCACCTCATACACCTTTAGATCTTGAAGGCGTGCATCGCCATTCTTTGATTCCATAGAGAGGGTGGTGTATGGTTCGTTAGGGAATACCAGGTTGGTCATTACAAACTGGCCGTTGTTTCCGAAAAGCTCGATGCTTGAACGGTCGACAAATACACGGAGATTAACTTTTCCGGAGTTCTCAAAAGTGGGAGAAACTGTTATGGCAGGGAATTTCTGGTTGAAATCAACAATGCCGCTTTCTCTTCTGTCGAAAGACATGGTACGGTTTTTGGCATCATATTTCATTACAACCTTTTCTCCTTTATTATTTGAAAGAGTGAAAGTCACGACATCGGCATTTGTAGCTTCAAAAGTCAGGTCTATCTCGCAAATTCCGTCAGCCGGCAATTTATAGTTGGAGACATGGTTGCCTATGTTTTTATCAGAAGCTTTGTCAATCACTTTCCCGCGAAGTTTGTCTAATTCCGGAGAGGGCACGGATGCCACATAGAGTTCACCTTCCGGGGAAGTGAAAAGCTGCAAGTCGCGTGGCAGAGTGTTGGCGCTTCTGAATTGCATTGTAGGCACGTCGGCTGCATATTGCCAGTTGCTCATCCAGCCTACTGTGGTTCTGCGGTTGTCAGGAGCATTGCTCCAGCTTACGAGAGCATAGTTGTCTTTACCATAATCGAGCCATTTTGTCGGCACTGTGCCGTCGGGGTTTGTGTCGGAAACAAATGTTTTTCCATCGAAATCGCCAATAAAATATTGAACTGCGCTGCCTCCAAAAGGTCCGCCCGGATTTATATTTGAAATCAACACCCATTTTGTCTTGTCGGTGCCCGGAATCTGCAACTCAAAAAGGTCGGGACATTCCCAAACTCCCTCTTGTGCTCCAAGGTTTTTGCCGAAAGCACTTTGAAGAGTCCAGTTTTTCAAATCCGGAGAAGTGAAGATGAGCATCTCTTTTTCAAGAGCGTGTGCTAAGATAAGGTTCCATTCCCCGGTTTTTTCATTCCAGAACATATTAGGGTCGCGAGCTTCGGTGTCAAGCGTGATTATGGGATTTCCGGGGTAAACCTCAAATGTGAGACCGTCATCATTGCTATGAGCGAAACTTTGCATCTGGCTTGTGCCTGCTGAAGTGAAAAGCGCGATGACTGCATCTTCACCATATCCCGCTGTATTGTTATGGTCTACAACCGCACTTCCGCTAAATATAGCACCAAGTCCGTCGGGCTTGATAGCGTCGGGCAAATGTTCCCAGTTGATGAGATCGGTGGATGTGGAATGTCCCCAGGTCATGTTTTGCCATTTGGATCCGTAGGGATTCTTCTGATAATAGAGGTGCCACACACCATCTTTATAAAACATTCCGTTAGGGTCGTTCATCCATCCGTAGAGGGGTGTATGGTGGTAAGCCGGACGATATTTCGTTTCGGTGTTTGTAGTGTCGAAAGTGTCGCTGATAATCATCCCTTCCCAACAAACGTCGTCGGCAGCGTCTCTCACGGAGTTGCGGCCCTGGGGTGTCACGATATCAAGAACAAGATTTTTGCCTGCATATTTTGAGATGTCGTAAGGCACGGTATAATCGGTCTTGGTTTTTGCAAGGCGTGCATATATGGTTTCTTCAAGCTTGCCGTCAACGAGAACGTTGATTTTAGCATCATCTTCGAAGGTTTCCTGAATTGGCAGTATCAGGTATTTTCCTTCACCCTTCACTCTTACAAGGGTGTTGTTTGTGCCCAGATGGTTGACCTCTACACCATCAGCTGCATGAAGACCCGGAAACGAGAACATTCCGATTCCGAAGGCTGTCATTAATAATTTGTGGTTAAATTTCATATCTTGTTTTTTAGTTATTTCTGTTTATTTTCTTTTTGATACTTTTCAAATCTATTTGAGTTAACGGATAAATTTCAATCTCAATTGTGTATAAATTTTTCCTTTAGACTCAATACCTAACACGACAATCTTTTTTACCTTAAGACTCATTTTACCAAATCAACCAAATACCTTTCCTGTAGAATTAAATCTGATAATCATGAAAAAACTTTTTCTTTTGCAAAACTATAATAACGATAAAAACAAGCATATAATAATTGTTGCATAGGCTATAAAAGATGTTGAAATTCCCTCTTTATTATCTCTTTTGCACAATTTTTTATAGTCTGGATGGCTTATAAACAAGCAAACTCCAATCCCTCCTGAATAAAGATGGATTAAAAACCAATATCAATGTTAAGAACTGTAAAGCTATTCAAAGAGGAAGAAGACTCGGTTGATACTGTAATTGTAGACAGGGTCTTCTAATCCCCATGAGAAATTTTTCTGCAAGGCATCTAACTAATTAGCTTTGAAGAACTCTTGTTTGAAACCTAAATATGATTGACGGGAAATTCAGTTTGATTCCTTCCAGATGTATAGGCGGTCGGAAGGCCGTATTTTTGAAGGCACCGGCATGGAGAAAAGATCACCTTTCTTTACTACAGCTACAGGATCAACCTCAAGCCGGAGCTCTTCAGCTTTGAAGATCTGGACTCCGGTGGTGGGCCCTGTCAGAATGACCTCGTCGCCGGGACGAAGTTCTCCCGATTCCATTCTGAATTCGCCGACTCCGAGTTTCGAGAAATAACGAACAGCCTTGGCAATGAAAAATTTTGTACGTGTAGCCGAAGAACCATATTTTTCACTCCATTCTCCAAGGCGCTGACCGAGATAATATCCATTCCAGAAACCCCGGTTGAAAACTTTTGTCAGACTTTTATCCCACGACTCAATTAATGATTCCGAAAAAGTATTGTTGCAGATTGCCTCAAGGGCTTCCGAATAACATCTCACGGTTTCGGCCACATATTCCGGTCCGCGGGCTCTGCCTTCTATTTTGAAAACCGTCACTCCGGCATCCACCATCTTGTTGAGGAAATGGATGGTTTTCAGGTCTTTTGGCGACATCAGATATTTATTCTCCACGGAAATTTCCTCGTCGGACTCCATATCTGTAAGTCGATATGATCTGCGACACACCTGATTGCAAGCGCCCCTGTTGGCACTTGAATTCATTTCATGAAGGCTTAGATAGCATTTGCCGCTCACAGCCATACAAAGGGCTCCGTGGCAAAACATCTCCAGCCTTATGAGCTCCCCTTTGGGGCCGCAAATCCGGTCGTCTATTATAGTTTCATGAATTTTCCTGACCTGCTCAAGATTTAATTCCCGGGCCAGAACCATCACATCTGCATATCGGGCGTAGAATCTAACGGCCTCAATGTTGGAGATGTTAACCTGTGTGGATATATGCACTTCCACATCTTTGCTTCTTGCATAAAGAATGGTGGCAATGTCGGAAGCGATAATGGCAGTGACTCCGCTTTCTCCGGCTGCATCAACAATGGCATGCATATAATCGATGTCATTATCGTATATGATAGTGTTGACGGTCAGATACGTCTTGACATCCCTTGTTTTACATTCAGCCACGATCTTTCTGAGATCGTCGATAGAAAAGTTAGAGCTCGAACGGCTCCTCATGTTCAGACCTTCAATTCCAAAATAGACAGCATCAGCTCCGGCATTGAGGGCTGCATAAAGCGACTCCCAGCTTCCCACCGGAGCCATTATCTCAAAATCCGATCTTTTCATCAGGAGTGGTAGTTATCTTGAAATATAATATGTTACAGCTCCGAAAGTGAGCGGTTTCCATTCCACATTTTTAAATCCCGCTTCATGCAAAAGAGTAGCCATCTCCTCTCCTTGCGGACAAGCGGCTATGCTTTCCGGAAGATATGAATAAGCTTTCTTGTCTTTACTTACAAACTTTCCTATTATCGGAATAATCTTTTGCGAATAAAACCGATAGAGCGGGGCGGTGAGTTTTCCTTTCGGGCAAGACAGTTCAATTATGCATAAAACCCCTTCGGGTTTTATCACTCTTCTCATTTCAGACAGACCTTTCTTAAGATCGCTGAAATTTCTCACACCGTAAGCCACGGTCACAATATCGAAACTATTATCATGAAAGGGGAGCATAAGAGAGTTGCCCTTTCCGAAAGCTATTCTCGATTTGATATCAAAGCTCAGGTCGTTAAGCTTCTTTCGGGCCTGGGCAAGCATCCCTTCCGAGAGGTCAATTCCAGTCACTTTTGCACGCGGGAACAATTGAGCCATTTTAATAGCCACGTCGCCGGTGCCTGTAGCTATGTCAAGTATATCAAGCGATTTATAAGGGGAGATAGGTTTAAGGAAATTAAGAGTGGCCGTCAACGCTTTGTTGCGCCAGGTTTTATGAAGCCCGAAAGCCATGGCTGTATTCATAAAATCATAAGCCGGGGCAATCGAGTCGAACATCTCCTCGATCTGTTGCTCTTTCTCGCCTTCCGAATTATAAGGATTTATTTCTTCCACCCTCATTTTTGGAGCACCTTTTATAGCATCTTTTTATAGGCACGTCTGCGACGATGCTGCCGGTTTTTGAAATAATCCCACTGGCCCTGCACCTTGTTATTGGTTTCAAGCTCCAGATTTGATTCGGCATATTTGAAGCCGTATTTTATATAATAAGGAATCAGATCCTGGAAAAGCAAGGCGTTGACTCCTTTGTTTTGATATTCCGGTTTCACGGCAACAAGCAGGAGGTCTACACGGTCGTTTTTACCTTTCAGCCCTTTCAGCAGATGATACCATCCGAAGGGGAAATACTTTCCCCTGCTCTTCTGCAATGCCCGGCTCATCGAAGGAATGGATATTCCAATGCCGATAAGGTTGTCGTTTTTATCTGCAATGGCAGTCAGCAAATCAAGGTTCAGGAGACCGAGGTAAACATCGATATAATATTCAATCTGCCGGTCGGTTAGATGGGAATATTCATACAGACCATCGTAAGCGTCATTAATGAGGTGGAAGAGGGGATAGCCGATTTCGGCTTTTGCTTTCTTTCGGTTGGTGTATTTTTTTACTTTCAGGCCGTATTTTTTCTTTACAATGTCGGCTATTCGGTTGTATTTCTCGGGTATAGCATCGGGCACTTCCATAAGGAATTCCACCCAATCGGCTTCCTTTTCATAACCTAAGGCCTCCAAGTGGCGAGGATAGTAATCATAGTTGTATATGGTTGCCATTGTGCCCAGCTCTTCAAACCCCTCTATCAGCATCCCTTCATGGTCCATGTCAGTGAAACCCATAGGCCCTATTATTTTTTTCATCCCCTTTTCACGAGCCCAGTCTTCAACTGCCGTAATCAAAGCCTTGGAAACTTCCGGATCATCAATAAAATCTATAAAGCCAAAGCGAGCCGTGGCCCCGTTATGCTTTTCATTAACCTGCCTATTGATTATCCCGGCAATTCTGCCCACGGGCTTCCCATCTTTATAAGCCATGTAATAAATGGCGTCGCAAAAATCGAAAGCCGGATTTTTCTCCGGCGACAAGGTAGCCACGTCGTCGGAAAGAAGAGCAGGAATGAAATATTTGTTTCCTTTATAAAGATCAGTCTGAAAGAGAGTGAATTTTTTCAGATTCGACTTTGTAGGCTCTATTTTTTTCAATTCAATCATGAGGGGAACAATTATAGGAGGTTAGAGCGTCAGCCACACAAGGATGAAAGCCATGATAACTATAAAACAGCATAAAATAATGTAAAGCTGGCTGGAACTTCTTTTTTCCATATCGAGCTGAAGATCGGCCACTGAACGATAAGGATGCTCCGGGTTCTCACATTTTTTGGCTATTTTTCTGAGTTTGGGAAGATTGGCAGGGAGATGGTCCAAGACCTCATTCACTACCTTGCCGTAAGAAGCGATATCTTCGCGAGTGTCTTGTTCTGACAGGGAATCCTTTTGATCATAGCCGACATTCGTCAGCTTAAGATTCTCATTATACTCGGTGAAAATTATAGTGTCAGGAGTGATAGGCACATGCTGCACATGATTCTCCTGAATATATTCCATTGCATCAAGTAGCTGGGTTTCAAGCCTATGCACAATATTCGGAGTCAGACGCTTTTCATCGATAAGACGGCGAAGAGAATATCCATAGACATCGTCCGTAATGATAGAGAGACCTACGCCGGGCACAATATCGAGGTCGTTGACCATTACGATATTGGGGTGACAGAGGTTGTAACGGACATCAAACTCCTTCTGGAGCATCGACTGAAATTCGGGCTTATCGGCATATTCGGGTTTCAAAGCTTTAAGCATCACCCATTTGCCATGTTTCTTTACAGTATATACATTATAATACTTCTCTTCCCATTCAGGAAGCAGGTAAAGCTCCGACCATTTCCCGGAAGGATCGTCGATAGGAATCAGTTTTTCTCCTTTGCTTATATATCCTTTGTCTTGAGTCATTGTCAGTCGATGATGTTGAAACCGGTGTATTTCTGCAGACATTCGGGCACTTTTATGCCTTCCGGGGTCTGATTGTTTTCAAGAATGGCCGCTACAATTCGGGGAAGCGCGAGAGCCGATCCGTTGAGAGTGTGACAAAGCTTAATTTTCTTGTCGTCATCACGATAACGACATTTCAGACGATTGGCCTGATAGGTTTCGAAATTAGATACGGAAGAAACCTCGAGCCATCTTTGCTGGGCAGCGCTCCATACTTCGAAGTCATAAGTGATTGCTGAAGTAAACGACATGTCGCCACCGCAGAGCCGCAATATTCTCCAGGGAAGTCCCAATGAATTCAGAAGATTTTCCACATGGCTCTTCATCTCTTCGAGGGCCGCATAGGAATCCTCAGGACGCTCTATTCTGACAATCTCCACCTTGTCAAATTGATGAAGACGGTTGAGGCCTCTCACATCTTTGCCATAACTACCCGCCTCCCTTCTCCAACATGGAGAATATGCGCAATTCTTCTTTGGGAGTTCGGCTTTTGGAATAATCACGTCGCGATACATGTTTGTTACAGGCACTTCCGCCGTAGGAATAAGATAAAGGTCGTCAACAGTGACGTGATACATCTGTCCTTCTTTGTCGGGGAGCTGGCCGGTGCCATAGCCTGAGGCGGAATTCACAACAAAGGGAGGCTCCACTTCCGTATAGCCGGCCTCCGAGGCGCTGTCGAGGAAGAATTGTATCAAAGCTCTTTGAAGCCGGGCTCCTTTCCCTATATAAAAAGGAAATCCTGCTCCGGTCACTTTTACTCCTAACTCGAAATCTATAAGATTGTATTTTTTAGCAAGATCCCAATGCGGCAATGCATCTTCGGAAAGCTGAGGCATTGTTCCCCCGGTTTTCACAGTTACGTTGTCTTCTGCTGATTTTCCTTCCGGCACTTCTGAATTAGGCAGGTTTGGCACTGTAAGGAGCAGCTCGATCATGTCTTTTTCACTTTTTTCAAGCTGTTGCTGAAGTTCCTTTGTTGCCTCTTTAATCTCCGCTACCCTTGTTTTGACTTCTTCAGCTTCATCTTTCTTGTTTTGTTTCATCAATGCGCCTATGGAAGCTGCAAGTTTCTTAAGCTCCGCAGCATCTGAATCACATTTCTGTTGAAGTCGGCGACGCTGCGCGTCGATATCAAGTATGTCGTTTATGATTTTTTTGCCGTCGAATCCTTTAACGGCAAGGCGCTCTACCACAAAATTAGGGTCTGCTTTAATTGTCTGTAAGGTTAGCATCGATTTATTTCTTTTATTCCTTTTGTTTCTTCCGGTTTATCTCAAAATCTGCTTTTAATTTTTTGGAAGTTAATGCTTAGCAAAATTACTCCAAAATCATCGTTTTGCCAAATTTTATTAGCAGGGCCTTCCATAATATTTATTTAGGCAGACAGCCTCGGATACAATGCGGATTTCGAAGAGCATCAAGGGCATGCCGGTGTTACTTTGGTTTTTGTCAAGAAATGTTTTTTTCTTAATTTTGTCTAGGTATAAGCCTAAAGAAAGCAGAAAAATTGAAGGAGGAAGAAAAAACAGAAGAGAAGGTATTGATAACCGGGGCCGGTGGAATGTTAGGTTCCTATATGATAGCCCAATTCAAGGATAAAGACATAAAGACTCTTGGATTGCGGGCTGAGAATGATTTTGTTTGCGACCTGACAAAAGACGTGCCTGATTTAGGAGATGAAAAATTTATGACTGTAATCCATTGTGCCGGCACAGAAGCTGAGGAAAATTCAATGGATCTAAATTATGAGGGCACCCGGAGATTGGTCCGGGCTTTGGAAAAAAATCCTCCGGGAAATTTTGTTTTTATAAGCAGTTACAAAGTTTATAGCCGGGATGCCGGAGAGAATGTTGATGAGGAAACGAATACATGGGCTTCAGACCTTGTTGGGAAATCCAAAGCTACAGCAGAAGAATTCTTAAAAGACTGGGCAGCACGAAATGATTTGACCCTGACAATCGTGCGACCTGCGAGAATGTTTGGTAACGGAGTGAAAGGAGAAACTCTACAGCTCTTTAATGATGCTCTAACCGGCAAATATATCCACATTCGGGGCAATGATGCCCGAATAAGTCTTGTTACGGCATTTGATGTGGCTCGGGCTGCAGAATCATTGTATAAGAGGGGGGGGATTTATAATGCAGCCGACGGAAGAAATCCCAAATTCATAGAGATGGTGGAGGCTATGACAGCAAATGCAGGCGCCAAAAAGAGGATGACCCACCTCCCGGACGCATGGGCTGCATGGGTGTGGAGATTATGCAGATGGGTTGCGGCAATCAACAGAAATCTTGCGCCGGATGTAGTTGAAAACAGGTTTAAAACTTTCACTCTCGACGGCAGGAAACTTGCGGAAGCTACAGGAATCTCTTATCATGATACCATTAAGGTTATGGAACATCTTGATGAGACGTATCCGTATTCATATAAAAATGAAAAGAGGGAGATAAACCATGAAGTTTGAAGGTATACAGTCATTTATTAGTAAATCCTCAGCAAGTTTTGCTTCAATTGCCAAAGTGCTGCTCATGTCGAAAGGTGTGTCCCCGGCAAGCGATGAAGGGAAGAATAAAGAGATAGCCATATTAGGGAACGGACCCACTTTACGAGACACTATTGACAAAGACCTTGACTTTCTTTTGGAAAGAGACCTAATGGCCGTGAATTTCGCCGCATTGGCTCCGGATTTTTATAAATTGCGTCCGAAATATTATGTCTTGGCCGACGGCCATTTCTTTGATTCTCTTGACACTGACAATAATGTCAGGAAACTATGGGAAGCCTTTGGAAACGTAAGCTGGGAAATGACCTTGCTTGTGCCGACGAAATTCCGTCATCTTGTGAAAGCTTTGTTACTCCACACGAGAGGATTGAATGTGAGATATTTCAATCTTACGCCGATAGAGGGTTTCAGATGGATTAAACATTGGATGTTTAAATCGGGATTAGGAATGCCGCGACCAAGAAACGTTATGATCCCGGCAATAATGGAAGCCTTAAGATTGGGATACAGGAAAATATATTTGTTTGGAGCCGACCATACCTGGACGAAGACACTGGATGTAGATGAAGAAAACTTTGTAGTAAGTATACAGCCCCATTTCTATAAAGACAATGAGGAGGAACATAGGAGAGTGAGAGAAACTTACAAGGATTTAAAGTTGCACGATGTTTTGGGGAGCATGGTGGTTGCTTTTCGCAGTTATTGGGAAATAGCGGATTATGCAAAAAAACAGGGTGTGGAAATTTTAAATGCCACACCGGGTTCTATGATCGATGCTTTTCCCCGATATAAGATGACCCATCCGGAAGACAGATGAAAAGGATTGTGATATGCCCTGATTCCTTCAAGGGTTCCCTGAGTGCTTCAACCGCAGCTCATATAATAGCATCCACTCTGCAAGAACTTCATCCTACTGCGGAATTAATAGAAATGCCTTTGGCCGATGGAGGAGAGGGCACACTGGAAATAGTTTCAAAAAAATACCCCCGGAAAATAGATATAGAAACTGTCGATGCTATAGGAAAAGGATTGTCTACACATTATCTTGCGGATGAGTCAGAAGGTCAGGCTTTTATTGAGAGCGCTTCTTCGATAGGTTTGCCGTTAATCTCGCCTGAAGACAGGAATGTTATTAAAGCATCATCCTACGGGCTCGGCCAAACCATATTATCTGCGATAAGGGCAGGAAGCAGGGAGATAATAGTGTCGTTAGGCGGTAGTGCAACATGTGATGGCGGAATGGGAATGATGGATGCCTTAGGTTTCAGATTTTATGACAACAGCGGCCGGGAGCTGTCAGGGTCGGGAGAAAATCTTCAAAAAGTCGAAAAAATTGACTCCACTCATGTTGAATCATTTTTGAAAGGGGTAGAATTTATTTTTATCCATGATGTTGATAACCGATTGCTTGGAAAAGAGGGGGCGGCTGAAGTTTTTTCGCCGCAGAAAGGTGCCACAAAAGAGGAAGTAGCGTTGTTGGAAGCCGGTCTGGAAAATTTAGTTGAAGTTGCGGAAAGATCGGGGTTTGACGGTTATAAATCCGCCGACTCAATAGGAACAGGAGCGGCAGGCGGCCTGGGGTTCGCCTTTTATTGTTTCCTTGGCGGCGAATCGAAAAGGGGAATAGATTTTATTTTAGACACAATAGAATTTGATGAGAAAATAAAAAATGCTGATTTGATAATCACAGGGGAAGGGAAGCTTGACTGTCAGAGCCTTATGGGAAAAGTGGTAAGCGGTGTTTTGGAAAGGGCCCAAAAATATGAGATTCCGGTTGTTGCCGTAGGAGGGAAGGTGGAAGACAAAGAAAAATTGATTGCTTCGGGCTTATGGAAAGTTTATGATATCGCAGATAAAAGTCTGACAATTGAAGCAAATATGGAGAAGGAAACTGCAGAGAGAAATCTCCGGAATAAAATAAGAAATATATTTCCGGATTTACAATCCTGCCTCCGGCATAGCAAATGAGTTTTTATTTTTCGCGTCTTAAGATAGTGATTTTCATAAAAAGTTTTTCCATGGAAGAAACTTTTATTAATTTTGTGTAAAATTTATTTTATGGAGAAAACTTCCAATATAATCCCCCGCCCCCTTTATCTCAAAAAAATTGAACCTTTTATTGGAAAAAATCTGATAAAGACCCTTGTGGGGCAAAGACGTGTAGGAAAAAGTTATATCTTAAAATCAATTGCCGAAATTGAAAAAACACGTAATCCGGATTCAAATATAATCAATATTAATCTTGAAGATTTTGCTTTTTCACATATAAAAAATTCAACCGATTTATATGAAGAAGTTAAGAAAAAAATTATTGAGGGAAAGCAAAATCTAATTTTTATTGATGAAATTCAAGAAGTTTTGGATTTTGATAAAGTGGTGAGATCTCTTATTTTAGATGATAGGAATGATGTTTATATATCAGGAAGCAATTCAAAAATGTTGTCGACAGATATTTCATCATCTCTTTCAGGAAGAAATATAGAAATCAGAGTCCATCCCCTTTCTTATGAAGAATTTTTGCATTTCCACAAGATGCAGGATAGTGATGATTCCCTAAACGATTATATAAGATATGGTGGCATGCCCTATCTTATAAATCTTAACAACAAAGAAACCTGGATGGAATATCTCAATGGATTGACAGATGCAATTGTTTATAGGGATATCATTCATCGTCACTCAATCAGAAATACGGATTTCTTACAAAGATTGCTATCTTTCCTATCGGATAATATAGGACAACTATTTTCTTCTAAAAAGATTGTAGACTATCTGAAGAGCCAACGATTAAATACTACAGTGGGCGCCGTTCAAAATTATATATCATATATAGAAGAAGCTTGTATCGTAAATAAGGTTAAACGATGGGATATTGAAGGGAAAAGGTTTTTTGAAATTGGGGAAAAGATTTTTTTTGAAGATCCCGGGATAAGGAACTCAATAGTGGGCTTACGTCCAAACGATTTGCCGGGCTTGATGGAAAATCTGGTTTATAATCATTTAAAATTATCGGGATATAATGTCAAGGTGGGTAGATTCACTGATGGAAGAGAAATAGACTTTATAGCGGAAAAGAATGGTGAAATCCAATATTTTCAAGTTGCAACATCTCTTATTGAAGAAAAAACGATTGAACGAGAATTCGGGAATCTTCTTGACATTCCGGATAATTATGGCAAATATGTCATCACTTACAGGGACTCAGCGCCGGTTTCATATAAAGGTATAAAATCCTTGAATCTCAGAGAGTTCTTAATGCAAATATCTTAAGATAAAGTGCTTTCTTCTATAAGAAAGTCGGTAATAAAGAGGCCTATAGACCTCTTCTCGCCTTCAGCGAACCTATCAAACTATGGTAGTCTCCCTAATTCAATAAATTCATAATGCAGAATTAGAGGGAAAGAAATTAAAGGAAGAGGATGTGCCAAATTATTTTAACACACCCCCTCTAACGCATTTAGACATAAAACCTTTACTTTAAGATCATATTGTCTTTATTCAAAAACTA
>JAFLTV010000043.1 GCA_022509105.1 Muribaculaceae bacterium | reverse complement strand
CTTCGACCCCCTGCTCCCAAAGCAGGTGCGCTAACCGGACTGCGCTACGCCCCGATTGGCTTTCGCCCTTTGCGCTGCAAAGTTAATGATTTTTTTTCAGACGGAGAACAGGTTTTGAAAAAATCTTACTGTTCTCCGGTTTTTTACCATTAGGATTAATGGAAAATGGCATAAGTTAAACTTGGCGCTGGCATGTTGTCCTCATGCTGCTTTATCCTCCGGAATTGCTTGTCTGAAGTCGAATATATTGAAACTCTCCGAATTTCTTCTTTAAACCGCTGTGGATTCTTGAATTTCATATATATGATTAGGAGGACATGCCTTTAATTAATTTTTGACATATCCTCCTAAATTTTTTAAGTTATTATACGATAATATTCTCCTGAAGGTCAGTGAGTTGCGAAGCTCAGATCACCTAATGTCTTGCTGTTGTCAATTTCAGCATTAAACATTTCGATTGTGGTGTTCATCTGAGCCTGCACTCTCGAATGCATTTCAGTCGGGATACCACTTAATTCCACTGTTTTGTTAAAAATCGCTTGCATCATCCGGTCGTTTGCCTCCTTGATCTTCTCTTTATCGGAATCTGTGAGCTCATAGTCGGCATTCTCCTGAATAATGGCCGTGGATTCCTCACCCAACCTGCTGTTTGAAATTCGGGTAATGTCTGAGATATCCTGACATTTCTCAATTTCTTCAGTCAGTTCTTCCATTATTTCCGTGTAACGGTCTACGGGAGACTGCCGGCCGCAGGATAAGAGTGCCACGGCAGCCAGGAAAAGAATTCCGGATGAGAGCAATCTAATAACTTTCATTTCAACATCCGGAATTTATTCGGCATCATATATAGCTTCGCCAAGTTCTGCTTCCTTGGTAGCATCTTCCTCACCTACGGGGATATCCTTATTTACATTTATACAGCCCCATACGCCATAGATGAAGAGATAGCCGAGACATCCTACGATGAGCCAATAGCTGGGCATATATCCCATCTTATTGGAAATGAGCTGTTGAAGCAACGGAATTACACCACCACCCACAACAAACATCATAAAAATACCGGATGCTTTTTCAGTGTATTTGCCAAGACCTTCTACGGCAAGATTGAAAATACCGCCCCACATAACTGAGGTGCACAATCCGCAAAGTATCAGATAAACGGCACTGATGGGAACCTGTGCAACGGCTCCGTCAGGACCGCTATAAACAAATGTGGGAACGTCGACTGTTGTTTCTTTGCCTGAAAGAATAGCGCCTATCACAAGGATAATGCCGATAGCAGTCACGGTTATGAGCTGAGTGCGGGTAGACACTTTTCCGGAGATTATACCGGATGTGAAACGACCCACGAGCATGAGCAACCAATAGATTGCAACGACGGCACCCGCCACCTTGGAAGCCTCACCTATGACACCGGCTCCGTTGGAACCCTGGTCGGCAAGATAAAAGTTGAGCGTGCTCGGGATACCGATTTCGATACCTACATAAATAAATATACCGATAACGCCGAGAACTGTGTGACGGAAGCTCCACGGACTGTGGGAATATTTAACCTTCGGAGCACCTTTCTTCTGGAGATTGGGTTCCGGAATCCTAACAAACCAGATTATCAATGAAGCGCCTGCAAATACGCCCATAGCTATCCAAAGCAAAGGAGCAACATTTGAAATGCGAGTCTCAGGGGTCAACACTCCGATGAGCACTCCCACGAGGAACGGAGTCAACGTGCCTGACAATGAATTAAGGGCACCACCGGTCTGGAGAAGCTGATTGCCTTTATTGCCACCGCCTCCGAGAAGATTAAGCATAGGATTTACAACAGTGTTGAGCATACACACGCAGAAACCGGCGATAAACGCACCGATAAGATAAACGATGAAAGCGCCGTCGCCCATCACGCCCACTCCGGAGAGCCATTGAACAAACAAGCCCACGATACCGATTCCCATAGCAAGAAGCGCAGTCTTCTTATAACCTATGCGCAATAGAAGATTTCCTGCAGGAATACCCATGAAGAGATAAGCCAGGAAGTTCATCATGTTGCCCAACATTCCAAGGAAACTGTTGCCTTCATAATAATATCCCCAGATTGTGCCTATCGGGGCCGCAAGGTTGGTGACAAATGAGATCATTGCAAACATGAAAAACATGGCAATGATTGCAACCGTGTTGCCTCCACCCTGTTTTGAATTTGTTGTTAAGTCTGCCATTTTATATTAGCTTTTAAAATTAATTGAAATATTCCTTAATAATTACGTTCACCGAAAATTGAAGAACCGATCCTCACTATATTAGCTCCCTCTTCCACGGCAATCTGCCAGTCGCCGCTCATTCCCATCGAAAGTCTGTCGAATCCCGAAAGATTCAGAGTTTCATCGTTTCTTATCCTGTTAAAGATCGATGCAATGGCTTTAAAGTCGGACCTCACCCGCCTCATGTCGTCGGTGTTGCTGGCCATTCCCATTATGCCGCAAATATGAACGGCCTTCAGACTCTCGAATCTTCTCTCGCTGAAATACTCCAAGAGTTCTTCAGGATAGAATCCGAATTTAGTCTCCTCCATCGCCACATGCACCTGCATCAGGATTCTCGTGACAACTCCGGCTTTTTCCGACTCCCGATCGATAAGCTGCAACAGCTTTTCCGAATCCACGCTTTCAATCAGAGCCGTCTTGCCAATTATCTGCTTCACCTTGTTGGTCTGCAGGTGGCCTATGAAATGCCAGCGGATATCATCCGGCAATTCCTTTTGTTTCTCGAGGAATTCCTGCACCCGGCTTTCTCCAAACAGTCTTTGGCCGGCATCGTAAGCCTCGCGAATCATGGAGACAGGATGAAACTTGCTAACGGCCACAAGCTTAACGCCGGCAGGAATTATGCCTTGAAAATAGCGTATGTTGTCTGCTACACTCATTCAGCCAATCTGCGGTTGACATCGTCAAGGCGACGTTTCTCCTCAGCCTCTTCCGGAGTCAGCACCGATTTGAACTCCATGGGGAAAACATCCATAAGCGGTGTCTCCGTGATTGAAGCTATCTCATAGTCAGACATCGTGCCCTTCATTCC
Organism: Muribaculaceae bacterium; assembly: GCA_022509105.1. Taxonomy (GTDB): domain Bacteria; phylum Bacteroidota; class Bacteroidia; order Bacteroidales; family Muribaculaceae; genus Lepagella. The sequence continues at coordinate 16,543 of JAFLTV010000043.1, read as the reverse complement.
CTCTTCGAATCTTTTGAGACTTCCTGCAAAATCGGAAGCCTGGACCAGGATGAAAGAAGCGGATTTTTTCTCATTGCCCGACTTTTCGTCGATTGTGACGAAATTCACTTTCACCATATAATAGCGGTCGCCGGTCTCGTCGAAGAAAATTTCGGAAACCTTGGTTTTTTTCACAGCAGATATGCTGAAATCGCCGGATATAAAGGGAGTGATCTTTTCAATAATTCGGGCTTCGGCCTCTGTGAAAGTCAATGCATCAACAAGATAGGGCTCGTTAACTTTTTTCACAGTGCCGTTTTCAATCATGCGTTCATAGCGCACTTTACATTCAAACCATAAAGACATGACAGTATGAGTTTATTCAGAGTTTGTTGCAAAGTTAAGCATTTTTTTAATAATGAATTGCGTTTAAAAGAATAATTATTTATTTTTGTGGTAGGTAAAACCATACTCAGGCAATATGAACAGCGGCATAGCAAGGATACCGCGGAGGATATGGAATTTCTATTATGACGGTTTCCGGGAGATGACTGTAGGTAAAACCCTATGGATCATAATACTTGTGAAATTATTCATATTCTTTGTGGTCATGAAATTTCTCTTCTTCCCCAATATATTGAAGCGGGATTATGACACAGATGAAGAGCGCGCCGATCATGTGAGGACAGAATTATTGAAGAAATAAATTAAAACTGCTTAAAACCAAATATCATGGATGATTTAATGACAGTGGTCGACTGGTCGAGATGGCAATTTGCCTTGACGGCAATTTACCATTGGCTTTTTGTGCCTCTGACTTTAGGGCTTTCGCTGATAGTTGCCGTGATGGAGAGCATCTATCTGAAGACCAAGTCGGAGAAATGGCTGGCAGCCACTAAATTCTGGATGACCCTTTTCGGGATAAACTTTGCAATCGGTATCGCCACCGGTCTTATTCTTGAATTTGAATTCGGCACCAACTGGAGCAACTACTCCTGGTTTGTAGGCGATATTTTCGGTGCGCCGCTGGCCATAGAGGGTCTTGTAGCCTTTTTCATAGAAGCCACATTCGTGGCCGTGATGTTTTTCGGCTGGGGCAAAGTTTCCCCGCGATTCCATCTTGTGTCGACATGGATGACCTGGTTTGGCGCTTCGGTTTCAGCATTGTGGATACTTGTGGCCAACGCCTGGATGCAATATCCGGTAGGAATGGAATTCGATCCGGCTCAGATGAGAAATGTGATGAACAATTTCTGGGAGCTCTTTTCCGGCATTGCCGTCAACAAATATATGCATGCCGTGTTCTCGGGCTGGGCTCTTTCGGGAGTGTTTGTCATCGGAGTCAGCGCATGGTTCCTTTACAAAAACCGCAACGTTGCCTTTGCCAACCGTTCTATAAAGGTGGGAGGATGGATCGGCCTTATCGGTCTGCTTCTTACAATGTGGACCGGTGACGGCTCCGCCGTGGAAGTGACCAAACATCAGCCTATGAAACTCGCCGCCATGGAGGGATTATATCACGGCAAGCAATCCGCAGGAATCGTTGCCGCCGGTATCGTAAATCCCAACAAGACTTGGAACAATGACGAAGATGAATATCTTTTCGACATAACAGTGCCCTACGGCCTTTCGATTCTCGCCAAACATGATGTCAATGCATACGTGCCCGGAATTTCCGATATCGTGAAGGGTTACACCATAAACGAAAACGGCGACACCGTCAACACAGTGAGCTATGAAGAGAGGATACGCCAGGGCAAGCTTGCCCACGAAGCGCTGAGAGCTTACGACACAGCAAGAGCACGCCAGGATGAAGCCGCCATGGATTCGGCCGTGAACATGTTGCGGCAATATTATCCATATTTCGGTTACGGATATTTCGATTCAGTTGAGGAAGCCATCCCGCCTGTGGGCCTCACATTCACCTCTTTCAGAATCATGGTGATTTTGGGCTCCTATTTCCTTCTTTATTATATTGTGGCATTGCTGGCTGTTTATAAAGGAGACTGGCTTGAAAAGCAAAAATGGCTTCAATGGATCGCGATGTGTTCGGTTCCTTTCATGTGGCTCTGTTCGGAAGCCGGCTGGATAGTTGCGGAAGTGGGTCGCCAGCCATGGACGGTTCAAGACCTGCTGCCGACTAAGGCCGCGATTTCGGAGATACAGTCCGGTTCTGTTATTCTGACATTCTGGCTCTTTGCCCTAATCTTCACAGTGCTTTTGATTGCAGAAGTGAATATCATGGTGAAGCAGGTGAAGAAGAGATCGTTAACAAATTTAGAAACTGATGTACATTAAGCTATGGCACTTGAATATCTTCAGAATTATTGGTGGTGTCTCATTTCGGTTTTGGGAGGCATCCTCGTGTTCCTGCTTTTTGTGCAGGGCGGACAATCCTTGTTGCTAACGGAAAAGGATAAAGTTAGAAAAGAGCTCATTGTTAACTCCATGGGGAGGAAATGGGAGCTGACGTTCACAACCTTGGTGGTGTTTGGCGGCGCCTTCTTCGCCTCCTTCCCCCTCTTTTACTCCACAAGTTTCGGAGGAGCCTACTGGCTGTGGATACTCATTCTCTTCAGCTTCATCGTGCAAGCTGTGAGCTATGAATACAGAAACAAGCAGGGCAACGTCTATGGCACCAAGACTTATGACACATTCCTGTTTATAAATGCATTTGTTGGCTGCATACTTCTCGGAGTAGCCGTGTCGATGTTCTTCTTCGGGGGTAAATTCACCGTTATCCGCGGCAATCTTCTGGACATGCATAGTCCGGTGATTTCTCAATGGGACAGTTCCCATGGTTTCGAGGCCATCTTCAACTGGAGAAACCTTATTTTGGGAGTGGCCGTTTTGTTCCTGGCCCGCATGCAGGCATGTCTCTATATGATGAACAACATCAGCGGAGACGATGAATTCTTCGAAAGGCTGAAGAGCCGCGCTTTCCTTAACGGCGGTATTTTCGTTGTTTTCTTCCTGTGGTTCCTCACCATGCTTTGCACCGCAACAGGATATGACGCAACCACGAACAATGATCTAACCGTTACGGCTACAGAGCGTCCCTTCAAATATTTCCATCAGCTTACCCATCTATGGTGGACCGGCATGACGCTTATAATCGGAGTGGTATTAGTGTTGTTCGGGCTTTTGAAATCATGCTTCTCAAAGAAATTCACAAAAGGAATATGGTTTACCGGATTAGGCACCTTCCTTGCCGTTGTGGCTTTATTCTGGGCCGCAGGATATGGAGATGTGGCATTTTATCCTTCTCTGACCGACCCGTCATCTTCTCTCACGATTCGAAACGCCTCATCTTCCGAATTCACTTTGAAAGCCATGAGCTATGTTTCCATAGTGATTCCATTCGTGTTGGCTTATATAGCCTATGTATGGTATTCTATGGACAATAAGAAGCTGACTCCGGAAGAAATGGAAACAACAACCCATAAATATTGATAAAGCCCATAAATAAATGGGACAATGTCTGAGCCTTTTCACTACATTCTTCAAGATCGGAGCATTCACTTTCGGTGGTGGATGGGCGATGATATCAATTATCGAAAGAGAGATAGTAGACAAACATCATTGGATTGAACGGGAGGAATTTCTCGACTTGCTTGCCATAGCTCAATCCTTGCCGGGCATTCTTGCCGTAAACATAGCGACTGCCGTGGGCGACCGAATCAAGGGAACCCGCGGCAGCGTTGTTGCAGCAGCCGGCACTATCCTCCCCTCTTTTCTCATCATACTGGCCATCGCCATTTTCCTTACTCCGGATCTTATCAAGAACAACCGGGTCGTATCCTCCGTCTTCATGGGGATCAGGCCGGCAGTGGTGGCTTTGATCATAGCTCCTGTGATCACTTCAGCAAAAGCCGCCAAACTTAAATGGAAAACCGTATGGATTCCTTTTGTGGTGGCTCTTATGATATCGCTGGATTTAGGTTTGATTTCCAATCCTATTCTTTATATAGTGTTGGGAGGATTGGGAGGCTTTTTAGCATGGTGGATTCCGCAGAGAAAAATCTATAGGACAAAAAGATGAATATCTATTGGCAACTTGTCTGGGCGTATATCAAGATAGGCATCTTCGGATTCGGGGGCGGCTATGCCATGCTGTCGCTTGTGGAGAAGGCTGTGGTTTCACCCGGCTGGATTTCCGAGACAATGTTTACCGACATTGTGGCCATCTCCCAGATGACACCGGGACCCATAGGTATAAATTCCGCGACATATATAGGATTTGTGGCACCGGGGGAAGTAGATCCGGCTCTATCCGGGTTAGGATGGGCGTTGCTTGGTTCCTGTCTGGCCACTCTGGCAGTGGTGATTCCCAGTTTCATTCTGGTGTTATACAGCTCCCACTTCATCAGAAGACATAGTGAAAGCGGTGTGATAAAAGCTATCTTCACAGGGTTGCGACCAGTGATTGTAGGATTAATCGCCTCTGCAGCTATCATGCTTATGAATGCCGCCAACTTCAATCCCAGGGGAGTTTCATGGCAATTATGGACTAATGTGGCTATCTGCGGCATTGCGTTCTGCCTGGCATATTTCCCGATAAAATTAGGTAAAAACTCTATAAAGCTGCATCCTATTCTGATCATTATCCTGGCAGGAATAGCCGGGTTTATTCTATATGGATTATAATCATGGAAAAGAATATCGACAAAGAATATAACGAGACTTTAGAATATCTTTATTCACAATTGCCCATGTTTTCACGCACGGGTGCTCCGGCCTATAAACCGGGATTAGACACGAGCTTAAGGCTCGATGAATATTTCGGACATCCTCACAGAGAATTCAAGTCTATCCATATAGCCGGCACAAACGGCAAAGGAAGCACAAGCCATCTGATTGCCTCCATCCTTCAGTCGCAGGGATATAAAACGGGACTATATACATCACCTCATTTAGTGGATTTTAGGGAAAGAATGAAGGTTAACGGAAGGATGATTCCTAAAGAAAGAGTTATAGAATTTGTGGAAAACTGGAAAAAATGCGTTTATGAGGGACATCCTTCCTTCTTCGAACTGACTATGATGATGGCTTTCGATTGGTTTGCCAAAGAGAAAATTGATTACGGCGTAATCGAAGTGGGAATGGGAGGAAGATTAGACTCTACGAATATAATCACTCCCCTATTGTCAGTAATCACCAACATTTCTCATGACCATAATCAGTTTCTTGGCAATACCCTCAGAGAGATTGCAGGTGAAAAAGCAGGAATAATCAAAAAAGGGGTTCCTGTCATAGTGGGGGAATGGCAGGATGAATGTGCCGATATTTTTATAGAGAAAGCTTCAAAAGAAATAGCTCCCCTAACCTTCGGACGCGATTACACACTTTTGCAGGAAATAAAAGAGAGTGAAAACGGCGACTGGAAATGTGAAAGTGTCTACGGCAGCTTCAACCTGCCTTTAGGAGGAGATTATCAGAAAAAGAATATTCAGACTGCTCTGAGCGCCATAGAGAGATTGAGGCAAGAGGAAGTGGAGATTTCTGATGAGGCTATAAAAAACGGTATAGAGAATGTGGTGAAGCAGACAGGATTAAGTGGCCGATGGACAATATTGGAGAAAAAACCGCTTACAATAGCCGACACAGGGCATAATCTTGCCGGGCTTGAATATAATTTCAAACAGTTGGAGAGACAGCTAAAGAAAAAGAAGGGAGGGCGGCTAAGAATTGTAATAGGTTTTGTGGCAGACAAGGCCATAGATAGAATCATGGGTTTGCTGCCCAAGGATGCTGAATATTACGTTACGAATGCCAAAATTCCCCGTGCTCTTCCTGCCGGGAAACTTATGGAGAAATTGACAGACGAAGGATTTAAATGTCATTTATTCCCGGATGTGAGCGAAGCTTATGAGGAGGCAAAAAAGGAAGCCTCCGAAAATGATATAATCTTTATCGGAGGCTCCACATTCATTGTAGCAGATCTGCTAACATCTTTTCTTCATTAATCCGACTCTTTTTGCCGGGCATGGGATTTCGAACGGTTACTATTGAAATCACTCTCTTCCTGGAGATCTATTTCCTTGCCGTCGGCATCCATGACTTTATATTGCAGATAGGCGAGAGACTGGTCGGGCAGCACCTTGAAACCCCTTCCGTATTTTCTGCGCCATTTTGAATAAATGGAAATCAAACCTTTCTTAACGTATGCATCCACATAAGGATGGATATACATTTTAAATTTTCTCACTTTAAGATTATTGACCAGATAGTCGAGCTTTTCGTCTAATTTATCTGTGAAAAGCAACGAGGCCTGAATTTCTCCTTTTCCGAAGCATGAGGGACAATTTTCATTCGTGGTTATATCCAACGCGGGACGCACTCTCTGGCGAGTGATCTGCATGAGGCCGAACTTGCTAAGAGGCAAGATATTATGGCGAGCTCTGTCTGTTGCCATTATCTCCTTCATGTGTTCATATAAGGCCTGACGGTGTTCAGCTTTAGCCATATCGATAAAATCTATGACTATAATGCCTCCCATATCGCGAAGACGCAACTGACGTGCAATTTCATCGGCCGCCTTGAGGTTAACTTCAAGTGCGTTTGATTCCTGATCGGAACTTGCTTTGCTTCTGTTGCCGGAATTGACGTCGATCACATGAAGCGCCTCAGTGTGTTCAATAATGATATAAGCACCGCTCTTAAAAGAAACTGTTTTACCAAACGAGCTTTTTATCTGTTTAGTGATATTGAAATGGTCGAAAATCGGGATCTCTTTCTGATAAAGCTTCACTATATCCTTCTTTTCGGGAAAAATGATGTCTATATAGCTCTGAATCTGGGTAAAAGCTTCCTGATTGTTTACGTGGATATTTTCGAAATCCGGAGAGAACATGTCTCGAATAACACCGACCGCTCTTGATTCTTCTTCGTAAATGAGCATCGGAGGCTGGCTTCTCTGCATTTTGGCGATAGAATCTTCCCACACTTTTATAAGGGATTTCATCTCTTGGTTGAGTTCTGCAAATCTTTTATTTTCTGCAGAAGTCCGGATGATGACGCTGAAGCCTTTTGGTTTGATGCTGCCCACGAGCTGGCGCAGTCTCACCTTTTCCTCTGTTGATTTTATCTTTTGGGAAATCGAGATTTTATCGCCGAAAGGTATTAAAACGAGAAATCGGCCTGTAAGAGAAACTTCAGTAGTGAGCCGGGGACCTTTTGATGAGATCGGTTCTTTTACAATCTGCACCAACAAAGACTGACCCGGTTCCAATACATCCTGAATTTTACCCTGCTTGGGAATATCAGGTAAAGGTTTGAATTTAGAAATCGACGGGACCTTCTTTTTGTCGTTTAAAGCCTCTTTAATGAAGGCGTTGAAGGTGCTGAACTGGGGTCCCAAGTCGAGATAATGAAGAAAAGCGTCTTTCTCGAAGCCAACGTCGACAAAGGCGGCGTTAAGCCCCGGCATGATTTTTCTGACCTTCGCAAGATAGAGATCTCCCACGACGTATGCCTGATTCCGACTCTCCTTCTGAAGGGAAACAAGCCGGGAATCTTCAAGCAAAGCTATCGAGACCTCCTTCTCCTGAACGTCTACAACTAATTCGCTTTTCATAATTTATAATTACTGTTAAGGCTCTTTCTTATACAAAATTTAGCCCTCAAAAAATTTGCAGACATCTGTTGAGCGAAGATTTCCCCACCCTAACAATGTCTGCCATTCCTAAAACTGAAACCGGAGCCTAAGGCTCTCGGACGTCTTACTTCTTCTTATGACGGTTTTTTCTCAGTCTTTTTTTGCGTTTGTGTGTCGCCATTTTATGGCCTTTTCTTTTCTTTCCGCTTGGCATAATTGATATATATTTGTGTTAATATTTTATTGCCTTTTACCTTGAAAAGGCATGATTTTTCATTTTGCGTTGCAAATATCGTTATTTTTTTTGACTTACAGAATCAAAGGGCAAAAAATCGGCTAATTATTCTTAAATTTGCTATCTAAATTATCTTCTGATGGCTATAAATGACACTCGTTTTAAGAGAATTCCCTGGATTTTCTTCGATTTAGACGACACTATCTGGAATTTCTCCGCCAACTCTGCCTTGGCATTGCGGAGACTCTATGAAATTTCGCCAATTCTTAGAAAACTATTTAAATCTATTGATGAATTTATTGATATTTATCATGAGCATAATGCCAAGATGTGGCTTCTCTACAGTCGAGGGGAAGTAACGACTGCTCAGCTGAAGATTGAAAGATGGCGACGCACTCTGGCTACGCGTCAGTTCGAGGTTCTCACGGCCGTGTGTGAAGAATTAGATAGAAACTATCTCGACATTCTGGCACGTTGCGAGGCAAAATTTGAAAATATAGACACTCTGCTTCAGTCATTATCCCGGCATGCATTATTAGCCGTCTTGTCTAACGGATTTTTAACCACTCAATATAACAAGCTCAGATATTCCGGGTTGGACCGTTATATCACGAGAATGATTGTCAGTGAAGAGATCGGGATAAACAAACCCGACAAGCGCCTTTTTGATTATGCTATCGCTGAAACCGGAGCCACTCATCCATATATTTATATAGGTGATAACGGGGAAACCGATATCCTCGGAGCCTTAAAGGCAGGATGGCATGCAATATGGGTGAACCCTTCCGGATCACGTTTGCCTATGACTAAGGAACAAATGGAAGAAAACGGCATAGACCCGCAGCTGCTGCTTGCTGAAGTGAATGAAATTAAAGACGTGGAAAGCGTTATTTTTAAATTTCTGGATTTTTAAAAGATACTTTAAGAGGGTCTGCCAAATAATATTGACAAACCCTCTTTATTTTTGTGAGTACGACTTGTTAACGAGTCTTCCTTCCGAGAAAGGTTTCTAAAGGAGTTATTCTCCGGCTTCCTGTTTATCGAGGAGAGCTATTTTCTCCCTTATTTCCTGAGCCTCATCTTTCAGCTTCTGGATTTTCCTTTCCATCTCTTTTATCATGCTGTTGCCGGCATTCGATTTCACGCGGAAGAAACCAAGATTGTTTTCAATTGTCTTAGCCTCGGAAAGCCTGGCCTCAAGAGCACGCATCATCTTGTCTCTTTCTTTGCCAAGTCTTCCCTCTTCCCCGGCAAACTTTTTGATATCATTTTCAAAACGGCGAACCCTCTGACGAGTTTCCTTAATATCAAACGCACCGAAGAGACGGTCGAGTTCTGCACGATAAGCGTTGTTTACATTGTCTTTCTCCTTGAATGGCACATGGCCTATGGATTGCCATTGTTTCTGAAGATCACGGATTGTGTCGATAACTTCATTTCTTTCCTGTTCTTCAGATATCTCCTTGATCTGGTCGATGATGGCTTGTTTTGACTTGAGGTTTTCGTTTTCCTCTTCTTTCTTGCCGCTATACAGCTTTTTCCTTTCGCCATAGAAGATGTCAAGAGCAGCGCAAAAACGTTTCCAGACTTCGTCACCTTGTTTACGACGAACCACTCCCACTTCTTTCCATTCTTTCTGGAGAGCTTGCATTTCTTCAAGCGCGCCCTTGCGATTGAAATCTGCCGCGAGCGCCTCAGCTTTCTCACAAAGAGCTTCTTTGCGAGCTAAATTCTCTTTTGATTCTTCTTTTGTCTTTTTGAAATATTCGGCCTTGGCTTCGAAGAATTTATCGCAAACCTCCCTGAATCTTGCAAACAGAGCATTATTCACTTTGCGGGAAGCAAATCCAAGTTCTTTCCAAGCTGCCTGAAGTTCCAGAATCTCTTTAGTTGCGGCATCCCAGGCTGCAAAAGACTTGAAACCTGAGAAATCAATAGCCTCTGCTTTTTCACAAAGTTCTATTTTGGCAGCTTCGTTTGCCTGCTCGTTTTCTTTTTTCGATTGGAAGAAATCCTGATGACGCTTGTTTACAACTGTGGAAGCTTCCTTGAACTTATTCCACATATCTTCACGGTATTCACGAGCCACTGGGCCTGTCTCACGCCATTGTTCATGTAGAGACTGAAGAATGCGGAAGGCTTCAATGGGATCTGCAAGGTCAGCAAGAGATTGAGCCTTTTCAAGAAGCTGGGTCTTTATTTCAAGATTTTTCTTGAAATCCAGGTCTCTCAATTCCTTGTTCATCTTAAGGTGGTCATAGAATTGTTCAACCGCACCCTGATAATTCTTCCAGAGCTCGGTTTCAGCTCCAGCCGGCACTTCCCCCGCAGCTTTGAAGTCTTGTTGAAGCTGTTGGAATTTAGGGAATTGCTGATTGATATTATCAATATCCTCGCTTATAGCCTTTATTTCGCTTATAATACGGTTTTTCTCTTCAAGATTCTTTTTCTTTGTTTCTTCTTTTTCCTCCAGATAAGCAGCTCTCTTTTCTTTAAATTCAGAAAGAAGATTCTTGACTTCTTCTTCGAGAGGGTCGGGAGTTGAAGTGAAAGCAGCGATATCATTTCCGGCAGCCACAAAATCATCCTGCTCTTTTTCTCTTTGTTTATTGATAACCGAGTAAAAAGCCTGTTTGATAGCTGTCACTTCTTTATGACGTTCAAGATTCCCACTTGCCACAATCTCTTTAAGGGCCTCGACAAGTTCATCTTTAGTCATAGAATGGAATGACTTGATTTCAGTTGCCTCTTTATTTTCTTCCTCTTCGACAATTTCATCGGCTGCTTCAGCCAGATCTAATGATGGGGAAGAATCAATTTCACAAGCATCTTCCGAGGTGGCTTCCTTTCCGGCTTCCACTTCATTTTTTTGTTCGCTTGCGGGATTTTCTACAGCCGCCTTGGCAGCTTCTTCTTTCAAGGGCTCTTCCGCTTGCTGCGGAAGTTTTTCAAGATCATTCATACAAAGATGGTTTATTAGGTTACTTGTCTCTTTTACGATGGCAGTTTCCGAGATGGAATCTTTCGCAACTCCAAAGTTAATTATTCTTAGTTAAAAAACAATAACTTTGCTTTAAATTTAGTATGTTTTTAAAATTTCTTATTGTCGTTCAGTCTTATTATCACTAAGCAAGCTTAAGAACTTCTGTTATTCAGGCTGCTTTAAAACACGCGCGGAATTAACTTTCACATCCTCCAAAGGCCGGTCGTTTCTGTCGGTTTCCACTTTCTGGATCTTTTCTACGATATCCATTCCTTTTACCACTTCTCCAAACACCGTATAGGCATTGTCAAGATGAGGGGCTCCTCCTACATTCATATAGTCTTGTTTCAAATTTTCAGGCAAGGGCTGAACATCTACGGAAGCTTCTGTCTGTTTTATCAATTCTTGTCTCAATGCCTCCAGACCTTCCTGGTCATTAGCCTTTTGCATCTCACGAATGGAATCAAGGTGCTGCATTGTCAATTTCTGAAACGTGTTTTGCAATTCCTTCTGATGAGCTTGCATTTCCAAATTCTCCAACTGACCTTCGGAAATTTTATTTCCCGTCACGATATAGAACTGAGAACCTGAACTGCGCCTTTCCGGATTTACATTGTCGCCGGTGCGTGCTGCGGCCAAAGCTCCATACTTATTGTAATGAGCGGGATATTTTATCTCGGCTTCAATAGTATAACCCGGGTCGCCGGTGCCAAGCATTTCCCCCGGTTTCGCATCCTTTGAAGAAGGGTCGCCTGTCTGAATCATAAAGTTGTCTATCACTCGATGGAAAAGCATACCGTCGTAATAACCCTCTCCCACAAGTTTCAGGAAATTATCGCGATGCAAGGGTGTGTCATTATAAAGTTCGACAACGATATCTCCCATTGTTGTCTTCAGCTCGACAAGAGCATCTTTTGAATCATAAGCGGGGGTAGCCATATTTGTATCTGTTTGTGTTGTTTGTGAGTTCATAACATTCCATATCAAAATGAATGTGCTGATTATCAATATATTCCTTAATTTCATATCTTTCACTTAATCTTTAATTGGCAAACGGATTTCAATGTTGACTGATTTTCAACAGACAAAAGTAAACAATAAAGAGAGAAAGACAAAAAATATAATTAACTTTGTGGGGGCAGAATCAGACTATCCCCTAATTAAACAACTTCAGGAAATGATTTCCGACAAACCGAACAATGCCGAAAATTATGCCATTATCATAGGGCGACAATTTGGAAGCGGAGGCCGAAGAATCGGCAAGAAGCTTGCTTCGCTCCTGAATATATCTTATTATGATTCTGAATTATTGGCTGAGGCTGCAAAAAAAATCGGGGTCAGCGAAGAAGTGTTTAAAGAGCACGATGAGAAAAAACCCTCTTTATTAAGGGCGCTTTTACAAGGGGCATACGGCATTCCCGATAATTTTCATTCCATAGGTTTGACGGGGGAGCATATCTATCAGGAGCAAAGCAGAGTGATTCGGGAAATCTGCAGCAAGGAGCCTTGTGTGATTGTCGGGAGAACTGCCGATGTGATATTAAGGGATAACTTTCAAACTTTGAGTGTCTTCCTCCATTCGCCTCTAAGACATAGAGCCGGCAACATTATCTCACGGGGAGAAGCCGCAAATATTGAAGAAGCAATGGAGATAGCAAAATCCCGGGATAAAAAACGTGAGAGCTATTATAACTATTATGCCGGCGAAAAAATCTGGGGGCTCGCTTCGAATTATGATATTTCAATGGATACATCCATTCTTTCGGAAGATAAGATTATAAACATTATTGCAGAAATGGCAAAAAATAAATTTACGCAGAAATGAGGTCTGTCGCTCCTGATGGAGAGGAAAGTCCGGGCAACAAAGGGCATCATGCTTCCTAACGGGAAGTCGGCGGCGACGTTGAAAGCTATGTGACAGAAAACAACCGCCATCAAGAGATGGCAAGGGTGAAAAGGCGGTGTAAGAGACCACCGGACATTATGGCGACATAATGTGCCGCACACTTCATGAGTTGCAAGGCCAAATATACCGGCAGATACAGATGGCCCGTCTGTTGCCGGGGGGTAGGCTGCTGGAATCCTCGGGCAACCGAGCGATCGAGATAAATGACAGACACCGGCTTTTGCCGGCACATAACCCGGCTTATATCATTTCTGCATTTTAAGCCCCTTGCTTCGGCGCGGGGCTTTTATTTATTGTGTATCATATTATTTTCAAAAGACTATTTTTTGTTTTTAAAAAGATAATATTCTAATTTTGTGATGTGAATTGGTTGAAAAAGACAATATCAAAGGTAACAACCTGGTATAACTATTGCTCTCAGGGTGTTTGGCTTGACACGCGCAACACTTTCAAGGTGAGAATTGTGAAAGTGTTGAATCTTTCGATACGCTCTTTTTTCGACAGGGACCTCCAGACAAAATCAGCCGCTCTGACCTTTTCAACGGTGCTCGCCATAGTGCCCGGATTTGCAATGCTTTTTGCTATCGGCCGGGGATTCGGATTTCAAAATCTGTTGGAAGATCAGCTTTTCATCAATTTCCCGGCTCAGAAAAAACTCATCACATTCGCCCTGCAATTTGTAGACTCTTATCTTAACCAGGCTTCTCAGGGGATATTTGTGGGAGTCGGGATTATCTTTTTGCTCTATACTTTGATTTCCTTGCTTTCTGATATAGAGACGGCTTTCAATCAGGTATGGGACATAAAGCGCGACAGGTCTCTTTATCAAAAGATTACGGATTATATTTCAATCTGTCTGTTAGTGCCAATTCTGATGATATGTTCCTCGGGAGTCAGCATCTTCATGTCTTCAACTTTCCAGTCTACAGCACATATTTCATTTTTAACGCCATTGGTGAATTTTGCACTTGAGGCGACTCCCTTCATATTAACATTCCTCGCTTTCTCCATTTCATTTTGCCTCATACCTAACACAAGGGTGAATTTTAAATATGCAGCGGCCGCAGGAGCGATTTGTGCAGTGATGTTTCAGATTCTGCAAATGTTGTTTTTCAGCGGACAGATCTATGTTTCGAAATATAATGCCATTTACGGCTCTTTCTCTTTTCTGCCGTTGATGCTTATATGGCTGCAATTCTCATGGATCATACTTCTATTCGGATGTGTGCTCACTTATTCTTTCCAAAATATCTTTGTATTTAATTTCCTTGATAATCCCGTTCCGCCCTCTGTGAATCTTCAACGCAAGGTAACGCTTATCATAATGGCCGGTATTTCTCAAAGATTTCACTCCGGAGAGGCACCTTTGACAAGAGAAGAGATAAGTCAGAAATATGATCTGCCGATAAGAATGGTTAACAGGATTTGCAGCCAGCTCAAAGAAGCGGGTCTTGTCAATATGGTTGTAAAGACCCAGGATTCGATGGCTGTGGCGCCGGCAATAGACACGGATGAAATCACTGTAGGAACCGTTTTCAGCAAAGTGGATTCGCTGGGCGATTCCGATTTTATCCCAAATTTCAAAACTATGTATGCATCGACCATCAATCAAATCGACGGATGGTTTGAAAAATGTTACGATGAATTGAAAGAGATTCCTTTGTCGAAAGTGGAACTCCCTTCAGACATAGAAAAAGATTTCAAAGCGGTATAAGTAACATAAATACATGTCATAAAACATAGTTTTTATATTGTTACTCTCAGTAAAAATATTTATTTTTGAGGAATATTATTTACTTACAGGTAGAAATAAAAATTAATTACAATTTTATCATAATATGAGTTATTTGAAATTCGACAAGAGCCTGATGATAAATTTGGAGCAGAGCTTGCCAAAAGAGATGCTTCGAACGAATAAATCCGGGGCTTATCATTGCACCACGATTGTGGGATGCAACACACGTAAGCAGCACGGGCTTCTTGTGATTCCAATTCCGGAAATGGACGACAAGGCGCACGTGCTTCTTTCATCCTTAGATGAGACTGTGATTCAACATGGGGCGCCATTCAACTTAGGTCTTCATCAATACGGTGATAATGTATTCAGTCCTAACGGGCATAAATACATACGCCAGTTTGAATGTGAGTCAGTGCCTACAGTCACTTATCGTGTAGGCGGCGTCATTCTCACGAAGGAGAAGGTGTTTATCTCCCATGAAAACCGTATTCTGATCAAATATACTTTGGTGGAAGCCCACTCCCCCACTACACTTCAGTTCCGTCCATTCCTGGCTTTCAGAAATGCGAACGACCTCGTGATGGAAAACAGCGCTATAAACACTGCTGTGGAACATGTGAAAAACGGTATTTCCACCTGCCTTTACGACGGCTACCCAAACCTGTATATGCAGTTCTCAAAAGAGCCTGAATGGGTGAACGACGGACATTGGTATAAAGGCATAGAATATTATAAAGACCGTGACAGAGGTATACCATATAAAGAAGACCTATGGGTGCCGGGCTATTTCCAACTCCCGATCGAAAAAGGAGAAAGCATTATCTTCTCTGCTTCAACCTTCGAGACTGATCCGGATAAGTTTGCAGAAACTTATGCAATGGAACTAACAACACGCACATGCCGCACAAGTTTCTATAATTGTCTTAAAAACTCTGCAAAGCAATTCTATCTTAAAAAGCCGGAGGGTATGTATATTATGGCCGGTTATCCCTGGTATAACGTCAGGGCCCGTGACGAACTCACTGCTTTGCCCGGATGTACGATCGCTATCGATCATAAGGAGGATTACGAACTCATAATGGATACCTTCCTCAAGGCTTTACATGCTTATCTTGATGAAGGCCTTAAAGACAAAACTATAGGGGAAATCGACCTGCCGGACATTCCGTTATGGACAATCTGGACAATTCAGCAATTCCGTCGCAGATATGGCATCAAAGAATGTAGGGAAAAATATGGTGAAACCATAAAATGGATCGTAGATAAAATCCGAGATAATAAAGTGCCCGGACTTTGGATTAACGACAACGGCCTCGTTTCTGCAGATGGTAGCGACAAACCCGTGACATGGATGTCGGCTTCTTTAAATGGAAAACCGATAATTCCGCGAACAGGATATATCCTAGAATTCAATGCACTCTGGTATAATGCTCTGCTCTTCCTAAATTCTCTATATGAAGGAGACCCGGAGAAAGAAGAATATCTTAAAGAACTCAACGAGCTTGCAACCTTGGCTAAAGATAGTTTCCTCTCAACATTCCTAAATGACTATGGCTATCTTTATGACTATGTGAACGGCACATATACCGATCTTGAAGTGAGACCCAATCTTGCAATTGCAATCGGAATGGAGTATTCTCCTTTAGATCGTCGTCAAAGGAAAAAAGTGCTTGATCTTGTCACAAGAGAACTTCTGACTCCAAAGGGATTACGCAGTCTAAGCCCGAAGAGCTATGCCTATCGTCCGGTATATGTTGGCGACCCCGTTCAACGCGAACTCACAGTTCATCAAGGTCCGGCTCGTCCTTGGCTGTTCGGATTTTACGCCGATGCCTATTTCAAGGTGTTCGGACTTAGCGGACTCAGCTTCATTGAAAGAATGTTGATTGGCTATGAGGATGAAATGACAGAGGGCTGTATCGGCTCATTGTCAGAAATGTATGATGCCAATCCTCCCTACACGGGTCGTGGAGCCGTCAGCACGGCTAAGAACGTGGGTGAAATCCTGCGTACTCTCAGAAATGTAAAAGAACTCAATAAACTCCAAACTTTAGAAACCGAAGAATCCAAATGAAAGCTTTAATGTTCGGATGGGAGTTTCCTCC
>JAFLTV010000042.1 GCA_022509105.1 Muribaculaceae bacterium | reverse complement strand
TCAACAACCGAATTCTCGTCTATTTTGCCGTTGATCTCTATGAAGTGGCAATGACCACTCATTTGCAAGGCAAAAAGACATATTTCCTTCCTTTCAATCAAGGGAGCAATGGTGCCGGAAATATCGGAGACGGAGGGAATCCACCAAATCAAGATGGTTATGTAACATCTTACCTTTGGGAGAAAGTATTGTCAAAAGATACATTGCTCTCTATTCTTCAACGATATATCAGCAAAGAAGTGAGAGAAAAAGTCTCCCTTCAAAACGGAAAACAAGTCAAGAAAAAGACAACAAGGCTGATATTCCCAAGATTCCACCAACTTGATGTGGTGGAAAAACTGGTTGAAGATACAAAAATCAGCAAGGAGGGGAAAAATTACCTCATTCAACATTCAGCAGGTAGTGGTAAATCGAATTCAATCGCATGGCTGGCTTATCGTTTGGCTTCATTGCATGACAATGACGATAAAGAGGTGTTTCAGACAGTGTTTGTTATCACCGACCGAAGGGTGCTTAACCGTCAGTTGCAAGAGACCATTCTGGGATTCGACCATTATACAGGACAGATAGCCACAATTACCGATTCCGACAATTCTTCCGTATTGAGGGATGCGATAAACGATAAGAAAAGAATCATTATCACGACCCTTCACAGATTCCCTTTGATTTACAAGGAACTTGACAATCATAAAGGGAAGAAATTTGCAATAATTGTGGATGAAGCCCATTCGAGCCAAAGCGGAAAGTCGGCCGAGAAATTAAAAGCGGCTCTTGCGGATACGGAAAGTGCGGTTGCGGAAATGGCTGAAGCATACGGAACCACCGAGGAAGAGATACTGGATGAAATGGATGTGATGGTGGAGACACTGCTAACTCAAGGACAGCACAAAAACCAATATTTCTACGCTTTCACAGCCACTCCAAAGCCCAAGACCATACAGACATTCGGTTTGTCTAAGGGTGTTGATGAGAATGGTAACAACCAATATGACGCCTTCCATCATTACAGTATGAGACAAGCCATAGACGAAGGTTTCATTCTTGATGTTTTGGAGTTCTTCACTCCTGTGGAGACTTCATATAAGATTGTAAAGGCTATAAAGGATAATCCGGAATATGAGGAACCGCCGGCCACAAGAGCAATTAAGGCATACCATGACAGCCATGAGTATGTGGTTGAGCATACTGTGGAACTTATCGTAGAAAAGTTTAGGGAGATAACCTTAAACAAGATGGATGGCAAAGCCAAAGCGATGGTGGTGTCACCTTCAAGACTTCATGCAGTGAGATATTATCTCGCTATGAAAGAATATTGCAAGAAGAAAGGATATACGGATGTAAAACCTTTGGTGGCATTTTCCGGAACGGTCACTCTTGATGGTAAGGAATATACAGAAGTGCAACTCAATTCCACCGACACTTACAAGATCTCAGAATCGGCTCTGCCAATGTATTTCGAGAGTGATTTGTATAACATTCTTATAGTAGCGGAGAAATATCAGACCGGTTTTGATGAACCCCTGTTGCACACTATGTTCGTTCTAAAAGGATTGAGAGGCGTCAAGGCAGTTCAGACTTTATCACGGCTAAACAGAAGCACCAAAGGGAAAACCGACACTTTTGTATTGGATTTTGTAAATACAGCCGAAGATATTCAAGCATCCTTCAAGCCCTTTTATGAAGACACCCTGCTTTCAGAGCCTGTGGATGTCAACATTGTTTACAAATATCTCAACAATCTGAAATCCTATCATCTTTGGAGTCAGGACACAGAAGAGAAAGCCTACGAAATCTATAAATCCAAACAGGATGATAAGGCAATGGGGAAACTCACCTCACTTTTAAAACCTGTATTGGAAGATTTCAACGCTCTTGATGAAGAAGACCGATTCAAGGTAAGATACTATGTAAGGGCTTTCATTCGTTTCTATGCTTTTATGGCCCAGATAGAACGTACATTCGACAAAGAACTTTTCAAGACCTATGTTTTCTGTGAATATCTATTCAAGGTTCTACCCAAGACTCCGCATGAAAAAGTGGATTTAGAAAACAAACTTCGACTGGAGCATCATGTGTTTAAGGTGCAGGAAACACAGAAGATAAACCTTACCCCAACCAGGAAAGAGAAGACGGTGAAAGGTGAAAGCGGAGGTGACGGTAACAAGGTAGAAGAAAAACGAGACCTTCTTGACAACATCATTGACAAAATCAATCTGATGTATCAGGGGAATTTTACGGAAGCCGACAGAGTGATTGTGGAAACTATCTTCGACAAAGCCAAACAAGAGGAAAAGAAACTCAAGAAACAGGCGAAAAACTCCGATGTCAATATGTTCACCAACAACATATTTCCGAAGATTTTTGAAGACATAGCCATGAAATGCTATACAGATCAGATGGAGGCTTTCTCAAAACTCTTTGAGGATAAATCCTTCTATGACAAAGTAGCCCAAGAAATGGGGAGAGCCATGTATTACGGCTTGAAAAACGAATAATGATAGAATTATGAAAAATTTTAATGGTATTGAAATTGAAAACTATGAGTATGACTTTAATTGCTCGAATGAAGAAGAACTTCAAAATGTAATATTAACAGAAGCGATCAAGGCGTTGGCAGATGGTAAGGTCGCAGCGATTATAACAAAAACTGAATTTGATCCCAAATTACGCATGGCATGCAAAGGATTTATCGCCCACTTACTACAAAAGAATGAAATTGAAAAATTTGGCATCGAAATATCCAATAACCCTACATGGGAAAGTATCAGGAAACTTCAAGGATTGTTGACTCTTAACTTTCTTTCAGATGGAGAAGATGTAAAGGGTTTATGTATTTACGATACAATGGATGATGCTGAAGCATATTTGGGCTACAGCGAGGCTTTGGATGATGATGAAATGCAATTTATATTACGAGACGTTTCAATAAATTGTGTCTAAATTAGTTAGTTGTCGGGATGACACCTAATCTTTTTGTTTTATAGGTAATTTTTTTGTATCTTTCATCCTCTAAATTTAATTTTGCCTTATAATTATATTAACCTTTTATCCGGAATGAAATTTTCAACATTTCTCAAAACATCATTTACATTGTTGCTTTTTAATATATGCAACAATGCCTTTGCCGAACTCGAATATTCTCCATACTACACGGTCACCATAACTCCGGAAACGAAATGGGTTGATGTTCGCGGCAAAGTCTATGCTCTTGATATAACCAATATTTACGACGGAGTCTGGGGTTGCCGCATCAACAATGGCTGGGGATTTTACAGCATCGACGGCACCAAAATCTACGATTATATCTGGACTGCCGCCGAATCTCAGAACCCGGAATTTCATAACGGCGTGGTGCCGGCTTTCAAAAAAGATGATGATTACAACACCCGTTGCATATATCTTTTACATAAAGACGGCAAGGTTAAGAAGCTTGATAGAAAATATAGCGCATGCACCAATTTTTGTGATGGTGTGGCCCTTGCAAAGATTAATTACAACACCTATGTCTTTATCGACCCGGAAGGAAATGAAGTTTATCCCGGAGTGACTTCCTGGCCCGAAACAAATAGTTTTTACAGCAACCAGGTGCAATCTATCAGCGACGGTATGAGGGCTTATTATGACCCCAAACCCGGAAAATGGGGATTCCTCGACGATAAAGGTAAAATTGCCGTGGAACCTAAATTTATGTTCGTAAGAAATTTTAACGACGGCCGGGCATTGGTGTCGGAAGGCAACGGAAATGTCTATTTCATTGATAAAACAGGGAAAAAGGCTTTTGAGCCTCAATGGGACTATATGGATAATGCCATGAGCAATATCTCCGACTACAACAGCGGTTACTGCACTGTCTGGCAAGACGGATATACTATTTATTACGACACGGAAGGCAATGAAGTGAAAGCTATAAAATTTGGTAAAAATTTTGTTGACGGCTATGCCTGGTTTGTGCCTATGAAAGGCAAAGACGACCGTGAAAATTTCTATATCCCCATGGATTCTAAATTCCAAACCATGGAAAAGGCCTATCACACACCCACAGATGCCTTCACAGGTTTCGTGAATGGATATATGAGAACCCAAGGAAGGATGGTGAAACCCGATGGAAAGATTCAGATTTATGGAGCCATGGGTATTATTCCGAATTATAATATGAGCCCGCTCATTTTTTATGATTTAAATAATTTTAATGAAGACGGCTACATGGATGTGTCGCTGAAAATCGGCGACAACCGTTATAATGGATTTATCAACACAAAAGGGGAAATGGTGGTTGTCTATGAATGGGATAAACGAGAAGTGAAGGAAGTGACATCCCGCTATCTCCGTCCGGGCGTCTCCGGACCAGCCAAACTTAAAGAAGACTATGTGGTCTCCACAATTCCCATCAAGGTCTGCAGCCAGACTCCTCTCGGCCCTATTGAATAAACTTAATAATTTCTGATTATATACCCTTATGAAAAAATCTATATCAATTGCTTTTTTATCTTTATTCCTCTCGGCTCCTTTGCTGAGAGCGCAGAATCCTGAGGCAATCTATATTGCCACATGGAAGACGATGAGCGAATTGGGCACTCCCGTCACTCCGGATCCCGATGACCCCAAGCTGTCTTTCAATGTTGAAACAGGTTGCTATGAAGGCGAAATTATCGACTGGCCGCGTCTGCAGGTCAATCCCTATAATGCTAAGATTCCTTACAGCATTTCCGGCGATGTGATCACATATTACGGTGTGGCCGGAACAACCCAACAGATTATTTTCAATACATCTGATTCTTCTTCATTCACTTTTGAAGCCAGTGATTCTCCGGCAAATTTCAAAGGGTTTGGAATCAGCTCCGCCAACACCAACGCCCTTGAAGACGTGAAAGTGTCGATGGATCTTTCCACCAACCGGATAACTTTCACTCAGTTTGAAAGCGGAATGGGCGCTGTTGTGCCTCAATTGGTAAGCATCGACCCTGAAAACGGATCAACCATATTCCTTAACGAGGAGGGCGGCGCGACTATCACCCTGACTTTCGATGGCTGCGTGACAAGCATGGTCGTGAATTCCGATGATTCTTCCATAACTCCTGTTTCAAACGAAGAGGGCACCGTATGGACCATCCCCATCCCGGCAAGAGTGGTGAATTCTTCCGCCAATTCATTTGACGGCAAGCTCGCCATCAAGATTCAAAAAGTATATGCCAACGAATATCCCGTTTCTTTCTACGGAGGAAACCCCACTCTCAATCTTCTTTACACCATCGACGGGCTCACCCATAATGCCTCTTTCGTATTGAAAGGGAATGAAGACGGATTGAAAACCCTCAATATTTATAAATATCCGGAGTATTCAGTGGGCGACGAAGTTGATTTGGAAGCTGAAAACTATCAGATCACCTATAGCAACAGCGCCACATATCTGTTCACAGTGGCAAACGGTTATGAAGTCACCATAACTTCAGACATTGATCCCAACGATGGCGAAAACTGGAAAACTGCAGAGGGTCATTCCACAAAGAAGGGACCCAATGGCGAAACGACCAACACTCCCGCAGCCTACGGCGTTGCCCTTACTCTTTATGAAGGAGCCTCCGACGGAGTGTTTACTATCAATGTCTCCACTCCGGAAGCCGGAATCTCAAGCCTGACAGACAGTTCTTCCTCATATAAAGTCTACAGGCTTGACGGAACTAAAGTGATTGAAACAGAAAATCAGGGAACTCTCAACTCTCTCGAGCCGGGTATTTATATCATTAACGGCAAGAAAACAATCATTAAATAATAAAATACAAACGGGGTATGTCTGTTTCGGCATACCCTTTTATTCTCTTTTATATTCATATCTATCTTCTATGAAAAAAATAATCTTTTCTTTATTAGGACTTCTATTCATAGTGCCGGCACTCGAAGCCGCCTCACGCGATAAGTCGGAAATAAAAAGAACATTCCCTTCGGCCAAGCAAGAAGTTTTAGGCACGATGACAGTTAACGGACGCACATTCAAAGTTGTGACCCCTCCTTCCGCAGACAAGAAAATTGCAACCCGGGCCGCTGAAATCACTCCTATTATAAAAGACGCACCCGGCACAACGCAAAATTATTGCAAAGATGTGGTGGGCTATGGAATGGGACAGCCTATCCAGGGTTATGCCGTGGCCTCCTCTGTAAATTGGGATGGAGACGACGCTTATTTTTACGATATTATAACTGCCGCTCCCATAGGTTCGTATGTGAAAGCTACAAGAGAGGGCAATGAGCTTATTCTTCCCATGAATCAGACTGTGCTTGATTATGATGATGAAGAATATGTGTTGAACATTGGTCTGTTGCGTCCCGTGTTCAGCGAAGTCAATGGCGACATTTCGGTCTGGTTTGAATACAGCGACGATTATGACTACGTCACCTATACTATTGACGGCTCAGGCTCCATGGAACTAAAAAGCCCGGAAGCCAAATACACCTCGGAGGGCTTTTCACCGTCATACTACGGATTTCCGGACTATGTGATCGGCTATTATTATAACGACGATTATGTCTGGGCAGGCTATTGCGATGTCTTCCAGATTTATGATGAGTTTAACTTCCCGCGCGTCGAGATGCCGGCCGACATCGAAACCACAAGCATGACATACGTCAATGATTATGGAATGGGCGTGATCGTAACTGTCGGAATAACCGAAGATGCCCTCTATTTTAAAGGCCTCTCCGCTTTCGCGCCAAATGCTGTTTTCAAAGCAGACATAATCGAAAACGGAACCCGTCTGGCTGTTGAGCCCAACCAATATGTGGGAATCGAAGCCGGCCTCTATTATATAATCACAAGCACCGTCACTGAAGACAGCAATGGAAATATGGACATCGCTTCCTACGACGAACCTGCTTACTTCGTGGTTGAAAGAGACGAGACAGGCAAGATTCTTTCTATCTCTGCAGATCCCGATTCTCCGAATTTCCTGGCCTTCAACGACGATCCTTTCTTCTTCTATCCGATGGATTCTTTCAAAAATCTGAATCTCACTGTCCAGGAATCTTTCGAAGGCATACCTTCCACGCCTTATGGAGCTTTCTATGAGGATTACTCAACTATGATGGGTGCAAATTATATTTTCTTCAGGCTCTCTTCCTTCGCTTATAATGGAAATATTATCGATGTCAATAATCTGTATTATCAGATATTTGTAAACGGTGATCCTTTTGAATTTGAGCAAACGGAAGGCATAAATCTTTTGGGTGAGGAAATCACCATGTATCGCGGCATCAAAGAACCCACCGACCTCGTTCCATACACTTTTGCCAACGATGTGGATTTGTATGAAGACATGGGTGGCACTTTCGTTGTAGCTCTTTACTCGGAAGGTATCGAGACCGTAGGAGTGCAGGCTGTCTATTTCTGCAACGGAGTTGAAACGAGAAGCGGTCTTGTAACTATTGATGTGGAAACCGGCGAAGAAACAATCACCCCGGGCTCGGGCACTAAGGTTGAAGATATTTCAATGGATGACGTGGTTTCTATAGAATACTTCGACCTTAATGGCGTGAGAGTAAGCAAACCCGACAAGGGCCTGTTTATCAAGAAATATAATCTTTCCTCAGGCTGTTCGGTAAGCCGCTCTGTATTTAGAAGATAAATCGAATATTTTCCGGGATAAAACATCCCGACTGATAGAAAAGTAGGATGTGTCAGAATTAATTATTTTGGCACTCCTCTTTTTTTTGTCACATTTCCTACCTCTTGTCGGTTATAATATAAAACGATTTTCAAAACCAACTTAATATTTTTAATTATGGATAATCAGGCTGTAGGAATGATAATCTCCTTAGGAGTTTGCGTAGTGTTGCCGGTGGCTATTGTCTGGATTGTGTTTTATGCTAATATGAAAAAAAACCAAATGCAGACCGATATCATTCTCGAGGGATTGAAATCAAATCCAAATCTTGACATAGAAAAAATTATGGACAGTTTCCGCGCCCAAAGACTCTCTCCAATAGAAAAAGTGAACAGAAAACTTCTCCGTGGCAGTATTTTCACATTGTTCGGAATAGCTTTTGCTTTCACAGCCGCTTTCTGCCCTGATCCGGATGATGCATTCGATTTCTGGATCATTTGTGCGGTTTCCGCTTCTGTGGGAATAGGATTCCTCATCTCTTATTGGTTTGCTTATAAAAATCTCGACCGTTTAAAAGAAGAATATTTGGATAAGAAATGAACCGCAAAGAGTTCGTGAGTTGTGTTAATTGCTCGCAACGGAATCTGAGAAGATTCCTTGCGGGCCTTTGTGCCGGCGACCTCTCTCTGGCAGATGACATAGCCCAGGAAGCCCTCCTTAAGGCTTACATGGCATCTGAAGATTTCAACGATATCTCGAAATTCAATGCATGGATCACTAAAATCGCTTATAATACCTTCATCAATTACACCAGAAACAACTCCCGTTTCACCCCTATTTCTGACGTTAAGAATCAGGAATCGGAATTCTATGCAGACTCTTCTTTCAAATATGAGAAACTCTATAAAGCTCTTCGGCTCTTGTCGCTGAGGGAACGCTCCGTGATCACTCTTTTTTATCTTGAAGGCTATTCTTCTAAAGAAATTTCCGATATCCTGGAAATTTCTGAAGATTCCACGCGCCAATCTCTTTCAAGAGCCAGAAAACATCTAAAATCTCTAATCGAATAATTTATGACTTCGGAAAATGACAGTTTAAAAAAACTATTTGATGATTTCAATCCGGAATTATCCGACGACAGGCAATTCATGGATCGTCTGGTTGCAGGCATTGATGCCGTTGATCTATTCAAGGTAAGCGAGCGGAGAAGAGCGAGAAGGCTCAGGATTGTAGCGGCTGTGTCTGCATTGGCCGGATTTTTCTGCGGTGTTATCCTGACTTTGCTGTTTCCCGTGTTGGTTGATTTTTTATATCCCTTCATTATAAACATCAGCAACTTTTCTCCCGACACTCAATTGCTTACCAATAGCATCGTGTGGTGCCTTGTTGCCATAGCCTCTTTATCCACCACTTTCACCACATTTTCTCTGATGGCTTCTCTTCCACTTAAAAAATAAAAAAAGCCCTGTCGTGGGAAATTCTTTCCTGACAAGGCTTCTTTATCTTGTTTATTCTGTAGGGTTATTCAACTTCAGGCACTTCTATCTGCGAGCCATAACGGTGGTATTCATTTGCAATGGATTGCTCTTTGATGTAATTGGCAAGCTCTATCCTGCCGTTTTTCACCGGCATTGCCCCACAGATGTATTTGTCGAGTTGCGCAGCCTTTTCGAAAACTTCATCAGGCACATTCTTTGAGATTGTCCGGATTCTTTCATAATTTCCCATTGTCTCCAGGAATTTTTCCAGCGATTCAATGATGGTGTCCGTGCCATTCAATTTCGGCCTGAGTGGATGATCTTCAGGGAGCGAAATTTTCAAGGGAGTTCCCACTGTCTTGGCTGCCAGTCTCACCATATTGATATGCTCCGCTGTCTCATCTCCGAAAAGTCTCAGAACCATTCCATCTTCAAGCGGCAAATATCTGAACACGTTTTGTTCGCCGCGAATGTCGGGTTGAATATTGCGTGCATGCTTGAATTCTTTATCATACCATTCTGCGTATGATTTCTTATAATCTGTCTTGGAGTCTTTCTTATCAGTGATAACCATAAACTGATTGCAATAGTTGGGACCTCCGGCTTTAAGCCCCGGTCCGAAAGCACTCAGTTTCATGCCGCCAAACGGCTGACGGTTCACGATAGCTCCCGTTATGCCGCGGTTGATGTAAAGGTTTCCGGCCTTGATATGATTCTTCCAGTATCTTTGTTCATCTTCATCCAGCGATTGAAGTCCGGAGGTTAGTCCGTAATCAAGGCTGTTTACAAGGGCAACCGCCTCTTCGAGAGTGTCAAACGGAGTAACCGCCAGCAACGGGGCAAACAACTCTGTGCGGAATGTGTAGGAATCCGGTTTCACCCCTAATTTAATTGTAGGCTTTAGTATGTATTTCTTTTCATCCACAAATTCAGGCGCGATAAGCCATTCCTCGCCCGGTTCGAGTTTGAAGGCCTGTTCAAGCTTATCATTGGTGTTGGTGATCATGGGTCCGACAATGTTGCCGGCATTCCAGACTCCTCCCACTTTCAGTGATGAGGCGCAATCTTTTAGTTTTTCTTTGAAATCCGGATTGTCATACACTGATCTCTCCACAAGAAGTATCGAGCAAGCTGAACATTTCTGGCCTGCATTTCCGAATGCCGAGCGGCAGGCGTTCATTATGGCGTGGTCTCTGTCGCCTTTTGCCGAAAGAATCATCACATTCTTACCTCCGGTTTCTGCCGACAAAGCTTTCTTGGGATTTGCATGAGCAATATTCTGAGCAGTTTCAGTGCCTCCTGTGAGTATTATATGCTTGATAGCCGGAGCTGAAGTTAACAACGGAGTTGCCTCTCGGTCGGTGATAACCACCTGCAGGGCATCTTTCGGCACTCCGGCATCCCAGAACGCTTTGGCGAAAAGCCAGGCTACCGGGGCCGCAACAGTGGCCGGTTTCAAGATACATGTGTTGCCGGAAGCAAGCGCCGCAACAACTCCTCCACAAGGTATCGCACACGGGAAATTCCAAGGGGATAACACCAGAACAGTTCCTTTGGCCTTCAGATCGATGTCTTCAAGCTTCTCTATCTCCTTCATAGTGGTGGTATAGAATCTTGCATAGTCTATCGCTTCGGAAACCTCAACGTCGGCCTCCTCAATGGTCTTGCCTGTGATGGCACACATACAGCCGTT
Organism: Muribaculaceae bacterium; assembly: GCA_022509105.1. Lineage (GTDB taxonomy): Bacteria > Bacteroidota > Bacteroidia > Bacteroidales > Muribaculaceae > Lepagella. The sequence continues at coordinate 9,042 of JAFLTV010000042.1, read as the reverse complement.
GAGATCTCCTCTCATCTCTCCAAGGATATTGGCTGTCTTATACATGATCTTATGACGTTCCTCTATCGAGGTATTGCGCCAACCCGAAGGGTCTTTTTCGGCTACACCTATTATCTCTTCTGTCTGCGTTTTGTCGGCTCTCGACATTTCGCATACAAGCACATCGCCCTCCTGAGAACGGTCGTAATATTTCACGCAGTCTTTGTTATAGACCAACTTGTCGCCGATTTGTGTCGGAAGCAAATCTCCCGGTTTCCAATCGCCCCAGCCGGATTTTTCTCCGGTGAGTTCTCCCCGGCTCTTCCATTTCTTGAATATTTCTTCCACCCATTGCTGATTGCAAAACCGGTCGAAATCCGTGTCCGGCTCATTGATCATCCTGTCTTGCGGCTCCTGGCCTTCATATTTCTTGGTGCGGTCTTGAGTGCGGGTAGGCGTTGAAGAAACTTTGTCTTTAAGGTTATAGGCATCGATAAATTGCTGTTCAAGAAGTTTCCATTCCTTTGTGTCCGGCTTCAAAGAGAATGAATGGGTCAGGAAGTTGTCCGGCGCCGTGTTCTCGTCCATTCTTCTCACGAGATATGAAATCGCATTCAGGAAATTCTCTTTCTTTACCACCGGGGTGTAGAGTATGACATGATTGCCGAGTTTCTTCTGTGCCCTCCAGATATGGTTGGCCATGCCTTCAAGCATTTCGAAGCAGAAGGTGTCTTTCGGAGTGTTATACATCTGCGTGAGCAAATAGGCGTAGGAAATGGTGAAGAGGTTATGGGAAGCCATTCCGATATGAAGCACTTTTGAATTTTCAGGCTTCAATCCTCTTTCTATAATCTTCAGATAGTTTGCGTCTACTTCTGTCTTTGTCGGCAGTATCGGATTCGGCCAGCCTTTCATGTCGCTCACGATATTTTCCATATCGAGATTACATCCTTTCACAATACGCATCTTGATAGGCGAACCTCCTTCAGCCACTCTCTTCTTTGCAAATTCAAGTAACTCGGTCTGGAATTCCCAGGCATCAGGAAGATAGGATTGAACCACTATGCCGGCTTCATAATTTTTGAACTGAGGAAGAGAAAGAACCTCTTTAAAGAGCTTCATTGTAAGATGGGCATCCTTGTATTCCTCCATATCGAGGTTGATGAATTTTGCCTTCTTCTCTCCATTGATATCAGTGTAGGGATTATCAATCGCCGCCTGATAGAGCTCCGTCATTCTTCTGACAAGCTCAGGGAAATTTTCTTTATAATTCAGCGCGTGAGTCTGGGCATAAATTCCCGAAATCTTCACTGATATATAATTGATGTCGGGTTCTTTTAAAGCCTCTAAATAAGAATGATATCTCTTGTCGGCCTCCTCATTGCCAAGAACCACCTCTCCGAGCAGGTTCACGTTCTGACCGATATTCTCTTCAAATCGGGTGGCAAGATGTTTGGTGAGCTTTGGCCTTGCGGCATCTATAATCACGCGGGAAGTATCTCTGTGGAGCCTCCATTTTATAATCGGCACCGCGATGCTGTTGAATGGCGACTTATAGGCAAAACTCTGATACATCTTGAATAGCATCCGGTCGCTCGGTCCCAAAAATTTCGGAATACCGTATTTGTCAATCAGATCCTTCACTCGAGCCGCAAGCTTCTTGTCGTCTCTCACCTGGCTCGTCTCGTCGAGCATTCTCACCATGAATTTCTTATCATTGGGAGTAGTCACCATCGTGCCATACATATGCTGCTCTCCCTTCTCAACTTTTGTCAAGCCTGAATAACTCTCATCATAAAGTTTCCTCATCCAGGCAAATACTTCTTCTATAGTGGGAAGTTTTTCTTGAGTCATATAAGTTGATTTTAAGGTTTAGATTTTATTTTTCAAAGATAAAAAATATTTTTCAAATCTGATATCCAAAGCCTGTTTCTTTAAGCAAACCGGATCATTAAAAATTTGAAAACACATCTTTAAACTTAAGGATACAAATATCCGGAGGGCGGCTTCATAAATATTGACAGGAGTATCCTCTCTTCCTTTTGTTGTGATTTACCTACAATTCCTTAAATTTGCAGAAGAGACAACAGGCCTTGTCTTTAAATGGAGGGTGTTCAATTTCGGACAAGACATCCGCTTATTTTATCCGGAAGTCATATTCTGACATTTCCATCCTTAATTTCAAAATTAATTTTACTTTTAAATATACTGTTTATGAAATTTAAACTAACTGCTTTGATTCTGGCTCTGCTTCCCCTCTTCGTTTCTTGCGGAGGCAATAAAAATGAGAATCAAAATCAAAATCAAAATGAATCGGAAGCCACATCTAAAACTTTAGTGCTTTATTATTCACAAACCGGAGCGACAAAAACCGTTGCTGAACTTCTGAAGGCTGATTTAGGCGCAGATATCGACAGTATTGTGCCTAAAGATTCTTACGGCACTGACTATGAAGCCACAATCCAAAGATGGCAGAAAGAAAAGAACGCCAACGTGAAAGTGGCGATAAAACAGCTGTCGGCAAATATAAATGACTACGACACAATCTTCCTCGGATTCCCGATTTGGGGTGGCACTTTTGCTTCTCCGGTAGCTACATGGCTTGCTGACAACAACCTCAAAGGAAAGACTGTAATTACTTTTGCCACATTCGGCAGCGGCGGCATTGAAGCGGCTACAAAAGACGTTGCCCTTGCCCAACCGTCAGCAAATGTGATTGAAGGCTTCGGTATAAGAAATGCGAGGATTGATAAAGCTCCGTCTGAAATTAAAAGCTTCCTTATTGACAATGGTTATATAGCCGGTGAAAAATCCTCTATACCCGAATATGGAGAAACAGCCCCGGTGACAGAAGAAGACGTAAAGGTTTTCAACGAAGCATGCGGCAACTATCAATTCCCGCTTGGCACACCCATATCCGTAGCTCGCCGTCAAATCAACGGAGCAACTGAATATTGCTTTAACGTTGAATCAGACGGACCCGATGGAAAAAAAGCCAACTCCACAATATACGTCACAGCCGACCCTGACCAAAAACCGGAGTTCACAAGAGTCGTAAGACAATAACATCTATAATCAAATACCCCCCGAAACTCTAGACGACCTTTTTATTCAATCAAAAATCTTATCAATAATCAAAGAAAAAAATTATACCCCCAATACTATTGACGGACTTATATTCAATTTCTGACTGATATTTCTTCCCATCTTCAAAGTGGGTTGACATTTCCCGGCCAATAAGTCACATATACGAGCAGGACTTACCCCAATAAGTTTTGCAAGTGCGGTCTGTGTCAAACCCATTTCATACATTCTTAACTTTATTATATCAATCAATGACGGATCACCCACCGGATAATGGATAGCATCATATTCCGCCACCAGATTACCCAATAGGATTAGTTCCACCATTTCCGGATCATCCTCTGGTGTGGTATCAGGCAGTTTATCCATTAATTCCTCCACTCTTTTTAAAGCCCCTTGATATTGTATCTCGTTTTCTATTCGTGCCATATCTCATAGATTTTTTATATCCTTGATTTTATCATATTCGGCATGCGTACCAAGAAATTTAATCATTACAAATTGTGGTGTAAACTTTACCACTGCCACCATTCTATAATCATTACCTTTAATATTAAAAACATAATGCTGGTTGCCGACATAATCCACTGAATTGAAAGTTTTCTTAATGTCCTCAAAGGTTTTCCATTCGGCTTCTTTGACCTTTTTTGTCCAATCTTGCAAGGCAACAGTAGATGCCGGGTTGGCCTCGTAATATTCTCTTATTCTTCTTTCAGTAAGAATTATCATAATGATTTAATTCTTTTACAAATTTAATAAAAATATTACATATAACAAAAAATCCCATGTTCCCTCACTCCGTAATAACCCAAGGAATTTAAATATAATGTTAAAAATAATTCAAAGAGATATTTATGCATTGAAAAACGTGAAGAAGCATACAAAATAAAGGGTTGTCCATGTTATTCTTGAAAATTATATTAACTTTGTAACTAAAAAAGAATCGTCAACAGTGGCTAAGTGCGATAGATGTAAAAAGTCTTTTACAATTAAACCTTTTGGATACCAATATGCGCCAATGTGTAATAAGTGTCATACCTTTCAAACACTATGTGACGAATGTGCTAAAAAAGGATGCTTCAAATGTGGTGCTCCCATGGGAACAATTATTTATTAAACAATCCTGAATAATATGAAAGATTGGGTGTGCTGGGTATTACTCGTTATTAGTGTTCTGGCAATATGTGTATTTGGATGGTGGCTTACTAAAAAATTAGATACAATGACTATTTACTATATCACCGTTGTAATAAATGGAATTGTATTTGGTTATCTCTATTATCAGAAAAATAAGGCTAAAAATTAGTAATTAGTTTCAAGTTATGAATAAACCACAGAAAGGAAATATGTCCCCTCCTGTGGCCTGAAAAATTTATTAAGTAGTGAAGATTAATTCTTCTTAGTTTCCAAAAACTCATTAAATCCCAAACTTCTTTCACTTTCAGACAATGGCCTGAAATCAAAAGATTTCCCATCCGTATTTCCTATCCCTATTTTATTATACTGGGCTTTCAGCTGCGCCTCGTTGACAAAATATATGCATTATCTGAAGGATATCTTTTAGAGGATTTTCAAGGATTTATATTTTTGGAGATTTATAAAAGACCGGTTACACTGTTATAGCGGAATCGGTCTTTAGTAATTTTTTGGAGTATATCGGCTATATTAGTTTGCCACGAATGGGCACAAATTACTCATAAGTCTTTATAAATAAGCATAGTAATCGCCCATTTTACAAATTTACGATTTAATCGTAAATTTGCAAAACAAATCTTTATTCATATGATTCACCGACTCTTACAGCCCAAAATACTCGAATTGGCTAAACAATACCCCGTCATCACACTTACAGGCCCGCGTCAATCCGGCAAAACTACGCTATTAAGAAACTCTTTCCCGGATTATAAGTATGTTTCTTTGGAAGATCCAGACATGAGGCTTCTGGCATCATCCGATCCAAAAGGTTTTTTAGAAACCTATCCTGACAAAACAATCATCGACGAAGTGCAAAGGGTGCCTGATCTGTTTTCTTATATCCAAACACACATAGACCTTGCAGATAAGGAAGGAATGTATATGCTGGCCGGTTCCCATAATTTCCTGCTTATGCAATCGGTGTCTCAATCTCTGGCAGGAAGAACAGCCGTGTTAAAACTGCTTCCTTTTTCACATAAAGAAATGTATGAAGGAGGAATTTTACCATTACCTGTAGACAAGGAAATTTTTTATGGTGCATATCCGCGTATTTTGGATAAAAATCTCAACCCGGTTATCTATTATCAGTCATATCTGCAAACATATATCGAAAGAGATGTAAGGATTTTGAAGAACATCGGCGACCTTAACAACTTTATTAAGTTTATAAAATTATGTGCAGGAAGAATTGGTCAGTTACTGAATCTGTCCTCCTTAGCTAATGAATGTGGTATAGCGGTTTCAACAGCTAAAGAGTGGTTATCGGTTCTGGAAGTAAGTTATATTTGCTACAGGTTGGAACCGGATTTCAATAATTTCAACAAACGGTTGGTAAAGACCCCTAAATTATACTTTTATGATACAGGGTTAGCATGCAGTCTTTTGAATATTATGTCTGCCGAACAATTATCTTCACATTATTTAAAGGGTGAGCTGTTTGAGAATCTTGTGATAAATGAATTTATCAAGAACTCATATAATAATGCACTGACACCTAATCTTACATTTTGGCGAGATTCAACTGGAAATGAGATCGATCTGATTGATTATACCTTCGGTGAAAAGAAAGCCTATGAAATCAAGTCGAGTCAAACTTTCTCCACTGAATTTTTCAAAGGATTAATTAAATGGAATCTTCTGGCACATAATTCTCAAAACGATAATTTTGTGATCTATAATGGCAAAGACGAAATAAAGACATCACATGGAACTGTGATGCCCTGGGAGAAATTTGGATCTATATATTAGAGGATATGTCAAAATTATTTATTTTGGCTCACCCTCTTAAGCTATGTATAAATGTGCTTTTCACACAGCGCCTATTTTATTCAAAACGCTGGTAATGAATGGTGCGTGGATTGTATTCACCAACATTGGGTGCAGTTCGGAAATCCGAGAAATAAACATAAAAATAAAAAGTCTTTTTGCTTTTATAGGTTGTTCCATACACAAGTTCCCCTCTAAAAATATATCCTATATCTTTAGTTATAGACATCGGATTAATTGTAAGAGATGATTCTTTTGTCGTTGGATCTATAATAATTGAATTATCAGTAGCTTCCACTATCGGACCGCTCGCTACTATCTCACAATTTATTAGATTCCACGCTGTTCCTACACCACTATACATTTTCATGCCTACTCCCTCAGTATTGCCCTGAGGAAAATAAAAATAGAAAGTGCCGTTATAGGAAAGGTTGGCAGTCTGCACATTAAAGTCAGGTTCATAATCAGGTTTTCCTTCATCACATGAACTCAAAAAAAACGAAAACAGCAACAAAAGTCCTGAAATACTTAAAAATTTATTCATAATTATAGAATTAAATGTCTTAGATAATTTTAAAAATTTATGTTCATCCGATATTGGGATATACAATCCTATTTTATTATGTAGAAAATCAGTTCGGAGTCTCTATCCTTCAGAGCTTTCCCATCCTCACTTAAATAAAAACATGAGCCTCCTACGGAATATATCACTCCCCCTTCCTGATTCCATCCCCAGGATTCAACAGCTTTATCTTTTTTATAACTGGTTGTAACTATTAAATTATAGGGGCTTGTAAAATCTAATGTCCAAGTATAACCCTCCATTGATAATCTATAGGTATGGCCAGTTGGATCCGGATAACCTTCCCAGTTTTTCTCAACCTCTATATTTTTAGTTGTGGTGGTCTGGCTTTTAGTCGTTCTTTTGGATTTCTGTTTTGCAAAGGCTTCTGACGGTTGCAACCCTGCTAACATTACCATGACAAGAGATAGAATTAAAAATTTTCCTTTCATTATTAATTATTTTTATCAATTTATTGTTAACGCTACTGTTTTTTCCTTCAATTCATTTTAAGAATTTCATAAAATAAAAAAGCGTGGAATCTGACTTATTTCGCCCGTTCCACGTCTTGAGGCCTTCGCTAAGCCCGGTATCCTGAAACGGGCAAAGTAGAAGACCCACGCTATATGTTCTCATTCCTATCCTGCCACATTCACCTGCAAGATAGGATGAAAGTCAACATATAAAAAGATCACTACTGTTGCCTCTTTCTGAAGATACCTTGTAAAGTTGCGAAGTTTCAAGACATCAGAGCAGAAGCGCGATAGTTACGCTTTATTATTTAACAATACATTAGACTTATATTCTATAAATCCTTTAGCATTTACAAAATTATGTTTTCTATAAATTTCTACCAAAGAAATAAAGAAATTTTTCAAATCATGCCAAAATCAATGTATTGTTACAAGTAGCGTGAGCCTTCCTATTGCCCAGACAAATTTAGACAGATTGTCTTAAAAAACCATTCATCCACTTCATCCGTTTGCAAATCCACAAAATTCAAACCCGGCCCAATATCGCATCAGCAAGTTGACTTTTAAACAATTAATTTCATTTTAAAAACATTTCCCTTTAAAAGGGATAAAATTGGCCATTCTTTTCCCTTTTGAAGGGAAATTTATATATTTGCAGAAAATATACAGATATGATTGATCAGCGACTCATTAATTATATGCAAGAGGAACTGAAACGGACTCCTCTTGAATTTAAAAGATACATGTATGACAAAATTCTTTGGCACGACAGGCTTGTGGGTCTTGTCGGGCCACGTGGCGTAGGAAAATCCACCATGGTCAAACAGTATATGTTGCAAAATAATCAAAATTCAGATTGGATGTATGTTAGTGCCGATCATTCTTATTTCAGTGATCATTCCCTTTCAGAATTGGCAGATGAATTTATAAAAGAAGGGGGCAAACATATAATAATCGATGAAATTCACAAGCTTCAAAACTGGTCGCAATCCCTTAAGGAGATTTATGACAGCCACAGTCAATTACAAGTAATCTTTACCGGAAGTTCAATTCTTGATATTAAGAAGGGAATGGTTGATTTGAGCAGAAGAGCGCTAATATTTGAAATGCAAGGACTTTCTTTTCGTGAATACCTGGCTCTCTATCATAAAATCAATCTCCCTGTTTATTCATTGTCGGATATATTAGATCTTAAAGTAGATATACCTTTGGATTTTCATCCATTGCCTTTGTTCAGGAAATTTTTGAAAGAGGGATATTATCCTTTCAGTCATCTTCCCGGATATGATATTAGACTACAACAAATCATTTCTCAAACTATAGAAGTGGATATCCCTGCTTTTGCGGGATTAAATTTATCTACAACAAGAAAATTAAAAAAACTTTTATCAGTTATATCATCCACAGCTCCTTTCAAACCGAGTGTGATCAATCTGGCCTCAGAATTAAAAATCAGTAAAAACGATGTTTCTGAACATATGTTGTTTTTGGAAAAAGCCGGTATGTTGGCTCAAGTCAGAGATGATACAGGAGGTATGAGAGGTATTGGGAAAGTAGAGAAAGTGTTTGTTGACAACACAAACTTAATGTATGCACTTATCTCTGAAGACCCAAACATCGGCACACAAAGGGAAACATTTTTCTTCAATCAAATGCGAGTGAATAATGATGTGATGACTTCGAAAACGGGAGATTTTCGAATAAAGGATTATGTGTTTGAGATTGGTGGCAAAAACAAAGGGAGAAAACAGATTTCTGAGTTAAAGCAAGGGATTGTTGTAAAAGACGATATAGAATTCGGGCAGAAAGGCATTATTCCTCTTTGGCATTTCGGCCTAAACTATTAGAATTATCAAAATAACCACAATTAACACTAACACTCTCTGCTTATAAATTTTAACGCAGGCATCGGCTTTTTCAGCTGCCCCGTTTTTATTTCAATTCATCTAAAAATTCAGATGGAGTTAAAACGGGTATTTGAGA
>JAFLTV010000041.1 GCA_022509105.1 Muribaculaceae bacterium | reverse complement strand
CACCGGGCCATGGCGAGGACTGATTCAGTAGTGCAAAGTTAATAAGAGAAAAAGACGAGGAATTGTCATTTTCATCCCTCGTTATTTCAATTAACTGCTGTACCTCCAGTACAGAGATGTAGGTGTGAGGCTCTTATCCTCAGGCTGAAGCCCGAGGTTAGGAGGATATTCTGCCTCCGGTAGCCGGTAGAGAGGCCTATAGACCTCTTCTCGCCTTCAGCGAACCTATCAAACTATGGCAGTCTCCCTAATTCAATAAATTCATAATGAATAATTAGAGGGAGAGAAATTAAAAGAAAAGGATGTGCCAAATTTTTTTTGACACATCCTGCTCTTAAGTAATTTAAAATTAACCTTTATCGGATTACAACTTTCCTTGTTTGTGAACCATTCACTTCAATAAAGATGCCTTTGGAAGGATTATCAATCCTACGACCTTGGAGGTCATAATAGATTGCCTTGGAATCTTTGGAAGAAGATATTTCATTTACAAATGATGATTCCTCTGTAGAGAACAGGAGATAGTAGATGCCTTTTCCTCCTTCAGCATCCCCGACTTTCACCTCAATGACGTAATACATTATATAGTTTGTGGAAGGAGAAAGATTTTCCACAGTAAAGACTCCCTCTTTCTCAGTGAGGTAAGATACTTCATAATCAGCGTTATAAGCATCGTCTATATCGCTTTCCTCCTTATTCGGAATCAATGCATAATACAACTCATAGACGTAATCTCCTATCAAATTTGATTGAATTGAATAATTGAAAGATAAAGAGGAGTCGGTTACTTGAACTTGTGAACGAGTGATGTCTACTTCAATTTCCGGAGTTCGGAATTCATATTCTAAAACTTCGGATCTATACTCTGAAACTTGGCTGTTGGCAGTGGCATATATTTCATATACATATTCCGAATCAGGATTCAATCCTTCGAGCGGAAGAGTAAAGTTGTTGCCTGAAACTTCAAAGGATTTATATTCCGGCTCGTTTTGTTGTCTGTAGTAAACCGTAAAGTCAGAAATTTCGGTTGGAAGATTTAACGGGAAAATATTGAACGATATTTCTGCTCCGTCGGCATAAATGTCAGATCCGGTTTCAATTAAATACGCATCTGCCGCCGGGGCATCTTCTTCAGTAACCAAAAGAGTGCGCGTTTCAAGATCAAAGGCAAAATTGTAGGAACCTTGTTCGATCTTAAACGTGTTTTGATTATTATAACATTGGGTCAACTGATTTAAGTATATAGGAGTTAGATCGATATCCGGACCCCAGAAACAATATTCATCACCGTCTATGCCGATGTAAGGATCATACATCAGTATTGTGAAATCTCCACCGAAGATCTCTATTGGAACATCCGTTTTATACACTCCGTTTCTATTCATAACAGGATACATTCCCCATTTCTCTCCTTCGGAAGGATCAAAGAAAATATTGCCAAAAATTGCTATTGCCGGAGTCAGAAGGCTTCCGTTGATTGTCAGCTCTCCGGTTTGAGGAATGAATTTCACATCTACATCATCGATGTTCTTTTTTTCTACGGTGTTAATCGGGTCGTAAGTGAAATTTGTCTGATAAACCTCGCCGGGAATCAATTCAGAACCGTTGGATCCAAAATATCGGCCATAATTGCTTCTGACATAATAACCTGTGAATAATACATTGATTCCGGAAGGACATGTGAAAATGCCTGAACCATCTTCTGTTTCTTCAAGTTGATAGCTTTTATGAACCACAGGATTTTCAAGATAAAAAGTTTCTTGTGAAATTTGGCCTTCAGCTTTGAGTGTCAGTGATTCCGGGTCGAAGATGAGAGTATATTCTCCCGGCAAAATATTGAAAGGATAGCCGGAAGTTTCGCTACATACTATTGGCTGTTCTATATCAAGATATTCATAGACCGTGGCATATACATAAGAAACTAAAGCTTTATCAAGATTATTGATCTTCAAGATGTAGAATTGTCCCGGTGCTCCCTGAATGTCGGTAGAGAAAGTCCATGTTCCATTTTCCTGAGGAATAAAATCCCCGAAGTCGTATAGGAAATTGGAATAGATCTGATATGCATATTCAGGTTGCTGATATTCTCCCGTTATTGTCAACAGGCCGCTTTCGGGATTAAAAATCAAGACAGCATCAATAATATTGTCTTTATTTTCTGTCGTAATGTAATAATTACCGTTGACGTCGGTTTGAAACGGGACGCCGAGCTCAATTGGTTCAGTGCCGTTTGTGGCATAAAAAAGATCCCATGAGCCGGTGTTGATAAGGAATGTATTTGTCAAGGTGCCGTTAAATTCCAGCACATAGTTGCCGGATCCGTCTTCTGTCGGTGAGAATTTATAATTTTCATCACCCAACACAGCATCGTTGAAGCTTCCTGAAAGATAATAGTTCAATTCCTCAGCTCTTGTGTTTAAAACAAAAGAAGAAGAATTCCCTTGAGTCAGCTTAGGGGTTGAAACATCGATTGGCAGAGACAGTTCTACAGAAGTTTCATTTATTCTGCTTTCTGTCTGAGATTTAGCTTTAAAGAGCGCAGGGTTGGCAAAAGCTGAAATCCCGGCCAACAAAATTGAAAATAGAGTAAAGATTTTTTTCATGCTACGTAAATTAATGAATAAAAAAATGTATTAGTCAAAGATAATACATAAATTTAAAAGGAAACAAAAGAAAAGGCTAAAAAATTAGGGAGGTATGAAAAAAAAAGGAACGCATATCCCTACGCATTTCTTTTTCCCAATGCATCACGAAACCATTCGGAATACATTGATGGTCCTAATCCTAATTTTAACTATTAATCCATAACTTTACTAATGCAACAATAAAATTATCAATGAAACGATTAATTGGTCTTTTGTTCAAGAGGAATTAATCCATTGTTTGAAAGTGTCTTCACACAATCATTTGCAAAGTTAAGGATAATTGGATTTTTATCCAAAATATTAAGGTGAAAAAATTGAATTTTATTTTAAAATTTTAAGCCTCTCTGAATATAAAGAAAAATTTAATTAAATTTGAAGGTTAAAAAGTCGACAAACTAACGAATAAACAAAAAGATGTCAGGCGATTTCTACTTCAGGCGGCATCCGGTGATGGCTAATTCCATGATCATCTTCATTATAGCCTGCATCGGAATAGTTATTGTGTTTCTTTCATTGAATCTGTTTACCCATCATGGAGAATCCGACACAGTTCCGAGTGTGGAGAACATGTCGTATACAGAAGCGATAAAGATGCTGAGGAAACATGGATTTCGCACTGATATCCGGGATTCCATCTATAACGAAGAGATTCAGCCAGGATTTGTGGTTGAGCAATTCCCGAAAGCCGGGTCTACCGTAAAGCCGGGAAGAAAAATTTTCCTGTATATAAACGCTGTTCATCCCAAAGAGATATTGGTGGATGGAGAAAACCGTCCGAGTGAATCTGCATTCAAGGGTTATTCAAGGAGGCAGGTAATCGCCAAGCTTGAAGAGCTGGGTTTCAAAAACATAAGGATTGTCACAGTGCCCGGAGATGACGACCGTGTTGTCAGGGTGACAGCCAACGGCAAGACCATCATGAAGATGCAGAAAGTGCCTATCAATGCAGCCATAGTGGTGGAAGTCAGAGACGGAGCCTTGCGTCATCAGACTGATTCCTTATTGCAGGAACAATACATGGAATATGTGTTAGACGGCGACGAGGATGTATTTGAAATGGAAGAACCGCAGGCAGAAGAAGCGGCTCCGGCCGAAGAACCGCAGGAACATGAAGAGCCTGTGGCAGATGAAGACGACGAATGGTAGAGTCTGAATACATAGATAAAGATAATGCCGAATTTGATGAAATAGCAGAGCCATCTTATGTCACGGAGGATGGAAGGGAGCTGTTTGAGCATTTCAGATTCATAGCAGATAAAGGACAGACACAGATAAGGGTCGACAAATTTCTTGTCGACAGGATGGAGAAGACCTCCCGTAACCGGATTCAGCAGGCGGCGGAGGCCGGCTTTCTGATTGTAAACGGTAAGCCGACTAAATCCAGCTATAAGGTGAAACCGGGCGATGTTGTCAGCATCGTCATGGACAGGCCTCGCTATGAATTCGAAATTATAGCGGAAGATATTCCTCTGAAAATTGTGTATGAAGATGAAGACTTGCTTGTGGTTGACAAGCCGGCAGGGTTAGTTGTCCATCCCGGACATGGAAATTATCACGGCACTCTTGTGAACGCTCTGGCATGGCATTTCAAAGATAATCCGGAATATGACGTCAGCGACCCCAGAATGGGCCTTGTTCACAGAATTGACAAGGATACGTCAGGATTGCTTGTGATCGCTAAAACGCCGGAGGCCAAGACTGACCTGGGGCAACAGTTTTTTGATAAGACAACCCGAAGGGAATATGTGGCTGTGATTTGGGGAGAATTCCCTGAAAAAAAGGGCACCATCATAGGAGACATCGCCCGAAACCCCAAAAACAAGCTGCAGATGGCGGTCATGACAGAGCCGGGAATCGGAAAACATGCTGTTACGCATTATGAAGAGATTGAAAGTTTCGGCTATGTGTCGGTGGTGAAATGCAGGCTGGAAACAGGCAGGACCCATCAGATAAGGGTGCATATGAAACATAAGGGGCATCCTCTGTTTAATGATGAAAGATATGGCGGAAATGTTATTTTAAGAGGAACAACATTTCCGAAGTATCGTCAGTTTGTTGCAGACTGTATGAATACATGCCCGCGTCAGGCTCTCCATGCCCGCACACTCGGGTTCCGACATCCGCGCACAGGAGAAGAAATGAACTTTGAGAGCCCTATTCCCGAAGATATTTCTTCTTTAATTGAAAAATGGCGCGAATATAGGAAAGAAAATGATTGAAAAGAATTAAATTTGCTTTTACGTTGTCGGGCAGATATTAACCTCGAGCAGGAAAATAAAATCTATGAAAGACCAGGAATACGATTTTAGCGATATAGCTCCCTATTCAGATTCGGAGTTTCATTCGAAGATGGAGAAACTGGTGGAAGAACCGGGCTTCCATCATGTGTTGAATTATACGATGCCGCCGAAAGATGTGCCGGCATTGATAGAGGAGCTGCTGAAGATTGACAATAAATATGATTTTCAGCATCAAGTGATGTTCCCATTCCTTGAAATGCTGGCCAAAACCACTACTTCGGGAATCACTTTGGGGGGAGTGAAATATATGAACCCCTCAATGAATTATACCTATATCACCAACCACCGCGATATTGTTCTCGATGCTTCCTTCCTGAACCTGGCTTTTCTGAGAAGAGGATATCCGACATCGGAAGTGGCCATAGGAAACAATCTTCTGATCTTTGATTGGATCACAGATTTAGTGAGACTTAACAAAAGTTTTATAGTAAAAAGAAACACCGGCTTGCGTGAGGGCCTTTTGGCAGCAAGAAAATTGTCGGCATATATCCATCATTGCATACTTGAAAAGCGTGAATCGGTCTGGATCGCACAAAGAGAGGGCCGCTCGAAAGACAGCAGCGACAAGACCCAGGATTCTCTCATCAAAATGCTTGCCATCGACGGTCAGGGTTCGTTTATGGACAGATTGAAAGAGATTAATCTGATGCCGGTCAGCATCTCGTATGAATTTGACCCTAACGACTATCTGAAAGCGCGTGAATTTTTGCTGAAAAAACGTAATCCCGAGTTTAAGAAAAGTCAGCGCGACGACCTGTTTTCAATGGAGACCGGCTTGCTTCAATATAAGGGAAAGGTACACTTCCAGCTGACTCCGCGAATCAACAGCAAGCTTGATGAAATAGGAGAGTTCCCCGACAATAATAAGTCGGCCCATCATGTAGGCTGCCTGATAGATCAGGCTATCCACAGAAGCTATCAGATTTTCGAGGTTAACTATATAGCTTTTGATATTCTTCACGACACTAAGAGATTTGAATCGAAATATACTCCTGAGAAAAAAGAGGAAACAATAAATTATTTCAACAGCCAGTTAGATAAAGTTGATTTGCCGGATATCACTTCCGAAGAGAGAGACTACATGTGGGAGATGATGCTGACGATGTATTCCAATCCCTTACGCAACAAATTAAAAGCATTATTAGGAGGTATTGAATAATGAGAATACCGATATTGCCGCTTGTATTTCTGTTTATCGTATCCTTTCTTCTGGATCTGTACATCTCGCTTGATGTAAAGAAAGTCTGGAGGAAAAGGGGAGTTTTTACTTATTGGATAATTTCGGGGCTATGTTACGCTCTATTGATAGTGGCGATCAGCCTGCCGAGAAGAGACACGGGAGCCGATTTATCGGCAATCATGTGGCTGCTCTTCACCTACATGAGCATCTACATAGGCAAGATAGCATATTTCCTGGTTTCGATATTGGGGCGTGTTTTATCCGCAGTTTTCAGAACTCCGGCATTCAATATGCCTTTCAGATGGATAGGATTCTTTCTGGGTGTTGCCTTTACGGCAATAATGTGGATAGGCACAGGATATACCCGGCATCATTTAATGGTGGTCAACCAAGACGTGTATTCGGAAAAATTGCCAGAATCGTTTGAAAATTTCAAAATTGTGCAGATAAGCGACCTTCATGTCGGCACATGGGGGGAAGACACATCATTTCTTGAATCATTGGTGGAAAAAGCCAACAGTCAAAATGCCGATATCATTGTCTTCACCGGTGACATAGTGAATCGCGAGACCGGAGAGATCCAACCCTTTATTGATGTTTTAAAAGGACTTCATGCGAAAAACGGAGTGTATTCTGTGCTCGGGAATCATGATTACGGCGATTATGCCGACTGGGAAAATGCTGAGGCCAGAGCGGAAAATAACCGGCAACTGGCAGAACATCAGAAGAATATGGGATGGCATCTGATGAATAATGAAAGTCTTTTCATAAGCAATGGCAAAGACAGCATAATGTTGATCGGAATTGAAAACTGGGGGGAACCTCCTTTCCCGCAATATGGAAATTTAGAAGTGGCGTTGCCTTCTGATTACGCTTCCAAACATCATCAGAACGACAGCACATTTAAAATCCTGTTGAGTCATAATCCCGAACATTGGAACCGGGAAGTGTCTAAGAAGACTAACATAGACCTGACCCTTTCCGGCCACACACATGCCATGCAGGCAATGTTGAAATTAGGAAATTGGAAATGGTCGCCGGCAAAATATCGCTATGAGCAATGGGGAGGCAAATTCCTGAGAAAAAATGAAAACGGCGAGGCGACTCAGCTTTATGTGAACATAGGAGCGGGCGCCGTGGGAATGCCGGCTCGATTTATGGGAGCGTATCCGGAGATTACGGTTATCACACTGAAGCGAGGAGAACCGCGTTGATATCATGACAACAGTTGTTTTAGGCATAGGCTCCAACTGCGGAGACAGGGTCCGGAATGTGGAGAAGGCTATGGAATGGCTTGCCACAGTCTTGACAATGGAAGAACACTCTGCAATTTATGAGACTCCCTGTGCAAAAAAAATCGGCAGACCATACATGAATGCCGTGGTAAGCGGAAAATTTGAAGGAACACCCGATGAATTAGATCTCATCCTCAAAAATTATGAAAAAGAGGAGGGAAGAGACAAGCAATGCCGGGAGAGGGGAGAAGTGCCTATAGATATAGACATAGTTATCGCTGAAGAGGCAATTATTAAAGAATGGGACTTCAGACAGAAATTTTTTCAGATAGGATTTTCTGAAATTAATATTTTGATGCCCGATAATATAGGAAAAGACCTATAAAAAGATAAACAACATTGGGAATCTCCATTGCGATAAATGGAGTTGTGAGTCCTGAAATTGCAAAAGAACTGGTGACAGTGGAGAAAAGGATATAACTGAAACTCAGCGCAAGACCGATACCAATATTCAATCCCATGCCTCCTTTCACTTTTCTTGAGGATAACGACATTCCGATAAGAGTGAGGATAAACGCCGCGAACACAGATGCGAAACGCCCTTCGCGTTCAATTTCAAAGGCCTTGATATTGGCAACGCCTCTCATTTTTTGCTTGTTGATATATTCCGTTAGTTGCGGAGTTGTGAGAGTCTCCTGGTCGTTTGCAGAAATCATGAAATCACGGGGCTCAAAAGGTATGATTGTGTCTAACGAACGGCCGCGCTGTATGGTTTCATCCATGCCGTCGAAAGTTCTAATCTGATAGTCGGAAAGCACCCAGTGGTACATCTTGGTGGTGTCATACCTTGCTGTCTGGGCCGTCGTTCGTGAAATCAGAGTTTTTCCGTCGAATTCATAAAGAGAGAACCTGTAGCCTGTTTTGTTTTTATCTTCAAACCTTCCGAAATAGGCCACGACATCCGGGGTTATCTTCAACTGGATATTTGTATTGGCCTCAACTTTCTTATTCTTTACATATTTGTTTGTATAGTCGATTCGACGCTGGTTGGTGGGTGGAATAAGGTAATTGTCAGCCACGAAAGTAAGGGCTGCAATCACGGCGGCTCCGAGCATATAGGGGCGAAGAAGGCGATGGAAACTAATTCCGCTTGAAAGAATCGCTATGATTTCTGAATTTCCCGCCAGCTTCGTCGTAAAGAAAATCACTGAAATAAAGACGAAGAGGGGAGTGAGCTGGAGCGCGAAATAGGGTAGGAAAGAGAGGAAATAATCATAGATGGTTTCTTTAAGGGGGGCAGTCAGAAAGGCGTCAAGTTTTTCCGTGACGTCAAACATTGCGATAATGGCAAGAAAAAGAATTGTGGCAAGGAAGAAAGTGCCGAGAAATTTCTTAAGGATATAAATGTCGATAAGATAAAGCTTAAAAGGATTCGACATTCTCCATTTCCGGGGTTTCTCAGCCACTTTTAAGACCGAGACATCTTGTTTCACCTCGTCGGCACCTATATCCGAGATTTCTTCGAATTCCTCTGCATTCTCGACAATTTCCCTTGCTTTTTTGATTTTTTCAATTTTTTGTGCCAAATCGAGCTGTCCGGAATCTTCTTCTTCAGAATTTTTCGGTTTTTTAGGAAGTTTATCGAATAATTTCTTTAAAAAATCCATTGAAATATAAGCCCTCTACAATCTATGAGTGACACGAATGACCATTTCGGTCTTCCAATCTTTGAAATCTCCTTGTAAAATATGTTTCCTTGCCTCTTCCACCAGACGGAGATAAAAGCCCAGATTATGGATTGAAGCAATCTGCATGGCTAAAATTTCACCGCTCACGAAGAGATGCCTGACATAGGCTTTGGAAAAATGCCGGTCAACCCATGTTGAACCCTCCGGATCGAGGGGAGAGAAGTCATCGGCCCATTTTTTATTTTTCATGTTCATTATGCCGTTTGCAGTGAAGAGCATGCCGTTACGACCGTTTCGAGTCGGCATCACACAGTCCATCATGTCGACACCCCTGTCAATCGCTTCAAGGATATTGGCCGGCGTCCCGACGCCCATCAGATATCGTGGCTTGTCGGAGGGCAGAATATCATTTACAATCTCGATCATTTCATACATTGTTTCGGCCGGTTCGCCCACAGCCAGGCCCCCGATGGCGTTTCCGGGAGCATCAAGTGAAGCGATATGGAGCGCAGCTTCCTTTCTAAGTTCGGGATATACGCAACCTTGCACGATTGGGAAAAAGGCCTGGGAATGACCATAAAGGGGTTCGGTTTCATTAAAATGTCTCCATCCTCTTTCAAGCCAGCTTTTTGTCAGATCGAGAGATTTCCTGGCATAGGCATAATCTGCAGTGCCCGGCGTACACTCATCGAGAGCCATCATGATGTCGGAGCCGATTATTCTCTGGGTGTCAACCACATTCTCCGGAGTGAACATGTGTCTGGAACCGTCGATATGGCTTTGGAACATTGCTCCTTCGTCAGTAAGCTTTCTGCATGAGGCGAGTGAAAACACTTGAAATCCACCTGAATCAGTGAGAATTGGGCGATCCCATCCGATAAACTCATGCAACCCTCCGGCCTTATGAAGAATATCAAGTCCGGGACGCAGATAAAGATGATATGTGTTGCCAAGAATGATTTTGGCATCAATATCCTCTTTCAGCTCTTTTTGGGTGACAGCTTTCACACTCCCCACAGTGCCTACAGGCATAAAGATCGGAGTGGGGATGACTCCATGGTCGGTTGTTATTTCACCGGCTCTTGCGTTGGAATCAGGAGCTGTCGCTTCAACTTTAAATTTCATTTATAAGTGTAATCAACTTCCGGCACAACATTTACAAAAGAAGGCATCACCATCCCGGTGGAAGCTCCGATGTAAGTGGGATCAGAAATATAATAATCTTTACCGTTAAACCTGTAGTAAACGCCGTTTTTAGGTTGTTTTAAGACTACTGTGGCGGCTTCATGTCCCGGGAAAGAAACCAGTTGGGTCTCTCTTCCTAAAGCATTGTGAAGGAAATAGGTGTAAAATATAGCCCTGTCTTCACAGTCGTTTTTCGGATAGAAAAGAGTCTCCTCAACGAAATAAGGCTTTTCAAATCCGTGGTAGCTGTCATCTGTGGCATATTGGAAAGCATTCTGGGTGAAATGCAGCAAAGCCTCCACATCATCATCACCTGAAAGCCCGGCCAACTGATTTTGAATCTGAGCCACGAGCTGTTTTCTCAATTGCGGCTGAATATTCGATTTGGCGTAATCTTCAATCGGCATCTGAGGATAACGATAGAGGATCGGCATAAGATTCTCGTTTAATTCTCCGCTCAGGTGTAAGGGCCCGTATTCAAGGTCAAAATTTTTCGGTTTGACCGGAATATTAAGCTCGCCTAAAACCAAATCGAAATTATTGCCGAGATCGGCATCGGAAGGCATCTGGCATGTCATTATCCTTTCGGAAACAAGCTTATTGAGGTCGTAACCCTCAGGCGGGAAAAGATAATATCTCTGATTATTCATCATCAGATATGACCTTCCATAGACAGTCTGTTTGAAAGGCATTAGCAAAAGAGGTGTCCCCGAGGTGGAAAGAGCTATTCTGGCGTCATATTCAAGATTTACGAGAAGATAATGAAGGAGAGCCATTCTTGAGGATTCCCTCACAGCGGGGAATTTGGAATTCACATAGCTTTCAAGGAATTTATAAGTGAGATAGTCGTTTAATCCAAGCTCCTTGACAGTCTTTTTTATGGAAGGCATCATTTTCTCCCCAATCTTCTTTGCCTCGAGATCCTTCCAGTTTTGGGAGAACTCGGCCGGCGACGATAGATTTGAGGCTATATTGAAATCCACATCCACTAAAGCAAGGGGAATATTATAGAATGAGAAATTAAAGCCTTTTTTTGTCGGGTGCTGAGGTTTGACCATCGGTTTTTCTTCCGGTTGAGGTTGGGGCTTCACCTCGGGCTTTTGCTCAGGCTGAGGTTTGGGTTCCGGTTTCACCTCGGGCTTTTGCTCAGGCTGAGGTTTGGGTTCCGGTTTCACCTCTGGCTTTTGCTCAGGCTGAGGTTTTGGTTCCGGTTTCACCTCTGGCTTTTGCTCAGGCTGAGGTTTGGGTTCCGGCTTCACTTCGGGTTTGGGTTGCGGTTTTTCTTCCGGTTTGGGGAGATTGACAATCGGAGGATTATAAGGTTTCGGAGTTTCATTGCGTGTCAGTCCTTCAAGACTTTCATACTCATGCCATTCTCCATTTAGAAAATCGGCATACTGGTCAAGGATTCTTTGGCGGAAGCTGCTGTAATTATTTAAAATGCTGTTTCGGAATTCCGCGAAAGATTGCAGACTATTCTGTCCGGAATTGTCGTTTTGAGCGAAACCCACAACAGAATAGCCGCAAGCTAAAAGGAGAAAAGCGAATTTTTTCATTTAAGAAAAAAGTTAAAACCTCACTGAGAATCAATGTTATTCTTCAAAACCGCGTCTCACGAAGTCGGAGAGTTGATCGGCATGTTTTGCAGCGAGTTCGCTCTCTTTCATTGCATTTTCAAGAGCACGTTGACGAGCAAGACGAGCCTGGCCCTCTTCTACTATGAAGAAAGTGCGGACTTCAACAGTGCCATCTTTGTTTGTCTTTAGAATTGTGAAAGAGGGCCTGAGTTCCCCTTTTATCTCTTTTTCCACGAGGCGCTCGTAAGCGGCATAAAAATTTTCAAATTCACCTGCCGGATCCACTCCGTTGGAGTTGATGTCGGAAATCACACGCCCTTTGAGAGTGCTGCCCGCTTCTTGAGCATAGGTTATGACTGCATTGTTAAGAGCTGTCTGCACCCCTACATTTTTGGATTTGCTTTTATTTGAGATTCCCACAACTTCATGGCCGTCTTCACCCAGGTCATTAAGTTTTGCAAAGTGTTCTTCAAGACAAAGTTCCAAGGTCTTTGTTCCCACAGGTTCCCAACCGCCTTTCTTTAATTCTTTGGTTCTTTCTTTCAAAGCTTTTTCTCTGGCTTTTTCAAGTTTGGATTTTGCATCCATAGAGGCGGTCGGAAGAAGAATTGCGATACTGAGAATTGCAAAAATCAATTTTTTCATAATGCTCTGTTTTAGTATTTATAAGACCACGTATCCCATAATATAGAATCTGCTCTTTTAGTTTACCATAATGGTTTCATTCGAGATTTTCTAAAAATGGAAAACTAATTTAATTCAAATTTAAATAAAAAAATCCATTTGAATAGGAAAAGGGGATAGAAAGTGAAAAAAAGCCGTTTCAAGAACTTTTCCTGAAACAGCAGTATGTTTTATCAAGCCCTTTAAAATATGACTATTATAATATTCTGATAGTTTAAGGGTTCTTCTTAAATCTTGATATTTTGGGAATACTAATCCGGAACTGCAATCATCCTCCAGATAATGATTCCGATTATTGCAAGAGCAACAATAACTCCAATCCAGATCCAGAGTTTTCTGTTGTTGTTGGGGGTAGGATTATCAGCCATGATATGAAATTTTTTAAGTTGACGAAATTGATTTTATTGAAGGAGTTGAGGTTTTAGCCGATCTAAAAAGTTATTTGGCATAATGCAACGCCTTATAACCCATTGCGCTATTCGCTTTTTTAATTTTGGAATGCTTTATTGCTTTTTTCACGCTTTTTCTTAGAAGCAGATCAACAGAATATTTTCCGCTGCCCATTGCCGAGAAAATAAAACATCCGAACATCAGAGACAGTGAAGAGATATCTGCGTGACCGGTTCTGACTGAAAGGGCTGAATAGATTGCAAAAAAGATAGCGGCACCGAACATCACGGGGCGAGTGAGAACTCCTATAGCAAGCAATCCTCCGAAAACTATTTCAACAATTCCCAATCCCATGGCATGGAATCCACCTAAGGTTGCCATAGAGGATAGCCCGGCAACAATGAGAATTGTGGCGAAAAGAGCTCTCAAAGGGAGTGCATAATTTTTAAGTCCTGTAAATCCGGCTGCGGTGGAAGGAAACAGGAAAGAAACTAAATCAATTTTATGTGATGCAGCCTCTTTATTAACCACTTGGGTTCTAAAGATTGCGGAAGTATAGTCTTCAGTATGTCCTAAAGCTGTTTTTCCGGGGTTAACGGAGATTGTATCTTGGATTTTCATATTCGGGCGATTTTGATGGTTTTAATAATCTTTGTGATTATATAGTTTAAACGCAAGGAGCCCTTAAAGGTTGAGTCGTTATTTAAATTTTAGTAACATAATTTCAAAAAAAAATGTAACTTTACAGAAAAAGAAA
Source organism: Muribaculaceae bacterium (assembly GCA_022509105.1). Taxonomy (GTDB): domain Bacteria; phylum Bacteroidota; class Bacteroidia; order Bacteroidales; family Muribaculaceae; genus Lepagella. Next base: position 6,206 of record JAFLTV010000041.1, on the reverse strand, counting down.
GAACTGCGTTTTTTCGTTTACAGAATAAAAGAATGAAAAATCGAGGGAAACTATATTTCCGGTATGGCACAATGGGGTCGGCAAAGACAGCTCTATTGCTGACCAATGCATATAATTTTGAAGAGAAAGGGATTCCCTATCTATGTTATAAGCCGGCTACCGACACACGCGAAGGGAAGAGTGTGATAAGAAGCCGAATAGGCATAGAAAGAGATTGCCGCTGGATATATTCCGACACGGATATTTATAATGAAATCTCAAACATGCATCTGTCGGAAGCTATGCTCCCGGAGTGGATACTTGTGGATGAAGCCCAGTTTCTGACTCCCGTGCAAGTGGAGCAGCTGGCCCGGATAGTTGATGATTTCGGATGCAACATTATATGTTACGGCCTTCGCACAGACTTCCAGACAAATCTTTTTGAAGGCTCGCGACGCCTATTCGAACTCGCTGATTCAATCGATGAAGTGAAATCAACCTGTTCCTGCGGAGGTAAAACGATTGTAAACGCAAGAATAGACGGCAAAGGAAACATAATCACCGAGGGAGCTCAGGTTGAGATTGGAGGAAACGACAGATATATGGCAGTTTGCAGAAGATGTTGGAACAATAAGAGAATAGAAAGGATGACAAAAGACAGCCTGCCTTTTGATTGAAATTATTAAATCTGACCATTGATTGAAATTTAGAAAAAAAAAGAAATAAGATACCATGAATAAAGAAACACGCGAAGAGATCATATCATTAATAAAAAGAGAGGTTGTCCCGGCTGTGGGGTGTACTGAACCTGCGGCTGTTGCTTTATGTGTGGCGAAGGCGACGGAATTGTTGGGAGTTTTGCCGGCAGAAATAAATGTAGCTTTAAGCGGCAATATGCTGAAGAACGCCATGGGCGTAGGCATACCTGGCACAGGTATGATAGGTTTGCCGATTGCCATAGCTATGGGTGCCCTTGTCGGAAAATCCGAATATGGTCTCGAAGTCTTGAAAGATGTAAATGAAGAAAATGTAAAATCCGGTAAGGCTTACATTGATGAGGGAAGAATAAATATCAGGCATTTTTCTGATGCTCCTTCCGTGCTTTATATAGAAGTTGATTGCAATTCAAAGGATAGTCACACAAAGGCAATCATTTCAGGGTCTCACACAAACTTTATCTTCCTCGAGAAAAACGGAGATGTTTTATTGAATAAAACCGACTCTTCCGAGGAGGGGAAACCGGCTACGGAAAACCCGGGAGATCCGAAATTGGATATGGCCTCCGTCTATGAATTCGCAACCACAGCCCCGTTTGAAGAGATTAAATTCATATTGGAGGCTAAGCGGTTGAATAAGGCTGCAGCCGAACTCGCCTTGGAAAATAATTATGGTCACTCTCTTGGCTATACAATGAAAAATAAGGGAGTGGAGCTTTTTGGAGATTCAACGTTGGCTCATATAATCAGCTATACTTCCGCAGCATGTGATGCCAGGATGGGAGGTGCCCAGATTGCCGTGATGTCGAATTCCGGAAGCGGTAACCAGGGCATTTGCGCCACAATGCCGGTGGTGAGCTATGCTGAGGATATTAACGCTAATGAAGAGCAATTGGCAAGAGCTCTGATATTGAGCCATCTGACAAGCATCTATATAAAACAAAGCCTCGGTCGTCTTTCAGCCTTATGCGGTTGTGTCGTGGCTTCAACAGGTGCTTCAAGCGGTATCGTCTATCTAATGGGAGGAGGATATGATGAGATTTGTGCTGCCGTCAAGAATATGATCGCAAATATCACGGGAATGATTTGCGACGGAGCCAAACCCTCTTGTTCCTTGAAGATATCTTCCGGAGTGGGCACAGCCTTGATGTCTGCAATGTTGGCGATGGATTCAAAGTGTGTCACGGAAGCTGAAGGAATAATCTGTGACGATGTCGACCGTTCGATTCATAATCTCACTTCAATCGGTCGCGAGGCAATGCAGGCCACCGACAGACTCGTGCTTCATATAATGACAAACAAATAAGAAACCTGACAACAAACATTTAAAAAAGATATAAACCCCGTGGGTCAATGAGCCAACGGGGTTTAGTGATTATATGGATTATGATTTAAGGCCTTATATCATCGAGCAGCCGTCTAAAGTAGCTGGATTACTCGCGGATTGTTTGTATAAGGCAGTATTCCTGTCTTTCCGATTATCTTTTGTCCTACAAAGCCTGTCATGAACACATAGAAACTATGCATAACCGTTGAATTGCTTGCGGTCGACACCATGAATATCTTCCTTACGAGAGGATATTCTCCCGTGAAGATATATTTCTGGTAAGGCGCATAGGCAACCGCGCTGAAATCATTGTCTTCATTCGGGTTAGACACTTTAAGGATTTTTACTTCAGTTGTGAGAGCCGTATTGATAGTGTCGTTCTGATTCTCATAGTCTGCCATTCGTTGCTCCATAGGCACTTTCTTGGCGATGCTGAGATCTTCGCCGAGCCAGCTAACACTGATTATGCCCAAAGCATTTTTATCTGTTTTCACAACATCAAAAACATCGGCATTGCTCTTTTGTGCGAAAGAATTGGTCACTTCTGAAATTGTCTTCCCCTCGGGCAGGAACTTGTCGCGCAAGAAGCTCACCGTGGAAGAGCCGGCATTATCAAAAACGAGTTTAATGGCTGTGGTGTCGTTGCCGGCAAGCTGATTCCATTTTGAAATCTTTCCGTTTAAGATGTCGCTGATTTCATTCATGGAGAGTGCATCCACAGGATTGTCTTTATTGATGATGAGAGCTACTGCATCGACAGCTATCGGCTGTTGCCTTACTACTCGTTTATATTTGGAACGCATGAACTGAATCTGCTCCTTGGTCAATTCCTTAGTGACGATTATGGAGTTTGTGCCGTCGGCCAGGAGAGTGTCCATAGCTTCTTGCTCGCTTACATAAAACGGAATAATAGAAGACTGCGGATATGTGTATTCAAAGACTTCTATCTCTTCGTCGAGAATATTCCTGAATCCTTCGTCACAAAAGATTGTGGCGCTTCCGGAAGCATATTCCCCTTTTTTGATAGGAGTGCAAGAAGCCGAGCTAATTAAAGCAAAAGCAGCCAATGAATAAAAGGCTGTTTTGACTGTTGAGGAGTTTTTCATAAGCGGCTTAATTTAATTCATGCCTTTATAGAGACGATAACCTCTAAAAACGCCATAAGCACAAAGGACGCCTCCTACACTTGCACTGACTGCTACATTGTCGATGTTGAAAACATCAAAAATGAAGAGCAGGCCAACTGCCAGATATACAATTATCATAAATATGGCAAACACCATTCGGCCTCCTTTTGGCAGGTTATTCATATTGTCATTTCTTTCCATAACTTTGATATGTTTATTGTTTATTTTATTAACAATTAGATTGGATGTATGTTCAGAAAATTTCAGTTAAAATTACACTTTTTATTCCTTTAATGCAAATAAAAAGAGAAAGAGATAAAAAATGGTGTTTCATATCTGAATGAAACACCATTCTTTCTATTGATCAGCTAAATATTACTGAGTCTGGAGTTTGAAGGTGACCGGGAGGTTGAAGTAAGAACGAACGGCTACACCATTGTTTTTACCCGGCTGCCATTTCGGCATTTTCTGAACCACTCTTATGGCTTCACGGTCGAGGTCTTTGTCAATACCTTTAACCACTTGCACCTGAGAAACAGAACCGTCTTTTTCAACCACGAATTTAACAACTACGCGGCCTTGGATTTCATTCTGCTGTGCAGCTTCCGGATAACGGATATTGCTGCTGAGCCATTTCATCATGGCTGCCTGTCCTCCGGGGAATTCGGCCGGCTGTTCAACCGCTACGAAGATTTCATCCACTTTCGGTTTCTCAACCACGGGGGCCGGTGGTTCCGGTTCTTTAACTACAACTTGCTCTTTTACTTCCTTGAATTTATCAACATCGTCTGAACCTTCCTGGTTGACTACACCACGAGCGGTGTTGTCTTCCTTCTGTTCTTCCATGTCCATAATTTCATTTTTAACCTTATCGGCATCTACGATGGCGATCTGGGTCACCTGTACTGTTGCGAGAACTTCTTCAGGAACCTGAGGAATCTCCATCTCCATTTTCTGTTCTTCGGGTTCGGGTTCGGGTTCGGGTTCTTCTTCCTGCTGAAGCAATTCAGCCGATGCCATCTTCTCCCTTTGTTCCTGAAGAGCGAGTTGTTCCTGTTCTGCTCTATAGTCTGAATATTTTGAATATGCAAGGATAAGAATGAAGACTATGATAAGGCCTACAACTGTGAACAACACAGCCATATTATGGCGGCGGTCGCTCTGCCGGCGGATTTCATAAGCTCCAAAATCCTTATTCTTATCAGCGAATACTAAATCACGCCATTCCTGTGATGTTAGATCTACATTTCTTTTAGCCATTTCTTTTCTGCTTAAGGGTTAATAAATCTACTCATCAATTCCCGGGATGGGATTTTTGATATTCAAGCAACATAACTGAGTCAACGCGAGTCATATTATCAATCTGGTATTTTGAGATTGAATTAATCTGCATTTCATCGAGGATTTCCACGAGGCTGCCGAAGGAAGCCTGAGGAGTAGACTTGATGATGACTACAGGTTTTTTCAGGTTCTCGTTTTTACGTATTTCGGAAGCGGCCTGATCGTAAAGTTCCTGTGCTTTTTCACGTTCTTCTTTAGTTTCAAGGCTACCGAAACCACCATTTTGATATTTTTCTTTTATCTTAGCAATTTCAGCGAGCACTTCCTTATTCCTTTGTTGAATAATCTGGCGGATGCCTCTTGCTGATTTATCACCGGTTGCATTCACTTCATCTGTGAGGAATTCCGATTTCTGGAGATTGTTGTTTGCAGCGATGATCTCACCGCCTGCACCAAACATACCCTGGTCACCGCCCGGTTTGCCAAAATAATAATAAACTTCATTAACTACATTACCATTAACGCTGTCTACTTCTGCTGTGCCCGGCTTACGCTTGGCGTCAACAATGATAGTCACTGCATCATCGGCAGAAGCTTGCGACATGTTTTCCTGGTTTTCCACCTTCTCATTTGATGGAAGCGCAATAGTCAACGTCTGAGACTTAATCATCGTGGTACAAAGCATGAAGAATGTGATAAGCAACATGTTCATGTCTACCATCGGCGTAAAGTCCACGCGGATGTGCATTTTTTTCTGTGCGCCTTTTTTGCCGTCGCCACCAGATTTTTCTTGAACTTCTGCCATAACTTATTCTCCTGCTTTTAATGCTGTCAAAAACGTGAATTTATTCTGCTTGATAGTCTGAAGATTGTCCATTACCATGTGGATTATATCAAACGAAGTGTTTTGGTCGGCTTTGATTGCGACTCCCGTTCCGTCTTTTATGGCTTGAGCCAAGTTTTCGTTTTCGGTTTGACGCATTGCCTTAATCCACATCTGGAATTCAGTCGGGTTGTCCGGGTTGGAATTCCATTGGATAGGAATTCCGGTTATATGGTTAGGATTCCCGTCTTCTCCTTCAAGCCATTTGTCCATTTTCGTCATTCCTTCGGGTTCATTGGCAAGATTCAGGAATTCACCCATCTGAGCCAAAGGCACTCCAAAGGAACCGAGTTTGCTGAATGTGGCCACCTGCTCCGGTGTAAAGTTCACAGGTTTGCTCTTATGTGTTTCGTTGTAGATAGAAGCCACCTTTTCCAACACAGCACCTCTCATCTTTTCGTTACTCCAGACTGTGGAGGTGTCGTTGTTCATGGTAAGCCAAATCTTTCCTTCCGGGCTCACAAGCACCTGCACGAAGTTAGTCTCCTGAACTTTTTCGGTAGACACCGACGGGGGAGTGATAACTGTGGTAGGTTCTTTCTGAAGGAAGGTCGAAGTCAACATGAAGAAGGTAAGGAGCAGCACGGTCACGTCACTCATCGCCGTCATGTCGATGAATGTGCTTTTCTTTGCTATTTTTACTCTTCCCATATTACTCTATTGATTTTTTCGGTTTTTAAATCAAGTTGTGACGCAGAATTAATTGTGAGTTGCGGCAAATGTAGCTACGATTGAGAAACCGATTTCGTCGATAGCGTAAGTAAGGTTGTCGATCTTATTGGTGAAGAAGTTATAAGAAATAACCGCGAAAGCACCGGTTGCGATACCGAAGGCAGTGTTTACAAGCGCTTCAGAGATACCGGTTGAAAGTTCTGTTGAGTCAGGAGAACCTG
>JAFLTV010000040.1 GCA_022509105.1 Muribaculaceae bacterium | reverse complement strand
CCAACGACCCCCTGATTAACAGTCAGGTGCTCTAACCAACTGAGCTACTGAAGCATTTCAATATTTTTTTGGTCTTTACAGACTCTCTTGTCTGCCTGGCGCTTCAGGATGGGCTTGAACCAACGACCCCCTGATTAACAGTCAGGTGCTCTAACCAACTGAGCTACTGAAGCATTTCTTTTGCTCTTGTCAAGGAGAGGCGTCGTTTCCGTTTGTTCTCTTCCCTCAATCGCGGTGCAAAGTTAATGACAAATCCCGTTGTATCCAAATAAAATCGCATAAATTTTACTTTTCAACTCTACTTTTTATTTCTCCGTTGTAAAATTTTGTTGTCAACAATGTGCCGGGACTCAGGTTATCAGCATTTTTCACCGATTTACCGTCAACTCGAGTGATAGAATACCCTCTCTTAAGCGTGTTAGAGGGATCTAAAACTTTCAGGAGTTGTTCGTAATTATTAATTCTCTGGGTTCCTCTTGAAATGTGGGTCGAAGATAGGGAAGCTATCATTTCCCACCGGCCGGTAAGCTTCATATTCTCTTTGCCGATTCTACCTGACACTAAAAGAGGGAGCCTCCCGCTCAGTTCCTGCAATTTGGATTTATTTTCAGACAATCTTCTTAAAGCCCACTGAGGCACCAGGCTTTCTATAGTGGCGAGCCTTCTATCTTCGCCCCTTAATTTGTCGACAGCGGTTTGTCTTATTCTATCTGCCATTGAAATCACAGCGTCATAAGCCATGCGTAGTCTGTCAATAAAAAAGGCGGCTACGGCTGTGGGCGTTTTAACGCTTGTGTGGGCTATTTCATCAAGCACATTGCGGTCTCTTTCATGGCCGATGCCAACTATTACCGGCAAAGGGAAGGTGGCAATAGCATAAGCAAGGTCATAGTCGTCAAAACCATTCATATCCGTAGTGGCACCTCCTCCGCGAATTATTACCACACAGTCCCAAAGATCGATAGTGGATTCTATCAATTCTAAAGCCTCTCTTATTGAAGCCGAGACTCTGTCGCCTTGCATCACACAGGGGAAAAGGCAAGGATAAAATACGAAACCATCCTGATTCCCTATGAGCTGATTCATGAAATCGCCATATCCGGCAGCTCCTTTCGCTGAAATTACGGCAATTCTTTGAGGTGTCGGGGGCAGAATCCGGTTTTTATTGAGGTTTATCACCTGTTCCTTGGCCAGACGTTGAAGAATCTCCCTTCTCACCCTCTCCATATCTCCTAAGGTGTAGGAAGGGTCGATATCCGTGATATTGAAAGAGAGTCCATACACGGAATGATGTGAGACGCTTCCGCGTATGAGAACTTTCAATCCGGTGACTATATCTTTTTGAGTTGCCTGAAAAAATTTTCTACGGATATTGTTGAAATTAGATTGCCATATTGTGGCTCTAAGTTTAGCTATGGTTGTTCCGGCATCATTTTTCTCAATCAATTCCATATAGCAGTGGCCGCCGGCAATTCTGACATCGCTCAATTCCGCCATCACCCAAGCGCCGGTCAGTTCCCGGGATGTATTTACCACATGAGTAATGGCTGCCGTGAAATGACTCAAAGGTATCCCCATAGGGATGTCATTGGCATTAAAAAGAGAAGACTGTTCAGGCATGAGCGGTTATTTTACAACACCTACTTCTTCCAACGCCCCCGTAGTGGGATTGAAAATGGCATAAGAGGGTTCCTTCTTGTCTGTAAAGATAGAAGGATTCAATGCGAATGTAATGCCGAACTGGCTCATGGGATAGTTCTTTGAATAAATCACCTTGCCTCCGAAATTGAGGGCTAATTCAGCTGTGCCGGGAATACAATAGACCACTCCATCTTTCGGCAATTTCTTTTCCTCACCTTTGGCATCAACAGGAACCTTAGGTTCCTCAAGGAGCTTAACCGTCACATAAACCGGGTCGCCGGAATAATCATCCGCATCCACGAGTCCGTTGAAATCGCTCAAACGGCAGAGCACAAACGAACCTTCTTCATCGGGCATAAAGGAATATTTCCTTACCACTCTTTCTTTCCAAGAATTGCCTGTGAAAGCCTGAGTGAGAGCTTTTTCCTGTTTTTCAAGAGAAGCAAGCATAAGCTCAAGCTGGCGTCCGTCGGTTGGCATAGTTTCGGCAGTGCCGCGTGACAGGGCTTTTCTGGAATCGCGTATTTCAAGCAGTTCCTCTCCAAGCAACTGCGATTGTCTTAAACCTGACCCGGCTGAAATGAAATCTTCATCTACATATTCAAGATATTCCTTACCGGTTGTGGGATTTCCCTCCACTTCGGTGATTTTCAACGGTTTTGGTTTCTCAACCGAGGTTTTCGTATTGACAGACAAAAGCATGCCGTCTTCCGCAACGCCGATATATGTTGTGGCGCCCGGTTTCAATTGCATCACATAACGGTTATCCCCGTCAGCCACTCCATAAGGCGTTATTCTGACTTCTTCGATAATCCAATTTACCTCGTCTTTCTTTATAACATTGGCGTCAGAAATAATTTTATTTGCAAATTGATAGTAGGGTCCTGCAATTTTAGTTTCCTTGAGAGCCACTATTTCAATTTCAAAGGCTGTCAGAGGCAGAGAATATACGAGACCGTAATCATTTTGCTTGTCTGCGCTTAAAATCCGGGTCTGCTGTGAGAAAGATGGCAACAGACCGAATAATGTTAATAAAGACGTGATTATTATTTTTTTCATAAAGCCGTTATTTCTTATCAATTATATTTTTGATTGCCAGGGCACAGTTATCAGCGATTTCAGACGACAAGACTCCGAATTCACCCCATTTTTCAGTGGCGAGATCTCCGGCGAGACCATGAATGAAAACTCCTATCGTTGCGGCTTGCTCGGGTCGGAATCCTTGAGCCAGGAAAGCTGTTATGACTCCTGTCAGCACGTCGCCGGAGCCGGGAGTGGCCATTCCGGGATTGCCCGTGGAATTGAAATAGACTCTTCCCGTGGGTCGGATAGTAGCGGTGTAATGACCTTTCAACACTATAATAATATTATAATATTTGGCCATGTCGATAGCCTTCCTAAGTCTTTCCTCATTACCGGCCGATTCCCCGAAAAGCCTGTCGAATTCCCCGATATGTGGAGTGATTATGGATTGAGAGGGAATCAGACTCAGCATGTGGGGCCTTTGAGCTATGCAGTTAAGAGCGTCAGCATCGAGAATCAACGGGTTTTTATAAATTTTAAGGAGTTGTTCCAGAGCGTCGATGGTCTTTTCATTTGTTCCTAACCCGGGTCCGACAGCTATAGCCTGATGATTGTGGTGAACACTCATATCGGTTACATAATTTTCATTTCTGTCGGGTTCAAACATAGCTTCCGGCAATGCGGTCTGGATAATCTGCATGGATGTCTTCGCACCATGCACGGTCACCAGTCCGGCTCCGCTTCGCAGGCAGCCCCTTGCAGCCAAGACAGATGCACCGGACATTCCGGCACTTCCTGCAAATATTAAAGCTGACCCATAATCTCTTTTGACAGTGAATTTTTTCCGATGTTTAATCAATGGCCTGACATTCCTGCTCTCTACGAGCATAAAATCTACGGGCATCTCTTTTATTGTGGCCTGGTCGAGATCTATATCCAAGACCTTCCATTCGCCTATAACGTCTTCATTCTCCTCAAAGAAAAAGGAGAGGCGGGGAAATTGAAACGTGAGGGTCAGATTTGCGTGAATCATGTCTCTTCGGCTGACATTGTCATTCCATTCCCCGGATAATCCGGAAGGAATGTCGATAGAAACAATGAAGGCGCCCGACTCATTGATATATCTCACCAAAGTCAGGAATCCTTTTTGCAAAGGACCTTTCAGACCACTCCCGAACAGACCGTCGATGACAATATCATCCGGGCCGAGATAGGGGGGCTGGAAATCTTTTTTGACTTCAGTGAAATCAATCCCGCCGATCTTTTCAAGCATTTCTTTTTCTTCATTGCAGTCATGGCTAAGTTTTCCCATCACGTTGAAGAGGAAAACCTCAATCTTACGGTAGCCCTGTTCAAACAACATTCTGGCCACAGCCAAGGCATCGCCGCCGTTATTCCCGGGGCCTGCCATAACCACAATTCTTTTGGAGGGATTAAATCTGGAAACAATCTCGCAGCATAATGCCGAAGCCGCCCTCTCCATCAAATCAATAGATTTTATTTCTTGAGCCTCACATGTGGCTCGGTCTATTTCTCTTATAACGTCAGATGCAAATATTTTCATAATGCAAATTTAAGCAAATTAGTTTTAGGTATTTTGAGCAGTTGAAATTTTTTTTAGTTTTTATTGAAAAATAGAGAGTTCTAATTTAATAACAGGCGGCAAGAATTTAAAATAGAAAGCCACAAATAGTGAAATTATCATTAATTTTGCCTCAATAAATTGTAATGATGGCATGAATTTTAGGGATATAGTTGATAATCTGAAAGAAAAGGGAGTAGAGATATTTCAAATAAAAAAGGCTGGCGAAGTCAAAGAAATAACAACATTGCTTACTGATTCAAGAAATACATTCACTCCGGAAGAAACTTTATTTTTTGCCATCTCCACTCCCAATGGAAACGACGGACATAAATTCCTGCCTGAGTTATATGATGCGGGAGTCAGAAACTTTGTGGTGGAAAAGATACCTGAAAATTTTAAGGATAAAGATGATGTCAACCTGGTGCAGGTTGAAGATTCCCTTAAAGCTTTGTCATCAATAGGAAGCCTGCATCGGGATAATGCAGAAAAGGTGATAGCTATTATCGGCAGCCGGGGGAAAACCACTGTAAAGGAGATTTCTTTTCAGGCTATGGAACCCCTCAGGAAGATCTCAAGGTCGCCCAGGAGTTATAATTCAAAAATAGGGGTGCCACTTTCATTGTGGGCTATACCTGAGTCGACAGAGTTAGCAATAATAGAGGCCGGAATTTCAAAAAAAGGGGAAATGAAGAATCTTTCCGATATCGTGAATCCAGACATCGTGGTCTTCACAAATATCGGAGATGCTCATGCGGAAGGTTTCTTATCGATAGAAGAAAAAGCTGAGGAGAAGGCTTTGATGGCCTCTTCAGACAAGGTGAAAGCTATTGTCTACCCGGTAGACGATAGATTGATTTCCAGTGTTTTAAAGAAATATGAAACCGGGAAGAAAATGATCGGATGGTCATTAAAAGATGAAAACGCCCCTTTGTTTATTAAAATAGAGGAAACGGGACAAAAAGATAAAAGGCAGCTAAATTATAAATGGGAGGGGGAAAATCATTCCATTCTTATTCCCTATGACAATATTTTTGACTTGGAGAATATGGTCAATGTTTTGGCCATAATGCTTCTTGAAGGGTTTACTGCAGAAGAAATTTCAGAGAGGTTTTCAAAAATTTCAAAGATAGAGACCCGGATGAATGTTTCGGAAGGGATTAACGGATGCTCAGTCATTCTCGATTCTTACACAAGCGATTTATCCTCGTTGAAGCCGGCGATAGATTTCACCTTGCGAAGGAAAATGCCGGGGCAAAGCCTGACATTGATAATGAGCGATCTGCTTCATGAAACGGAAAATCTTGATTCCACATATCATAACATATCGAAAATCATAAAGGAGAGCGGGATTTCCCGGTTCATAGGAATCGGGCCGACAATGAAAAGTTACAGCCGATTTTTCCCTGAGGGTTCCGCTTTTTATGAAGATAAAAATGAATTCCTTAAAAATGAGTCAGCTTCAGATTTTTTCAATGAGATAATTCTGTTGAAAGGCGCTCCGGAATATGGCTTCAAGGATATTTTCAGGCAATTGGAAGCCCGGAACCATGAAACTGTGCTTGAAGTGAATCTCGATGCGATGATTCGTAATTACAACTATTTCCGCCATCATGTTCCCTCTGCGACGGGAATTATAGCGATGGTGAAGGCTTTTGGATATGGAGTCGGAAGCTATGAGATAGCAAAGACGCTTCAGGACATGGGAGCGGCTTATCTTGCCGTAGCGGTTTTGGATGAAGGAATAGATCTCAGGAAAAACGGAATCACGATGCCGGTGATGATCATGAATCCTCGATCAGCCAATTACAAAGCATTATTCAGCAATAGGCTGGAGCCCGTGGTCTATTCAATGAAAATGCTGAAGGAGCTGATTGGAGAGGCCAAGAAAAACAAGGAGAGGCATTATCCGGTTCATATCAAATTAGACACCGGAATGCATCGGATGGGTTTCATGGAGGAAGAATTGCCGGAATTATCACTAATCCTGAAAGAAAATAAGAATCTACAAGTGGCCTCTGTTTTCTCACATCTTGCCACAGCCGATTGTATGGACATGGACTCTTTTACCTTGAAACAGATCGGATTGTTTGAAAAAATGTCGACAGAATTAATTTCCACGCTCGGATATTCCGTAAAGCGTCATATATTGAATTCAGCCGGCATTATCCGTTTCCCGGAATATCATTACGATTATGTAAGGCTTGGCATAGGCCTTTATGGGGCTAACACGCTGCCTAAGGAAATAGAAAAGCCGTTGTCTGTGGTTGCAACCTTACGCTCGGTCATAATCTGTATCCGGGAAATTGAAGCAGGAGAAGCTGTAGGATACAGCCGAAAGGGGCTGGCTGCAAAAAAATCTAGAATTGCCACGGTGCCGATAGGCTATGCCGATGGAATCGACCGAAGATTCGGCAATGGCAATTTACACGTATTTATAAATGGAAAAGAGGCACCCACAATAGGAAATATATGTATGGATGCCTCTATGATTGATGTTTCCGAAATTGAATGTAAGGAGGGAGACACTGTCGAGATATTTGGGGAGAATGTCTCTTTACAACGATTGGCCGACAACCTCCAAACCATCCCTTATGAGATTTTAACCTCGGTTTCTCCCAGAGTGAAACGTGTCTACTACAGAGAATGAGTTAACAGTTCGCATAATTTAATCAGGCTTAACTGTCAACTCATTTGAATCGTAAAGATTCTTTATTTAAGATTGTTATTCAAAGTTTCGATACATTTTTTCACTTCTTCGTCGGTTGTGAAAAGTTTTTCACGACAGAATTTAATTAATTCTGCAGCTCTTTTCGTATAATCGGAAAGAGCATCGATATCACAATTTTCACTTTGCATTTTGGCAACGATAGCGTCAAGCTCCTGCATTGCCTTTGTATAAGTCATTTCCATAATAAATTCAATTCGGAGAAATCTCTTGCTCCTACTCTCAATTTAAAATTACTTTTCTTCTTCTACAGGCTTGGATTCGCAATACACACATCTCCATTCACCGGAGCAGTCGTGGGACGGCCGGAACAAACTTACAACTCCGGTCTCCATATTCGATATGCACCTCTTGTTGCGGCATTTAAATTTTGAGGCTACGGCATCCTTGGGAACCAATTCTGTGGTTTTAGAAGGATCCTTGGCCCATTCAAGCAACTTGCAAATGAGAGCCATCCTCACGAATTTACCGTTTTCCACCTGACGGAAATAAGCGGCACGAGGATCATCGTCAACATCAATGCTGATTTCATTGACTCTGGGCAGAGGATGAAGTATCCTCATTTCAGGCCGTGCGTTTTTTAATTTTTCTTTATTCAAGACAAAGAAATCCTTTACCCGGTCATATTCATCTTCGTCAAAGAAACGCTCTTTTTGCACTCTTGTCATATATAATATGTCGAGGTCTCCGATGACGTCTTCCATGGATTCAACCTCTATGAAAGGCACTCCGTTCATGTCGCAGACTTCCTGTTTCATATAGTCCGGCAGACGAAGCTGTTCAGGTGCGATCAAAACCACTTTCACGCCTTCATATCTTGACAGGGCTTTAATAAGGGAATGAACGGTTCTTCCGAATTTAAGGTCGCCGCAGAATCCTATGGTGATATTGTCAAATCTTCCAATTTCGCGTTTAATGGTCAAAAGGTCGGTGAGAGTCTGAGTAGGGTGGCTGTGGCTTCCGTCGCCTGCATTAATCACCGGAATTTTGGAATTCATTGCAGAGACTGTTGCAGCACCTTCCTCGAAATGGCGCATTGCTATAATATCAGCAAAGCAATTTATCACTTTTGTCGTGTCGGCACAAGTTTCACCTTTGCTAACAGAGGAATTTTTGGCATCGGAAAATCCGAGAACATTTCCTCCCAATTCCATCATTGCCGCTGTGAAACTGAGTCGTGTTCGTGTGGAGGGTTCATAGAAAAGTGTCGCAAGTTTTTTACCCTTGCATTTTTCAGAATATTTTTCTCGGTTTTCAATTATATCGAGAGCCAGATCGATTACTTCTTCCAGTTCCTCTTTAGAAAGATCGGTTGGATCTATAAGATGTTTCATTATTTGAATATTTTTCAGCGGTAAGTTTTAGAATTTTGTTAAGCCTCCATCCAGGAAGGATCAGACGGATTTGTCATGAATTTTTTCAATTTTTTCTCTTCCTGCTCTGTGATATATTTTTCTTTCACAGCTTCCTTGCAGAGAGTGTCGAAGTCACAAAGGGAATAATTGACAACATTAGCCTCCTTGAGCCTTTCGAGGCCTTTTTTCATGCCATAAGTGAAAATGCTTACGACTCCGAGCACGTCAGCCCCGGCTTCGCGAAGAGCTTCAACCACTTCGATACAGCTTCCGGCTGTGGAGATGAGATCTTCGATAACCACTACCTTCTGTCCTTTTTCCAAGCGACCTTCAATACGGTTTTCTCTGCCATGGTCTTTATTCCCGCCTCTCACATAGCCCATGGGCATGTCGAGTATCCAGGCTGCAATGGCTGCATGAGCAATTCCCGCTGTGCTTGTGCCCATTAAAACCTCAGCTTCCGGAAATTTTTCTTTTACAGTTCGGGCAATCCCTTCCTCAACTATTTTTCTAACCTCGGGTGATGTGAGTATAAGGCGATTGTCGCAATATATAGGGCTTTTAATTCCGCTTGCCCATGTGAACGGTTTTTCCGGACTCAGAAAAACAGCCTTTATCTTAAGAAGTCCTTCCGCAATATTCATAAATTTTTGATTTTAATTTTAAATTTCCCTCAATCTTAACCAAGAAAATCTTTGAGACATCTCTCATAAGCCGCCACCGGATTTTCAGCGGCTGTTATGGGTCTGCCCACCACAATGAAGTCGGAGCCGATTTCTCGTGCTCCGGCCGGATCCGTTATTCTGACCTGGTCATCCTTGGATGAGTCTTTAAATCTTATTCCCGGAGTAACGGTCAGAAAATCCTTTCCGCAGGCTTCTTTGACCATGCCGGCCTCCAAAGGAGAGCATACGACTCCGTCGAGTCCGGCTTCCTTGGCATTTCGGGCATATTTCACAATAGTGTCATTGATTGTAGAGTTTATCAGGAGTTGTTCCTGCATGGCTTTCTCAGAGGTGGACGTCAGCTGAGTCACGGCAATAAGCAGAGGTCTTGTTCCGTCTTCACGCGTCAGACCCTCCTTGGCCGCTTTCATCATTTCTATGGTGCCTGAGGCATGAACATTCACCATATCGACATCTAAATTGGAAAGCACTTTCATCGCTTTTTTAACTGTGTTTGGAATGTCATGAAGCTTGAGGTCGAGGAATATCTTGAACCCCTGTTTCTTAAGTTCCCTCACTATTTCCGGTCCGGAAGCATAAAAGAGCTCCATGCCGATTTTCAAGAAAGGCTTATGTTGAAGATTTTCAAATTGCTTTAAAAATTTCAGACATTCTTCTTTCGAACTGAAGTCACATGCGATTATAACATCTTTCATTTTTATGTCAATTTAATTTCAAATCAGAAATGTTTTCCACTCCAAGGTTTTCAAGAAGTAGGGGGAGTTCATCAATAATATCTTTGCAGGCATAGGGATTTATCAGATTTGCCGCTCCGATTTCCACGGCATTAGCCCCGGCCAGCATCATTTCTATAAGATCGGCGGCAGAAGTAACTCCTCCGCATCCGATTATCGGTATTTCCGGGAAAGCCTGTCTCACCTGATAAACCATCCTCAATGCTATGGGAAGAATAGCCGGACCTGAAAAGCCTCCCATGATATTGGCGATTATCGGGCGACGGGTCTTTATATCTATTCTCATGCCCAACAAAGTGTTGATAAGACAGATACCGTCAGCCCCGGCATTCAGAGCCGCCTCGGCTAAGGAGACGATGTTGGTCACGTTCGGCGATAGTTTGACGTATAGAGGGCGACTGCAGACTTTCCTAACCTCTTTTACAAGGGAAGATAATGTTGAGCAATCTGTTCCGAAAGAAATGCCTCCGCCATGCACATTGGGACAGCTCACATTCAGTTCAATGATTTCAACTTGTTGCTGAACATCCATCTTTCGGCAACATTCCACGTATTCATCAATTGAAAAACCACTTATATTTGCAATAATCGGTTGATGGAAAACCTCACGTAGTCGGGGAAGTTCATTATCAATAACCGCATCCACGCCGGGATTTTGCAGGCCCACGCTGTTTATTAAACCGGAGTTACATTCCGCCACTCTGGGCAAAGGATTTCCGAACCTCGGATGAAGGGTGGTGCCCTTTATTGAGATGGATCCCAGGATGTCTATCGGATAGTATTGGTTCATCTCATAGCCGAATCCAAAACATCCGGAGGCGGGAATAACAGGATTTTGAAGGCTGATTTCTCCTAATTTTACACCTAAATTAACCTCAGGCTTTTTTTCTTTCATCATTTCCATATCAGATCCTCTTTATCAAAGACAGGGCCATCCTTACAAATTCTTTTAACACCGCCTGCAGTTTCCAGGCTGCAGCACATGCAGACGCCAAAACCACAACCCATCCTGCATTCAAGACTTAACTGACCCGGCGTCGGCAATTCACACAATGCCTTCAGCATGGGTGTAGGGCCGCATCCATAGAAATAGTCGTATTGAATATTCTTTTCAGCAATAGCATCCGTGACAAATCCCTTTGTGCCTGCAGAGCCATCAACTGTTGCGATGTAGGAGGGAATACCGATTTCCGACATTCTTTTATAAATGGGAATAATATCCTTTTTCGTGTTGAATCCGAAGATTGCCACAGGCTTTTTGCCGGCCATCAGAAGGTCGATGCCCAATTGGAGAAGAGGGGCGCAACCGATGCCGCCGCCAAGCAGAAGAGGATGCTCAATCTCCTCGGGAATGGAGAATCCGTTACCCAGGCCTACCAAAACATCAAGTTTCCTGCCTTCCCCTAATTTTGTCAATATTTCTGTTCCTTCTCCGGCCACATCATAAAGAATTGAGATTTCTTTGGCTCCGGCGATAGCCTGATGAACGGAAATAGGACGTCGGAGATATTTGCCGGGGATTTGCAGATTAACGAATTGTCCCGGTGCAGTTATTGCCGACACATCTCCGGCAAGACGCATATACCAGGTTTTATCCGTCACCTGTCGGTTCTCCTTAATGGTCAAAGTTTGTCGGATCGATTTCATATATATGGCTATTATTCCTCATCAATTGTTGAAACCTTCATAGTCATATCCTCAAGCACATCCAGCAACACCTCAACAGTTTCCAGCGATGTGAAGACAGTGATGTTATTATCGACCGCGGCCCTGCGAATATGATATCCATCGCGGCGTTTATGATCTGCCCCTAATTCCATTGTGTTGATAACATAACTCACATGGCCCTGACGCAGAGATCTCATGATTTCGTCGCTACCTTCGCTTAGTTTTTTCATCAGTCTGGTTCTTATGCCATTCTTACGGAAGAATTCCGCAGTGCCTTTTGTAGCCTCGATATTGAATCCCAATTTATAGAATCTCTTTATGAGGGGTAGGGCTCTTTGTTTGTCGTTGCCGCCGAGAGTCACGAATATTGTTCCATAGTTGGAAACGGTCATTCCGCTTGCCTGAAGTGATTTATACAAGGCTCTCTTCAAAGAATGGTCGTAACCGATGGCCTCTCCGGTTGATTTCATTTCCGGAGATAGATATGAATCCATGCCTCTAAGTTTTGAGAAAGAGAAAGCCGGAGTCTTTACAAACCAACGTTTCTTCTCTTTAGGATAAAGCTCGTTGATTCCTTGAGATTTCAAAGAATGGCCGAGCATTATCCGGGTAGCTATAGGAGCCAAAGGCACTCCGGTGGCTTTTGAAATGAATGGAACCGTGCGTGAAGACCTGGGGTTGACCTCAATCACGTAGACTTTTTCATTTTCATCGACGATGAACTGGATGTTATAAAGGCCTTTTATACCGATTTCCTTGCCTAATTTGACAGTGTAATCGAGAATAGTGTCTTTAACTTTTTGCGAGACGCTGAAAGTGGGATAAATGCTTATAGAGTCGCCGGAGTGAACGCCGGTGTGTTCAACGTGCTCCATGATTCCCGGGACAAAAACATCCTCTCCGTCGCAAACGGCATCCACCTCCAACTCTTTACCCATGATATAATGGTCTACAAGCACCGGGTGATCGACATTTACTTCAACAGCTTCCTGGAGATATTTACGCAACTGATCTTCGTTGCTGACAATCTGCATGGCTCTTCCGCCTAAAACGAAGCTTGGACGCACCAACACGGGATAGCCTATATCATTTGCAGCTTTCACTCCTTCCTCGATTGTGGTGACAGCTACTCCCTTGGGTCTCGGGATGTCAAGTTTTTCCATTATAGCCTCGAAGCATCCGCGGTCTTCGGCATTTCTGATAGCTTCAATATCGGTGCCGATTATTGGAGCTCCCAATTCTGCAAGCTTTTCAGCAAGATTTATAGCAGTCTGGCCTCCGAGAGAAACTATGACACCGTCCGGTTTTTCATGATCAAGCACATTCATTACATCCTCTACAGTCAAGGGTTCGAAGTAAAGTTTGTCGCTTGTGGTATGATCGGTGGAGACTGTCTCCGGGTTATTGTTAATGACTATAGCTTCATATCCGGCCTCGCGGATTGCCCAGATTGCATGAACAGTGGAATAGTCAAATTCCACTCCCTGACCTATTCGGATAGGTCCGGAACCGAGAACCACTATTTTCTTTTTGTCGGATATTTTAGATTCATTTTCAGATTCGTAGGTAGAATAGAAATAATCTGTGGTGGAATGGAATTCAGCTCCACATGAGTCAATCATCTTATAGACCGGTTTAATCCCATATTTGTTTCTGAGATTTCTAACGTCGTCTTCGGCAACATTCCATAGCCTGGCGATATATTTATCGCTGAA
Organism: Muribaculaceae bacterium; assembly: GCA_022509105.1. GTDB lineage: Bacteria > Bacteroidota > Bacteroidia > Bacteroidales > Muribaculaceae > Lepagella. The sequence goes on along the minus strand of JAFLTV010000040.1, from coordinate 6,879 downwards.
TCCGGTCTTCTTTGCTTCTAAAAGAAGTTCCTTGTCATTTGGAGCTTCCTTTACTCTATTTTCAAGATCGACAATATTTTTCAATTTATCCAGGAAGAACATGTCGATTTTTGTCCTGTTATAAAGATGGCCCGAGTCAACGTTTCTGTGCAGCAATTCTGCGAGGGCGTAAATCCGGTCATCTGTCGGCGTCTTTATATATTCAAGCATTTCCTCCGTTGGCATATCGTCGAATTTTGGATGATATACGTGGAAGACGCCTGTTTCAAGTGATCTTACGGCCTTGAGCAGAGATTCTTCGAAAGTGCGGCCGATGCTCATCACTTCTCCTGTGGCTTTCATTTGAGTGCCCAATTCATTGGAAGCATCGGCAAATTTATCAAACGGGAAACGAGCTATCTTGGTCACCACATAGTCAAGAGTTGGTTCGAAACTTGCCGGAATGTGGCCGAGATCAATTTCATCAAGATGCAGACCTACAGCAATTTTGGCGCTGACTCTTGCAATCGGATACCCTGATGCTTTGGAAGCGAGGGCTGACGAACGAGACACTCGCGGATTCACCTCTATGAGATAATAATCGAATGAGAGAGGATCAAGGGCAAACTGCACATTGCAACCCCCTTCAATCTTCAGGGCCCTGATAAGCTTCAAAGCACTGTCGCGTAAAAGCTGGTATTCCTTATTTGAGAGAGTCTGGGCCGGGGCAACCACTATTGAGTCGCCGGTATGCACACCCACAGGATCAAAGTTTTCCATCGAACAGATGGCGATTACAGTGTCATTGGCATCCCTCATCACTTCGAATTCTATCTCTTTGAAACCTTTGATGCTTTTTTCAACGAGCACTTGATGAACCGGGGAGAGATCCAAAGCCGTTCTCATAATGTCGCGCAGCTGCTCTTCATTATCAGCAAAACCGCCGCCGGTGCCTCCAAGAGTGAAAGCCGGACGAAGGATTACTGGATAACCTATTTTCTTTGCAATCTCTACTCCTTTCTCTATAGAATCGGCTACATCGCTGGGAAGAACCGGCTCGCCGATCTCTTCACAAAGTTCTTTAAATTTTTCTCTGTCTTCAGCTCTTTCAATACTATCGAAAGAGGTTCCTAAGATTTCCACTCCACATTCATCCAGAACTCCCTTCTTGGCTAACTGAACTGCAAGATTAAGTCCTGTCTGGCCTCCCAGACCGGGCACAATAGCATCCGGACGTTCATATCTCACAATTTTGGCAACATATTCCAATGTGAGGGGTTCCATATAAACTTTGTGGGCAATCTGGGTGTCGGTCATGATTGTTGCCGGATTGGAGTTTACCAAAACCACTTCATAACCTTCCTCTTTGAGAGCCACGCATGCCTGGGTTCCGGCATAGTCAAATTCGGCTGCTTGACCCACTACGATGGGACCTGAACCGATCACCATTATTTTTTTTATGTCTTTACGTTTAGGCATTTTCTTAGAGCTTGTTTCTCGATTAAATTTTTTCTGATTCAGGGAGCATTTCGATAAATCTGTCGAACAGGTAGATTGTGTCTTGGGGTCCCGGCGCGCTTTCAGGATGGAACTGCACCGAAACAACCTTGTCTTTTTCACATTCGAGTCCTTCAATGGTATTGTCAAGCAGATTTATATGAGTGATATTGAGGGGAGTGCCTTCCACTGATTCTTTATCCACTCCATAGCCATGATTTTGAGCTGTGATGAAGACTTTTCCTGTCTTGAGTTCCTTCACAGGATGATTGCCTCCGCGATGTCCCGGATTTATCTCACATATTTTTGCACCGTAGGCCAGGGAAATCAGTTGATGTCCCAGACAAATTCCGAAAATGGGAACTTTTCCTATAAGGTTTCTAATGGTTTCAACCACTTCCGGCACATCTTCCGGCGATCCCGGTCCGTTTGAAATCAAAACGCCGTCAGGCTTGAAATCAAGAATACGCTCTGCCGGAGTGTTCCAAGGCACGACTGTAACGTTGCAGCCATGATTGTTAAGATTTCTGACCATGTTTAGTTTCATTCCGCAATCAACAGCTACAATGTCGTGCTTGCAATTGGCTGTGCGTGCAAACCATCTTTTCTTGCTGCTGACTTTGCTTACAAGATCCGTGCTTCTGGGATGAGCGTTTATTTTAGCCACAGCTTCTTCTGTTGGAGTATCGGCATCCGTTATTATAGCTCTGATTCCGTTGGCGTCTCTGAGGATTCTTGTGAGCTGGCGTGTGTCGAGTCCGCTGATTCCGGGAATGTCATTTTCTTCCAAAACTTCAGACAGTGTCTTTGTGTAACGGAAATTAGAAGGGGAGTCGTTGTTCTCTTTAACGATCATTCCTCCGATTGAGGGGAACTTGGTTTCATAGTCTTCGTCTGTGATGCCGTAATTTCCTATCAGGGGATATGTCATCACGATAATTTGGTCGGCATAGGAAGGGTCGGAAAGAATTTCCTGATAACCCACCATAGAAGTGTTGAACACTAATTCACCCACTCTTTCTACATCGGAAGCGAAACCCTCACCATAGAATTCCCTTCCATCTTCGAGCACTAATTTTTTGTTGGCTGTTTTCATTATGCAATATAAACCGGTTTCCCGTTGTGAAACGTCATTTTAATTTTCCCGTTTAATTTTGTTCCGCTGAAAGGAGAGGCCTTTCCCTCGGATTTAAAGGTTTTCGGATCTACAATAAATTCATCGCTCGGATCCACGACAGTGATATTCGCTTTTGATCCGATCTCAATAAAAGGTTGCTTTTGGAGGCCGAGAATTTCCCGCGGTCTTGCAGCCATGGCGTCTATCAATCTCTCCAAAGGCATTAATCCGGATTTCACCATAGTTGTGTAGACAGCGCTGAAAGCTGTTTCCAATCCAACTACGCCCATGGCGCTGTTTTCAAGTCCCTTTGATTTTTCTTCCTCGGAATGAGGTGCATGATCTGTGGCGATCACGTCGATAGTGCCGTCAATCAATCCTTCTCTCAAGGCTTCTCTGTCTTCAAGGCTTCTTAGAGGAGGGTTCATTTTGAAACGGCCATCTTCCTTTAGATCTCTGTCGCTGAAAGTGAGATAATGAGGACCCGTCTCGCAAGTCACCTTAATTCCCTTTTTCTTGGCTTCTCTGATAAGATCAACACTTTCTTTTGTAGAGATATGGCAAATATGGAGTCGGCATCCGGTCTCTTCCGAGAGTTTGATATCCCGCTCCACTTCTTTCCATTCAGATTCGGAAGAGATTCCCTTATGGCCATGCATTCGGGCATATTCTCCGTCATGGATATAACCTCCGTTTAAAAGAGATTCAACCTCGCAATGTGCTGATAAGACCTTTCCTGTCTTGGCTATACCTTCCATGGCCCTTTTCATGACGTCTTTGGATTGCACCCCTGTCCCGTCATCCGAAAAACCAGCTACATAGGGAGCTAATTGAGCGTAATCCGTGAGTTCTTCACCTTCCCGGCCTTTAGTGATCGTTGCGAAAGGCAAGACGTCGATGCATGCATCCTTTTCAATAATTTCAAGTTGCTTTTTTAAATTCTCTGAAGAATCGGGGGCCGGGTTTAGATTCGGCATTGTACACACCAAGGTGAAACCTCCGGCAGCTGCTGCGGCGGTTCCGGATTTTATCGTCTCTTTATATGAATATCCGGGTTCGCGAAGATGAACGTGCATGTCTACAAATGAGGGAACAATGAGACATCCGTCGGCCTCATAGGTCCGGATGTTTCCTTCTTCTTCCGCTTCAGGCAAGGCTATACCCGAAATGGTGTCACCCTCAATTATAAGGTCGGCAACTTCAAAGCCGTTTTTAGTGAGCACCGAACCTCCGATGATGCGTATTTTATCTTTATTCTCCATATTGCTCTGGAAGGGTATAATTTAAAAAAAAGCAATCCTAAAAAATAGAATTGCTTATATAATTGGAAAAAATTGTATTGTCGCGGAAGGAAATTCCGTTTTGCAATGGTTCTCCTGAGAAATCCATCGGGGATTGTAGATTTTGATAATTTATCGCCATTCCCTTTTTGTTTGATGCAAAGATAATAATATTTCCATTTAATTGCAAAATAAAATTATTCTTGATTCTCATATCATGATTGCCTGACTGTCTTATCCAATGGCTCTTAGGTCACGGTAAAGATTCCGGCAGGCTGATTCGAGAAGGTCAAGCACTAATTCGAAGCCTTCAGAACCTTCATAATAGGGATCCGGAATATGGTCATAATGTAGGGAAGGGTCGGCAAAGTCAGCCATCATGACTATCTTTTTTTCGTCTTCTGCGGTTGGAGCCATACTCTGTAAATTGCGTCTGTTGTTTTCATCCATGGCAACAATGATATCGAAATCCTCAAAATCAGAGGGTCTGACCTGACGGCAATGGTGTGTGAGATTGTAGCCGCGTTGAAAGGCATGCACCCTCATTCGTTTGTCAGGCAATTCACCCACATGCCAGCCGCCCGTGCCCGCACTGTCAATATAAAATTTCTCCGACTCTCCATTCTTCTCCACGATATCTTTCATGACGCCTTCGGCTGCCGGCGACCTGCAGATATTGCCGAGGCAGACAAACAGTATTTTGATTTGCTCTTTCCCTTTTAAGGATTCTATCAGCTTGGAATGTTTATCGTGATTTGTCATGTGAGAAAATTTGCGATTGATATTGAAAAAAATTATTTCAATTTTATAACATCAAAAATAATAAAAAATTAGGTAAATTTGAAGATAAAATTCTAATATAAAAACGGTAAATACATGAAGAAAATTATTTTAAGCTGCGCCTTAGCATTTTCAGCGTTGGGATTATATGCTCAGGGAAATAACGAACCTTTTGCCTTGGGAGCGGATATCAGCTGGACCATCGAACAGGAGTCGCAGGGAGTAATGAATCACACTGCTGACGGAAAACCTATGGAAAACACAGCTCTTATGAAAGAGTTCGGTTTGAATGCCATAAGATTAAGAGTGTGGGTTAACAGTGAAACCGGTTTCAACACTCCTCAACACGTTCTTGAAATGGCACGCCGTGCATCCGAATTAGGCATGGATATCATGATAGATTTCCATTACAGCGACAATTGGGCCGACCCGGGCCATAATAATATCCCGAAAGAATGGAAAGATCTTAAAATTATTGATGTAAAAGGGAAACTTGCCGAGCATACTAAGAGCACTTTGCAACTCCTGAAGGATAACGGGATAAAGGTGAAATGGGTGCAAGTGGGAAATGAAACCACCAATGGCATGATGTGGCCCATTGCCAGAATCCCTGACCATTTTGAAACTTACGTTGAGCTCTCAAATGCAGGATACGATGCTGTAAAAGAGGTGTATCCGGAAGCAATTGTAATCACTCATCTTGACGACGGCTACAATCGTTTTCTATATGAATATGTTTTCAATGCTATGAAAAGGCTTGGAGGGAAATTCGATGCCATAGGAATGAGCGTTTATCCTTTCTGGAGCAAGAGAGACCAGACAACAAAAGAAGCCGTCACAGATATCATTGACAACATAAACGTTTTGGCCAAGGAATTTAATTGCCCGGTGATAATAGTTGAAACAGGAGCTACGGTATGGATGCCCGAGCAGGGTTATGATTTCTTATCTCGTTTGATAACAGCTGCGAAGAATGAGACCAACGGAATGTGCACCGGTATTTTCTATTGGGAACCGACCGGCACATACACTCCCCTAAAAGACAGCTACGGACTTGGAGCCTTCAGCAGTTTCAAACCGACAAAAATTATGGACGCTTTTAAAGAAGCCTCCGGCAAATAACGGTCCGACTCCCTTCTCTCCTCCCTCTTCCGGAGTGTTTCCCATTTCTGAAGTTAAAGCGATGATACCTGTACCTCAGATGCCTTATGTAATTGATTAAAATGATTTGCTTATCTATTTTTCCTTTCATCTGATCTCTTCAAATAAAAAGTGTCTCCTGCCTGAGTCACAATGCCTTGGGAGGCATCCAGATAGAAGGTCATAGAAGCACCACCCATATATGGAGAATGTGCTTCAATTGTTGCGGTAGTTTTTGTGAATCTCTTAACTATCGGAGCTCCGGTGACTGCCGTCCCGTTAAGATACACAGCATCGTATGAAAATCTGATATTTGTACCGTCACTTATAAATGTTTTACCTGAAAGCCACGCCATTACAGAATCAGGCGAATAAAAATCTACGGATGAAGAAGTTTGTTTCCGATTGTTATTCTGACTTAAAAGTGAAATAGTTTCGAGGGATTCATTTTTCTCAGCAGAAATTGTAATGCTGAATCCCGAAAACACCAAAAGAAAAATTAAAATTATCTGTTTCATTTTGACTGCATCCTATATTATTAAGCAGATTGAATTAATAATCTATTGCAATAAAGATTTTATTTCCTTCAATATATATTGGAGGATATTCATAATTAGTATTTTCATAAGAACGACCGTTCTTCTTATATCCTAACCCTTTTAGTTCTTTCAAAAAAAAATCCTTATCACCATTATCTTCAAAAGTTAACGAACTATTGGATGAACCCCATTCAGTGATTTCATATATTGTCTTTCTTCCATTAAATACTCTTTCATATTTAACGTAATGATAATCGGGACCATCACCGCTATCTTCATATTCTTCATCAACTTTTTTAAATCCTAAAGATTTCAATTTCGAGAAATTGCCGTATTTAAACATTTTGGGATGAATTCTATAAGCCTCTTCATTTTTGATTGAATCTTGGCGGATTGAATCCTGTCTGAGCTGTTCTAATCTGGCCAATTCGGCTTCAACTGCTGATATTGAATCTAAACGTTGTTGTTCTAATAAAGCAAGGTGCTCGGCTTTCAATTTTTCATTATGAAGGTGTACCGGTATCCAGATTGCGGCACCAATACCAAC
>JAFLTV010000004.1 GCA_022509105.1 Muribaculaceae bacterium | reverse complement strand
TAGATTGAATGGCAGTGATTATTTCAGTGCCTTCTCCGGATTTATAAATGATAGCATTGACATCCCGGGCAAGAAGTTTGCGGAGTGTCCAAATTTCATCATGGACTGTATTGACAATGATATGAGCCACAGGGTTTCTTGCTCTTATCATCTCGATAAGCACAAAACCATCTAAATCAGGCAACTCCAAATCTATAATATAAAAATCGTAAGATTCGCCCTGATCCATTTGCTTTATCAGATCTGAAGCCGAGCTAAACTTTTCTACTTTATTGACACCATTATTGGTCAGGATAGAGTGTAAACCCTCCCTAATCAAATCATGATCATCAACCACTGCTATCCTCATTTTTGAGAAAACCGAGCTCTCAGTCATTTAAAACTTATTTTGCAAAATTATAATATGCAAATTTATAGAGCTCCTTAATTTATGTCAATTACGGAATTCCGTAGTTTTATAGTGAAATTTGAAAATTTATAGGGATAAATTCAATTTTAAGGTAGTACCTTCGTTTTCTTTGGTCACAATAGTTATTTTACCATTGATGGCCTTCGCTCGTTTTTGAATCGATTCCAATCCTATTCCTTTTACACCGTTTATCTTATATCTTCCATTGTCTTTAACCTTGACTTCTAAATGATTGCCGACTAATTTCATGGAAACTTCAATTTCCTCGGCTCCGGAATGTTTCAAAGCATTCCCCACCGCTTCCTGGATGATTCTATAGATATCTAAAGCCGTATAATCAGGGATATCAGTCCACTTGGCATTATCAATCGATGAAGAATATCCTATGGCTACTTTCCCTTTGTAAGCTTCCTGCTGCTTACCGATATAATATCTCACCACTTCATCAATCGTGGCATAATTAAACTCGGGTGGTATAAGTTCATGTGAAATTCTTCTCACGGAATCCCGGCAGAGCTTTATCAATTCTGCAGCATTGTCTTGAGAAGACCCTTTTTTAATGTTCATTTCAATTGCAAGAAGGTCATTACAAACACCGTCATGTAATTCTTTCGACATTCTTGCTCTTTCATTTTCCAATCCTTCTATATATTGGTTAGTTAATTGTTTCCCAATCTCCGCTTTTAAATTTGCATATTCGGCTTCTTTCTTTAATCTTTCCTTTCGATTTTTATTTAAAACAATAATGAAAACGATTATAAAAATTAATAAAATTGCAAGAGATATAAACACCCACATTAAGGCTTCTGATCGTTTTTTCTCACTTTCAGTCAAAGCCAACTTTGTTTCCTGAGTTTCATATTTTATTGTCAAATCTCTTAGATTCTCTTCTTTTTCCTGTTGCCAGAGAGAATCCCTGACTTCGTTGCTTTTAATAAGAGTCTTATAAGCATCCTCATAATTCCCAAGGTCTGAATATGCTATATGAAGATTGTTATAACAATCATATTGAATAAATGGAAGGTTTTCAATTCCTTCGGTATTCAATATTTCCTCAAACCATTTAATGGCGCCCTTGGGATCATTATTCTTCAAACAAATAGAACATTCTGCCTGATAATATACCAACTTAGCCATAATGGAATTTATTTGCGGCATTAACTCCGTGCACTTCTTCCTCCATTCTTCAGCCTTGGATTTCTCTCCAAGTCTGTCGGACAATAACATACTGTAGGCTGCCGCTCTAAATGCAGTTTCCGGATCTTTGCAAACCATGGCATTGTCGTATGCTAATATTTGATAGGCCATTGCTTCTTTGAGTTCTCCACACCCTGTGAGCACCGAACCTACAACACCGAATATAGTGCTTTTTAGTTCTGCATCCTCGCTTTTGTTAATCCATTCTCCGGCCAATTTAGCATTCAGAATTGCCTGCTCTTTATTTTGCATATCTAAATTCAACACAGCGAGATTAATATACAGGGATGCTATTTCCTCAATGGCTTCCTGATTTGGATTTTCACGGAAGTCTTGACTTGTTACAATCTCTAAAGCCTTATCATAGGAACGGAGAGCCTCATCAATCCTTCCCATTGATCTTAGGAACACACCCTGGGCTGCATGGGTGCCTACTATCTGAATTTGATTACCACTCTCTTCCGCAAGTCTTATGGCTTCTTCCCCTATTTTAATGGCTTCTTCCGTTTGTCCTATACTATGGAGGCTATCCGCTTTTTCCCGCAGATTATCAATTTCCGGTTTCGCTTGGGCGTTTATCAAATTGAAAAAGAGTGCAAAACTAAATATTGTAAAAGTTATTCGAATCTTCATAATAAAGAAATCAATATTTTTTCAAAGTTAATAATAATTCAATAAAATCATTTTGACAGGCATCTTTTTATAGGATTTATTCAGATTTTCTATCTTAAATCATATTTATATAGAGTTATTAGAGGCATCTTTTAATGGTTTTGTTTTGTTATAATATAAAACATTAAGTATATGATGAATTCAATATTATTATGGCATAGCACCATGACGGGAGTTTGGTTATGTTTAGCCGGCTTTGCTGCCTTATTTATATATATCGGTATTAAAGAATGGATCTATTATACGACCCAATTTCCAAAAATACCTGAAGATACACCTGAACAGCGGGCAAAAGATTTTCTTGAATTTCAAAAAGAAGTCGAAGAATATGAAGCCATAAAAAAGCATATATAAAATCCTTGAAGCAGGCTCAGTCAAACACATCTTCTGAGCCTCCTTCGAAATCTGAACAACATTAGTTTTCATCTTTTGTTTCTACAAAGGGAATGACAACTAATTTTCTGCTTTATCTCATCCGTTATATTTGGTTTTTGTGCAATGACTTCGACGCTATTGTTTGTGGGTTGTGGGTTGTAGAGGGAAGGGAGAGACTGGGCGAGTCTCAAGTTTTAGCTTTCTCCTCTTTAGGCAGCCGATTTGGGAGAGTGAAGAGGCCTATAGACCTCTTTCTCGCCTTCGGCGAACCTTTTTAGTTTGTAGATTGTAGGTTGTGGGTTGCGGATTGTAGAGTTTCGTGCCGACGGCACTATAGAGGGGGGAGGAGGGTATCGTCCTCGGGTTGAAACCCGAGGTTAGGAAGATGCACTGCCTCCGGCAGCCCGTGATGGATAGTGGTTGTAGTTTTTAGATTGTAAAAGAGGGATGGCGGAGCCATACAAGCTTCTTAACCCCATGCTTTAGCTTGGGGACATAGGAACATCCACCCACACTACCTATGCCGGAGGCATGAAACTTTGGTTTGTAGGTTGTGGGTAATAGGTTGTAGGTTGTAGTGTGTCGGGTGTCGTGACGGAAGCACTCAAAGACAAATAAAGTTCCTGTGAGGAAAGACTAAGCTAATTTTGGTGGCAACAAAGGAGAATTATTCGGGAAGTAATAATCCGATTTTGATCTATCGTTTATTCCGGATTTGACATTATACAACCTTTATTTCATGCGGTTTGTTATTATATAAAATCTATATCTGATGATTGAATTTATAAGAGAGCACGCCATCTATGTCCTCTGTTTCTGGGGGATTGTTATTGCCTGGATGTTCTGGGCCAATGCAAGACCGTATAAACCTCCGAAAAAGTTTGCTGAACAATGGAGGATCAACCTTAAGACAGAAGAAAGCCACAAGAAAAGATCAAAACACAGAAATCGTTCTTCATCTGTAAGAACTCGGAATTATTCTTCATCTTCAAGAAATCGGAATCATTCTTCATCTTCAAGAAACAGGCACCATTCTTCGTCAAGACAGCGAAAGTATTCTTCGTCGGCAAAAACCGGGAAGCTGCAATCGCCACAGCCTTAAGCTTATCAAAATCTTTAAAAACCAGATTATAAGCTAATAAACAGAATATATAAGAAAGCCGCATTTTAAGGAAATAGTGTATTTAATTACCTAGAGACAAGGTATTGGAAGAGGTACAGGGGAAAATTTATTTGATTGATAAAATGAAATCTTTGATATCTTCCAAAACCTCAGGGGAAATGGTTTCTTCTATATCAGCATACTCCGTTATTTTACCGGTTTTGCTATGTTGCATCAGATGATTCAATTGCGGATATACTTTTACATTAATTTCGGGAAAATCTTGCTTCAAGACAGGAACATTTAAAGAGGGAGGAACCTGAGTGTCATTTTCCCCATATATCATTAATATAGGAACTAAGATTTTTTTCAAATCTGAAACCGGATTATAATTTATGAAATATTTAAGCCATGGTGCCAAATCAACGAAATTTTCCTTCAAGTTTCGGGCAAGCGGAGCGAGCACCGGATTAGCTAACCCGGATTTTGAAAATATTTCATAGTTTGATTCATCAAAAGGGATAGGATTAACATCTTTTTGACTTTCAAAAATTCCTTTCATGGCATCTATATACATAGCTATATATTCATCAGGAAGTCCTCCGTCTTTAAGCAGAAATTCATTTTGAAAAATCAAGATACTGTCACCGGGGACAGCCGGTCCGCCTATCTCAATGATAAAATCAATTATATCGCTCTCGGAAGCAATCTTATCAGCTATAAGTCCTCCTTCACTATGACCGATAATTCCAATTTTAGTGAATCCTTTTTCTTTTAAAAAATTAATGCCACCAAGAGCATCCATTGCATTTTCTTGCGTAGTGGGATTAGGAGAAAGTCCGGTAGCTTTATCGAATCCACGATCATCATACCTTAAAGATGCTACACCATTTCTTGCAAGATAATCTGCAATTACAGCAAAAGGTTTGTGTTCGAATATCTCTTCATCACGGTTTTGAGTGCCACTTCCGGAAACTAATAACACAACCGGAATATCGGCAATTTCTTGAGATGGCAGAGATAAAGTGCCATATAAATCAGCTCCATCCAAAGCTGAGGGGAATGAAACCTCTTCTGATAAATAAGAAAATGGTGGTTTCGGTGTCTGGGGACGATTTAAGGTTGTCTTCTTTGGTCTCAAAGTCAATAGAGATTTTATCGGTCCTTGTGAAAATTCTCCCGGTATTGAATCACCAAAGATTTTTCCTTTATAATTAAGCATCAATTGTTTTACTTCAACGTTCAGGGAATCCGAACTGATGTAATTTATACTCATTGGAATACCATAGGCACCTTGGTCGGGTGAATCCAACGTTACAACAGGATTTTCACTTTCGCTACCCGATATATTGATTACCAATCTTAAACCCAATTCAGGATTTATTCTGTATTTGCCTTCCCATGAACCGTCAAGCGTTAATGCTTGTGATCGGCATTGAAGACCAAATATAATTAAAGAAATTATGAGGATGAGTTTTTTCATTGATTTTAAACTTAACACTTCAGATTCATTTTACAGCCTTAATAGCTTCTTTGTATAGAATTGAAGCAACCTCATTATCCATACCTTCGGGAAATATAGGCATAAATTCACCATTGACCATAGTTGCCATCAGAGTAAGGGCTGCAAGATAACTACCTGCTAATGAAGGATGGAAATTATCTTCAATATATAGTTCTATTTCAGGATATTGAGTCCTTACATTTTTCCAAGCAATTCCAACAGGAGCCACCAAGCCACCGTTTTCATAAGCCATGTCTATGTATGTAGTGGAAATCCTATCTTGCATTGACTCATAAGTGTCATCCAGCGGATAATCAGTTTGGCGAACATTGCCATTCTTATGTCCCCATGTCATATAATATATGGTCTCTACCTCGGGAGAAAATTTCTTCGCCAGACTGTCAATTTCAGCTGCATAAGGCATAATATTTTCAGCCACATATTTTGTGGAATAAGCCGGAGTAGAGCTAAATTCCTGCATCACTACATAATCCCACATCCCTTTCTCCAATTGTTTGATTAATTCAGGGTTCTGAAGATGACCCTTAAAGCTTTCCCCTCCTTTCAAAATCCTTGTGGTTGAAACCGGTACTCCGTTTAACCGGGCCATATCTTCCACCATTTTCGGTACATCGTTATAGAATGTGAAACTATTGCCTATCCAAAGAATTCTAACTGAATCAGGCGATTGCTTGTGCATTTTTACGTCTGAAGAAAAATTTTGTGCCTTAGCAGTCAGGCTCATTGAAAAGAGCGCTAATAAAAGGATAATTGAATTTCGCATGGTTTAAAATTTTTTCAAAAATATAAAAAAGAATAATAGTCAGGGAGTATTGGTTCTTAAAATATGTTAATTTTAACTATAACTTGCTGATTTTAAAAACCTCAAAAGAGTAGAGGTTGTGAAGTTGTGAAGAGTAGAGGAGAGACACGGCGAGTCTCAAGTTGATGCAACCTCAGACAAGAAGTCTGAAAAACAGGGTAAATCTCATTTAGTTTGATTAGATTGCTCAGTTAAATATTTTTCCTTTAATTTTTCAAACTCCGGCAAAGAGATGATTCTATAATGGAAATTATAATTGTTGTTGAAATTATCGCTATGATGAATCGGGAAATTTCTTGAAGCTAATTTTTCTTCTATATATTTTCTGTCGTTTTCTTCATTTATGAAATGATAGTCTTTTACTTTAATAATGCTATCTATCTGATTCCATTCAGAGATCCAAAAGTCATCAGTTGGCTTTTCAACTCTTCCCAGACTATTCTGAAAAGCTTCAAAATAAACTTCGGCAGGAATAATTCCTCGCCTTATGAGATCCATATTCAGTCTCACGAAATTCTTACCTTCTCCAGTAAATTCAAATTCCGGTCCTCCCCAATTTATTGTGTCTCCTAATTCATATAGAAAATATCTTTTTGCAGAAACAGTGTCTCCCAAAATATGTCCGGGTCCAAAATTATCCTGATAAAAAGATTTGTAAATATCAACAAGCTGAGCCTGTGGATATGTATTCACCAAATAATCCACTGCTTCTTCTTTGGTTGCAGCCATTAGAGAAAATGAGATAATAAGTAAAGACAACGTGAATTTTATATTATTTTTCATTTGATAAAGGTTAATGTCCTATGTAAATGAGCTCAAATACAGGTGGGTTATTGAAGTTTTGATGTTTCAATGGTTGTAAAACACAAAATATAAGAAGATGATATTTAGAAACCGAAACATTGAAGTCCCTACTATTTCCTATTCAATATCCAAGATGGCTGAAATATTTCTTATTTTCTTCTTCTGTGATAGAGAGATGCTTCCGAATGTCATCAAGCATCACTTGCGGTTTGTCTTCAAATTTTTTACGGAAATCCTCAACATTTTTTTCCCATTGCTTGTAGCTAAGTTGTGGCCAACGCTTGCAGTTATTTTCCATTTCCGGTCTTATCTGTTGCACAAGCTTATCAAAAACCGCAGAAGCATTTTTTGTAGATATGGTGTTAGAAAGATGATGAGACAGCCGCTCGAGAAACAACTGTCTGAACTCATTATTTGCCAATAGTCTATAAATCATAATATTATGTGCTTTAACCCCGGCTTCGGCAGCTTCAGGCCCCACAGAAAGATAGTAGGCTGCAGAGGGTTTATAGCCTACCCATGAAGCGTCTAGATCATAGAAAATAAATCTCCATATTTTATCGCTTTCAGGATGAGTGGAACGCACATATCTTATATTGCCTACATCGCTGTTACCTGAATATATCTCCCCTATCTTGTAGTCTATGAGCCCTTGCAAATCCACACTCTTTTTGACGTAATCGTAATGTTCCGGATCCTTCATGTCATGATTGGAAACATAATTCATCAACTGTTTATATGGAATTCCACTCCCCTCTTCATTATATCCTACTGACATTATGATATTGATAGAATCATTAGGAATATCCAATTTTCGGGCCACAAAATGTTTATCAATCTTTTCCCTCAGATAATAAAGGCCGAAATATTCGGCGTTGATATATAGAGCTACAGGCATGTATTCCTGGATCAATAAGGTTGGACTGAATTCTTTAAAAAGACTTGTGAAAAATTCGTCGCGAATCATACACCGGTTATAATCCTGCGATCCTGATCTCACTACCAGATCTTTTAAAGCCATTGGCTCTCCCGTGCCAAAAAAATCATAATCCACTTCCGAATGTCCATATTCATTTGAGAATTTAAGTCTGAAAGATTTCTTAGGTTCCGCACGGGAAAAGCCTCCGAAAATTCTTAAGCCACAATCAACTGAGAAACCTTCCTTTCCATCGAAATATTCAGCATGGGCCCGTTTTGTCCATCTTTTCCAATAGTTGGCTCCTTTATGTGGCCATTCTTCATCATAACCCGGTCCGTTAGCATATATTCCGGAAGCATGATCGTATAAATCCCCGTTATTTACCGTAATGTTCATCACAGGAATATTATGCTCAACTCCTAAAAGATATGTGTCTGTGGATGTAAAACTTCTTAAACTCGCGCTATCCTCTTCCGTAAACGTTCTAAGTATCGTATTTTTACTTATTATCAGAGAATCGGGGAAAACAGAAGAGGAATTGGTTGGCAGACTTCCATTGACAGTATAGCGCACTTTCTTTGAATTATCCTTTAAACGGAGACATATTTTCTCATCCTTGGAATAGACCCCTGCCTTATGATCAAATTCCGGTGTATCATTAACGAAGCGTTTCCCATCGTCGACGTTTTCACGATCCCGAGTAGGAACACTAAAGTAAAAAAATCCCTTCTTTCCTTTAATTCTCCCGATAGAACTGCCCGGAATTGTGGCTTTGGCATTAACTCCGTCTACAAACTTTCCATCTTTTGACAGTATTAAAGTTTCAGAGTTTCCTAATTTAAGGGGCAGGTGTTGCCAATTATATGGATTTCCTTTATTCCCGGCGAGTTGAAAAGTGATCATTTCTCCCGGTTTTAATTTTTTTGAGGGCAATTTGACACCTTCATTTTTACCGGGTTTTTTAGCCAAGGAATAATCAGACAATTCTATCTCTTCCTCACCGGTGTTTTTAAGTTCCACCCAATTATAACCTGATGAGGGCGCGCGGCTCATCAGCTCCCAAATTTTCAAAGGATCTTTCCTTTGAGAATCCATTGCCTCAACGGCTTTTATATATCCTTCCTTGTTATTGTCAAATCCCGGCGATTGCCAACGAGTTGCCATATAAATGCTGTCGGGTTGTAATGCATAAGAAATATCCGGCGACAACTCTGAGTATTCAACTTCATTTATGACTTTTCCGGAAGGAGTCAGTAACCTTACCTTCCCACCCTCTTTCGGCAGCTTAAGGTCAGCGATGATGTCTTTACCGGGTTTGGTTTCTTTTCCTTTATCAGCAAAAACAACGAGATATTCCCCTCCTCCGATTTTCACTTCCGGGAACTTCCAGGATAAGGTTTCTTCATTGAATTTGGAAGGATCGACAGAATCTACTTTGTTGTAGACAACTTCTATTCCAAAGCCTTTCAAATCAATGGAATCCGAAGAACTATTTTTGAGTTCGATCCAATCTGTAGGTTTCTTATTATTTTTTAACAGTCCTGTGCGGTTTGATGCCATCAACTCACTGATGACAATATTCTCTTGCACTTCCTGAACTCTTTTTTTATCAGAACAGCCTATGAAGATTACATATAAGCTTCCCAATAACATAAACCGGTAGAACTTTTTAAATTTCTTTATACCATTCCCCTTCATAAAACAACATTAAATTAAGTTGTTGTCAAAATGCACCATCAGTAACGTTGTTTTTCGGAATTTGCTCTCAGTCATTTAGTTATGTAAACTCCTTTCTATCTCAACGTCTTACATCTTGCACATTTATACACACCTTAAAAGCATGTGCCAAAATATTTAATTTTGACACATCCTATGAATTATAAGAGAAGTGGAGGTGGAGGGGGTTGAACCCTCGTCCAATCACGGGCCCAATAAGCTTTCTACATGCTTAGCCATCGACTTGTTTTTCGTAGGCTGACAGGCTCGCGGCTACCAATCAGCCTCTTATCCTCTAAAATTTCAGAATCAGTCCGAGGCAAACTTCATCCAATTTCCGAATTTTTTAGCACCACTTGATCCAAACGTCTCGGAACGGGGCAATGGAGTGATGTCTCGTCAGCATCACCTTGGATGCCGATAAAGCCAACTTACTGTGCTTCGGTTAGGCAGCGAGAGCGTATCTGTTATTTTCGCCAATTATAGTTCGATGCGTCGTTATTATAGAGCTTACACATCAAGGCTCTGCATGCTTACTTACCGTGTCTACGTGCTGTCAAATCCAGTCACCCCCGATAAGCCATTTTATATGGGCCGCAAAATTAATGATTTTATCTTAATTTTGCAATCATCACCTGGAATTTAATTACTTCAAGCTTTCTTTTGCTCCTTGGCCCAGGTGTCTTTGAGGCCTATTGTTTTGTTGAACACAAGATGATTCTCTTTACTGTCAGGATCTACCGTGTAATATCCAAGACGAGTGAATTGGAAATGATCTTCCGGTTTGGCATGTTCGGCCGCCCATGGCTCAAGTTTAACTCCTTTTCTTATTTTTAAAGAATCAGGGTTTAACAAATCTCTGAAATCACCCTCTTCAGCACTTGGGTTTTCCACTGAGAAGAGACGGTCGTAGTCCCTGACTTCAACATCTACAGCAGTCGGAACCGAAACCCAATGAAGGGTTCCCTTCACCTTTCTGTCGCTGCCAGGCATTCCGCTTTTAGTCTCCGGATCATATTCAGCATAGATTTCCTCTATTTCTCCATCATCATTCTTCTTTACTCCTGTGCATTTGATTATGTATGCTCCCTTTAATCTCACCTCCTTATCGGGAGAAAGACGGAAGAATTTTTTTGGAGGATTTTCCATAAAGTCTTCTCTTTCAATCCAAAGCTCGCGAGAGAACGGCATCGGATGTTTGCCTTCATCCAAATTTTCCGGATTATTATCCATCATTATCGTTTCCTCTTTTCCTTCCGGATAGTTGGTTATGATAAGTTTTACCGGATTAACCACAGCGCTGACTCTTGTGGCTGTTTTGTTTAGATCCTCTCTCACAGAATGTTCCAGAAGTTCAATATGATTCAGAGCCTCATATTTAGTATATCCGATTCTGTCAACAAAATCCCTGACGGCAGAAGGAGTGAATCCTCTGCGGCGTAAACCGCAGATAGTCGGCATTCGCGGATCGTCCCAGCCATTCACCAATCCCTCTTTAACGAGTTGGAGTAATTTTCTTTTGCTCATCACTGTATAAGTGAGATTCAAACGGTTGAACTCAATCTGACGCGGGCAATAGCTCTCGTCGGCCAACTCTTTCACAAAGTATTCATAAAGAGGACGATGAGGCACAAATTCCAATGTACAGATTGAATGTGTCACTCCCTCAAAGAAATCGCTCTGACCGTGGGCAAAGTCATACATAGGATAAACCTTCCAAGTGTCGCCTGTGCGCCAATGAGGGGTTTTGATTATACGATATATAATTGGATCGCGGAAATGCATGTTGCTGTTAGCCATATCAATTTTAGCTCTTAACACCATGCTGCCCTCTTCAAATTCACCGGCATTCATTCTTTGGAAAAGATCAAGATTTTCCTCAACCGGCCTGTCTCTATACGGGGAATTTGTGCCGGGTTCCGTCGGAGTACCCTTTTGAGCCGCTATTTCTTCACTTGTCTGCTCATCCACATAAGCTTTACCCTCCTTTATCAGGCGCAAGGCAAAATCATACAGTTTCGGAAAATAATCACTTGCATAATAAAGTCGGTCGCCCCAATCAAAACCAAGCCATTTGATATCCCTCATGATAGAATCTACATATTCCGTGTCTTCTTTCATGGGGTTGGTGTCGTCAAATCTAAGATTGCAAGTACCCCCGAATTTTTCGGCAGCTCCAAAATCCATGATTATAGCTTTGGCGTGTCCGATATGAAGATAACCGTTAGGCTCGGGCGGGAAACGAGTGTTAAGTCTTCCTCCGTTCTTTCCTTGTTCAAGGTCATTCTTTATCTCCTGTTCAACAAAGTTCAGACCTCCTTCTTCATTCACAATTTTCGTAGTTTTTTCTTCCATTTTAAAAAATTTCAGGGTTGCTGCTTATAATTCAAGTGCAAATTTAACTTTTAACGCTGTAAACTCTTGTATAAAATCTACTTTTTTTAACTTTGCAGTCATGAATTACCCTCTCTTTTTAGCGAGAAGGCTCTCTTTGTCTTCAGATAAAAGAAAAAACTCGCCTGCAGTTTCAGTGGCGATTATTTCAGTGGCCATTTCAGTCGCTGTCATGATCGCTTCAATTGCCATAGTGCTTGGATTCAAGCAGGAAATCAGAGAGAAAGTAGTAGGATTTAACGGTCATATAACAATCTTTCGCATACCCAACTCAGAAGGAGACGACAACCTGATCACTCTTAACCGGCAGCTTCAGGCTATCCTTGAAGTCGTGCCTTTTGTTAGGGATTATTCCCTGACGGCATCTATTCCCGCAATCATGAAAACTCAGAATGACTTCAAAGGAGTCTATCTGAAAGGTATGCAGGGTCATCTGACAGCCGATTATCTTGAAAAGAATCTTGAGGAAGGCGAAATTCCGGATTTCTCAGATGATAATCAAAAGAACAGAATAGTAATCAGTCGGTTGACAGCCAATAAACTCAATTTAAAAGCCGGCGACAAGATTGACACCTATTTCATGACTGATGATATAAGAGCTCGAAAACTTGAAGTGGCGGGTATCTACAATTCTCATTTCGATCAATATGACGACATCCTAATTTTCGGAGATATGTCGCTGATCAGTCAGTTGGGAAACGTGGCACCAAACACCGGCACATATATATCGGTTATGACAGATAACTTTGATAAAATTGAAGAATACACCTTCCAGCTTCAGGATTATCTGAATCAACCGGCTTTGCAAGGAAAATCAGACACTTATTATAAAACAGACAATGTGCTTTCTCAGGGAAGAGGCTTTTTCAGTTGGCTAAGTTTGCTCGACACGAATGTTGCAGTCATAATAATTCTTATGATGATTGTGGGTTGTGTCACCCTCATCTCCGGGATGTTGATAATCATTCTGGAAAGAAAGAAATTTATAGGGCTGATGAGGGCCTTGGGAGCTTCCACAGCCAAGATAAGAAACGTGTTCATCTATATGGCTATCAAAATAGCCTTTATCGGTATTGCAATCGGAGATATTATTGTTCTAATCTTATTATATCTGCAAGACAGGTATCATTTTCTGCCTTTAGAAGCTGATTCCTATTATATTGATTACGTTCCGGTTTATCTTCCGACTTATATTGTTGTCGCATTGAATTCAGGAGTGCTTTTAGTCACATACTTAGTTTTGGTTTTGCCTTCGCGTTTTGTAGGCAAAATATCTCCTGCTGAAAGCATGGTGCGGGCTTAAAGAAAAAAGAGGAACATACCTAAACCATTGACACTTGTTATTGTTATAATAATAAAAACATTAACTAAAAGATAGAAAATTATGAAATTCACTCAACCTAAATTGCCTTACGCACAAGATGCACTGGCCCCAATTATATCACCTACTACAATCGAGTTCCATTATGGAAAACATGAAAAAGCTTATATAGACACCCTCAATAAACTTATTGAAGGCACTGAATATGAAGATATGGCTCTTGAGGATATTATCCTTAAAAGCGACGGAAAGCTTTTCAACAATGCTTCTCAGGCATGGAATCATATTTTCTATTTCTTCCAGTTTAACCCCGATGCTTTTCATGAACCATCCGGAGCGCTTCGCGAACAAATTGAGAAGCAATATGGAAGCTTCGAAGATTTCAAGAAACAATTCGAAGAAGCAGGAGTCGGCGTTTTCGGGTCAGGCTATGTATGGCTTTCAAAAGATAACGACGGAAAGCTTTATATCACACAGGCTAAAAATGCGGAAAACCCCATGACTCAGGGATTAAAGCCGATAATGTGTTTCGATGTTTGGGAACACGCCTACTATCTTGACTATCAAAACCTCCGTGCTTCCTATCTCCATAAAATATGGGATATAGTAGACTGGGCCATTATTGAAATGCGTTACGAGAACTAATTAATTGTAAATAAATAAGTTATACCATAATAATGCGTTTGAGTCCATAACTCAGACGCATTTTTTTAATGTTCATTAAGATTGATTTTTATAATAATTAGATAAAAATTTATAACTTTGGCGTTAATTTTGTTATAACTATAGATTGACAATAACCAATCTTTAAACTCAATGACAAAACCGAATACAGAAAAAATCAACGAAATAGTAGAAGCAATCACTGATAAGAAGGGTTCTAAAATAACTATTTTAGACATGGGCGACATAGATTCAGCCCCGGCAAATCAGTTTATCATCTGTCAAGGGAAAAGCACCTCGCAAGTTTCGTCTATCGCTGATTCCGTCAGAGAAAGAATCCAGAAGAATTTAAATTCAAAACCGTATAATTATGATGGTTACAAGAATTCACAATGGATCATTATAGACTACGGAGATATAATGGTGCATGTGTTTTTACCGGAATTTCGTGAATTCTATAATCTGGAAGATCTATGGAGCGATGCAAAAATAACCTCCCTGCCCGACCTGGATTAACAAAAAAGAACATATAACATAAAGAACCGAATATTTTTCAACATGATCAAATATCCCAAACCCAACGGCAACAGAAACCAGAATAAGAAACCGACATTCAATATGTATTGGATGTATGGCATCATCCTAATCTGTTTGTTTGCGCTTTTTTATTTTCAGGATGCCTCTCAAACCAAAGAAGTAGACTGGACTGCATTTGAAGATGCAGCGTTAGCCGGAGACATCGATAAAATTATGGTTTTCCCTGAAGCTAAAGTGGCTGAAGGTTTCGTAACTTCATCAGCATCTGAAAAACATAATTTTGACAACAGCGAAGCCTTTACAGGAGACAAAAAAATCAAGACTACAATACCTTCCCCGGATAAAATCCAGGAAAAGATCGACGCCTGGAATGCCAAGTTAGTGGCAGAAGGCAAACCCCAGATTCAGGTGAACTATGAAAAGAGTTCCGACCTTATGAAGCTTTTCTGGTATTTTGGACCTATCCTTCTGTTGGTGCTTTTCATGGTCTATATGTCTCGCCGCGTGAACAGCGGAGGCGGCGGAGGAGGAATTTTCAATGTTGGAAAGTCACGCGCCACGGTTTTTGATAAGAACAACGGACCTTCCGTTACTTTCAAAGACGTTGCAGGTCTTGCCGAAGCAAAAGTGGAAATCGAAGAGATAGTGGAATTCCTTAAAAATCCACAAAAATATACTGAACTTGGTGCAAAAATTCCGAAGGGAGCCTTGTTGGTAGGCCCTCCGGGAACAGGTAAGACCCTTCTGGCAAAAGCAGTTGCCGGAGAAGCTAATGTGCCGTTCCTTTCAATGTCAGGTTCTGATTTCGTAGAGATGTTTGTGGGTGTCGGTGCAGCACGCGTGCGTGACCTTTTCAAGCAGGCAAAAGAGAAAGCACCCTGTATAGTTTTCATCGATGAAATTGATGCGGTTGGTAGGGCTCGTGGCAAAAATCCGAACATGGGTTCCAATGATGAACGCGAAAACACCCTCAACCAGATGCTAACAGAAATGGACGGTTTCGGTTCAAATAACGGAGTTATAATTTTAGCCGCCACAAACCGTGCGGATATGCTCGATAAAGCACTCCTCAGACCCGGACGTTTCGACCGTCAGATATTTGTTGACCTTCCGGAACTTACAGACAGAATGGAGATTTTTAACGTCCATCTCCGTAGAATAAAAGTCAACAGCAAGCTTGATATCGAACAATTGGCACGTCAGACCCAGGGATTCTCGGGAGCCGACATTGCTAATGTATGTAATGAAGCAGCTCTGATTGCTGCAAGAAACAATAAACAATCGGTTGATTGGGATGACTTCATGGCTGCGATAGACAGAATAGTCGGAGGACTTGAAAAGCGTTCGCGCATAATCACTGATGATGAAAAATTCTCAATTGCCACTCATGAGGCAGGTCATGCTGTTATCGGTTGGCTCACTCAATACGGAGATCCTTTGGTAAAGGTAACAATTGTTCCGCGAGGAAGAGCCCTCGGTGCCGCCTGGTATGCACCGGAAGCCCGTCAGATTGTCCCGACTCAGGCCCTTCTTGATTCCATGTGCGGTCTTCTTGGCGGACGTGCGGCTGAAGATGTATTTCTTGGTCAGGTAGGCACCGGAGCCAGCAACGACCTTGAGAGATGCACTAAGATAGCTCGTGCCCTGGTGCTTGTGTATGGAATGAGCGACAGATTGCCAAACCTGAATTATTATGATTCAACCGGACAGGAATACGGATTTACCAAACCCTATTCCGATGAAACCGCCAAAATCATTGATGAAGAGGTGAAAAGAATTGTGAATGAGCAATACGAGAGGGCAAAACAAATTCTAAGGGAATTCGCGAAAGAACACAACAACATTCGTGATCTGCTCGTGGAAAGAGAAGTGATTTTCCATGACGATGTTGAAATCATTCTTGGTCCCAGAAAATGGAAATCAAGAACTGATGAAATCATGGAAATCAACCGTAAAGAAGAAGAGAAGAGAAAGCTTCAAAAAGCTTCTGAAGTAAAAGCCAAGGAAGTTAAGGGACAAGAGACAGACACATTGGTGAAAGAGGCTCCTTCGCAGGAAAAAGACTCTTTACAGAATCCTGAAAGCTCTTCTTCAAAGGCAGATGATCAAAAAGATGATGACACTCCTCCTCCTTTTAATTTAAACTGATACAGAGGAGAATCAATCAAAAAATTGTTTAAAGAGACATTGTAAAAGACAGTGTCTCTTTTTTATTATCAAAATTTGGAAAAAAATTGAAAATGAAAATTGAAAACTGAAAATTATTTTTCAGTTTTTATCATAAAATTCATTAAATTTGCACTAATTTGGAATAAAAGGGAAATTACTACAGATGTCCCTTCTCCGGATTATCGAAAACTAAACATCACAAGGATAAAATATAGAAGATATGAATCTTAAGAAATTCAATGCTTACGCATTGTCAATTGTCATTGGAACTGCTTTAATTTCCTCTTGCGGCGACAAGAATCAGCAACAGCAACAGGCCGGAGCGGCACAGCAAGCTCCACAATTAGCTGTCTTAACCGTGAGTGAAACCGACGCCAATCTTGAATCTGCCATCCCGGCCACTCTTGAAGGCGAAAACGATGTAGAGATTCGTCCGCAAGTAACAGGATTCCTTACTAAAGTTTTAGTAGACAACGGTCAGAGAGTCAGCAAAGGACAAACCCTGTTTACAATCGACGCAGTGCAATTGCAAGCTGCAGTAGACCAGGCTGAAGCTGCTGTGGCAGTGGCTCAAGCCAATGTCAACACCGCCAAAACGAATGCTGAAAACAATAAAATATTGCTTGATAAGAATATTATAAGCTCCTCAGCTTATCAGACATCAGTAGACGGCCTTAATGCAGCCAAAGCACAGCTAAGCCAGGCTCAGGCTGCGTTGGTTTCGGCAAAAAAGAACCTTTCTTACACTAATGTAACAGCTCCCGTGGCAGGTATCATAGGCACAATTCCTTTTAAAGAGGGAACATTGGTGTCTCCTTCCACCTTATTGACTACCCTTTCCAATAATTCTGACATGATTGCCTATTTTTCTCTAAATGAGAAAACTTTGATAGAGCTAACTGACAATGGGAGAAGAACTCTGAGACAAGCCATAGATTCACTCCCTGAAGTTTCATTGCAACTGGCAACAGGCAACGTTTATCCTTATAAAGGAAAAATCACAGCTATCTCAGGCGTTATAGACCCGGCTACAGGTAGCGCACAGGCAAAAGCCATCTTCCCCAACCCCGACGGTATGCTTCATAGCGGAAATACAGGAAATATCCTGATGCCTGTGATACATAACGCTACAATAGAAATACCTCAGAACGCCACCTACGAAGTTCAAGACATGAAGTTTGTATATGTGGTGGGCGACTCCGCTATCGTTCATTCACGTCCTATCACTATCGCGCCACAGAATGACGGTAAAAATTATATAGTCACTTCCGGTCTGCAACCAGGAGATGTTATTGTGACAGAAGGAGTAGGCATCACTGTGCAAGACGGAATGAAAATCAACCCTAAAAAATAAAATCCTGACTTTATAATTCTCTCTCCCAAACTATCTCACAATAGATAAAAATCATGAAACTTGATAATTTTATAAACAGGCCGGTGCTTTCAACCGTGATTTCGATTTTTATCGTAATCTTCGGTCTTCTTGGTTTGTTCAGTTTGCCGATTGAACAATATCCCGACATAGCGCCACCTACAATTCGTGTAAGCACCACCTATACCGGAGCGAATGCCCAGACAGTGTTGAATTCTGTGATTGCTCCTCTTGAAGAACAAATTAACGGCGCTGAGAATATGGATTATATGTTTTCAGAAGCCACAAACAACGGCAGCGCCTCAATTCAGGTTTATTTCAAACAAGGCACAGACCCGGATATAGCAGCCGTAGACGTTCAAAACCGTGTGGCAAAAGCCGCCTCATTCCTGCCCTCGGAAGTAAACCAGGTGGGCGTAATCACTCAGAAGCGTCAGACTTCGATGCTTATGGTTATCGGTATGTATGATCCGGAAGACAAATACACCACACAGTTTATTGACAACTATATGTCAATAAATATTCTTCCCCAAATAAAGCGCGTTTCGGGTGTTGGTGAAGCAATGGCTTTCGGTGCCGACTATTCAATGCGTATCTGGCTTAAGCCGGATGTTATGGCGCAATATAAACTAATGCCTTCAGACATTACCGCCGCTTTGGCAGAACAAAATATAGAGGCAGCTCCCGGTCAATTTGGTGAACAAGGAAATCAAAGCTTCCAATATGTGCTCCGATATAAAGGGCGTTTGCAGGAAAGTTCTGAATTTGAAGATATAATTTTAAGGGCCACACCGGATGGAGAGATCTTGAGATTAAAAGATGTTGCCGACGTTGAATTAGGCCGTTTGACATACGGTTTTTCCAACCTGAACAATGGACATATCGGTAGTTCAGCCATTATATTCCAGTCGGCCGGTTCGAATGCAACCCAGGTAATCAAGGATATTGAAAAGCTCATGGACGAGGCAAGGAAAACCTTGCCGGCAGGAATGGTTCTTGTAACAACCATGAGTGTTAACGACTTCCTTTATGCCTCTATTCATGAAGTTATCAAAACTCTTATCGAGGCTTTTATCCTCGTGTTCCTGGTAGTGTTCATCTTCCTGCAAGACTTCCGTTCGACCATCATTCCGATGATTGCAATTCCTGTGGCTTTGGTCGGCACATTCTTCTTGCTTTTTATCTTCGGATTTACACTCAACCTTTTAACGCTTTCAGCATTGGTTCTTGCCATTGCCATTGTGGTGGATGATGCCATAGTGGTGGTCGAGGCGGTGCATGCCAAGCTCGACCAAGGCTATAAATCCGCCAGAAAAGCTTCAATCGATGCCATGAATGAAATTGCCGGAGCACTTATTTCCATCACTCTGGTAATGATGCTTGTGTTTATCCCGGTTTCATTCTTAGGGGGCACTTCGGGTATTTTCTATCGACAGTTTGGTCTTACGATGGCTATGGCAATCGGTTTGTCGGCTATCAACGCTTTGACCCTCTCTCCGGCTCTTTGTGCCATATTCCTAAAAGGCCATGATGACCATTCCACTCTCAAGGAAAGAATGGGAGAAGCTTATAAAGAGGCCGGGAAAACAATGGTGGAAAGCTACAAGAAACGTTTCACATTCCCGCCTATCATTACCTTCATTTTCCTTTGTGCGGCTATTGTTTTCCTTGTTTTAGGCTGGTATATGTTTGAAAATACGGCTGAAGGAGTTATAGCAGTTTGCACAGCCGTGGTAGCGTTAATCGGAATCTTTACGAAATCGTTTATTAATGCATTTAATAATGTATTCGCCAAATTGTTGAAGGGTTATCGAGTTGTCGTACAATTCTTCTGCAACCATAAGGTGATAAGTTTTGCTGTTGTTGCAGCCGCAATCGGAGGTCTGGCTATCTTTATGTCCATAACCCCGACAGCCTTAGTTCCTAATGAAGACACGGGTACTATAATGGGTGCCGTTACTCTCCCTCCGGCCACATCTCAGGAGAAGACCCAGAGCATCATGAATCAAGTTGACAGCATTATCGGCACGATTCCGGCTGTTTCAAGCCGAACTGCTATCACGGGTTACAGCTTTGTCGGCGGTCAAGGTAACACCTATGGTTCTTTCATCATCAAATTGAAGCCATGGGACCAACGTGATGAGAACACTGAAAGCGCATCCGCTATTCTCGGACAGTTGTTCATGATGACGGGAGCAATAAAAGACGCGCGCATCATGTTCTTCCAACCTCCGATGATTTCCGGTTATTCAGCCACCAACGGTTTTGAAATCAAACTTCAGGATAAGACCGGCGGCGACCTCAATAAATTTTTTGAAGTATATCAGAAATTTGTAGCTGCATTGAATGCCGATCCTGCCATCCAGATGGCATATTCAAACTTCAACCCGACATTCCCTATGTATATGGTTGAAATAGATGTGGCAAAAGTGAAACAAGCCGGATTGACCCAAAACGCCATTCTTTCGGCCCTGCAAGGCTATTACGGCGGTATGTATATTTCAAACTTCAATAGTTTCGGAAAACTTTATCGTGTGATGATGCAGGCCACTCCCGATGCGCGTGTATCTCCGGAAACATTGAAACAAATCAAGATAAGAAACGGTGTGGAAATGGCCCCGATAGACAATTTCGTGAAACTGACAAGAGTCTATGGACCTGATATGATCGACCGTTTTAATATGTTTACAGCAATCTCAATCACGGGAACCCCGGCTCCGGGCGTTTCATCAGGTGTTGCTATTGAAACGATAAATAATATTGCCCAGGCCACTCTTCCGCAAGGTTTTGGTTTTGAATATTCCGGCATGACGCGTGAAGAGGCTTCCGGATCAAGCGGCTCTACGGGATATGTGTTCGCTCTTGTGTTACTTTTCGTTTATTTGATTTTGTCGGCTCAATATGAAAGTTATCTCTTGCCATGGGCTGTGATTCTTTCAGTTCCATTCGGTCTTATGGGAACTTTCGTATTTGCTCATATGATGGATATAGCAAACAACATTTATCTGCAGATCGCACTCATCATGCTTATCGGTCTTTTGGCTAAAAATGCGATTCTTATCGTAGAGTTCGCTCTTGATCGCAGAAAGACCGGCATGGGAATAACCAAGGCTGCCATAGCCGGTGCAGTTGCCCGTCTACGTCCGATTCTTATGACCTCTTTGGCGATGATTATCGGTTTGCTCCCGATGATGTTTGCACATGGCGCGGGCAAGAATGGTAACCAGGCTTTAGGTTCCGGTGCTGTTGGCGGTATGTTGATAGGTATGATTCTGCAAGTGCTAATAGTTCCGGCTCTCTTCATAGCCTTCCAGGCTCTTCAAGAGAAGATCACACCGCTCAGGCTTAAGAAAACCGACACGGAAGCTATATCTTCTGAATTGGAACAATATTCAATCGACCATCAATAATATTTATTTGATAAGATCATTAACATTCACCTTCGTGAAATGAAAAAGATAATTAAATATAGCGTTTTAGCTCTTTTTGCATTCGCTCTGACAGGTTGCCAGCTTTATAAGAAATATGAACTTCCCAAGGATGAGAGTCCCTTGGTGGAAGAATATGCCAAGGCGCTTGAATTGCAGCCGGATTCCACCACTCTGCCCTATCTTGGATGGAAACAAATATTTCAAGATACTATTTTGCAGGGATATATAGAAACCGCGCTTGCAAATAACAAAGACCTGGAAAATGCACGTCTTAACATTGACATAGCCAACGCACAGCTCAAAGGTGCCAAACTCAGTTATTTCCCTTCTGTCACTTTCAGTCCGAACGGAGGATCTGCAAGCTATGGAGGCAGCCATATGAATTGGAGTTATACATTGCCGCTTGCAGCTGCCTGGGAAATAGACGCTTTTGCCAAACTTCTGAACAAGAAACGCGGAGCCCAGGTGAACGTGGAACTGATGCAGGATTATGAGCAGGCAGTTCATTCGCAGATTGTTTGTGGAGTGGCCAGTGTTTATTACTCCTTAGTTATGCTTCATCAACAGCTTGGTTTGTCTAAGCGTACTTCCGAAATTTGGAAAGAGCAAGTGGAAACGATGGAATTACTCAAGAATGCCGGAAGAACCAATGAGGCTGCAGTTGTGCAAAGCCGGGCAAATTATTATAATATAATGAGCACAATCCCAACTCTTGAGAATTCCATAAATCAACTTCAGAACACTTTGTCGCTTCTTCTGAATGTTTATCCTCAAGAATGGGCCGTCACAGGAGATCTCACATTCACTATTCCGGAAGAAGTTGTGAACGGAATTCCAATTTCCTATCTGGCCACTCGACCTGACGTCAGAGCATTGGAAAGATCCATGGCCGCGGCTTACTACACCACTAATTCCGCAAGGACAAACTTCTATCCAAGCATTGTGATTTCCGCTCAGGGAGGATTCACAAATCTTTTAGGATCTATAATCAAGAACCCCGGCGATTGGTTTATCCAGCTTGCCGGCTCTATCACGGCTCCTATTTTCTCCCGCGGCGTAAATATAGCCACTCTTGAAGCTGCCAAGGCACAACAAAAACTGGCTCTTCATAATTTTGAATATGGAGTCTTGACTGCAAGTGCCGATGTCAGCGACGCTCTTGTAGCCTATAACAAAGGTGTGGAGCAAAACAAATATCTGCAACTGCAGGTAGATCAGCTTGAAAAATCAGTAGATTACACCAACGAGCTGTTCCTTTATAATCAGTCTACCACTTATCTCGAGGTATTGACTGCACGATCAAGCTTGCTTCAAGCCCAATTAAGTTGCATCACTAACTGGCATGACCGTGCTTCAGCTTTGATATCGCTTTATCAAGCAGTGGGCGGCGGCCGATAATTACTTAAAACTCATTACCATGTCAGAAATCAGTCCTCTCGCTTATGTACATCCTGAAGCCAAATTGGGTTCAAATGTAAAAATAGATGCTTTCGCATTTATTGATAAAAATGTAGAAATAGGAGATGATTGCCATATTCATCCTCATGCCAGCATACTTTCCGGTTCACGAATAGGGAAAAATAATGAAATTTTTGAAAACGCCATAATAGCGGCCACTCCTCAAGATTTCCGCTGGAAAGGAGAAGAATCCTATGTGATTATTGGCGATAATAATAAAATCCGGGAACAAGTGATCATCAACAGAGGCATAAGAAAAGAAAGTGCAACCAAAATCGGAAGCAACTCTTTTATTATGGCTCAGACCCATATCGGTCATGACACTGAAATTGGCAATTATTGTGTTTTGGGAAATGCCGTTAAAGTTGCAGGCGATGTTAAGATTGGCAATTACACAATTCTTTCCTCCAATGCATTGGTGCATGAAAAATATCATGTAGGAGACTGGGTTCTTATAAAGGGAGGAACCCGGGTAAACGGTAATGTTCCCCCTTATACTGTGATGGCTCATAATCCTATCACATATTTTGGAGTGAATTCCTACGTCTTAAAAAAGGCCAAGAAACCTGATGAAATCATTGATGAAATAGCCAAATGTTATCGTCATATCTATCAGACCGGCACATCCACCTTCAACGCTTTAAGAAGAATAAAGGATGACGTGGAAAATACCCCGGAAAAAGAAGCGATTATTCTCTTTATCGAGGGCCATGACATGAAGCTCGCAGCGCTACCAAGACGTGAAAATGATGACTATTGATAATGATTAGGTGATTATGAATATCAAGAGCTGGCTGACAAGAAGCCTTTCAGGCATTATTTATTGCGGAATAATAGTGGGTTGTGTCTTCTGGGGCATTTATCCTTTCAGTTTCATGGCCATGCTCTTCGGTGTCCTTGCAATCATTGAATTTGAAAAAATATGCGAGGGAATATCAGAAAATTCATTGCCATCATTAATGATGGACTGTTTCGGAGTTTCCTTATTATGTTTTTCATGGCTTGTCTATCCGGCATTGGGATGGATTTTAGTGTTCATTTGCCGTCTTATTCTCGAATTATACCTTAAAAACTCACGGCCTATACGATGTCTTGCCTTGTCGTTGATGTCACAACTCTATATAGGCCTACCTTTGGCTCTCATGACAACAATTGCACGTTTCACGGGCTTACATTTCGTTCTTGTCATCTTTCTGATGATATGGATTAACGACACCGGAGCCTTTGTGGTAGGATCTTTATTGGGGCGCCACAGGTTATTTGAACGCATTTCTCCTAAAAAATCATGGGAGGGATTTTTCGGTGGTCTTCTTTTCAATCTGCTGGCCGGATGGCTGTTTGCAATAGGGGGAGGAGATTTCTGGGATGTGAAATGGAATGTTATTACATGGCTGCTCTTCGCTACAACCGTAACATTATTCTCTACCTGGGGAGACTTGGTTGAATCATTAATTAAACGGAGCCTTAATATAAAAGACTCCGGACATATAATTCCGGGACATGGAGGCATTTTAGACAGAATAGACTCTCTGCTCCTCGTTATCCCGGCTGTATTTCTTTTCTTGCTTGTTGCAGCAGTGTATTATGAAATGCCGATTATGGCTGATTTTATTTGACACGGAACCAATATCCCGCAGAAACAGAAACCGTCATCTGATTGGATGCGTTGAAAGTGTCGGCACGCTTTGTTGAAAAGACATTAGCCAATCCGAAATAGAATCGTCCTTCAAGAGAAATAGAATTCCTTTTATTTAAGTTATATTCACAACCCAATGAAGCAGAAATGCCATAGTCAAACTTCATATTGACGGGAAGCAGCATCTGCTCATTGATTCTGTTTATATTAGGGAAATCCGGAAGATGTTGCATTTCTTCAGGATTAAAATTTGCAGTCACTTTTTCACCCAGATATAATCCGGCCTGAGGACCGGCATTAAAGAAAAACCTAACTCTTCCTCCAAAATAAATATGGGCCAGAAAACAGATGTCGACAAAATTTAAAGTGCGGCTATATTTATATGGAGCGCCTTCAAAATTTTCAGTCCAACCTCTTTGTGCAAAAT
The DNA here is from genome assembly GCA_022509105.1 of Muribaculaceae bacterium. Taxonomy (GTDB): domain Bacteria; phylum Bacteroidota; class Bacteroidia; order Bacteroidales; family Muribaculaceae; genus Lepagella. Next base: position 59,421 of record JAFLTV010000004.1, on the reverse strand, counting down.
TACACTCACCTATCAGGCCAAAATGATTTTCCTCAATATACCGAGCTGTAAAACCAAAAGTTGTACCGGTCAACATGCCCTGTGTCACGTGGGGATTGAAGAAAATCCTGGAAAAGTCAAGGCCCAGTTTCCCTCCAATAGCCACATTGGAAGAATAGTGGGTCTGGGCATTCATGCCTGCAGAAAAGCAGACGATCATAAAAATCGTCAAAGTGATTTTTTCCCTGAGACTGTAAATTAGCGGTTTAATCTGCATAATTTTATTGTATCACAATCCTTTCTAGGCCATAAACGGGTGAAAATTTAAGAATATATCCTGTCATATTCATAAGACCTCCCCAATTATTCACTCTTTTAAGATTCATGTCAGCCTGCAATAATTCAGGATCGGCTATCTCTATGTCAAGATTGAAGTCATTGCCGTTTCTTGCAATAACAGGCAGGAAATATGATGCGATGTCGTAGCCGGAAGCTGCGTAATTAGGAATTGTCTTCAGAGGGGTTCCTTCAAATAAAGTTGTGTATTGTTCCGTGAAATTTTTCCATTTATCTGTGGATTCATCCAACCATGAACGGGCAGGGACATAGACGTAGTGACTCTTGAATTTATCTTGAAGGTCGGTTGAGTATGCAGCCCAATGGGGACGCCCGACTACTACAATTTCTGCGAAAGGACTCTCTTTTTTCACAGTTTCAAGATTTGTTATAAAAGTCGTTATATCTTCTTTTGAGGTCACAGTGGGATAAATCAATAAACGTGAGTTCTTGTCAGGTACATAGGTTACAAAATCGTCAGGAGTCATTTTTATCGTATTCTCTCCTCCAAAATATTCCATGAGCTGATTCCCTATAGCATCAGATTTGTCAACCACACCCACCACAACTAATTTGCGGTCGTTGTTCTTATTATATAAATATTCCGCAATATGCTCTGAGAAAAAAGTTGAGGGCAAGAGCATCTGAATTATAGATGCATTGTCTTCAAAAAGATCATTTTGAAGGTCGAAGGCATTTATGACTGTAACATTGTTTGTGTTGCCGTAGTCAGCCAGGAATGCAGGGAAGGCCTTATCGGCTGTCGATATTATCAGAGTCGGCTCATAATCTGAGATAGAATCTGAGAGCGCAGAAGTTGCCACTCTTCCGTCAATCACCTTCAGATCAATCTTGAAATCGGGTTTATTATTATGATGCAGAGCCATAAGGAAACCTCTCGTAAAATCCATATCTTTCTTAGAAGCAGGATCATCAAGAATCAGGGCCACCTTCACTTTCTCCAACAACAATTGAGAAGGGAGAGCCCCATGAATCGAGTCATAAATCTCATGAATGCGTTCCGATGAAATTTCAGTGTCATCTTCTACTAAATAAGAACGATCAAATTCAAAAGTTTCAACTTTTGGAACATGTATAACCTGATTTTTCTTTAATTCCGCTGTGGCATCAGGATTCACGTCTCGAAGAGTCTGTTCATCAACTCCTACCTTCTCTGAAATAGAAGACCAGGTGTCGTTCTTTTCAACTTTATAACCTGAAATTCCTGTAAGTTTCTCTTCAGAAAGGTGTTCCGTCACCAATTTCTTTGAAGGTTCAGCCGTATTCGGATTTATCCTTATAGTCTCTCCCTCTCTGAAATTATTTTCCGACAAACCCGGATTTGCCTTCAAAATATCTTCAATTGAAGTGTTGTATTTTTTTGAGAGAGCAGATAAAGTGTCGTCTTCCTTAAGAGTATAAAAATAGAAGGCAGTGGCATCTGATTGAGGAATCACCAAATCTTCTCCTGTCTTTATACCATATTTTGAAGAAGGATTTGCCTCATAGATTTCATCTAATGAAAGACCGTATTGTCTGGCAATTCCATATAAGGATTCCCCTTTTTTAACTTTATGGATAATTGGCTCGAAGTCAACGGCAGTCAAGTCAATATTGTCAGGATCAACATAGAATGGCTGGGGAGTTACCGCATCAGCCACTTCTATGGTATCATTTATTTCAGCAATGGGATAATAGAGAATCCTGCCCTTTCTTAGATTATGGGTTGATTCAGGATTAATCCGGGCCAATTCCTCAATATTCCATCCAAATTTATATGCTATTCCATATAGTGATTCCCCTTTTTGGGTTGTGTAAATATAATATCTTTTTCCAAGAATTTCTGTAGTAGGTAGATCCACATTTTTTTGAGCTTCCATTGCAATGGTTGAAGCAATAGAGGCCACCAAGGCATAAACTGCTATGCGAAAATATTTTCTTTGCATGGTTTTCTATATCGTTTATTTCCAATGCAAAGTTAATAAAATCCCACCTATCTAAGGAATTTAAAACTATATATTAGGGCTAATAAGCCAATTTTTTGTTAGGCTCAAGATGCATTTCTTTAAAGAGAGAATCCCTATATTAAAATAATGACAGGGAATTTATAAAAACTCCCTGCCATCTATGTATGCTGTCAAAGTCTTTTATCGGTTAAAAATCTGAAATAACTCTCAGGAATTCACCCAATTCATTGAAAGCCATTTCCAAGCCTGAAATCAGTTCGACATTATAACCTTCGCCGGTCTTATTGATTTCATTTATGCCATAATCGGGATAATTGGAATTCACATATTCCTCTATTGCAGAAGGAGCTATTCCGGTGGGTATTGTCTTATTATCCGGGGCATCAACTTCTTGCCAAACACCTTCGCTGTTAAACATTATTTCAAAATCATTGACAAGTTCAACCTTATACATCACAATAGTGGTTATATATTGTTTCTCAATGGATTTTGCTTTCACATCAGCGAAATATTGGTTGAGGAAAGTTTGTGCCTGAGAGGGGAGCTGACTGATGGTTATTGTCTGTTCAAGTTCTTCATCATCCTTATCTGAACAAGAAGTTAAGGAAAGACCCCCTACTAAAAATAAACTCACCAACAATAATTTCAGGTAATTCTTTTTCATATCATTCATTTTTAAAAGTTATTATCTGAAATTTAAACAACAAGAAAAGTATAATAGTTCAAAAAAGAAATTACTGTCTATCGGAGAATGTTATTTATAATGGAGTCTTCAATAAGATAATATATTTTATTTCCATTGGGAGTGTAGGAAGAATCGGGAGCCGAAAACAATTTGCTAACAATATGTTCCATTTCTTCCGACGTCAATTTCTGATCATAATGGATTGCCGCGCTTCTGGCCATTATCAAGGCGAGTCTTTGCATCAATGGATTTAAAGAGGAATGAGAATTGCCATAGTTAAGGCCTGTCTCATCAACAGCTTCCAACATTCTTAAGATTATATCCCGTGCATCAAGATTTATTGCAAACGAGGGCACTCCGGTAACAAGCCATTTATTGTCGGAATCATATTCTATCCTGAAGCCTATACGGTTCATTTCCGGCAAAACTTCCTGTAAAGCATTGTGAAGAGATGGTTCGATTTCAAGACTGTCGGGGAACATAACTCCTTGCGAAGTCACTTCTCCGCTTTCTAATTTTTCTATGAATTCATCAAATAAAATTCGAATATGTGCCCTTCTTTGGTCTATGATAAGTAGACCGTCATGACCGCTTGTCACAATATAACGGTCTTTATATTGAAGGCAGATCACGTCAGGCATTAAGGATCCGAATCCTTCTAAGGTACTATTTTCAGTGGATGCCTTGGTTTCTTCACCGAAACCATGAGCCCCCTTTATAAAATCAGAATATAATTTATTCCAATTTTTGGCATTTGATTTATCATGATTCGCGGGCCGGAAAGTATTTGCGTGGTTGATAGGATTCTCAACCCCTTTGAAAGGATTATAATCTTTAGGAATTTCAATCGTAGGTTGAGGGCGACTCTCTCCCTGTTTTACCGGGGCAACCGGCACCACGTCAATATTGAAATCGATTGAAGGCACCGATCCTGATTTGCCTAACGCGGCTTTCACAGAGGCTTGAAGAATCGGCCATATATCTTGCTCGTATTCAAATTTTATTTCGTTTTTAGTGGGATGAATATTCACATCGATACTCGATGGATCTACCTCAAACTTTAAGAAATAGCAAGGTTGAGTGTCAGGTGCAATCAATGACTCATAGCAACTTAAAATAGCCTTATGAAAATATGGATGCCGCATATTTCTTCCGTTGACAATCAAATATTGCAACGGATTTCTTCTGCGTGCATATTCCGGCCTTGAGACATATCCGGATATCTTTATTAAAGAGGTGTCGACATTTATCGGCACAAGATGAAGATCCAAAGAATTCTTCCATAAATCGATAATTCTTTGATGAAAAGTGGCAGCACGCAAATCAAGCTGACGCCCTCCTGTGTCGATACTCATCCGTATGTTATTATTTACAAGGGCAAGACGTTCGAACTCCCTCATAATATTGGAAAGCTCCACATTGTCGCTTTTAAGAAACTTGCGTCGTGCCGGCACATTGAAAAAGAGGTTTTTAACCATAATGTTTGTGCCTGCATCACACACAACAGGCTGCTGTTGCTCCACTCTTGAACCATTGATGATGAGATGAGTCCCAATAGGCTTATCCGGAGTCTTGGTTTTCAATTCCACTTGTGAGATAGCACAAATAGACGGGAGTGCTTCTCCACGGAATCCCATGGTGTGAAGTGAGAAAAGATCTGAGGCTTCTCTTATCTTAGAAGTAGCATGACGTTCAAATGCCATTCTGGCATCAGTCTCAGTCATACCCTTGCCATTGTCAACAACCTGAATCAAGGTGCGTCCCGCATCTTTAATAAATAACTTGATACTTGTAGCTCCCGCATCTACTGCATTTTCCACAAGTTCCTTAACGACAGAAGCAGGCCTTTGAATCACTTCTCCGGCTGCGATCTGATTGGCAACAGAATCCGGCAATAGTTTTATAACATCACTCATCTTCCAAGTCGTCAAGTGTCACTATGGTTTGTTCATCTGAATCAGCTGGTTCCGTTTCTTCATCATTATCATATTCATCCTCCTCTTCAGAAATATCCGACTGATCATAATCATCGTCTTCCATCTCTGAATCTTCAGGTAGTGCCGACTCCTCTTTGCTCACTATATCCTCTTCTATGGGTTCTTCTTGAGGTAATTCACCATCCCTGATGGCTTCTTTAATCTCATCCTCTATTTCTTCCGATTGCTGTTCTACTTTTTCTTTTTCTTCATTCATTTCCTCCATATTTTCCTCGATTCCTTCTCCGGTTAAAGTTTTTTCTGTTTCTTCTATAGCCGGTGAATTCTCATCAAGGAGTATGTCGGTAGGTGTTGACAATGAATCCGAAATCTCTTCAGTAATTGCAATGGCCATTGGAGAGGGCACGGAATATCCTCTTTTCCCGGGGAAGCTTTTCGGTTCGCCGAAATCGGAGGGCGAAAGGAAATATTGTTCAAGCTCGTCGGGTATTTCTCCGAGATTATCCACCCAATGCCAACGGTCGCCATACCATTCTCTCTGCGGTCTTAATTTTCCCCACCACCTGAATCTTTGCAGATATTTCTGATTTTGTTTTATCAAGAAAATCGGAGTGACAGTTCCATTAACTTCCGGCCACATTTTCAATCTTTCCATCTTATTGTCTTTCAGGAAGACATCAAGATAGGAACTTTCTGCAGCCACCAGTCGGTTAAAAGTGGAATCGGATTCCTGAGGAAGGAATATTGTTTCCACGTTGCCCGACACATTCATGTGGCGCAACGTCTCCCCCTCAAAATATGCCATAATCTCTTTCCCTGTAATCTGATTATAAAAATCTTCATCCACAAGTTCGGAAATTAGACCCGATTCAGGAAGAAAAGCCCAATCTACCGTGCTGTCTTTAAAATGGACATTTATCCGGTTGCCGGTCACCTGTCTCTCTCCGCTCCATATTATAGGTTTGCGGAACATATAAAGAATTGAATCCTGCTCAATGAGCACAAGAGAATCTGCAACTCCTTGCAAATCTTGCTTGAAAATTCTTCCCCTATGATATGCATAGGCGATATGAAACTCTTTTGGAATGCTATCGGGCACATCCTCTTTAATAAGGCTGTCTTGTGCAAGAAGGGTGTCTAAAGGTATGGAATCTTCTTCTACGGTAGAAGCCAAAGAAAATATGGAATCAGCACTCAAGATAACTTCATCGCCAATTGAATCCGAAGGGAGCTTGTCAGTCAATATTATCTCATCTTCATTTCTTGATGAATTTTTAGCCTGCAGTTCGTTATAAATCTCCTTGTATAGCAAAGGTTTAACAACAAAGAATGTCGTATCAAGCCATATTTGATGAGTCAAAGTGTCGATCATCACAATTGGGACCCCATTACTCTCAGGATATCCCGACTTTGTTTTTAAATTAAATTTATAGACCGGGATATTCACAATATAAGTGAATGTCTTGATTGTATCCGCCCTTAAGAAAATAGAGTCTCCTTGCGAATACTCGATAAGCAAAGGATAGATTGTTGCTAAAGATTCTTTCGTGCGGTCGTTATATTCACCATATCCTCCTATAAGTGTGGTTTTTTGAGCCGTGTCGGTCAAAACCATAGGGAAGCTTCTTTTGAGGGGGTCTCTGAACATAAAGACACGGCTGATACGGGTGGTATTATCATATATGATACTGTCACCTTCCAAAGTCGACACATTTCCGGCGGAATCTGTGTGAAGAATTAGAGATCTGGATAAAAGGTCGGCATTTTTAGTATCCGTATAATAACGGGCTCTCGTTGTTATTATAGTATCGTTTTCACTCCGGATTTCAGTGCGGGTATCAATGTCGGCAATATGGGTTTGAGTGTTGTAATGAAGCGTGTCGGTCAGCATGGTATAACCGTCTTTCTTATTTACAAGCACCACGTCATTGTAAAATTCAGCCTGTTTTGTTCTCGGAGAATATTCTCCATAAAGCGATGTAAGAGTGTTGACTTTATCATCAATGGTCCCCCAGCGGGAATACCATCCTATATCCTGCGCGAGATCATAGTCAACACTGTCTGAAGTCAAAGTAACATTTCTATTTATCAGCTTAACTTTGTCACGTGTCGGTCCATTCTTCAGATATGCTATCTTTGAATTACCGTTATAAAAGACTTTGTCAGCATAAACAAAAAGAGTGTCGCCCTGCTCCATCCTGACATTGCTGAAAGCATCGAGAGAATTGTCTTCCGGATAATAGTATGCCGAGTCACAATACATCCACATTCCTCCCTGACGGAATTTCACATTACCCATCAAAATCTGACGTTCAACGGTGTCAAAAAGATTTCTCGGCCTCATTCTATACAGACTGTCGGCATATTCAAGGAAAACTTTATCACTTTGATAACGGTTGACTGAAGGGATTTGCGGTTTTACAGGATTATTCACTACCGGACGGTTGAATGATTCTTCTTTCTTGATTTCATTCTTCTTTTTTGTCTGTGAATAGGCCTGTTGGAATGTATTGAATATAAAAAGCACTACCGCTCCGATTATTACCGAAGCGATAAACTTTCTCTGTTGGTTATGTGGTGTATTAAACATAAATCAAAAATACATTGCCCCGTTTTGATAATAGATTGCTAAAGGGCTCACACAGCTTTGACTTAAATGAAGAATATTTCAGGGTGGATTATTTTATCCAGCCTTCATATTTAAATTCACAGTTTTGCCATCCCGGTTCGATTCTGACATAAGTCTGTTTTATTTTATTTTCAAGCCATTCTTTCAATATCTGTTCCTTTTTATAATTCTCATACATTCGTTTTATAAGACTATAATCGTCAGACAGATTAGCTCTATGGCCCGGGATTCTTTCCGTGAGTTTAACAATGGCGGCAACATCCTTATGGTTATTATTTTTCATAATAAATGCCTCGCTGACATCTCCCGGATTCATCTTTTCTATCCTTTTTGAAATTTCAGTCGGAAGGTCTTGCATTTCGAATTTGCTGCTTCTGTATAAGTCGCTATATTCGTTGCTGTTCATTAATACTCCCCGGTTGTTTCGGGTGTCTTTATCCTGAGAGATAAAACCTGCCGCTTCCTCGAAAGTGAAAGCTCCCGCAACAATCTCTTTCCTTATGGAATCAAGACGGTTCGTTGCATCATCAAGATCTTTCTGGCTCACTTTCGGTGTCAACAATATGTGTCTTACATTCACCATATCTCCCCTCTTTTCGATAAGCTGGATAATATGGTAGCCGTATTCAGTCTCTACAATTCTTGACACTTTCTTGGGATCGCTGAGATTAAACGCAACATTGGCAAATTCAGGAACCCACGCAGCCCGTCCGTTGAAACCGAGTTCTCCTCCCTGCATGGCACTCCCGTCTTCACTATACATTCTGGCGAGTGTCGAAAAATTAGCCTCTCCGTTATTCACTTTCTCAGAATATTCACGAAGGCGAGCTTTCACATCTTCAATTTCCTGGCGTGGGATATTAGGGTTAAGAGTTATTATCTGAGCCTCAACCTGCATCGGCACATAAGGAATACTGTCTTTAGGAAGATTATCGAAATATTTCCTTACTTCATTAGGTGTTGAAGTTACATCCTGGGTAAGGTTTCTCTGCACTTGGGAAACTATAGAACCGTTTCGCATCATGTCGGCCAAACTTTCTCGCAAGACAGGGAGCGACTTATGGAAGTATTCTTCAACCTTCTCCTTTGACCCTAACTGGGTTATAAAATAATTTATCCTTTGTTCCACGGAGGATCTCACACTCGATTCAGGCACTTCGATTGTGTCCATCTTGGCTTGATGCAAATACAACTTCTCGACCGCAAGTTGCTCCGGAATAAAACAATATGGATCACCGCTTATTCTGGCTCCTTCCGATCGCATCTGCTGGTATTGTTCTTCTATATCGGAACGGAAAATTGCTTCATCTCCAACCACCCATGCCACTTCATCCACTATGTTTTTTTCAGTCTGGCCAAGCAACGGAAAGACGGCAAGACCTGTGGCGGCGATTAGGCTATATTTTAAAATCTTTATCTTCATTTTTCAAGATGTTTATTGGTTGATGGAATCTTTCCATTTATGTGTCAGCGGATCATAATTAACCACTTCCAACTTATTATCTTTTATTGATTCTTTTATTAACGATTCCACGAGTTGTTTTTCATATTGGTTCAAATCTTCCTGCTTGAGCAGCCGCGTTATCCAGTGAGAGGCAAATTCATAAGGCTGTTCCGATCCGGTCGGAAGATAAGAACTAATCTGCAAAATATATGTGTAATCCCCAATCTCTGTTTCAAAATATTTATTGTTAGAAAGAAATTGATCAGGATTTCCGAAGCGATAGGGAATCAATTCTGTGAGAGTTTCCCAATCCACCCATTCATCTTTGAAATATTCATAAGCCACTAAGGCATCAAGCCAGTTTTGCTCCAATTTATCAATATTTCCTTCTTTATCTTCCTTCAACAGAGCAGAAATTTCTTCCTTGCCTTCCAAGGAAGAAATAACCTTTATGAAAACACCTTTTACAAGAGGCATATCTGTTTTTAACTCGGAGATATGCTGCTCATAATAATCTTTTATTTCTCTATCATCAATCTTGTTATTTCTGGATTCCGACATCTTTGTAAGGTATTCCTGAACTATAAGTTGATTCCTATACTTCTTTACCTTTTTTTCTATTTCTTCGATATTCCCGATCCTTTCTTCAGCAAAATCAGATAAAAGTTCTGAATTTATCCAATCATTTACGATAGCATTGAAAAGTTTCACGCTGTCTTCTTTTTGCAGCCCCTGAGGAATTAAATCAATGACTTCATTTTTTGTCAGACTTCTGTCGGATATTCTTAATAAGACATCATCGTCAATTTCCACCCGGTTTTGATGGCATGAAACTAAAATAATGACCGGCAAAACATAAAGAATGTTTTGTTGAAAAATTCGTTTCAGGAAGTTTAATCCTATTATTTCAAAGGCAATCGCCATTGCTATAACATGAATTATTTTAAAGCATTATGCTTGTTTTTAAGTGCCGTCAATTCAGCAGGATAAACTGTTATCTTATATTTTTTCTTTAAATCCTTTATCCATTCTTTTTCCAGATATTCCTGATAATCGGAAGTGACCGCACCTCTCACATCGTTCATTTCCTCAGGAGCCGTTATTATCCTTCCATCAAGAATAAAATAGCAATCATACCCTTTGATTTTAGGGATAGTGGGTTCTCCTCCAAACATTTTATGATCAATCATTTTCACAGTTCCCTCACTGACAACAAATTTCTCAGCATTTGCATCATTGGCAAAGTTGTTTTTAATATAGGCCACCGCTTCATCAGGTGACATTGCACCACATTGCGCCATTATCTGTTCTTCAACTTCTTTATTCTTGGCCTGCACTAAAACACCTTTTGCCATGGGTTGGGTCCATTTATATTTCTTTTTGTTCTTTTTGAAATATTTTTCAAGACCTTCATTGTCTTTAGAAGCTTTATCCCACACTTTCTCCTGACTCACTTCAAACAACATGCTGCCGTCTACATATTCATCGATAAGCAGTCTGTAGTCCTCATTATTTGCATATTGCCATTTTTCTTCAGCAATCAATAATGCATCCCGGTAAGATTTGGGGTCTCCGTTGTCTTTAACTTCCGGATGTTTTTTAGCAAGCATTGCAAATTCATGGTTTTTGATATCGAAAAAGCGCGAATCCTGAGGGTTACTGCTCCGTTTAACCACTTCTTCCTTCACTTCATTGTAGGTCTTATACGGTTTGCTGCCATATTTTTTGATGATATGCCATCCGTAAGAAGTCTGGAATGGGGCGCTGATTTCTCCATCTTTAAGACTAAATGCAACTGCTTCAAATTCCGGAACCATTTCTCCGGCTCCGAAAAGAGGCAATTTGCCGCCTCTTTTTCCGCTTCCCTTATCATCTGAATATTTAGTAGCAAGGCTTTCAAAATATTCGGGGTGAACAGCCACAATATTATAAATACTGTCTATGAGCTGTTTCTGCTGCAACGCTATTTCTTCTCCTGCATCTTTCGGAACAAGTGTAAGGATGTGGGAAACATCCACACGACCTTTAGATGGGCGATGTTTTCCCGGCAACACGAGGTGATATCCTACATTGGTTTCTACAACTTCCGAAACCTCTCCTTCCGGAGTTTCGAAAAATGCCGTTTCAAAAGAATACGGGAATCTTCCTGCCGGTGCATATCCTAAATATCCTCCATTGTTTACCACTGATTTGTCTTCGGAAAATTCTTTGGCAAGCTCTGTAAAGGAAGCTCCGGCAATAATCTCCTTCCTTAGGCTGTCAAGAAGGGCTATATTGCTTTTATTTTTTAATGCATTCGGAGTCTTCAAGAGCATGATATGACTCACTTCCACCTCTTCCTTATCCCGGGCACAAGCCACATCCACGAGAGAATATATAAAGGTTGAATCCGTGATATAGGGCTGGAGAAGCTCTCTTTTATATTGATTTATCTCTTTGCGGAACGATTCAGTCGTGTCTTTTCCCAAAGCTTTTGCCTCGGCAACTTTCAGACGATAGATCTTGAAAAGATCAACATATTCATCAAATGTCTGAGGTTCAAGTTGCTGACGGCTGTTTTTTAAATAAAGATATTCGAATTCGGAAGAAGGTATATCCTGACCGTTTATTGTCATTATTATGCCGTTTTTATCTTGGGCATTCGCTGTAAAAAGTATTGTTGATAAAATTCCGGTCAATAATATTTTTTTCATCACAATTTAGTGTTTTTTATTTCTTTTGAAGTCTCTTAGTTTAATAACGGATTAAATTCCCATTTCTGATAAAAATTTAATTCTAACCAATCTAACTTCATCTTCCGAGAAATCTTCTCCCAACTCATCGATAACGTCATCGATATCATCCTCCTGGCTTTCTTTCAATACCTCTAAAATATCTTCCAAACGGTCGGAATCCATTATACTGTCTAAAAAATAATCGATATTTATCTTAGTTCCGGCTTCCACGATAGCTTCCAATTCATCCAGTAGCTCCTCAAATTCAAGACCTTTGCTCTCTGCCACTTCCTGAAGATCAATCTTCCTGTCGATGCAATGGATTAAAGCAACTTTCAGTTTGCTTTTATTTGCCACGGAACGCACTCTCATGTCGACAGGACGTTCTATTTCATTTTCTTCCACATGCCGGCATATCAATTCCACGAAAGGAGCACCATATCTTTTCGCCTTTCCTTCTCCTACGCCTGGTATTGCCGCCATCTCTTGCATAGTTATCGGATAAGAGGTAGCCATACACTCCAAGGAAGTTTCCTGGAAAATCACATAAGGCGGAAGGTCGGCTTTTCTTGCTATATCTTTCCTCAGGTCTTTAAGCATTGCAAACAAGACAGGATCCGCTGCTCCGCTTCCGGCTTTTGGTGTCGGCTCCAAATCAGTTTCTATAAACTCCCGGTCTTCAACTATCTTAAAGGATTCTTTGGATTTTAAAAATTCTTCTCCCTTTGCAGAGACATTTATAAATCCATAGTTTTCCATGTCTCTTTCAAAATAGCCTTCCACGCAAGCCTGACGCAAGAGACTTTTTACAAATTTCTCGTCTTTGTCTGATAAACTTCCGAAAGCCTCAATAGTTTCATGGCCGTAAGATCTCACTTCATCCGTAGGACGCCCTATGAGAATGTTGGCAAGATATTCCGGAGTTACCTTTCTTTTTATCATGAGCCGAGCTTCTATTGCTTCACGCAACTCATCTCTGGCTTCTATATATTCTTTCGGATTAACACAATTGTCGCAATTGCCACATTCTGTCTCTTCCCTTTCCTCTCCGAAATAATGAAGCAACATTCTTCTCCGGCAAAGACTCGATTCGGCATAGAAAGCTGTTTCCGAAAGCAAATGACGCCCTATTTCCTGTTCGGCAATAGTCTTGGTCTGCATCAGCTTGTCAAGCTTCTGAAGATCTTTGTTAGAATAGAAAGTGATGCATCTGCCTTCTCCTCCGTCGCGTCCCGCTCTGCCCGTTTCCTGATAATATCCCTCCAAGCTTTTCGGTATGTCATAATGAATCACAAATCTTACATCGGGTTTGTCAATCCCCATTCCGAAAGCAATAGTAGCCACTATTACCTGCACTTTCTCATGTAGGAAAGCATCCTGATTGTTAGACCTTGTCGTGGAATCCATGCCCGCATGATAAGGCAAAACTGCCACTTCATTAATCTTGAGGGTTTCAGTCAGTTCTTCCACTTTTTTACGGCTAAGGCAATAAATTATACCTGATTTGCCTGGATTATTCTTTATAAACCTAATGATATCCCGGTCAATCTCCTTTGTCTTTGGTCGCACTTCATAATATAAATTCGGCCTGTTAAAACTTGATTTATATACACGAGCATCCAACATCCCGAGATTTTTCTGGATATCATGTTGCACCTTTGGTGTGGCTGTAGCAGTCAGAGCTATCAAAGGTCTGACCCCAACCCTGTTTATGATATTTCTGATTCTTCTATACTCCGGCCGGAAATCATGGCCCCATTCTGAAATGCAATGTGCCTCATCTACTGCGAAGAATGATATTTTCATCTGGCGGATGAATTCCATGTTCTCCTCCTTCGTAAAAGATTCCGGAGCCACATAAAGCAGTTTTGTCTTTCCTGATAAAATATCAGATTTCACTTTATCTACCTGTGTCTTTGAAAGAGAGGAATTCAAGAAATGGGCAATGCCGTCATATTCTCCATAATTTCTCATGGAGTCGACCTGATTTTTCATCAGTGCTATAAGCGGAGAGATGACGATGGCTGTGCCTTCCGACATTAAAGCCGGCAATTGGTAGCAAAGGGATTTACCTCCCCCTGTTGGCATCAGCACAAATACATCATTTCCCTCCAACAAACTGTTGATAATCTCTAATTGATTTCCTTTGAATGTGTCAAATCCGAAGTTCTTTTTTAAGGCTTCGTGGATTGTGGCAGTTTCTGGCATGGAGTTGAGTAAAGAGTTTATACAAAGTTAACCAATTTTACTCAATAATCCAACACCTTAACATCAGAATTAAAATATGATGCAAATATAAGGCTCTCTCCGCCGGAAAAGCGAAGAGAGCTTTATATGAAGTAATCATCCTTAGTCTTTTATTGTTGTTTTTTCAAAATGAGCTTTTTCAAGTTGCTCTTTCACAAATTCAGCATCAACAACAAATTTCTTTGTCTTTATTGATGGAACATCAAACATCGCATCAATCATTACCGTTTCTACAATTGAACGAAGCCCTCGGGCGCCAAGCTTAAATTCCACCGCTTTGTCAACTATGAGATCCAACGCCTCTTCGGTGAATTCAAGATCCACACCGTCAAGTTCAAAAAGTTTCTTATATTGACGCGTTATTGCATTCTTAGGTTCCGTAAGAATTCTTCTCAAAGCTTCCTTGTCAAGAGGGTCAAGACTTGTCAGGATTGGCAGACGCCCTATGATTTCCGGAATCAAGCCGAATGATTTCAAATCCATGGGAAGCACATATTTCATAAGATTTTCTCTCTTTTTCTTCCTTCCCGACTCATCATGACCATAACCCACGACATGGGTATTTAATCGAGAGGCTATTTTTCTTTCGATTCCGTCGAACGCACCACCGCAAATAAAAAGAATATTTTTGGTGTCGACCGCTATCATTTTTTGCTCCGGATGCTTTCTACCTCCATTTGGGGGAACTAAGACTACCGAACCTTCAAGGAGCTTCAAAAGACCTTGTTGAACTCCTTCACCGCTAACATCACGTGTGATTGACGGATTGTCGGATTTCCGGGCAATCTTATCTATCTCGTCTATGAAGACTATTCCTCTCTGTGCCTTTTCAACGTCATAATCACAAGCCTGCAATAGTCGGGTCAACAATGATTCAATATCTTCTCCCACATAACCAGCTTCTGTGAGCACGGTGGCATCAACAATCGTGAAAGGCACATCCAGCAATTTCGCTATCGACTTAGCCAGGAGTGTCTTGCCTGTGCCGGTCGGACCGACCATGATGATATTGGATTTTTCTATGTCAACATCATCATCAATGTTTTGATTTATTCTTTTGTAGTGATTATAAACAGCCACTGAAAGATATTTCTTTGCACTGTCCTGTCCGATCACATACTGATCAAGAAATTTCTTTATTTCCTGAGGCTTGGGAATACTGTTTTTAGTTTTTTCTCCCTTTTTTGATGTTTTTTGCTGCTTGAGCTGAGTGTCTCGGGCATTATCTATAAACGCAATGCAATCCGTGCATAAATTCAAGCCTTCAAACACCCTTACAACAGGTTGGCTCGCGCTGCTACGCGAGCCACACATAGAACAAATCAATCCGGATTTGTTGTCTGATGCCATATTTTTAATCTTTCTTATTTCTTGGATTCACCAAAATCTTATCGATCATTCCATATTCTTTGGCCTCTTTGGCAGTCATCCAGTAGTCTCTGTCTGAATCAGCCTCAACTTTTTCAAACGGCTGTCCTGAATGATCAGAAATGATACGGTATAATTCCTCTTTTAATTTGAGGATTTCGCGTGCTGTGATTTCAATGTCAGAGGCCTGCCCTTGAATTCCTCCCATCGGTTGATGGATCATCACTCTTGAATGAGGAAGCGCATAGCGTTTACCTTTCTCTCCGGCCACCAACAATACGGCCGCCATGGAAGCTGCCATTCCGGTGCAGATGGTTGAAACATCGCTTGACACGTATTGCATCGTGTCGTAAATGCCCAAACCGGCATATACGGAACCACCGGGGGAGTTGATATATATAGAAATATCTTTTTCCGGATCTATAGAATCAAGATAAAGAAGCTGGGCCTGGATTATATTTGCAGAAGTGTCTGTCACCTGTGTACCTAAAAATATGATTCTGTCCATCATAAGGCGTGAGAAAACGTCCATCTGCGTTACATTCAGCTGCCTCTCCTCGAGAATATAGGGATTCATGTAATCAGCATGGGGAGTAATTGACAATCCCGGATTGGTTTTGTCAATATGACGGATATAACCATCCAATGTTGAGGAATTAACCCCAAGATGATTTACTGCAAAATTTCTAAAATCGTTGTGCATGTGATTTTTACTTAATAAGATGAATTTTCTTATAAAGATTGCAAAAAATGTGCCAAACAGATAAAGCCAGCCCAATCAGGTTATTTCTTTATGGGTTGGCTTTATCAATTTCTATGCTATTTTCTTTTCTCTTGTTTTTCTAAAGGAGAATGAAAGTTTCCTTATGCTTTTGCGTAGAGTTGACGGAATTCGCTGAGGCTCAATTCTTTGTTATCAAGTGTAACATTTTCTTTTATCACATCAAACACTTTTCTGTTCAAAGCATTACGCTCGAATGAATCCCTGTTCTTCTGATCCTTCAGAACTTCTTTTGCATAATGCTCGAGAATTCCTTCTGTTAGCGATTGAGGACCATACTGACTCAATTGATGATAAACTGCCACACGAGCTTCATTCAATAGATCTTCTTCATTAACCTCAATCTTGAATCTTTCGATTATCTCATCTTTAGTGAGATCCCAAACGAGTTGCTGACGGATTTTTGTAAACTCTTCATCAATATTTTCCTTGTTCAGTTGCTCGTTTTGTGCCATGAGGAAATTCTTGAGCACATCTTCCGGAAGCTCTACATTACCAACAGCTTTTTCCACTGCCTGACGTGCATCAATGGTGAAACGATAATCCGAGTCAGCCTTAAGCTGATTCTTGATCAGTTCAGCAACTGCCGTCTTGAGTTCCTCTTCATTATGAGCTTTGTCTTTTCCGACTGCATTATCAAAGAATTCCTGGTCAAGCTCTGCAGGTTTTAAAACTATGATCTCTTTTATTTCAAAATTGAAGTCACCTTTATGATTGTCTACATCCTCTTTGTCTATGTTGAGCATTGAGGAGAGTTCAGTCACGTTGCTGTTGCAAGATGCTGCCGGGTTGAATGTCACTACATCACCCGGATGTTTTCCTTCGAAAAGTTTCTTTTGTTCCTCGTTTGTGAAATGGATTGGAGCAAGGATTCCGTTATCCACAACAATGCCATCCTCTTTCACACTTCCGTCGGGGTTCAATTCGCTTATAATACCCTTGATAACGGCATCCGGTTCAGTTTCTTCACCGGGACCCTGCACGCCGAATCTCTTCCTCAAAGCTGTGATTTCATTGTCTACCATGTCGTCTGTTACCTTAATTGTGTAATAAGGCACTTTCATATCTTTTCCTACATGGTCTTCGATTTCCGGAGCGAGGCCAACTTTGAATTTGAATGTGAAATCAGGTTCATCCTCTTTGAAAATATTGTCTTTATCTGCCACCGGCTGACCTAAGACTCTGAGTTTATTTTCACGGATATAATTATATATGGCATCAGCTATCTCGCGGTTTACGATGTCATATTTCACAGATGCTCCATATTTCTTCTCAAGAAGAGCCATGGGCACGTGGCCTGCGCGAAAGCCCGGCTCCGGACGGTTCTTACCTATTTCTTTGAGTTGTTTCTTTACCTTATCGGCATAGTCTTTTTCTTCGAGAGTAACTGTCAATTCGGCATTGACGTTATCAAGTTTATTAAATTCTAAATTCATTGTTTATATTAGATTTGTGTTCTTTTTTAGTATAAACTGCAAAAATTGCACCAAACGATTGCAAAGGTATCTAAAATTCCTATTGTCGGCAAATTTTATTCAACTCCAGAAGGTTTTAAACACCTTTACCATATCCTCATGGTCAGAAACTCCGGCTGTCTCCACTGCAGAATGCATTGCCCAAATAGCGCTTCCAACGTCTACACCCGCAAAATCAAGCTGGGATGTCAGAATATTTCCCAGAGTAGAACCCCCTGCAACATCGGCATGATTTACAAACATCTGATAATTTACGCCTGCTTTTCGGCAAAGCTCCTTGAAGATAGCGGCTCCTCTGGAATCAGTCATATATTTGCAATTGGAATTGACCTTTATAACGGGACCACCTCCTATCACAGGATGGTTCGTCGGATCATATTTTTCGTTATAGTTGGGATGCCATGCATGGGCATCATCTGCTGAAATCATGAAAGAATTGGCAATCCCGATATAGAAATCTTCCTGTTTGCCTCCTAAGCAGATATTTATCCTTTCCAACATATCCCTTAACACCGGTGAAGCTGCTCCCTGCCGGGTGCCTGATCCGGTTTCTTCATTGTCAAAAATGGCTAAGACTCTGATGTTTTCATTGCTTAAAGACTCTGTCTCCAACATTGCTTCCAAGCCTGCAAATGCCATTGACAGATCGTCAATTCGTGGAGATTCAATATATTCTTCATTCAAACCGCATAATTGAGGAGTGAAACATGGATAAAGATTTATTTCATAATCAAGAATATCTCGGGAATCCACTTTCAGATGCTCTGCTATGCTTTCCAGCACTATGCCTCTGCCATTTTTCATGCTTCGAATCTCTTCTTCAGAAAAATAACCCACCACAGGTTTCATATCTTTCTGCACGGAAAGATGATTTCCTTCATTAACAGCCCTGTTGAAATGAATGGCAAGGTGAGGAATTACAGCTACCGCTCTCCTTAGGTCGAAAATAACCTCCCGGGGATTCATTATATCTTTATCCCTCATCATAACTCTTCCTGACATCGAAAGAGGACGGTCAAACCAGGTGTAAAGAATTCCTCCTCCATATTTTTCAACATTTAAGGCCACCACTCCCCCGTCGCCATAAATTTCCGGATTCGGCTTTACTTTCAGACAAGGACTATCGGAATGGGCAGCTATAACTTTGATGCCATTTCTGAAACAGGCAGCGTCTTTCCCCAATATAAAGGCAAAGACCGCGCTACTGTTTTTGATCATATAATATTTGCCGCCGGGCTCTATGATCCAGTCTTCATTCTGCTTGAGTTCCTTAAACCCCTTGGCTTGCAGTTCTTTTACTATTGTCTTGACGGCCAGAAAATTGCATGTAGATTCATCCAGCCAGTTTAAAAGCCTCTTAATCATAGTTCATCGTCATTTAGATGATTTCCATATTTGATATTGTTAAACACTTTCAGAAGATTGCAAAGTGTCTGACTCCAATAATTTTCGAATTCTTCCTTGCAATTTATGAAAGCTTCCTCGAGCTGCTCTCCTTCTGAATCTTTAACAATATTCACAAAATTGAACAACGACTGGAAGATATCTGCCATGCCTTCTGAAATTGTGGCACTTATAGGAGTGTCGCTATATTGCATATCTTCTATAAATGTGTCAAGATATGTGTCGTCAGCTCCCATCACTATTGAAATCCTTCTGCGGATATCTTCATAGAATTCTTCATCCACATAGGAAGAAAAATAATCAAAACCTCCTAAAGAAACCACAGAGGCCTGAAGATCAAAAAAGTTCCAATAAATTCTTGGCAATAAATCAAGCGAATGGTCGGTGAATTCTGTCTTGTCATATTCTTCTGCAGTCTGGCATAATTCACAAAACCTTTTGGATAAATCCACCAACTGAATCAATCTTCCCTTATCATTGCTATTGTTGTCCATTTCTAACGGTATATTTTTTTCTTTTCTATAAATTCCGCAACTTTCAACGGCACGAAATAATTCACATTCCAGCCATCCTTTATATATTCTCTTATTAATGTGGAAGAGATGCTGAACTCAGGAGCCCCATTTAAAAATAAGAAACCATCCGGCTGTTTAAAAGATAGCGGGAAACCGGGTCTTGGATAAACTATAACTCCGAATTCCGATACTATTTTATCATAATTTCTCCATTGATGGAAAATCTCATAGCTGTCGCTCCCAATTATCAATCTGAAACTATGTTCCGGATATCTGATTTTAAGTGCCGTCAACGTATCATAGGTATAAGAGGGAGACGGTAAAGACATTTCAAAATCGGAAACCCTTACATTTTTACAATTTTCAGCCACTAAAGTCGCCATTTGAAGCCTTTCTTCATCTGCCGCTACAGTTTCATTCTTTTTCATAGGATTTCTTCGGCTCACCATAAGCCACACCTCGTCGACGGCATTACATTGTGAAACAAAGTTTGCCACCATGGCATGTCCCGTGTGGATTGGATCAAAACTTCCTCCGTAAATTCCTATGGTCATTCCTCAATTGATATAAATCTTCTTATTTCATTGTTAGTCTCCCCGACTGCTTTTTCAAGATTATCATTTACGATGACCACATCAAATTGAGGAGCATAGCTGAGTTCAAGTTCAGCCTTGTCAAGCCGGTTTTTTATAGTTTCGTGGGAATCAGTAGCTCTTTTTATCAATCTTTCTTCAAGTGTTTTAAGATCCGGTGGCATAATAAAGATAGTTATAACTTCTTCACCAAATCTTTTTTTAATATTCAGGGCTCCCTTCACGTCAAGATCCATCACAAGATTTTTCCCTTCTTCCACAACTCTTCTGATTTCGCTTTCCAGAGTGCCGTAACAAACACCGGGATAAACCTCCTCCCACTCTACAAACTCGTTGTTTTTAACCCTGCTTTTAAAATCGTCGATAGTAAGGAAGAAATATTCCTTTCCATGTTGCTCTTGGCCTCGCGGGGCTCTGCTGGTGGCGGAAATAGAGAATCCCAATTTCAAATCCTTATCTTTCATGAGTTGGGAGATTATTGTGGATTTCCCGCTTCCCGAAGGTGCTGAAAGAACTATAATTTTACCCTTCATAGCTTTTTTCATAACACATTCAACACCTGTTCCTTGATCTGTTCCAGTTCGTCTTTCATCATGACCACAATCTTCTGCATATTGGCATCATTTGATTTGGAACCTAAAGTATTGATTTCCCTTCCTATCTCCTGGGAAATAAATCCTAATTTCTTTCCTTTTCCACCGGTGGCGCTATCATCAGGCCCTCCGAGCGTCTCTTCAAAATAATTGAGATGGCTTGCAAGCCTCACTTTCTCTTCCGTGACGTCAAGTTTCTCAATATAATAGATCAGTTCCTGTTCCAGGCGACCTTTATCATATTCTATTGATTCCAACTTCTGAAGCTGCTGCTCCAATCTTTCCCTGATTTTAGGAATCCTTTCATTTTCAAATTTCTGTGTTTCTTCCAACAAGCCTCTGATCCTTTCAATTTTCGAGAAAAAGAACTCATAAAGCTTTCTTCCCTCATTTATTCTTGATTCATGGAGATTCCGGGCAGCCTCTTCGCAAGCGGCCAGGAGACCTTCCGTTTCGTCGTCGCCGGCTTCGGGAGCCACACTCGTCAAGGAATCCGGGAGCCTGAATAAAACAGGTATCCAGTCTGTCGGTTCCGGGATATTAAGCTCAGTAATAAGATTCTCTATTTGTCCTTTGTATTCTTTTATCAGCTTGTGATTGATAGACAATGTGGATTCTTCCGCCAGATTCTCGATATTGACCGTGAGGTCTACTTTGCCTCGCTCTATAACCGGAGTTACGATATTTCTGATGATATGCTCTTGATCGCGGAATAAGGATGGAACCCGTATAATTAGATCAAGCTGTTTGCTGTTTATAGATTTTATATCTACAGAAATTTTCTTTTTTTCAGTGGCAAAAGTTGCTTTGCCATATCCGGTCATTGATTCTATCATGGCATCTAATTTTATGCAAAGGTACAAAAATTAAGGCGTGTCGACAAAATATCTGACACGCCTCTAAATGTAGTCTTTTTCTTTTGAAAGAATTATTTACGGATACCGAGTTCTTTCTTAGCGATGATAGCACGATATCTGTTGATGTCTTTGCGGATAAGATAGTCAAGCAAAGAACGTCTTTTACCTACGAGAGCTTTCAAAGCACGTGCTGTTGCATGGTCTTTGTGGTTCTCTTTCATGTGTTCTGTCAGATGTTTGATTCTGAATGAGAACAATGCAATCTGACTTTCCGGGCTACCTGTGTCTGTCTTACCGGTTCCGTAGGTTTCGAAAATTCTTTCTTTTTCTTCTTGTGAAGGATACATAAGTTTGAGAGTTTTTAGGTTATTATAAATACTTTTCCTCAAAAAGGATTGCGAATCTTTCTCTCATCAGATTCTCCTTTTCTCAAAAAGCTTTGCAAAATTAAGAAATTTCCTTCATATTTCAAAATCCCTCAATTTCCTGTCAAACCCTTTTTCTTTACGTATTTTTCTCCGGTTAACAGGACTTATTTCAGTAGATAAACCTTATTCCCGACAACAACTGTGCCCTTGTAATCTTTCAATTCCTTGATATCTTCGGCAAGCTTCATCCCGTCTAAAGTATAAACGCCTTTATCACGTCTATTAAATTCAGAACCTGAAATAAAAGGGCTGTTTATTGAAGCCTCCTCTCTTTTTGCTTTGTTAAGTTGCACTAAAGTGACTCCTGCCAGATAAGCCCAATTGTTGCCATTATCTCCGTCAGCCATCATCCCTATTGTGAATTTTTCTTTTTCATCAATGTTAAATGTGAGATAATAAAGCCCGTAAGTGGCAGTAGTGACAGGCACGCTCATCTGACTTCCATCTCCTTTCTTCACAAAAAAATGGCTTCCGGATTGAGGGTTTCTGTCATTATCGCTACTGCTCCAGAGATTGCCCGCGCAATAGGCTGCCAATCCATAAAATCCCTCAGGAAGTTCGGAAAGCTCTTGTGAGAAAAAATTGGAATTCTTAGGAGCTCTCGGCGACCAATAGGCAAGGCCCTCTCCATTATAAATGTCTGAGGCAAGTTTCACTTCTGTATAACTTCCGCTTTCATTCCCTGATTGTCTTTTCCATCCGCTGCCGTCAAATCCCGGAATTTTATCGCTGTAATCCGTATATTCTGAATAAAAATCATAATCTCCGTTAAATTCCAGATTGAAATTGTCTACTGCAAACCTTTTTGCATTCGTTTCTTCTTCGCAATCTATCCTCAATGTAATTGCCATAGGTTTCTCAAGAGTAAAAGGTAAACAGGCTTTATTTTCTTTGCCGGGATCTGTGTTTTCAAGTTCAATATAATTCCCTCCTATTGAAACTTTCAGGCCTTTAAGTGGATCATTACTACCTGTCTGCATATCTGAACTTTCAGCCACATAATCGAATGAAAGAGTGTAGTCGCCTTCCGGTAACACCTTTGTGCTTTGGGTAATTGTCAGTCCTGCGAGGTTTTCGCCCCCGTTCACTCTTGCTGCATCTGCTTCAAGATAATCACAGATATTACCTGATTCCAAGTTGCCGGACACATGTCTCACAAATTTAGAATCATTAATTACCCAGTCTGACAATCCGGCATCAAATTCAGGATTTTTTAGTAACAATGAGGTAAATGTAGGTTCTATGATATTTGCTTTTAATTCAACCTCGCCGGCAACGCCCTCTGATTGAATAATGGCAAGCGCACGACCACGGAACATTGTCGGCTTCGAAGATCTGAAGCTAATCATATCGTCAGGAGCTGCAGTGACACATCCGATTAGATTTCCCACACCTGAATTTTCAACAGAAATC
Source organism: Muribaculaceae bacterium (assembly GCA_022509105.1). Taxonomy (GTDB): domain Bacteria; phylum Bacteroidota; class Bacteroidia; order Bacteroidales; family Muribaculaceae; genus Lepagella. Next base: position 36,056 of record JAFLTV010000004.1, on the reverse strand, counting down.
TGAGTGGAGCAATCGCTTGTCACAACATTACCGTCTTCATCTACAAGTTCCAAAATCACATAAGCAAGATCGCCTTTATCAGCTTTCAATTCTTTGTCTTCATATACTATCCTTACATCTACGGCCGGTTTCGTTGTCTTAAGAACAAATTCTTCTCCTCCGATCTCATTCCCGGCTCCATCGAGATTCACAACCTTCAATTCTCCGGGCTGATAATTTACCGTATATCCGGTCCAGAAAGTTTCTCCGGGAGTCTGGTCTCCTAAAGATTCACCGTTAAGATAGAGACGCACTTTTGGAGCTCTACTGTATACATTTATAATCATCGGTTCTCCTTCTTTTCCGTTCCAGGTCCAATGTTGTTCTTCAAGCTGCCATCCCCATGCATTATTAAAGGAAGTGGTTGGCTGAACAGCCATTGTCACCGGCGCCTGACGCCACACCACATCTCTATAATAGCTCTGAGGCTTCTTTTTTCCTATCAGGTCTATGTCCCCGCAATTGCCGTTATACCATGGCCAGGATTGGAACATTGAAGGTTGAACATTCGTATAGGCAGCTCCTATGCCGGCTTCTCCTATATAATCCATAGCGGTCCAGACAAAATCTCCTATCACGTATGGATGTTTTTCCACAAGTGTCCAGTTTTCCGATGCCTGTTTGGGATAACTTTCCAATCCGCACATCACTCTTTCCGGATCCCTGCCATGGTCGTATTCATACTTGTCATAAAGATAATTATAACCACCGACATCAAGACTTTGGAAGGCACGGTCGCATTGGGCGTCCCAATTGCCCCCTACAGCATTCCATGAGTCGCCGTCGTCCCAGCTGCAAATGGCTGCCGTAATCGGGCGTGTTGTGTCATATTTATGGACTCCCTTACGTAGTCTCTCCGCTGTGGCCATTCCTTCATCAGAAATTCTTCCCGGTATTTCATTTCCGATGCTCCACATGATGATTGACGGATGGTTCCTGTCGCGCCGCAACATCACTGAAAGATCCTCATCGCTGTGCTCACGAAAATACCGATGATAGTCATCAGAGTTTTTTGCTATGTTCCATTGGTCGAAACATTCATCTATCACCATCAGTCCTATTTCATCACAAACATCAAGGAAATGTTCCGAGGGCAGATTGTGGCTGCATCTAACTGCATTATAGCCTTGTTCCTTCAACAGGCGAAGTTTTCTTTCCTCAGCTTTGTTAAAGGCAGCGGCTCCCAACATTCCGTTGTCATGATGAACGCATCCTCCACGCAATAATGTCGGCTCTCCATTAAGTAAAAATCCCTCCTTAGCATCAAATGAAAGGGTGCGGAATCCTATCTTTTTGCTGAATGAATCTATGTTTTCTCCGTTTTTATCTTTCAGCCTTATTTCTGCATTATAGAGATACGGACTTTCCGGACTCCATGTTGAGGCTCCGTCAACATTCACAGTCAGGGAAATATCATTATCACTGTTTCCTTCCAATTTTATATTTTCAGTTTTGTTGGTTGCAACCTCTTTTCCATCTGCATCATACAAAGCGAGCTCTACATAAACATCGCCCGGATACGCAGACTCATTATGAAGGATTGTAGATAAGTTTAATTTGTTATTATCAGTGGTGGAAAGGAATGTGTCCCATTCATCGAGATGAATGTCGGGAGTCTTTATAAGCCATACATGCCGGTAAATTCCGCTTCCTGCATACCATCTTGAATTATTTCCGTTATTGGCTACATGAACAACTATATTGTTTTCTCCCTCTTTCAGAAAATCTGTGACATCACAACGGAAACTGCTGTATCCATACACATTTTCTTTACACAACTCTCCGTTTACATAAACTTCCGATTGATTGTATGCTCCTTCGAAATATATTATCGTTTTCCCCTCCAGATCCTCTTTATTAAGATTCAAAGTCTTTTGATACCATCCGTCGCCTCCCACGGTGAAACCTGTTTGATAACCTCCGATACTGTTTGTGGAAAACGGACCTATAACTTTACCTCCGGCCATAGATGCGGCTTCATTCTCCACACTCCAGTCATGTGGCAAAGATAAAGTTCTCCATTGCGCTGCGACTCCGGCATCTTTTACCACCTCCTTGCTTCCGTTCAGACTGAACTGCCAGTCGTTGTCGAGAAGCTGTTTACGTTGGGCGGTCGTTTGAAAAGATGTGAGCCAAGACACGGCAACCATCAAAGTAATTAAGTTTTTCTTCATTAGGATATAGTTTTATTTAAGTGTTTCTTTATAATTCTTATTTGCCACATAACCTGCGGAATTCACAATACAGACAACCGGTGGGATTTTTTGTCTCCTTGAAATAGTCGTCATCAAATATGCTGTCGATCATTGCTTCCAGTCCTTCCGAAAATTCTTCTGAATATTCGTCATACGATTTTACAATTTTTCTACCGATCACCGGTCTTCCGTCCTTTCCGTCGACAAAATCAGGCACGAAATAAATCTCGGTCCTGACCTCTTCTTTCCCTTCGATATCCTCCTTATCAAGAAGCCAGGCATAGGTGAAGAGCTGAAAAACCTGTTCTGACTTGTAGTTTCCTTCCAGCACTTCTTCAATATCACTTGCCTCTCTTTTCCTCATTCCGGTTTTATAGTCAACAATTCTAAGCCTTCTTGTTCCATCTTCCTGAATCCTGTCGAGTCGGTCGATTGCAAATTTAAAATTCACTGTTTTTCCTCCCGGAGTTGTTATTTCCTTATATTTTTTAATCTCGCAACCAAAAAGCTCGAAAGGAACCAGAGTGAGGTCGTGGCGTATTATCTCCTCAATCTGAAATTGCATCTGCCTGGCTATGATTTCAGATGATCCGGGCAACGGACGTCGTTGATCATCCTCATTCTCAATGTGATAAAATTCCTTGTTGATTTTTTTTACAAGGAGTCTCTCGATTTTATAAGGATTCTCTAAAATATTCTCCAAAAAGTCCTTTGTTATGACCATAGGTTTCTTCAAAAGAATTTTTCTGAATTTTTCACCCAGATAAAGCTCCATCATGGTATCATGAATTATGTTTCCGATGGTAATCGGATCCATGAATTCTTTATGGTCAGGGTCTGTGTTCAGCTCTGCCACCTGTGAGAGGAAGAATTTCACCTGACATTCTCTATATACATTCAGTGATGACGCCGAAAGATTTTTTTGGTTCTCACCCTTTGATAGATAACGTTTTAAAAGTTCCCTTATTTCTTTGGTTTTCTTGATTGAGGCGTCTTTCACTCCTTGTCGCCTGATATCGAAATTCCATGATTCAAACTTTACCTTGTCTTTATAACGAGAGTGTTTCAGCTGGAGCAGATATCTTGATTCCCCTGCTTTCTGAAGGCCGCCACCGGTCCTTCCGTCATAAATTAAAGTCACTCTTTGAGCCCGGCTTATCAATCTATAGAAATAGTAAGCGAAAATCTCTTCTGAATATCTGGCCGGGGGGAGATGATAGCCCCTTCTCAATACATCCGGAATAAAGCTCCTGATTCTGGATCGCCTTGGCATCATACCTTCATTCATGGAAAGTATGACCACATCCTTGAAATCCAATCCTCTGGTTTCAAGAGTGCCCATGATCTGCAGTCCCTCCAAGGGCTCTCCCTCGAATCCTATTGTAAGACGTGAAATCAACCTGTCAATCTGATAAAGTATGCCCGGCGAACTCATCTTTATGCCATGCTGACTCAGCGTGATCCTCAGCGTTTCAATCTCCTTCCTGTATCTTTCTATGAAGGTTGTTTCAAGCAAATGTTTATATTTATCCTCAGTCTCCTCATTAAGTTTATAGGTCAGCCTGCTTAACAGATTGTTTATAAAATTAAACAATGCTTCTCTACCTTCCTTTTTATCGGGTAGGTCAAATAAAATATCCGCTTCCTTTATCTTCGATTTTATATCCTCAAGTTCTACAGATATTTTATGTTTTGAATTTATTTCGTTTAACAGACTGTCAATCTCCGCCGGAGTAAACAACACGTAGGAATAGGGATGAGTCAGAAGAAGACGCAATCCTTTATGAAAAAAGATTTTCTTGCCTCCGCTCTCCCTCATGTTGGCATATAGCCGTCTAAGTAAATTGAAGAATGTGGCAATGCCTGTTTTTCGCAACTGATATCCCATCGTGAGGTTTATCTCTTCAACTCCGGTGGGCAAAGAATAAAGAGTATTGATCAATAAGCTCTCATCCGGTAAAACAAGCGCAGTCTCTGCTTCCGAAACGTTTTGAGGGTTGTCGTTTCGGTAGGAATTCAAAACCTCAGAGGCTATTTTCACTTGCAATGTGTCGGATGGCGATGATATGATCCTTATCTCCGGCATCTCATGGTTGTTGCTCACTTCCAGATAAGTTTCGAGCCAGGATGCAGTCGGGAAATGCTTTTTGTTCGACTTTATAAACCTAGACGCCGAATTGGTGAAATCGTTCAAGACAGGTCCGGTAGCATCCCATATAAAATCAGTATAATTGTCATAATCCTTATATCCCGGTATATCCCTTAACGAAGCAAAAATCGACCATTCAGCTCCGTTCAGGGCATTGAATCCGAAAACCACTATCTTCTTATAGGGAAGAAGGTCGCGTCCCCCCTCTTTAAGATTCTCGGCAGCCAATCTGTAAATTGTGCCGGATGTGGCTTGGTTTTTTTCTGCAAGTCGCGAGATGAATTCTTCATGCAGTTCTCCCAAAATCTGCCAGAGATTAAGGAATCTTGTCTTGATATTAGAGTTTTCAGTGTCTTCAAATTGCTTCCAGAAGGTTTCTGAATCCCCTGAGTCTTCAATCCCGAAATACTCTTTGAGCACTTCCTTCTGTTCTTCGTTGAGGAAGTTGGTTGAAATTTCACGGAAATCTTTCACGTTTTTAAAGATCTCTCCTGCATCAACCATATACTGATCCACCGTGTTGAAATCAGACAAAATCGTTATGCCCCACGAACTGAAGGAATCAAAATCAATGTCCGTAACTTCCCCCTGACCGTTGTTTTTCTGAACAACATGGAGATATGATTTATACAGTGTGAAAATCTGGTCGAGTTTGTCGGCTTCAGCTTTCCTTGAGAGTTCCTTCACAAAATCCGATATCGTGAGTATCTTGGGATATTTCTTTTTATATCCTGCCTCTTTCAGATAGTTCCTGAAGAATGTGCCACTCCTTTTGTTGGGAAAAAGAAAACAAATTTCCGAGAGATTCCCGTATCTCTCGAGATAAGCGTCAGCCAGACTTTTCAATATGGGTTTCACACCTCTAAGTTAGAAAATATTTTTTATTTATTGGTATTTTGTAGCAATTTAATTAATTTTGTTACGGGCTAAAAATAAGGGCTCATACTGTATCCTTAGCTAAGTGAAATTTTCAGACATCACAGGACATAATGATATCATAACCGCCTTGAAATCATCAATAGATTCAGGGAAGTTGCCACATGCCCTCCTTTTCTCGGGTCTGTCGGGTATAGGTAAGTTCAGGACCGCCCGTGCCTTGGCTCAATATCTCCATTGTAAAAACAGGAAAAACGGCGATTCCTGCGGAGTTTGCCCTTCATGTATCCAGCATCAAAAACACAACAACCCGGATTTGCATTTCGTCTATCCGATCTTAAAAAAAGAGGGAGCCGTAATCTCTAAAGATTTTATTGCCCAATGGCGGGATTTTATAGATGAAAACAGCTATATGCCCCCTGAAAAATGGAATGAGTTCCTGAAAGCCGGAAATTCTCAACCCTCCATTTATGTAGATGAAAGTGAAGAGATTATAAATCGGGCTTCCTTGTCTTCATATCGGGAGAACCTCAAGATATTCATTATCTGGCAACCGGAAAAAATGCGAATGGAGGCGGCAAATAAATTGCTCAAAATTATTGAGGAACCCTTCGAAGACACTCTCTTTATCCTCGTAAGCAATAATGAGTCAGGAATATTGCCCACTATTCTGTCTCGCACCCAAAGATTTAATTTTCATCCTCTATCTCCGGCCGAGATTGAACGAATGCTCCGGGAAAAGGGAGTGGATGATGAAACTGCTGCCGATGCTGCAAGAATCGCGGGAGGAAGTCTCGAAAAAGCCGAAGCCATAGCTTGCCATCCCGATGAGCTCAACGATTTCTCCGGCCTTTTCAAAGACGTGATGCGCAATGCCTATGCCTTGAAAGCCAAACGTCTTAAAGAACTTTCCGAAGAGATCGCCTCTTTCGGACGTGAGAAAATAATCAGGTTTCTGAATTATTGCGCGAGATTGGTGCGCGAGAATTTCATCTATAATTTCGGGATATCATCGCTTAACGAAATGACAAAGGATGAAGCATCTTTCAGTGAAAAATTCGCCCCTTTCATCCATGCCGGAAATGTGGAGAAAATAGAGACTGAAATATCAAGAGCTGCCTCTGATATCGAAAGAAATGCAAATTCAAAGATTGTTCTTTTCGACCTTTTTCTCCTGCTTTCAAGATTTGTCAGAATGGCGATAACAAATGAATTTCCACAACAAAACAAAATATAAATAAACTGAAAACACAAATAATTATATTATGAAGCCAACTCTATTTATTCTTGCTGCCGGAATGGGCAGCCGCTATGGTGGTCTAAAACAATTAGACGGTCTCGGCCCGAGCGGTGAAACTATCATGGATTATTCTGTCTACGACGCTCTAAGAGCCGGTTTCGGAAAGATCGTTTTTGTAATCCGTCATGATTTTGAAGATGAATTCCGTCAGAAGGTGATTTCAAAATATGAGGGCCATATCCCGGTGGAAGTTGTTTTCCAGGATATAAATGATATCCCCGGCGGCTACAAACCGAATCCTGAACGCAAGAAACCATGGGGCACTAACCATGCTGTCCTCATGGGTAAGGATGTGATCAAGGAACCCTTTGCAGTGATTAACGCAGACGATTATTACGGCGCAGAAAGTTTCAAGATTCTTGCCGATTTCCTTAAATCTGTAGAAGGGAAAAGGGATTGTTACTGCATGATCGGGTTCAACGTTGAAAACACTCTTAGTGAAAACGGTGGTGTTTCCAGAGGCCTTTGCGAAGTGAGCAGCGAAGGAGACCTCACAGGCGTGGTGGAATGTCATGGAATCCAGAGAAAAGATGGCAAGCTTATCCATGTGGTCGACGATAAAGAGTTGCCCTTCCCCGAGGGTGCCGCTGTCTCCATGAATATGTGGGGCTTCACTCCCGACTATTTCGACTATTCTTTGAAATCTTTCCTCAACTTCCTGGAAAAGAACCACGACGAATTGAAGGCTGAGTTCTATATCCCCACTGTTGTCAACGAGCTTATCACAGACGGAAAAATCAAGCTCAAAGTGCTCCCAACTCCATCCAAATGGTTTGGCGTCACTTACGCTGCCGACAGAGAGGCTACAGTGGCTCAGTTCAAGAAACTTGTAGACGAAGGCGTTTATCCCTCAAAGCTTTTCTAAGAACCTTTCCCAAAAATAAAAGCTTAGATATGAAAGAGAAAATATTAGTGACCGGTGGCACCGGATATATAGGTTCACACACCACTGTAGAGCTGCAGAATGCAGGCTATGACGTTGTCATTATCGACAATCTGTCAAACAGTAATGAAAACGTGATCGACGGTATCGAAAAGATCACCGGAATACGCCCGGCTTTCGTGAAAGGCGACTGCACGGATATCGAAACTCTTAGAAAATTGTTTAAGGATTATCCCGGCATCAAAGGTATCATCAATTTTGCTGCCTCCAAAGCTGTCGGCGAGAGCGTGCAGAAACCGTTGCTCTATTATCGCAACAATCTCAACACTCTCATCAATCTTCTTGAACTCATGCCGGAATTCGGCGTGAAAGGTATAGTGTTCTCATCTTCATGCACAGTCTACGGCGAACCGGATGTTAATCCCATTGATGAGACAGCTCCCATTAAGGCAGCCACTTCTCCCTACGGAAACACAAAACAGATCTCAGAAGAGATTATTGAGGATTATGTGGCAAGCGGAGCTCCTATCAAGAGCATAATTCTCCGTTATTTCAATCCGATCGGCGCCCATCCGTCAGGTTTCATCGGTGAGCTCCCTCTCGGTGTGCCACAGAATCTGGTTCCCTTCCTCACTCAGGCTGCTGCCGGTATCAGAAAGGAACTTACTGTTTTTGGCACTGACTATAACACTCCCGATGGTAGCTGTATCCGCGATTATATCGATGTTGTCGACCTGGCCAAGGCTCATGTAATCGCCATGAAGAGAATGTTGGATGGCGAGGATCATGACGCGATTGAAATCTTTAACCTCGGCACAGGCACCGGTCTCTCCGTGCTTGAGCTTATCCATGCTTTCGAGGAGGCGACAGGCGTAAAGGTGCCTCATAAGATTGGCGACCGCCGTGCCGGCGACATTGAAAAGATTTGGGCAAATCCCGTGAAAGCTAACGAGGTTTTGGGATGGAAAGCTGAGGCCGATATCAAAGACACTATGCGCAATGCCTGGCAATGGCAATGCAACTGTAATGGAAAATAACAAAATATATGAAAGATATGAAACCCTCTTTTCTTTTTCTTGCCGCCGGTTTTGAAGAGGTCGAGGCTTTGACAGCCGTCGATGTTCTTCGCAGGGCAGGCATGAACGTTCAAACCGTTTCTATCACTTCCGCTTTGCAGGTGACAGGAGCCCATGGCATCACTGTTAATGCCGACCTTATCTATGACAACACTCTCTTCGATGATCCCGAATGGCTTATCCTCCCGGGTGGTATGCCGGGCGCCACGAATCTCTATGAATTCGGTCCGCTCCAGGGTCTTCTCCGCACTCAGGCTGAGTCTGCCAATGGTAGAATAGCCGCCATCTGTGCCGCTCCCGCTGTGGTGCTCGGACAATTGGGTCTCCTCAAGGGAGAGAAGGCTACATGCTATCCCGGTTTTGAGAAATATCTCGAAGGAGCCACAGTCGTTGATTCCCCGGTTGTCATCAGCAACAAGTTTGTATTGGGTAATGGCCCGGCAAATGCTCTTTCATGGGCTTTGACTATCGTCGATGAGGCTATGGGCGAGCCCGTGGCTGCCCAGGTGGCTGACGGTATGCTCTATTTCCCGAGCACCGAAAACCGCATGGTGAACTATTTCGGTTGATTCCTTTACTCGGATGAGTGATCTTTATTACACTATCGCACGTCCCGGAGAGGGTGTCTTCAAAGAGAAGATGAGCAAATTCCTGGCGTTTGCCAGAAAAGCTTCGTCGCCCGAAGAGGCCAAAGCGATAGTGAAAGATTTTCAAAATGAATACCACGATGCAAGGCATGTCTGTTGGGCCTATATGATCGGGCCCGACAGGAATGTCTGGCAGCTTAATGATAACGGAGAACCCTCCGGCACTGCCGGCAAACCGATTTTAGGGCAGATCAACAGTTTCGGATTGACCGATGTTGTCGTTGCTGTCGTCAGATATTTCGGCGGCATAAAGCTTGGCACTCCCGGACTGATAGCAGCCTATCGGGAGGCTGCGCGTCTCGCTCTCGAGGATGCCGGGAAGGTGGAGGTCCATAAAATGGAATCCGTTAGAATCACTTTCCCCTATCCCGCTGCCAATGAAGTCATGAAGGTGGTGAAGTCTGAAGAGATGGAAGTCCTCGAGAGAAATTTCGACAATTCTTGTCAGATGGTTCTCTCATTCCGTGAGGACTTTGCCGGCCGAATCCGGGGAAGACTGGAAAACATCAGCGGATTAACTTTCGGGGAAATATGATTTTTTGAATTTTTTGACTCTGCCAAATGAAGAAACAAAAGGCAAACGAAAGCGAACTGGAGGTTATATTGATTAATATAACCGGTGAAGACCGCAAGGGTCTCACTGCTGAATTGATGGAGATTCTCGCAAAATATGATGCCGATGTCCTGGATATCGGTCAGGCCGACATCCATCATAATCTTTCTCTGGGCATTCTGGTAAAAACCGACAGCGCTCAAAGCGGAAACATCATTAAAGAGCTTCTGTTCAAGACCAACGATCTCAAGGTGAAAGTCTCTTTCTCCGTTGTCAGTCGCGATGAATATGAAAACTGGGTGAGCCGCCAGGGTAAAAACCGCTATATCGTCACTATTCTCGGAAGAAAGATCACTTCGAAGCAGATTGCGGCCACGGCTAAGGTGATTTCAGAACAGGGTCTTAACATAGACTCCATCACCCGCCTCACAGGGCGCATTCCTCTCGATGAATCCCAGCAACCTCAGACTAAGGCTTGCATTGAATTCTCTGTGCGCGGCACTCCGGAAAGCCTCCCCGACATGCAGGCTGCCCTGATGTCGCTGTCCCGGAAGCTCAACTATGATATCTCTCTGCAGGAAGACACCATCTACCGCCGCAGCCGTCGCCTTATCTGTTTTGATATGGATTCCACGCTTATCAAGACGGAAGTGATTGATGAATTGGCCGACAGGGCCGGAGTCGGCGAAGAGGTCAGAGCCATAACGGAAGCCGCCATGAGAGGGGAAATTGACTTCAAGGAGAGTTTCACACGCAGAGTCGCGCTCCTCAAGGGGCTCGATGTCAGCGTTATGAAGGAAATTGCCGAGAATCTCCCTATCACAGAGGGTCTCGAATGGATGATGAAGGTCTTGAAGCGTTCCGGCTATAAGACTGCAATCCTTTCCGGAGGTTTCACATATTTCGGGAACTATCTTAAACAGAAATATAATTTCGATTATGTATATGCCAACGAGCTTGAAGTGGGACCTGACGGCAAACTCACCGGCCGCTACGTTGGCGACATAGTCGACGGCCAGCGTAAGAAGGAGCTCCTGAGGCTCCTGGCCCAGGTGGAGAATATAGATATCGCTCAGACAATCGCCGTTGGCGACGGTGCCAACGACCTCCCCATGCTTTCGGAAGCCGGGCTCGGCATCGCTTTCCATGCAAAACCCAAGGTGAAGAAAGAGGCCGCGCAGAGCATTTCCACAATCGGCATCGACGGCGTTCTATATTTCCTCGGGTTTAAGGATTCCTATATCACTCCCGCTGAAAATCAATTGCAGGAACCCGGTTTTTGAAATAGCCGCCGGTTTTTGCAGAAGCTTCTCTGCAAGCCCTGTTTATGTTAAAATTCAGATGGCATATCTGTTAAATTCGCTATGAAATCTTATAAACATATCTTTATCTGCTTTTTCCTCCTCACCTCGCTTCTCTTCTCCCGGAATATAAATGCACGCGAAACCGTCGGACTCGTGTTGAGTGGCGGCGGTGCCAAGGGAATCGCACATATCGGCGTAATCAAGGCTTTGGAAGATAACGATATTCCTATCGATTACGTTGCCGGCACTTCTATGGGGGCCATAGTCGGTTCTCTCTATAGTTGCGGATGGACTCCGAAACAGATGCTCGATCTTATTCTCTCGCCGGGATTCAAATACTGGAGCACCGGCACCCTGAATCAAAAGAATGTCTATTATTTCTCACAGCCCGAACCCTCTCCGAAATGGGTGTCGTTCAATCCCGGTATAAACGATTCCACCACTATCTTCAGCCATATCATTCCAAGTTCTCTGATTAATCCTATTCCAATGAACCTGGAATTTCTTGAGCTCTATTCTCCCTACACCGAGCAATGCGGTGAAAACTTCAATAATCTGTTTGTGCCTTTCCGTTGCGTCACAAGTGATGTCTACCATAAACATAAAATCGTATGCAAGTCGGGTTCTCTGGCCGATGCCGTGAGGGCATCCATGAGTTTTCCTCTCGTTTTCAGGCCGATTGAAATGGACGGAGTTCTGGTCTATGACGGCGGCATCTATGATAATTTCCCTGTAGACGTGATGCACGATGACTTCCATCCCGATTTCATAATCGGCGTTTCGGTGTCAGCTCCCGACGGCAAACCAGAAAGAGGGAATATCTATAGCCAGCTTGAAGACATGATCATTCAGAACAACGATTATAATCTTCCGGCAGATGAAGGTGTAAAGATTCAGGTGCCTGTCTTGAATTTCGGCGTGCTCGACTGGGGTTCGGCCGAGGAAATCTATTCCATAGGCTATAAGACGGGCCTGGGGATGGTAGACTCCATTAAGAAGAGGCTGCCGGCTCGCGAACCCCTGGCTGATGTGACTGCCCGGCGCAAGGCTTTTGCCGCCCGCACTCCCCATGTGAAATTTGATTCCATAAAGATAACAGGCGCTACACCGCGCCAGGAAAGGTATATCAGATATCTTTTTGAAGGTGAGAAACCAGGGAAACCCATCGACTTGGAGCAGGTGAAGACCGGTTATTACCGTGCCGTAGGCGACGGCAAGTTCTATAATCTTTTCCCTCAGGCTGAATTCGGAAAAGACGGCAACAATACCCTCCTTCTCCAGGCCAGCGTCAAGAGTCCCTGGAATATTGGCGTGGGTGGATGGATAACCACCTCTACAAACAGTATGCTATATCTGACTGCCGGCTACCATACCCTGAGTTTCAACAGTATGAATATAGACCTCAGCGGATGGCTCGGACAATCATATTACGGCGGTGTCTTAAGCGCCAAATTCGATCTGAAATCCGCGTTGCCATCTTTCATCCAGATTGAGGGAGTCTCTTTCAGACAGAAATATTATGATTCAGAATTGCTATTTTATCAGTCGAGCACACCTTCATTTATTACTGACGTGCAGACCTACGCACGGTTGAAATATTGCTGGGCGATGGGCACTCGCGGAAAAGGATATGTCAGTGCCGCTTACGGTCGTGAGGCCAACATTTTCTACCCCGCTGAAGGATCCCATTATTTTGCCGACTATAAGGATAAAAGCATCTACCATATTGCCGCATTTAAGGCCGGATATGAATACAACACTTTAAACGACCTGCTTTATCCCAGTCTCGGCAAGGAATGGAACGCCAATCTAATCGTAGATCATGAATATAATAAGTACAAATCGGGAGAAACAGGAGAGATTCATAAGAACAAAGGACACGTAACGGGGTCGGTTGAGCTCTTATGGCGCCATTATTTCCCCATCCACAACAAATTCCGTCTCGGCGGAATGTTTCAGGGTATAGCCACTCTGGCAAAACTGTATGAAAACTACACCTGCACAATGATTCATGCCCCGGCTTTCGCTCCGACTCCCTCAACTCAAAACTATTTCAACCCGGATTTCCGGAGCACGAACTTTATGGCCGCAGGCATCATCCCGATTTGGGTGCCTTTCAACCGTTTTCAGATTCGAGGCGATTTCTATGCCTCCTGTCCTATAAGGCATATAGCTGCTGACGACAAGGGTATGGCTTATTATGACGGATGGTTTAAAAAACCTCAGTTTATCGGAGAGTTGGCGGCTGTCTACAATCTGCCATTCGCCAGTTTGTCGGCATACGTCAATTACCTTTCAGCACCTAAAAACAGCTGGAATTTCGGCATTAATTTCGGACTCTTCTTCCAGGCTCCGAAGTTGTTGAGGTGATCCGCATAACCGGTCAGACCGGCCGAGGGAAATCTTCTCAAAAATTTACTCGACAATAAACTTATTGAAGCCGGGGGTCATCAATACTGAATCTTCAGTTATCAGGAGACCTTCGGCTTTATAATTCATCAGAAGTTCTTTTGCAGATTCAAGAGGAGAGGCCATGCAGGCGGTCGCCAAGGCATCCGCTTCCATACATGTCGGGGCTATTACCGTCGCGCTAAGTATCTCGCTGAAAAAAGGTCTCCCTGTTGTCGGGGAAATCGTATGGGCCAATCGCCGGTCTCCCTCCATTGTAAAGTTCCGGTAATTTCCTGATGTTGCGAGGCCGCAGTCTGTCAAGGAAATCACAAGTACCGACTCATGCTCAAGGTTCTCCCCTGCCGTAGGTGCGTCTATTGATATCTTCCAGTCCGTTCCTGACGGACTTTTCCCGGACATTACTATCTCTCCACCAATTTCAATCATGAAATCGTTCACACCGTTTCTGCGGAACATATCCCCTACCTTATCGCAACCATAACCCTTGGCTATTGCTGAGAAATTAAATTGTGTCCTGCTGTCTTCCTTAATCAGGAATCCGTTTCTGATTTTGGTCTTTTCTATGCCAACAAATTTGAGGATACTGTCTATGGCGGTTGTGTCTGAAGTAGCCTGATGACCTTTTCCGAATCCCCAGGCATCAATCAGAGGGGATACAGTCGGATCAAACATCCCCTTGCTCAAACTGTTTATCTCTTTTGATTTTTCATAGACAATCCGGAGGTTGTCATCAACCTTTACACTGTCATTTGAATTCAGGAATGCCACCAAGGAAGCTTTATCAAAAACAGAAAGGCTTTTGCTGACTTCATCCAACACCGGAAGAATAGAATCCATAAGATTTTCCGGACCGTTGTAAGTGATATGATAAAGCGTGTTCCACAACATCCCCTCCGCCTTCCGATAAGAAGATGAGCCACAGCCTCCCACGATAAGAATCAGTGCAAGACCTAACGCATGAATCATTTTCTCAATTGAAGTATTTTTGAGAATGGTCATGTTAATCATTAATCTTTAGTAAAAAATTATTGAATTAAATATGATGATATGTTACGGGTTACTGATGAAAAACTTATCCCGACCTTAAAAACTTTTCTGTTACCCTTCTCCCATTGTAAAGTGTAGTCCCTGCTGTTAATTTGCTGCAATGCCTCTTCGGCTGTCTTATCAAGTTTAAGCTCTATAATGTAGACAAAGTCTTTTGTCTTCACAACCAAGTCTATGCGCCCTTGAGAGGTTTCCAACTCCGTGGTCACTTCCAGACCCAAAAGATGAAGGATAACAAACATTGTTCTTTCGAAATCCAATTCTGTCATCTTTCCATTCAGGCGATAGGATATCGGAGCCAAGACACTCTTTAAAACCTCTATAAACTCTTCAGGTTCACCTTTTTCTAAAGCATCAGCCATTAAATGAACCAGTCTGAGATTTTCTGTATCCCTGACATGGGAATAGCCGGCAAGAAGATATAGGAAAAGACTCCTGTCTACCTCTAAATTTGGCACGCCAAGCCGATACATGTTTGTTGAAGGGTCATATCTTTTTATTGTTAGATACCCCGTTTGAAACAATAACGACACGGGGTCGTCGAAAGCTACGTCGTTTGTGGCCAATTCTATTGATGTGGCGTCTGCATTGAATATGCGGGAAAACGATTCCCTGTTTTCAGATAATGCTTTTATTAAAAAAGTGGGAGTTCCGCTTCTAAACCAATAGTTTTCTATCTTGCAAGAATCCAGACAATTAAGCAAGCTGAAGGGATTGTAGATATCCGTAAGGTCTTCCGAGAAGTGATATCCGTCATAATTCTCCTTCAATAGTTTTATAGCATCTTCCGGGTGAATTTGCATGGATTCCGACAGCTTTTTCAATCCTTCTCCCAAAGTAGACTGAATCTCTTCCTCTGTGAAACCGCAAAGAGCGGAAAACCGGGCATCGAAAGTTATATCCCTTAGATTATTGAGCCCGCTAAAGATTGAGAGGCTGCTGAAACGGCTCACTCCTGTCAACATGCCGAAACGGATATATTCGTCAAGATCCTTTAAGCAAACATATATCGATTTGAGAAGTGATCTGTTTTTCTCATAAAGTTCCCGGTTGCCTATGGTGTTTATCAAGGGATTGTCATACTCGTCAATGAGCACGACTACCCTCCGTCCTGTTTTTTCGAATGCTCCCTGGATAATGTTTACGAATCGGGTCGTAAGGTCCTCCTCTGAATTGGCAATTCCGTATCTCTTTTCCCAACGGCTGAATTGCTGGTTTAATGTGCTTTCAAGCGATAAGGGAGAATTGGGGTCCACGCGTGATAATTGCAGATGAAGCACCGGATGCGAATCCCAAAGAATTTCAAGATACCGGATCTTCAATCCCTTGAAAAGCTCCTTCCGGCCTTCAAAATAATAACGGATAGTAGACAGCAGCAAGCTTTTACCGAAACGTCGCGGTCGTGCAAGAAAGAAATATTTACCGCTCCTGACGAGTCGGTAAATCAGCGCCGTTTTATCCACATAAATATAGCCGTCGCTTATTATTGATGCGAAATCCTGCTGGCCTATTGGATATTTGAGTTCCGGTAAATTCATGGTGGAGCTGTTTATGAGCTTTTGATTATTCGCCTAAAGTAAAGGAGCCTTGGTGTACATATCGCCATGGCAGACCCTTTACCTCGATGCTGAGCCAGTCTTGATCCGGCATGTCGTCTGTGTCATCATCCGTAATCGGAGGTATCATCGGGCTGCCCAAATGATGTATCTCTTTTACTATCACTTCATAAAAGACATTTCTCAAGATTCCCCAACGTCCTAAATGCGATTCATTATAGTCTGCTATCTTTTCGCCGTCTCTTTCCCTGCCGGTCACTTCCTTCTGGCTATCCCATGGAGTCTGTGTTGCTCCGTTGAAATGGGGAATCCGGATTACGTAATAACAACGGCAGTTTTCATAAACCCCCATCTCCCGGGCTGTTGAATTTGAAAGACCGATTGAGTTCGCTATCTTGTCATACAAGGCCTTGGAAATCTCCCTATCTCCTATTTTTACAGTTACGATCTCTCTCAGATTATAATAACCCCCTTGGCCATCTTCGAATTTTGTCCATGTTATGGTAGGATTTTCTACAATCTTTTTTATTTCCTCCTCCATATGATGTTGACACCAGAAATAATCCTTTGAGTCTATTTTATAAAATATACCTTTATCATAACCTTCTGAATTAAATTTACACTCTGGAGGTATAGAACCATTACCGGAAATATATGTACCAAGCTTTTCATCAGCGTATTCAAATTGCCAGCGCGCCGTTACTACAATCCGTGTGGTCTGTCCTTGAAGCATGCAGTCATAGTCCATTGTATTCTCTAAGCAATAACCCGGTTTATTTATTTCATACGAGGAATTAGGATTGGAAAAATCCGATTGTGTTAGAGTTTCATCTCCATAGTTCGGATCCTTTGCCCAGAAAACCCTATCGTAATATCCTACACTCGTCGTATTTAGAAAACCGGATTTCATGAATTCTTTTTTTTCCCAATTTATCCCATCAATGTTCATAACAGGATAAGTTTTCGTATTTGCTACTTCTATTCTCCAGCCTGCCAAACTTACCTGAACTTTAAAATCTCCGATTTCAACTTTTTTTGCATTATAGCCTCCGGGGTTTAATACATCTCTAGCATTAACCAACAATTTTGCTACATTCCTCTGCACGAAAATCATGGTTTTGATTTCAGAATTATTATTCTTTTTATTCGAGAAATCACTGTTATCAATCTTAGCTAAAGTTGTCGGTGCAAAACTCTCGCTTCCCGTGCTGCTGTACATTCCCGTTGCATTTGACATCGTGATATAAGTATTTCCGTCTTTATTCAGCAACATGGAATTCTCCAAAGGATCTTTCGCCCAATCTGTAAATTTTTCTCCTTCTTCAGGATAAACAGCCTCGTTATTTACATTAAGGAGCACTAATGCATAATAAGTTGCGGAATCATCAAAGTCAAACTCTGACTCAAAAGCGTTTATCTTTACGTTTCTGCACTCCAGATTCTTCACCGAAAGATATCCTGAATTCTCCAAAGTTGTATTTTTTTCTCCAATCTCGCCATAAGCAACGCAGACAGCTTCCGCTTCAGTCGCTCCTTCGAAGATATAAATCCGGCCATTTTTCACAGCACTTTCATCTGCCGTACCGGTATCATAACCTCCTCCGACAGTGGTGTCGTCTCCCGATTCGTCAAAACCGTTATTATCATAATCTCCTCCGACAGTGGTATCGTCTCCTGATTCGTCAAAACCGTTATCTGCACGGGTAAAATCGTTATCCGTAGTGAGTATCCGGAAATTCAGATAAACTCCTCCGTCGCTATTATCCCGGTCGATTTCACCCCTCTCAATGACATTCTCATCGCTGCAAGCAATAAGAAAACCTATCAGAGCAATCAATATATATTTAATTTTCATCATAATAATAAAATGAAAATCATTACTTATTTACTTATTGAAATAGAATATAATCTTGCACCACCCCCGGTGTAATAAATAGTAATTTGCTTGGAAGTTTCAGAACCCATAGTTACGGGTATCTCAACCGACGTCGTCTGATTCGTCATATCTATCGTTGTAATATCCCCTCCATCAATATGGAGTTGACGGGCCTTTTTTTCTCCTTTGATTATAATTTTACAATTCTGATAAACGGTAAAAATAACATCGCAACCAGTTCCACTGTTTTCAAGGTTTAAACTTTCTTCATCCCATTGAATTTCTTTACCGGTTCCACTACAATATAATGACAATCCATTATATTCGTATGTTTGAGGCCCTTTAAACGAATGCATCTTTTTTGAATCATCATAAGTCCATCCGCTGAAATTATAATTACCTGGTTTTTGTGTGAAATCCCAGGAAGGATTATAGAAGCTTATACTATTATCTACTGCATATTCTTTCGAATTTATATATTTTACAGAATTTAGAGAAACTGCATAAACCGAATATCCCGTTGCCGAACCTACCTCAGTTAAAGGAATTGTGCATTTTTTATTGCTATCAAGCGTATAGTCTCTACCATTCAATTTTACGTGTATTTCATAATCCAAAGTACTCACATTAGCATCATAATCAGTACGATAAGAAACATTCGAAAAATCTAACTCTATATAAGGAGTAATATAATTCGGTAAATTTGTTTGTGTGGGGAGATTTCCTGTTATATATAGTGTTTCTTTTTGTCTTTGAGCCGGTTGCCATTCATAGACGTGACAAACTTTGCTTTCATTTTTAGTGCAGCCGTCAAAGTCAGCAAGGTTTGAACCCCGCACTTCTTCAGGATCATAATAATAGAATCCTACTTTATATGCCTCCGGAAACCATTGTGCATTTTTATCAGAGGGTTGCATATGTATTCTATATCTTCCCGGATGATTAGATACATAAGAAAAATATTGGAATGGCCAGCCAATAGATACTTCATCAATGTTATTAAGATCAAAGAACCAGAATAGACTTCCCAAACTGCATTGAGAGGGAGTCTGGAAAATTGTATTTTCATCAATGGTAGGCCAATACATTCCTTTTAGATTCAATAGGTCCTCTTTAGAAAAATTACTAATAATATAATCACTAGGAGCATTATCAACTCCATTACATTGATAAAATCTATAGACTATATTATTATGTCCTGCAGGTACTGTGAACTCTCCCCAGGGATTACCATCATTATAACCCTGAGTACTAATTTTTCCTATATCTGCTGTCCATATTATTCCCGAATTCCCGTCATGGTGTTTATTGTTACTTATATTATCACTTTCCACATTATATGTAACCATACCGTTACCGTTGACGTTCAAAGTATAGTTATATACCATATTGCGGAATACACAATAATCCCAATAATTGTTTGTGGACCCTTCTCCGTTCGGGTTATTGCAATTACCTTCATGGATAACGTATTCTACTGTTGCCGATTTATTCTTACTACGGTCGAGAATAGTCATTCTAACTACAAAATATGAGCCATAGGTGTTATATCCATTCCCTAAAAGGGTTATACACTCCCCTGTCTTATCTTCTCGGTTCAAATAATACTGATTCTCAGCATAGGGAAGGCTTGATTCAGTCCATCCCCAGTGTTTGTTTTCGTAATGATAAAATGTAAAGGTGTTATCTCTATCAGCGGATGTCCAGGTTTCTTCTGTATAATAGCCGTCTCCTGTGGCCGCATTGCTTACGCCGTTAGGCGAAAGTCGTGTGTCTGCAAAATTAGGTGTGTTTTCTATCCATGGATTCCAGTTCTTGGTATTTCCTGTAAATGTTGGTCTCTCTGCAATATATACTGCTTTCGGGATATTTCCCAACCGATAACTTACATTGGCAACTTCAGCATTATTTTCGGTTTTGATCACCACATTAACCTTTGAATATAGTCTTTGGAAATAGATTTTCCTTCCGGTAATCTCCTTGATCATACTACCATATGTGGTTGAGGTCAGAGTTACTTCACAACCGGTGGCATTTGAAATGTCGACTCCACCATTTTCTTTCTTTTTAAAGAACGGTCTCTTGCTATCCGGAGAGGTTAGAAGTCCTGTCATGATTTGCTGATAATCTGTAACAGGCTTCGGTACACCTTGATCTGTGGTGGGACATTTCACGTTTATATTCATGAATTTTTCCCATGTATCAGCCTCTTTAAGACAGCTTTCCATAGTGTTTCCATTCCAATCCCTGAATACATCATCATGGGCATTATAATTCGCCACACCGACAATCACTACATCCGGATGCGCGTCATAATATATAACCGGCACTGCTACTTTACCGGAAGATAAATTGGAAGTATTGAAAGAGGAACCTACTCTGTTACCGGTCTCTATATCATAAACTCCAACCCAGATTGAAGTTATATCCGTATTTCCCATTTCGTCACTTCTTGTCCTTTCTTCAGCTTCGGGCACCTCATATTCCAAGTGAATTATAGCTTCAATAAGGTTGCCGTCTCCCTCTTTATTTTTATCCTCAGGATAAAGTGCGTTATCTGCACATCCCGAAAGAATTAGAACAACAGCCGTTGCAAGAATCTTGTATGTATGTTTTATTATTAAATTCATTTATGAAAATTCAATCAAAATTATAAATTACATCACTATGATCCGGGCCTTTTACTTCGAAGTCCACATTCAATTTATTCATCTGCAGACCGGTCACTTTGAAACGATAGAGATGATTTCTCATTACAGGATAAATACTTTTAAGTTTTTCCAAAGAAGCTGATCCCTCACTTCCTCCTTTTTCCCAAAGATCATCATAACCGTCTCGGTTTTCTACAGAACCTCCTCCACCTTCAGGAGTGAAATAGATACGGTAGGAAGCATTGTCATCAAGATTTTCATCAGTATTTCCCGGAAATCTCATTTCAATACGTATCACTTTAGGCGATTCTGCCATAGTGGCATTATTATTAGGGTCAGTCACATTCTTTTCCGGCACATAGGCATAATAATAATAATATTCGTCGCCAGATGTGTCGATACCGTCTGATGTAAGACTGACTGTTCCCCCATCGATCATATGGGCGTAGTCCGTTCGATTGATTCGCGTATTGAAAATACGAGGATATGGACCATCATTGTTATTAAAGCTTATGGATGTTTGTCCGGCCCAATTCCAACCGAATTCAGTATTCCAGATTCCGAAAAGCCATGCAATCTTATTCTGATATGCTATCTTCTCAACATCTTTTTGATCATCTGGATATTTATAATTATTATAAGTAAAACCTTTAATTTTGATATTTTCTATTTCCCGGTCCACTCCGACCACGCTTTTATAATTATGATTTTTTTTACTTGATGAGTTATATATATACCCTTCTACATTTTCATCATATCCTTTACTACTATACCCTCCTGCCGCATAACCGTTCCATAGAATATCTGTAGGAGTAAACACATCCATAGGTGCCGAACGTGAGAAGCGGTTGAGGGTTCTTAAAAACATGTGGGTCGGTTCCGGGAATATCGATTTAGGAAGCAAAACCTCTACTTTTGCCACCGAACGCAACAATGATATGGTTCTGTATTTATAATTCCTTGCATCGCTGCCTGTGTTAGTCGACAGGTTTCTCGAAAGGTCAAAGGTAGTTCCTTCCGGCCAATATTTTGTCTCTACAGCCTCAAAATCTTGGATGCCATACATCGAGATACCACCTTCCGGAGTATTTGCCGGATTGATCATCTGTTTGTCGGCTAACTGCACCATATGTGATTTCACATAGTCAATCTCATAAATAGTTATATCTCCGTCTACAGCATACAATTCCAGATTCTGTGGCTGACCCGTCACTCTAACTATTTCCTGCACGACTTCATCATTAGTATTTTGTTTTACTTTTGTGTAATCGAACTGGACCGTATTGAGATTTGTTCCGGGACTATAATAAAGTAATGCCTGAGTATCGGTGTCAGTACCTCTGCGCGCCACTAATTTAGCATTCCTTGAATTTCCCTTGCATTTCACATAAATATAACCGTCTGCCGAAACTTTATATGATAAATAAGGTTTCGTTTTATCTATTTCTGTACTTCCAGTATTTTGAGAGGGAAGAGTTATTCCGTAGCCGTTTCCCCCATCTTGAATGGCTTTGATTTTCCCATTGCTATTTATAGAAAGATTTCTCACCGTAGGTTCTCCACTTATATATTGAGAACCATTTTGCCATGAAGAAGAAAAAGCCATGTCATAGCAGTCGTTATTGATTTTAGCCCAATCATCTCTGATTCTGGCATTTTCCGAATTATAATAATTGTTGTTATTTTTATTGTTTTCGCCTCCGAAATTCCAGATATGCCACACATTATGATAGTCATAATCCTTCATATCGGAGAATGTAACTTTCATACCTACGGCATTAGTCAATAATGGTTTTGAGTCGCTATGGAAGACTGCATTTTTCACATCATAATTATTTCTGATGGCTTTCTCTGCATCGTTATCGTATTGATATCTGATTGCCACCCAGTCTTGATACATCCCCATCTTGAAACCTTTTCCCGTAATGAAATAAAGAGTTTCTGAATCATCTCCTTGTTCGTTATTGGGATCGTTTGTCGATGTATATGACTCATCCGCCCAGCAATGCGTTATATAGAAAATATTATTACGGTTGATTCCATTTGGATCTAATTTTGATGATGTTTCAAAATCCGGATATTTTGCCCAATTGGCAAAGACGGCAATCTTAAAGTTATTATTTCTGATATAGTTAATCAAATTTTGATCTTTTTCAAGATCGGAAGTCGGGATTTTCACATAATATATTTTACGCCCACTTTCTTCAATCTCTGTTATTTCCTGATTCTTAAATTCTTTAAGGAAGATACCGTCTTTTTGAAAAAATACTACATTGAAATTGTCAGGATTCACAACAATTTCTTCATCAAAATCGGATAACTTTGAATTATGAGTACCGTCGGGAGAAACATCGAATCCACCTCTTGTAAGGTCGAATGCGAACATCAAACCACCCTCATCAGACGAACTGCCTTTTCCGGTTATGTCGTCTATAGTCAATTTATCATCAACGCAAGAGTTCAATCCTGTTGATAACAAGACTGAAAAAATCGTAAATATTATATATTTCAATTTATTTTTAAACATTCTTCTGTTTCCTTACTCTTTCTCCTTTTCCCGAGCTATGTTTGTCTCATGAAAGTTTATCAATAAAGGTATTTTCATTGGAAGCAAACTTCAGATATCTACTTCTTCCTGCACCACATGCCATGGAATTATTATTACTTCAAATCCGAGACCTTTTGATGCCGGATCATTGTTCGGTATGATAGGTTGTTCCGGGTCGTCTACCGATGTTCCCGGGTTAGCAACTCCTCTTATTTCGAAATGATACCAGTTGTTTCTCACCACTCCATGGTCGCCTGTCCTTTTACCGAAGTCACTTTCTTCCTTTCGGTCGAGATTATGCGTTACAGGCAATGCATAATACATCCTTCCCTCATTGTAATGCTTAGCGAAATATAGAGTATAACCATATACAAATCTCTTGTATTGGTCGTCTGTTATCATATTATATGATGTAGCGGTCTTCACATAAAGCGGGGTATTAGGATAGGGATAACACCAGCCATCACCTCCTATTATTTCTGCTTTCTTTATATCAAAATCTTCTGAAGTGGCCGATTGAAAAACACCCTCTTTATTCACATAAAACATAGGAATTTCTCCTTCTATCGGGTTAAACTTTTCTTTAGGAATAAAACTTTCATTTTCAGTAAGATCGGATATACAATTGGTTGTTGCATTCATATTGTTACCCATCACTTGTCTGAAATAATCTATATAGGCTTTTTTTGTCCAGTATTGATTATTAGTGAAGAATTTGTCTTCCACTCCTTTAATCATTCCGTTTTTATCAATTTCTTCCAAATTGACATTATCAATACCTTCTATAATTAGTTGAGCACAGATTATAAGATGAGAACCGCATCGGAGATGGGATAAATCACCCAACGGATCGGCAATTCCTGAGAAAGTCGAAGTAGTGGAATATGTGTTCTCACCCTGATATTCCCTCATTTTTCTTCCTGATAATTTTTCGAATGAGAAATAGTCCAGAGTTCGGGTCTCTTCATTTTCTTCAAATGATTGGAATGAGCCTGAGGAATCAAAAATACGGTCGTAGGCTTTTCTGAATTGGTCCGGGTAAGAGGATTTATATGCCTTACTATAGTTTTGATCCACTGCCCATAAGTTTCTAATAATAGTTCCGTCTGAAGAGTAGTTCCAGTTGGAATTTGCAGTAGTAAGATATTTGAATAGATATTCGTTTTTTTCTACAGCATTTACACCCCAGCCTGCAATTGAAGCTTTCCACTTATAATCACTGCTTGTTGCTCCCCCGTCATAAGCTGTAACAACCGTCAGCTTATTATCTTCAGAGGCATTAAATATGATACTCTTATTATCAGATTGAGTGGGTGATCCCCCATTATTATAATTCCATACCACGTCTTGATCATAATAATATTGGTCTCCTCCATTCTTGAATAGGACGGTGAATTTCGACTGGAGTCGTTCCACGTAAAGGCTCACTGACGGTTTTTCCCAGGCTTCTGTTATTGAATTGTAGCATTTCAGTCGTCCGTCCTCCCCTGGGACAAGGATGCAGGTCGGTGCGAGCCGGTTGTTTATCACGGCCATGGCTGTGGTCATGGTATGATATTTAACACCATCTTTTTCATAAAACAGTTTATCTGTTCCAATCGTGGTTATGTCGGAACCATTCTTGAGATTGTCCTGCAATGCTTGTCCCGCATTGAGGATTACCCTCACATTATTGAAGTTTGTGAAGAATGTCTGATTGTAGGGCACTTTGCAGATTCCCTTGTAGACAGTTCCCCCCGAAGATAAATATTGACCTGTAAGCTCCTGAAGGCTCATCAGCGGTAAGCGTGCCAAGACTTCCTGATTGTTGTTGTAGACTATTACCCAATGCGCGTTCTCATCGTCTGCAATAGCCCTCTCTTGTTCCAAACCGTCGTTAAAGAGGAAGTTTTCGGACCTCGTGATGTCTGACGGTGAGTCAAAGGGTGATCTTGATGATGCCTCGGAATCGTCCATGCGGATTAGCAACGACACGTAGGCATAATCTTCCGGGTTCTCCGGCAATTCCGGATTTTTTTGCAGTTCGTCGGTACAGGAAGCTATAAACAACAAGCCGATTACAAATATAATCGACCCCAAATTCCTATATTTCAAACTGTTACACTTAACTTTACCATCCAACATAAATGTTTCGTTTAGCCCATGCAAGGATCTGGATTTTCACACTGATATAGAACTCTATACGTAAGGGTGTCTGAAGTTTGCCGACCACATCATAGAAATTCCCTCTCTTCAAAGTCAACGCCACCTGTTTATTATCGGGTACATTTGATTCTGCAGTCGGAGTGAAAGATAATGTTGTCCTGTTGTCGGCAGCTTCACCGGTCGGTTCTATGGCCAGATTTTCAGGCAGATAGATAATACCCTGCCACGCCCGTTTATCCAGGTTTGTCCAAGATCCGGACGTAATCTTTGTCAGATTTTCCGGAGCTTTGACTTCTCCCTCTCTTTCTTGTGTAATGTTCAAATACCAATCCGTATGGTTCCCGGAGGGATATTTTTCTGTATCTCCGGGATAATACACCGGCGACAATACACCGTTAGATGTCAACAAATCTGTTGTCGGTGATGTTGTTGACGGAGCCAAACTTGTCGATGGACAGATATTTGTAATCGGTACGGCAGAATTGAAATCCACAGTGTTTTCCGGGAAGGTATCCGAAAAAGTATCCATGTCAAAAAGGATGGTGTATCTCACCTTCGAACAGAGCATGGTCATGTCGGCATAAAGCACTTCGTTCGCATTCCCGTTAAATGTGAATTCTCCGGATGTAACCTTCGTAGGATCGCCACTGCCTGTTTTCTTGCATATATCGGTATAATAACAGGCCATAGGGATTTCACTCGCATTAATCGTTGAGTAAGTATCTGTACCGAAATAGAGTACCAATTTTTGCAAATTTTCCTCCGAAATACCTTTTAACTCAGTAGTCTGGGATATATATTTTTCCAAGTTTGCAACTACATAGATATGATATGTGCCTTTGCGGATACCCTTCACATCATAGGCTGCATAATCCTCATACCCGGTATAATCCGTATTCGGGGCAGAATTATCCGTTTCCACCTGCGAGGTCTTCTCGTCAGATATCTCTTTGATAAAAGTCTGTGCTTCGGAGTTGTCGGAACCGGCAACAGGATAAGCGAAAAACCAGAGTTTATCTACGGTTGCCTCCTCTTTTGAGGCCGGAACTTCAACATCATTATCGGCTTTTGTTTTGGTCTCGGATTCAAAATCGAGATAACGAGGAATCATTACCCTCAACACATTCTCCGTCTCTTCCGGAATCTGCGGAGCCGGTTCGGTTTCGTTTTCGCTTATGCATGACGAAAAAGGAAGCATAAGAAGTAATGCGAATGTTGCCTTCCTTATGCACTTTATCATCATCTTTTTATTTTTCTCTTGAATCAGATTCATGAATATTTTTTACCTTCTATAATTCCCATTCCCGGTCTTCTCTTGCCCAAGACAGGATATTGAGTTCCACGGAGATGTATTCCTCCTGCGGTTCTGCCGGGTCGCCCGGTTTAAACGGTTCGGGCAATCCGTTCAACGATGTAACGCTGATTTTATAGATATTATTACGCACCACGGCAAACTGCATCGGTTCTACAGTACCTACCACATGAGGCGTAGGAAGGTTATGTCTGAAGAAATACCAGTAGGTGATATAATATTTTTCAACAGACCCTCCTTCACCGTCTTTTTCCGTAAATTTTTTGGCATAACAATCGTCGCTGCCAATCACAAGTCTGTAATATTCTGAATTGCCAACCTGTGTCAACTCACCGACTACCTTTGCCAAAGTAGTATTATACTCTTCAATCTTTTTCGGATTTTGTTCCGCCTTATCTTTTGCCTCTTCATCGGCTAATTCTTTGGAAGCCGTGAGATACTCCTCGCGGGTGATGAAATCATTCCATTTTATTGGTGTGCCATCCTCTTTGCATAGGAACATTCTGAACGCAACACCGGTGCAGAGACCTTTCGTCATGGCCTCTGTAGAGGGCAAAGTGTTCTCGGAGATATAACACCACGGATACCATTCTCCTACCGTTTTGTCCGAGAGATCCATTATCCCTTTCGTATCGCCGGAGGCAAAAGTATAGTAACCAGTCAAATCGTTGATACCGCTCACCAATGCCGGTTGGTTGAGGAAATAGGCCGCATCAGGACCCGTTGTCGCTTTTTCGGTCTTTGTTTTCCAGTCGGTGTCTGTTATCCAGTAATAATCTTCGTTATAAACGGTTGTAGTAGTGCCGTCGGGATTTGTTGTCGTGGAAGCTACCGTGCCATAAGCGGTGCCTCTTTCTGTCCCGAAAAGTCCTCCGGTATAACCATCTAAGTTTTCACTGCTCGGATATCCTGTTGTCTTGTTTCCGGCTGATGTATGTCTGAACAGGAATGACTCTTTGCTCACGTTAAACACCTGCAGGGAAACCATCTCCGCATACAGATTCGGAATATTGCCTACCGGATAGAGGTTATCCTTATAATAATCATCAGTGGAATTCGGTTTCAAAACGTGATTCGGTTTGAAATCTACGCGGGCCACTCCCCTTTCAAGATTGATTCTTCCGGGTGCTGATGATTCTGTATCATCTTTTTTCTTCACCTCCGAAAGGTTTAGCGACCGATTTTTATCGTCATAACCGATAACCTTCTCTAAGTTTTTCAATATATCTCCCTCTGTATTACCCTCCAGGTCTGAGAAGTCTACAATCACCTCGCTCTTGTTACCGATAGGAACCACGTTGCCCAACTTGTTTTCACCGTCATCTGAATATGTAAACTTTCCGAGCGGTTCCGCTTCCAGATCCGTAGCCTGGAATGTAGCGGACTGCACACCGGAGATATTTGTAAAGGTATGGCTGCCGTTGTTGGCAACAATAAAGAGTTTCGTCTTCTTACCAGAGAGATTCAATAGTTTTGAGGGACTGACTTTGGCTTTGAGAGTTACGTTGCCATTTCCATTCGGGGTGGCTACAAATCCGGTAATAGTTTCAAGATAATTGCCGTTAATCTCGAAGAAATGCAACTCTACAGATGAGAGGGTATTCTCGTTGGTAAAGCCATCTTCTGTCTTGAAGTCATTGTCGCTGTCGCCTGAAGATCCACCCTCCGATTCCGTCTCGCTTCTTGTAGAGGTGCCGGTGGGCAGTTCCACATTCACATACATGAAGAGTTCATTACCATCGGGGCCGTCAGGACGTGCCGGTTCGTTCCCGAGATCTTCGTTCACGCAAGAAGAGCATATCAACATAGCCATACACGCCATGCAGGCCACTGTCATTATCAGAGACCCTCTCAGTTTGCTGTATGTCTGTTGTATAAAGCTCATTTCCTGTTATTGCAAATCAATAAAGAGTGACATTATCATCCCAGCGCACATCCCAAGGCAACACGAAGCAATCCACAGTCATGTCGATGTTGTCAGGCTGATGCGGGTCGGGCAGGTTGCTGATGCTTGTAATGTCAAGCTGATAAATGTTGTTTCTTACTATTCCTATCTGCATCGGGGCTTTGTTCTGCATCGGGGCTTTGTCGGTCTTGCCCCCCTTGTTACCGTCAACCTTTCCTGTGTTGTCGTTATTATGCTCGATCAGATATTTATAAGTGAGATACCATCCACCTTTATCAGCGTCATACTGCGCCTCCTGATAAAAACCGTCGTTGCGTGTAATACGAAGCGGTTCGCTCGCACTATAAGGATAAGTCACCTCGTTGTTGTCTTCATCAATAAGTATGACTTTCAGATAGAAAGCCACACCGGTGGCGTAAGGCAGCTCCATCACTGAGGTTGTCGGCAAAGTGTTTTCCATCACGTAATGCCAAGGAATATAACCCCGGTTGGCTGAAGCGTAACTGCTATTACCTGTTTTGAGGTCTGCGTAGGTTGTATATCCGTTTGTGCCTGTTTCCGAAGCAACATCTATGCTCCAGTTGTAGACGGTTTCGCCGGTCATCCGGTCTGTGCCCTCGGTCACTGTTGACTGATTGAGGAAACTTACAGCTTCTGTAGTCATCAAATGGGGCGACTTCATATTTTCCTTGGTTTTTTTAGACCAGTCAGTATCCACAACCCAACGATAATTGTAATTTTTAGCTCCGGTTTCCTCTCCGTCTCCGGTTATATCCTTGCCGTAATCGGCATTATTGTTTTTATTGTTGAAAGGATTGCCTGCAAAACCTGCTGCCAAGGATTCACCCGAATAACCCTTCTTATCGTTTCCCTGTGAGGTATGGCGGAACATCCAGGCCTCCTTGCTTACATTGAAAAGCTGCATGGCCACCAATTCGAGCTTCACGGTCTCTCCGTTCGGTCCTTTACATACCCAATCGGTATCGGTCAAATCAAACACTCGATTAGATTCATACTTATAATCCACTCTGGCTATCGAACGCTCCAAATTGAGAATTCCGTCATGATTACTTATACGCCATAAGTTAGCTTTATTTCCATCCTCATCTTTATAACTAAATCTAAACAGAGACAAAGCAGCAGACACCAGATCTGCATCTGACAAATCGTCAGTAATTGTGATAGCACTTAAATCAACTGTGAATAACTCCTTATTGCTCATTGGACACAATCTGCTCGTTTCATTGTCAATGGTAAAAGGTCTGGCGTATGAATCTTTGCTATTAAGAGTGGTTATATTGAATTTAGCAGATTGGATGGCCGTTTCAGTCGCATAATTTGAGGCAGAACCGTTTGCAATAACATAAAGATGAGCTTTATTTATTGAGAATAGTTTCCTTATCTGGTCCAAAGTTAATTTGATATATATATCATAACTGTTCAAATTCCCTTCCACGGGGGTGTTCTGACTACCTGTGAAGGAAAGTAGGAGGTTACCCTTATTTTCACTTTCATCATCTGCATCATAAAAATATATTGATGCATAAGATATTATATTCTCTTTCAGCAAACCATCTTCTGTACCGTTACTTGAGTTCCCATCAGAATTTGTTGTTGACCGTGTTAGTTCAATTGTAGGAGTATCTAAAGATAATGATAAATAAAAAGATACATCTGTTTCAGCTTCTATAGGATATTCTATATCTTCTTCAGAAACACAAGAGTTGAGCACAAGTAACATTAATAATGTTAACCCATAACTTATGCAACTCAATAAATAATTAAGTTTTATAAATCCTGTTCTATTTTTATGAAATAAATTCATTTATATTTAGAAACCAATAAGATTTACCCTAACTTGCCAATCTACAACTCCGATACTTACCGCGTAGTAATTAACTTGTCCGGATTCATCCAGACCTATTTCAACTTCGAAGTCATATTCCCTGTCAAGGAACTCCTGATTACCATATTCACTCTCATTTAGCAACGCTGCTAAAGTAGCGGAGAAATTAGGAATTTCGTATATTATAGGATAACCTTCTTTAGTTGCATCTCTAAGTTGAAGACTTGATTCATCATTTACCATTAGACGTGAAACACCGAAAAGAGAACGCAAAGCATATGTTTGTTCTTCGTCTCTTGTGCTGGGTTGATAACCATAGCTACTATAAGAAGAAGATGAAGATACATATCGTTTTGGTGTATATGGAGCCATCCCTTTTATCAAGGATTGATAATACAATTCTTGTGTAGCCTGACTTAAATCTCCACAAAAATCAACAGTTCCGTTACCTTTTGGGAAATGGATTACTACATGGTAATCATCAGGATTTGTGTCGGCATTAAATCTACCTCCTATTACATTAACCTTGATGGAGTTAGTGATACGCATCATTGGTATGGTAACCTCCGTAATAGTATCGGGTAACTGTATTGCACTTGGCTTATAATTTACTTGAGCGATTTTAACCTGCTGAACTTCATCTGGTTTAGTGGTCCATAATGTATCAATCATCTGTTGGGTCTGTCCATATTGGTCTTTATAATTTATTATACCAACTTCCGCAAATCCATCGTTATTTGAGTCCCTGTCAAGACGAAGTATATAATCTTCGATTCGGGAAACACCCTTGATCATAGGATTTACCAACTTAAACCAATTGTATTCGTCGCTTCCATCATATCCGATGGTATTACCTTGAGCAACGGCGACGAAATTATATATATTACCCGGAATCAATCGAGTGTCAGGGAAAAACATGGTAAAATCTTCTTTTGGAGACATAAATTCCTTATGTTTTTCCTCATCATCTATATAAATTCCATTTTCATCAAATATATAAAGATGAACCGAGCCTGCGTGATCATAGAAAAGGTCTTTGTCTAACATGTTATAATCATACACAAAATTCACCTGCGTATAAGATTTTGGCGGAGGGGCACATTCCGGCAGATCTTCATTGATCATCGAACATGCTGAAAGACAAAGGACGAAAAGGCCGAGTAAAAGCTGGCTTAATCCTCCTTTTAAAGGATTTTGGATTAGGTTTTTTGTGAATCTGAAATTCATTTTTTCTTTAAATTGTGTTTTTCGTTGTGACTCAGCGGAGTGGGAAGCTCCGAAAAGCCTTTATTTTTCATATACTTTTACCAATAAAAACTATATCTGATTCTTTTTTGGTTCCGGCTTCCGGATTTTCATCCGCTGCCGGTTCAAGTCCTCTCTTTTCAAAATATCTCTTTATTTCAACTGCATCTTTCCGATTATTGCATTTGAATCCCAAAATAGGATAATTGCAGTCAAGTTTTCCTTCTTTTTGATTGCATAATTCATCGGTATATGAATAGAAATTTCCTGTTGCACCTATTCTCAATTTATCCTCATCTTTATAAAAGATATCTTTATAAACTATTATATAGGTCTTCAGATTGTCCAAATCATTATATTCAATGTTAAAGACAATTCTTTGAGGTTCCCCCTTGAAGATCCTTAAGTAATCAGCATTATTAAGTTGAGAAAGGTCGATTCCTTCCAAAGAAGCGTTATCCTCCGGAAGAGGAAATCTGCTTTTCATCATCGAATTATATAGATATTCTTGTAGTGTTCTCATACTGCGCTTATCAATTTTGAATTTACTTGGGGGAATCTTCTGATTTAAATTCCGGCTTTTTCAATTCTGAAATGGCTTTCGTCAAATTAGAATAATCTGTCCAAGTTTTTCCGGGCACTCCCGTTTTCTTTTTTTCAGTTGTATACCATATCACTTTTAATCCTAATTTGTTCATCAGGATTTCCTGCGTGTCATAGTATTCCTCGTCTATATTGTCAAATCTTCCGAGAAATACAAAATGAGGCATATCAGCTGATTGGTTCTTTTTTGCCACATCCAAAAGTCTCCTGAGGTTAGGATCAGTCATTGACAATCCTACAAGGAAACAATGGGTGTGATACAAAGCATTTAAAATTTTTATATTTGACCAGGAATTAGCATCCCCGTATAATTCATGATACTCATTTTCAGATAAAACCGGCCTCGTATAGTCCTTATCAGCCAATTTTATGTTTTTGTCTCGAAATTTATCATTGTTCTTTATAATTCCGTGAACATGATACACCGCGACATTATTTTTTGGGGCCCGTGTTTTATTGTAAATTGAAATTTCAGATTTATGTTCCGGGTCTAACTCATCTTCCAATAAAGTGTCGTAATTAAAGGTTATAACGTCTTTAATCCCTTTATCTTTTATTACGTTGGCTAACTCTTTTATGAGTTCACTTTTCTTTATATCTTTATGATAAAGGATGTCGGCCATTAATAATATTTTCTCCTCGGGATCTTTAAGATATCCGTCGATTATGCGAGCTATAATTAAAAGAGAGTTTTCATATCTGTCACTTAGAAACTTATAATGAGCCTCAACATCCTCCTTTGAATAGTTCTTGGCTTTTTGAAGCAATTGACGCAATAATTGTTCCCATGACGGCACTTTTGCATCAATACTTACGCCCGCCCCTAAAATCGGGGTGCAAACTTTTTCATCAAGAAGGTTTTTAAGATCTTTTTTGTTTTTTTGAGTTCTTTCCTGCCAGCTACCTATTAATTCAGATTCTTCTTTATTACCACTTTTTTCAATTAATTTTTGATTCAGTTCGGAAAAACTGATAAAATGAATATGAAGATTCTCTCCTTCATATTTTTGGATAGGTTGTCCTTGATCATTAAAAACTATCAAGAAATTTGCATCTTTCTTTTTTGAAGAGAAATCTTCAAACAACCGGGTGTAATATTTCGTTGAATCCGGTCTAATAGAATACTTACATTCTATGAACAAAGGTCCTTTTAAATCAAGAATTTTACAACCTTCCGGGAGAAGCATATCAAAGATATTGAAAGTGCCGTCATTTAAAACTACCCTTGGAGCAAAAGATACGGTTTCATCCTTAGACAGATATCTTTTAAACAAGTTGAAAACTTCCTGTTCGAAATCTACCGCCCTTTTTGTTATTCCCTTGGGCATGATATTTTGTCCTTGTACTTCCTGCATTGATATATTCTCTATCTGGGGAGTGTAAGGGCTGCAAAGCCCTTACACCGTTTTTATAGGATTTGATTAGAATTCAATGTTATTAACGCGAACGTCCCAAGGAAGAACCTTGCAGTCGATTGTGCAGTAGAATTTATCAGATTCATTTGGAGTATTTGGAGTAGTAGGATCTGGATCATCATCCGGATCAGCAGGGTGACCAAGATTCATAACTTTTGTAACTGCAAGTTTGTAAACGTTATTACGAACTGTAGCAAACTCCATGATGCCCATAATAGTAGGTAAATTATTATCATTATGACGGTTCCAGTAGAGGTAGTAGCAATAATAATTACCTTTATCATCTGGCGAGTAAACAGTAAATCCTTGTTTTTTAACAAGATAAGGCTTTAACTGATCTTCGGTGGGAGCAGGAATTGCCTCTGCTGTATCACCTGAATATTTACCTTCTGTATCATCTTCAAGGACTTGTGCTTCGTAAGCTGCTACTGCTTTGTTATACTTTTCATTTACAACTTCCCAAAGATTGTATTCCCCTAAATCTTCTGCATTTTGATCAAATGGAGGTCTGTTTTTGAGATATTTTTGTAAAGCTGCAAAATTACCAAATATAACATTATTATAAGCGTAAATTTGTCCGTAAGTACCATCCGTTAGCTCAGCAATATCTTTTTTCTCATAAGCTACTCCATCATCTCCTATTTCATCTTTTACGACATTAATGGTTCCTGTTATTTTAGCACGGAAAATCACACCAGTAGAATTACCATTCTTTTGTTCATCTACTTCATAAGGATTAGTATTTTCCATTGCATAACGCCAAACGAAATAGTTAGGTAATTGAGTACCACCGGGTAAATCTGAAGGTTGAGTATAATTATTATCATCAGGAGTTACAATCGAACTCATTTTTGTATAGCCTGCATATACACTTTCTGTTGTAAAGAATTCACTTAAGTCTTTCTGAATCCATCCTAAATCTTCATCTTCTTCGTATAGATACTCGAGATAGTTGCTTCTACTAATATCGGGAGTTACAACCCAATTGAAACTATTCTCCTTGCCAAAATTGATAGTCATGTCAGGATCAACTGTGGCATTATTTTCTGAAACACTCTTAAATAAATTGGCCTTATTAGCCATATTTATCATTGCAACAGCATCGAAAGTAATGGTCAAATCCTTTATGTCGGAGTTTTTTGAGGATGTATTAAATATTGTATTTTGATCGCTTGAAGCAATATCAAAACGAGACATGCTTCTAATTACTTCTACTTCTCCTAATTCATATGCCTTATCTGCAGTTACATGAGTTCCCAAAGCAATTTCTGACGCTTTAATTGTTTTCTTTACTTCTGCATTATTAGCCATCAAGAATTGGTTAGCTCTCCAATAAATATCATTATCAGAATCCAGGTCAAATACTTTCTGTACATCAGTACCTGCAGAATATTTTGTCATATAATCTGCAGGAGCATTAGCTATAACAAAAAGATAAAAATCGAATTCTTTGTCATCTTCTACTCCATCTGTTTCGACATCTTTACCATAGCTACTAATTTGATCGAGCAATTTATCGCGTGTCATAGCAAAATTTGCTGTGTAGGTATCATTTGATTTAGTAATCTTTGTTTCTGATGTTCCTCCACAATATACACTTGCTATAACGTCATAACTGGTAGTAGTTTTTTCAGCAAATATAACAAGAGCACTTGTTATATTGCTTTCATCACTAGTTCCATTTTCTTTACCGGGAAACCATTCAGGATCCTCTTCCTCTCCATTGTCAGTAGCAGTACGGGTTCCTACACTAGCTTGAGAGAACGTCATGGAGAAGTAAAGATCTCCTTTTTGGTCTTCTGATGGAGACTTGGGATTATCCACCAGGTTGTCGTCGGAACAGCTGGCCAGCAAGGCGAGAGCTGCGAACGGCATGAAATACTTTGTGAATTTCATAAATTAATAATTTTGGTTAGTTAATAATTGATTTGTTTATATTGGTTGTTTTGTTTAATCTTCTTCTTTATTCAGTACCTCCGGCACTGTGAATAGTGAGGATTTGTTTTATCCCGCAGACTGCGATGCATCTACGATGCTTCTTGTCTGGGGTTAGATATCTTCAACCTCTTCGAGGCTTTCTCCTCTTACTCACAATCCTCAAGGTCCTCTTCTTACTCCTTAATCCTTATTCCTTATTCCTTATCTCGTACTCAGTACTTCGTACTTACTTCGGCACTGTGAATAGGGAGGATTTGTCTTATCCCGCAGACTGCGTTATCCCTTCGGGATTCCTGGTCTGGGGTTAGATACCTTCAACCCTTTCCGGGTTGCCTCCTCTTACTCACTATCCTCATGGTCCTCTTCTTAATCCTTACTCCTTAATCCTTATTCCTTATCTCGTACTCAGTACTTCGTACTTACTTCGGCACTGTGAGTGACGAGGATTTGTCCTATCCTGTAGACTGTCTACCTGTTTGGGGAGGAGACTCGGAGAGTCTCAAGTTGTCGCAACCCTGCACAAGCAGCTTCGGA
>JAFLTV010000039.1 GCA_022509105.1 Muribaculaceae bacterium | reverse complement strand
TTAACACTCTCTACTTATAAATTTTAACACATGCACCGAAAATTTCCGTTGACCCTATTTTGTTTGCTTTTTTAAATTTTTCTTTTTGTTCGGGTGTCATCTCATTTTCGTATTTTTTAATTCTTTTTTGTGCTTTTCGACCGTATGCTTTTAACTCTGCAAGTTCAGCTCCAATCATTCCGTAACTTATGGCCTGTTTATATTGTTTGGCATCATGCATGTACCCGTCAAGATATTTATCAATTAATTTAGCATTTGGAGAGGGCGAATTATCTTTTTCCTTCGTTGCTATCTGTGTAGAATCTTGCTTCAAAGACTCCTCTTGTTCGGACAAACCATTAACTTTTTGATTTTTAACTGAGTCTGTGTCTATGATTAAAGACGTAGTATCATTTATTGCTCCGGAATCAACTCCTTTTTCACTGCTTGTATTTCTTCCATTGCAACTTATCATCAGCATTATGGTTGCTACTGCAAATAATAATTTCTTCATCTTATTATGAGTTATTGAGTTGTTAATGTTCAAATTTAGAAAAAGAAATCTATCATTCCAAGTATAAGGATCCCGTCACTGACCTTCCCAGTTAAGCCACTCAATAGTTAGGAGAAAAGCTCAAAGAAATTTTTCAGTAGAAGAATTGGCGTTTTTCTTTCGGAGTAAACAAATCACTATTTCGGCATGCTTCAAGAACAGTCTCCAAATCTTTTTCAAGAAGCTGACCGACTATTTTTGTTTGTCCGTCTTTCATTGATTGGCTTAAAATTGAAACTTCACGAACTATAATCTCATTAGCTCCTAAATAAGAATCATATCGGAGAAAATCATACTCATCTTTTCTCAATAAGAATTGCATTTCCAATTGAGCTGGCTTAGAAAAAATAATAGGATGTATTCTTGAATTAATAAAAAAGAAACCAGCAAATCTGTCTTCAAATACTCCCATTATAACAAAGAATTTTGCATGATCAATATCTGTAAAGCTATCAGAAAGAAGAATTGTGCCTCTTTCGATTGTCTGATTTAAAAGCACTAAAGGCAAATCCATTTTTACAGGAATGCTGATTGTATTTTTAAATTATCAGCGATGTATTCCACATATTCTTCTTCATCGCCAATTTCCCTGAGAATGTCTTTTACAGAAATAGTTCTGCCTTTTTGGCTGTTTGACCATGCCAATCCATGGGATAATGTTGTCAATTCATCAAAAGTCTTATCTTTACATAAATTAATCGAGAAGTCCAGACATTTCAAGTCCGTGCCGGATAGTTCATCCAAATCAGGATTAAGATTGCTTGACAAAATATATTTGTTTTCAAACTTAATGTATTCTCTTATTGGTTCTATTTCAGGAGATTTAGAAAAGAAACTATCTCCTCGTAATGCTTTTAATATATCATCAATAGAAGATGGCACGGGTCCATATTGCATTGCTATATATACATCCCCGGTAATACTTCTTCCATATAATGACAAATGGTTTTGGTCGGCAAAATATAAAATCTTACATAGTTTATGCATATCTGTTTTACCACCAAGTTTCTCAATAATATATAATATAGAGTTGATGGCTTTATCAAGCTTAAATAATTTTGCCATGTTCAAGGGTAATAGAATAAAATATAATTTATAATACTACACCCAATCTTGCCCCCTAATTCGGGTGTAAAATTGGGTGTTGATTTTGTAAGTTGTTGACTTTTAGTCTTTCTTGTGGTGTCACCAGGAATCGAACCGGGGACACAAGGATTTTCAGTCCTTTGCTCTACCAACTGAGCTATGACACCATCGCTTGCCTGTTTTAGAGCTGCGCTCCGTTTTGGCTGTCCTGACCGGTTTCGCTCTCTTGCGACCTTGTCGGGCCTCTTTGCGAGTGCAAAGTTAAATATTTTTATTTTATTCGCAAAATTTTCTCGGTATTTTTCTCAATTTCTCAGTTTTTATTCCATTTATAAATAAACTCAGCTGTAAAAATATAATGCATCCACTACAATTGACATCCTTGCAGGAGGTATTGAAGAAATATAATGCAGCCGCTCCAATTGATCTCCATGCAGGAGGTAAGGAAGAGCACCGCAGACCAATACTTGTGTTTACCGTTCGGGAGTGTGTCGTATCTCAAGGTCTAAAAGATAAAGCTTCTTGTCGAGGCCTCCGGTGTAACCGCCGAGGTTGCCGGTTTTCCCAACCACTCTATGGCAGGGAATAATCACAGCCAAAGGGTTTGCGCCACAAGCTCCGGCCACAGCCCGTTGAGTTCCGGGGCGTCGGATCTTATCGCAGAGTCCGGAATAAGAAAGGGTTTCTCCAAATGGAATTTCATTAATCCCGCGCCATGCGGTTATTTGAAAAGGAGTGCCATAGAAATGAAGCGGAAGATTGAAATTCTTTAATTTTCCGGTGAAATAATCATCTAATTGCGATATGGTTTCAGAGATTATATCAGATTCGCTTTTGCAATTATCATTATCTAATTGCGATATGGTTTCGGCGATAACATCCGTTTCATTTTTACGATCAGCGCAATTTTTATATAGCTTTCTTATTTTCATTAATTTGAAAAGGCAATCCTGCGCCTCCCAGTTGCAATAAACAAGAGAATTCCCGGCAGCGATTAAAATCAGATTACCAAGCGGTGATGAATAAGAATATTCCGTCATAAATCAAAAATGCCGATAAGCGAATGTCAATTAAAAATTGAATTAAAGGCTCTAAAATATAAAAAATTGACGAAAAATATTTATGTAGGTTTGACGATTGTCGGAAATTAATTAATTTTGTTTTTCCAAGTGGAAGCATTTGGAAAAAATAGTGGTAACTAAAAGATTCCACTTTCAAGCTAACTAAAACAAAAAACCTTAAAATAAAACGCAATGAATAGTATTCAAAAGTATTTTGCAGAGGGTGTGGGCACAATGTTCCTGGTGCTCCTCGCATGCGGTAGCGCCGTCTTAGCCGGTCCGAGCATCGGAGTTTTGGGTATAGGCCTATGCTTCGGTCTTGTGTTGCTCTGTCTCTGTTATGCAATCGGCAACATTTCAGGATGTCATGTAAATCCGGCAGTTTCTTTCGCAATGTTTGTAAGCGGAAGGATGGATCTGAAAGACTTCGTATGGTATGTAATCGCCCAATTGATCGGCGCCACGGTAGGAGCCTGGTTCCTATGGCTTCTTGTTGAATTCGGATCCGACGGTTTCCACTACAATTTTGGTGGCATCACATATTTGATAAATGAAACAATCGGCATAGCCGCTCCGGCAGATGTAGTATCTAACGGTATGGCTACTTTGCCCGACGGCACAACAGCAGGTGTTACAGAAGTTCAATATGCAGCCAACGTGCTTCAGCCCGGAGCAACAGTATGGATGGCTCTTGTCTCAGAAATCGTATTGACATTCCTCTTCGTATTCGTGGTGTTAGGCTCAACTGATTCCCAGAAGGGATATGGCAAATTTGCAGGTATCGCAATCGGTCTTGCACTGGGACTTGTTAATATAGTTGGAATTCCTGTAGACAACTGTTCAGTAAACCCGGCTCGCAGCTTTGGTCCGGCATTGTTCAACCCGAACACAATCACATGGTGCAACTTCTGGATTATGGTAGTTGGTCCGTGTGTCGGCGCCATGCTTGCAGCTTATGCATGGAGAATATGCAACTTCACTCGCCAGAGCGCAGAGCTCGACGGCGATGTATTCGACGTATAACCTTACTTACAATTGATTATCAAGAAAAAGTGGGAGTGTTTCAAAGACGCTCCTTCTTTTTTTGGTGTCGATTAGCAATTGTGCCGGTTTTCTAACGGGTTCATTATTGAAATCATTGTCGGAGTCTTAGTCAATCTCATAACAGATTACAGTCCTGTTCTTGGAAATTCCTTTCATAAAGAGGGCAAAGCTTGCCGGAAAATAAGTATATTTGCATAATTTCGGATATTATGGCAAATTCAATTTCCACGACAACTCCGGCAGAACGGCTTCAAGAGCTTGGCAACGCCAAAGTCTGGCGCTTGCTGTTGAAATACAGTCTGCCGGCTGTGGTCGGTACGGTTGTGATGGCCGTCTATAATATCATAGACTCCATCGTTATAGGGCATGCCATCAATGATCCGAATGTGGTGAGCGGTATAGCCGTGACCTTCCCTGTAATGAATTTAGGCACAGCTTTAGGAATGTTGATAGGGGCCGGAGCGGCCACGAGAGTAAGCATCGTGATGGGGCAGGACAACAAACGTCAGGCTGAAGTGATACTCGGAAATTCCGTTCAGCTCACTGTCTTGATAGGCATAACCTATATTTCACTTTTCGCCATCTTCATCACCCCGATTCTGAAGATTTTTGGAGCATCTCCCAATTCGTTGCCCTACGCCCGGGAGTTTATGTTGTGGATATTGCCGGGTATGGTGTTGATGAACCTCACCTTTTCCTACAACAATATCATGCGAGCCACGGGCTATCCCGGAAAGGCGATGTATACCAATCTTATCGGAGCAGGCTTGAATGCCGTGCTTGCACCTTTGTTTTTGTTCGGATTCAAATGGGGGATAAAGGGAGCCGCGATAGCCACCGACATTTCGATGCTCGTGACGTCTTTCTTCGTGATGTCTCATTTCTTCCGCAAGGATGTCACGCTTCACTTCGTCAGAGGCACCTTCAAATTTGATTGGAAAGTGATCCGCGCGATATTATATATAGGCATGTCGCCCTTCTTGATAAATGTGGCCGGAGCTTCAATAAATGCCATTGTCAACAATTCTCTGTATCATTACGGAGGAGACGATGCCATAGCCTCTGTTGTGGTTTTCAATCGATTCGTAACGATATTTGTAATGATAGTAATAGGCATCTGCCAAGGTATGCAACCGATATTGGGATACAACTACGGTTCGGGACGCCACGACAGATTGTTCGGCACTCTGCGGCTTGCAATAATTTGCGGAGTGTGCGTAACCTCGGTGGGGAGCCTTTTGGGGGCTCTCAATCCGCGGTTTATCGCCTCGATGTTCATGCAGGATGAAGCGCAGATTGTCTGTGCCATAAATTGTCTTCGCATCACGACCCTCACATTCTGGATGGTTGGCTTTCAGATAGTGGGCACCAACTTTTTCCAGTCGTTGGGCAAAGCCGGAAGAGCCGTATTCCTGTCCTTGACACGTCAGGTTATTTTCATGATACCTATGTTGCTGATCCTGCCGCCCCGGTTAGGACTTGACGGTGTCTGGGCCTGCTATCCGATTTGTGATTTTGTTGCAGCCGGCGTCACAGCCTTCATGTTGACGATACAGATAAGAAAAATTAAACGCAATAAATTTGAGATTGCCAGATGAGCATAGATTTCACCCCACTTTTCCGCAGAAGATTCGTAAGGATAGCAAGGCGCACGTCGGCCTGGCGCGGCAATTTGCAGAGAATCCAGACCGGACTTCTCCGACGCATGTTGGAAAAAGCGATGAAAACAGAATATGGCAAGAAGTTTGGTTTCCGAGAAATCCTTGAATCTCCGGATATATATGAATCCTACGCGAAAAGAGTGCCTCTGATTTCTTATGAGGATATCAGAGACTATGTGTTAAGGATGATAAAAGGAGAGAGAGACATACTCTGGCCGGGAGTTTGCCGCGACTATGCCCAATCGTCGGGCACAAGCGGAGGAAAATCGAAATACATTCCGATCACGGGGGATTCCCTGAGCGGCAATCATTACAGGGGAGGGGAAGACGCGGTGGCCCATTATATGAACCATCACCCGGAAAGCCGGATATTTGCCGGGAAAGGTTTCATTCTCGGCGGCTCATTTTCCAATACCTTGGGGATTGAAACCGGCAAAACAAAAGTGGGGGATCTGAGCGCAACCCTTATCAGCAAGATAACTCCTTTGGCTGAAATTGTTAGAGTGCCCGACAGGAAAACAGCCCTTTTGCCTGATTGGGAAAAGAAGCTTCCTGCCCTTGTGGAGCAGGCTTCAAAAGAGAATGTCACCAATATTTCCGGCGTTCCCTCATGGTTTCTCACAGTGTTGAGGAAAATATTGGAGAAGAAAGGAGCGCAAGGCTTAAAAGATGTGTGGCCTAATTTGGAGGTGTTCTTCCATGGAGGAATCTCCTTCGAGCCCTATCGAGAAGAATATATGGAGATGGCGAAGGGCCTCGACATGCATTTTGTTGAGACCTATAATGCATCCGAAGGCTTTTTTGCAGTGCAGGATGAACCCGACGATCCCTCCATGCTTCTGATAATAGATCGGAATGTGTTCTATGAATTTATTCCGGTTGGAGAGTCACCTGACAAGATAATCCCTTCCTGGAAAGTGGAGAAGGGGAAAGTCTATGAAATGGTTATAACGGCCAGCAATGGTCTGTGGAGATATCGCTTGGGAGACACCGTGAGAGTAATGGCGACAGATCCGGTAAAAATAAAGATAGCGGGACGCACCGGTTCATTTATAAATGCCTTCGGGGAGGAACTTATGGAAGATAACGCAGAGAAGGCCATGGCAAAGGCGGCCGACCATTGCGGGGCTCATATCCGGAACTATACTGCGGCTCCCGTATATGCCCGGAAAGGTAAAAAGGGACGCCATCAATGGCTCGTGGAATGGGACACTCCGCCGCGTGACGTTTCTGAATTTGCGAGAATGCTGGATAAGGCCTTGAGAGAGGTGAATTCCGATTACGACGCTAAAAGAAGCGGCTCTATCTTCCTGGATATGCCTGAGATTGTGACGGCGCATAACGGCCTTTTCGACCAATGGCTCAAGAATGCAGGCACACACAAACTTGGAGGGCAGAGAAAGGTGCCGAGGCTTTCAAACAACCGCGACCTAATGGATGCTTTGCTTTCAATTAATGAGGGACTCTCAAAATGAAATTCCGCACAGAATATAGAGCCGTCCGTAATGAACTGACGCTGAATCCGGAAAATCCGATAGTGCTAATGGGATCATGTTTTTCACAAAACATGGCCGCGAAAATGGAAGAATCGGGTTGGGACGCTGTTATAGCGGGAGGCACCCTCTATAATCCTCTTTCAATAGGTATTGCACTCTCTATGATGCTTGATGAAACCAATGGTGAGGATAAATTCAAAAACACTCTTTTTTATGCTTCCGGTCTTTGGAATTCACAGATGTTCGATTCTTCGTTCTCAGCGAAAAGCCGCGAAGATTGTATAGAAGAATTCCGACTCCGCTCAAGCTTGCTAAGGGAGGCTCTAAAAAAGGGGGAAACATTGATAGTTACATTCGGCACCTCGATTTGTTATTTTTTGGCAGAAAGCAAAGAACCGGTAGGGAACTGCCATAAACAACCGGCTGACCTTTTCACACGCAGAAGGCTGAGTATAGAAGAAATTGCCGGATATTGGAATAGCCTTCTTTCCGCTTTAAAGGAAAGATTCCCCGGTTTGCAGGTTATATTTACAGTGAGTCCCGTGAGGCATCTGAAGGATGGATTCGAAGGGAATGCCCGCTCGAAAGCCATCTTGCATCTGGCAATAGAGGAAATTTGTGGAAACTATGGTTTTTGTCATTATTTCCCGGCCTATGAAATTCTTACGGATGATCTCCGCGATTACCGTTTTTATGCCGGCGATCTTGTTCATCCCTCGGAAGAAGCTGTGGAATATATTTGGGAAATCTTTAAAGAGAGCTTTATAGATGAAAACGGAAGGCGTTATCTTGAGGCAGGATTTAAAGCCACCAGAGCCAGGCAACACAGGCCTAAAACAGGAGCTTTAGGTCGTCTGCTTTCATAGTTAATTATACCCGAGTCCCCTGACAGAAGCATCGGAATAGCGAAACGACATAAAGAAAAGGACGGCCACCCCTAAGGATGCCGTCCCTTTTCATAAAATAAGCAAATGTTTTATTATTTTATGAAGTCTGAATAAAACTTCAGTACTAACAAATTATTGGGCAAGTCTTGCTTCTTCTCTTGCTATATAAGCATCGATATCCATGCC
Organism: Muribaculaceae bacterium; assembly: GCA_022509105.1. Taxonomy (GTDB): domain Bacteria; phylum Bacteroidota; class Bacteroidia; order Bacteroidales; family Muribaculaceae; genus Lepagella. The sequence continues at coordinate 12,614 of JAFLTV010000039.1, read as the reverse complement.
GTTGCCAAGTTTGAACTCAGGATAATTGGCCTTAATCTGGTTGTAGCAATTAAGCGCTTCGCCGTAGTTTGCCTGAGCGTCATAAACATTGGCTTCTTTGAGGAGCACTCTGGGCACAATCTGAGGGTTGCCCTGTGCTTTTCTAATGGCCTTGGTATAATAAGAAAGGGCTTCGTCGTAATTTTCGAGGTTCACATAGCAGTCGCCTGTAAGCACAAGAGCGTTTGCTTCGAGGATATCGTCGTCTGAAGAGAATCTTTTGAGATATTCAGCAGCCTCTTCATAATTTCCGGCGTTGTAAAGAGCCTCTGCTGCGCTCAATGCGGCAAGCTTTCCTGCAGTGTCGCCTTTGTATTTATCAGCCACAGCCTTGTATTGTTCGGCAGCGATCGAGTCGTTGATGTTGGGTTGGGTTTCAACCTGATTATATTCATCGAAAGCCTTTTCAACGTGAGGGTTGCGATAAATGAAGAGATAGCTCATTGTAAAGGCTGCGACAACCAGGATGACTCCTAATGCAATAAGAATAATTTTCTTGTTGTCTGCTAATTTTTTGGAAGCGTCGGTCAATTGCGAATTTACGCGATCGATTGCCATTTCATCCTCGTGATGTTTATCTTTATTGGATGCCATTTTGATGTTAATGTTTTTACTTCTTTTACTAAACCACCGGGCCGGAAATGCGCTCCTTCAGGATGAAATAGAACGCAACAGCCCTACAAACCGCGAAATTACACAAAATTTGCCTCATCAGCAATTTTTTGACTTTTTTTTTCTCCTCTTTTTCTCCTATGCGTATAATTATATAAATTCGCAGTTGATAAATTAATAGCAATTAAAGAAAATCAATGGCATCCGACCAGACTCTATCGCTTGAGCAGAAGACAGTGATGCGTCTTTCCACGCAGCAGCTTCGTTTTGTAAAACTTCTTGAGTATACCGCGCCGGAACTTGAGGAAGCGATCGACCGGGAATTAGAGGAGAATCCGGCTCTGGAGGTGGAGGAGGAAGCCACGCCGGCACATGATGACACTCCCGCCTATCGCTATCATGCTTCTAATCAGGGTGAGGAGAAGGTTTTTGATTTCTCTCCGGCCGACACTTCTGAAACATTGCTTGACGTTTTGTTGCGTCAGCTTTCGGAGAGGACCTTGCCCGAGCATGAAAAGACGGCTGCCCGATATATTATCGGAAACATAGATTCCAACGGATATTTGAGAAGGCCCTTGGCCGGCATAATAAATGACATGGCTTTCGGCCCCGGTATAAATGTGTCGTCCGAGGAAGCGGAGGCGGCCCTCAAGACCGTGCAGGATTTCGAGCCTTACGGAGTGGGAGCTTCGGATTTAAGAGAATGCCTGAAGCTGCAGCTGATTCATCTCCCGGTTTCTGAAGAGAGAGACGATGCATTGGATATAATCGAGAATCAGTTTGAAGCCTTCACGATGAAACATTCCCACAGGATTGTGAGCGGACTTAAGATTTCTCAGGAAAGAGTCAAGAAGGCGGTAGACCTCATAAAGAGTCTGAATCCGAAGCCCGGATCGGTCTATGCCTCCTCTTATGAAGCCTCAAATGTCATAATTCCGGATTTAATCGTGAATGTGGATGACAACGACATTTCGATATCCAGCAACAACCGCATTCCGGAACTGGTGATAGACAAGACTTTTTCAGAGGCGATGAGGGAGCTGACGAAATCGGCCGAGGGCCGGAAAGCGAAAAAAGGCAATGAATTCATTGTCTCCCGATATAACGATGCGCGGGATTTCATAAAAATTTTGAAACAACGCCAGGAGACGCTCATCAATGTCATGACGGCTATCGTCAAAATTCAGAAAGAATATTTTCTGACCCAGGACATCTATCAGCTGAAACCGATGATGATAAAGGATATCTCGGCGCTGACCGGCTATGACCTTTCCGTAGTGTCGCGAGCCACTACCAACAAGCATGTGGCAACTCCGTGGGGCGTTTTCCCTTTGAGATTCTTTTTCAGTGACTCTATCGGAGCTGACAACGCTCTTGACGGCGACACCTTGACCAACCGGAAAATCGAGGCACAGATTGCAAAACTTGTGGAGAATGAAGACAAACGTCGCCCCTTGAGCGATGAGAAGATAAGAGGGGAGATGCTCGCAATGGGCTATGACGTGTCGCGACGCACAATTGCCAAATATCGCGACCGGCAGGGCATCCCGGTGGCTCGTCTCCGTAAGGAAATGTAGACTCCGGATTAGAAACTTTTTGTTAATTTTGCAAAATAATGGCAGACAGGGTTAAGTTTGCCGTTACAATCAATAAATATAAAGTATGTTTTTCAATCGCTTTTTTACAACGAAATTACTTTTAGCAATCGGATTAGGAATTCTCCCGATAGCTTCATTTGCGGTGACTCAGAAAGAGATGGAGCAGGCCCGGGTTATAGCGGCTAAGACTTATATAAGATATGCCAACGACCTTTCGGGATACCTGGATGAATTGAATCCGACCACAATGGAAGAATTGCAGGCAGTCTTGAAACCGAAGGAAAAGGAGAATATCAAGGCATTCCTTGCGATACCGGTGCCGACAGATTACGCCTCCTGGGACAAACAGCAACTTGTGGATTATTGGGCAGGCACGGCCTTCAAAGACCAGGGTCTTGAAGAGAAGGGGCGTGGCGGAAGAGTCAGGGCCCGCGCTCTGATCAACAAGATGGATATAGCCTCTGCTGCGCCGGAACAACCGAGGGAAGAACCCAAACAGGAGGAGAAAGTCGAAACCCCGGTTTCCTCAGAGGCAGTGAGCGGTGAGGAAGCCCTGGCCATTGCAGCGGCCGACAATGGTCTTCCACAGGAAACTGAAGCGGAAGTTGCAGCTCAGGATGAGATGGCGACATTGGATATGCAAGAGCCGGAGAAGAAATCCGAATCAAGCGACACCTGGGTATATATAATGATTCTGGGCATTCTTGTGGCTGTCGTAATTGCCTTGGTGGTTTATGCTGCCAATGTCATGAAGAAAAGCAATAAGGAAGAGCTCAGGGAGCGTCGGAATAATAACGATGAAGGTATAGACGCGGAAGCTCAGGAAAAATATGAAAACAGGATAGCGGATAAGGATTTTGAAATATCAAGGCTCAATAAGAAACTTGAAGCGGCCAACCAGCAGAATGCAGATTTGAAATCCAGGTTGGAAGCCTTGGCGGCCGAGCTTGCCTTATTAAAGGAGAAGCGGCCTGCAGAAAAGGTGGAGGTGGCAACTTCTTCCGGAATGTCAAGGCAGCCTGTGATGGAACGGGAACCAGTTTCAGTTGCGAAATCTGAAAGTAAAACTTCCCTGCGGATGATTTATTTAGGACGCGCCAATGCCAGAGGAATTTTTGTGAGAGCCGACCGGAATCTTAATCCCGGCTATTCGATTTATGTTTTGGATACTTCCGACGGCTTTTCGGGCTCTTTCCGTGTGGCTCCGGCTGCCGAGGCCTGGGAGCTGGCTTTGTCGAATCCCGCAGAATATCTGATGACTGCATGTGTGGGTCATAATCTTGAAGACACAAGCGGTGTTAGCCGTATTGTTACCGAAGATTCAGGCACTGCAATTTTTGAAGGAGGTTGCTGGAGGGTTATAAGGAAAGCAAAAATCAGATACGAATAAAGACAAGGATAAAGATTCAAATATAACCGCCGCTCTAATTCCTCAAAGAAGGATGGAGCGGCGGTTTTATATCAGAATTCTCAGCTTTAGTTATTTCAAGTAAATTTTCATGCTCCTGTTGCCGGCTCTGAGGATAAAGATTCCTGCAGGACAGGATGCTTTAAATTCTCCGTTAAAATCGGCCACGCCGGAAGACACCTTTTGTCCCACGAGGTTATACAAAGATATTCTTTGACCGGGGACCGCTCCCCATATTCTTAATTCATTTCCGTTATAATTGTAACGGAAACTCATGGAATCAAGGATTTTTTCAACGCCTGCACTTAGTTTCACTTCAATTTCATTAGATCTCTTGGATTCATAATCCTCGAAATCCTTATAGGCTCTGGCCACTACGCTGTAAGAATAATCGCTGTCGGAGGAGAGATCGGTGAATTCACATGAAGTTCCTTCCACCTGGCTTGTAGCATAGATTGAAGACAATGCCTCTCCGGGTTGTAGATTCTGTGATATCCTCACATTGTCGATGAAGAATCTCATGCCGCTTTTGCTCATGAAAGCCACCATTATGTTGTCTCTGTTGGTTTCTGATGCTCCGAAATGCACCTTGGTAGTCCCTAATGTGGCCGCGGCTCCCAATTGAAGGCTTTGAGACTCTAATGCCTGGGTTGAATTGATGTCATCAATTATGATGCAGAAGATTTCATCATTTTCTACTATTGACAAGGCTGAGAATTCAACATCAAATTCACCGCCGTCATTAGTCAGACTAAGATAGGGAGACGCCACGATTCCTGCTGAACCGAACCATGAAGTTCCGTCGGAACCCGCCATACCCTCAATCCATCTTGGCTGCGTGGCCATCCAGTCGGAATTAGCCATGCCGTTGGCTCCGAAATTAAACGGACTGATGAAATCATATCCCGGGTCGGCCAGAGTCCCTGTAGTTATCTTTTCGAAATCTTCTTCAAGCACAGTCACATCGCTTAAAAAACTTTGGGCTTCCGTAGTCTTCATCACCCTCACGTGATAATTGTCGGCATGAGGCAAACCTTCCCAACGGGCTGTGAATCCGGTGGCCGTCACATTTTCAGCCGGAAGAGCCACAGGCACCATTCCGTTTATGCCGTCAACCCATTGCGGATAGCTGTCGGGTGAAATCACATTGTTTAAAACAGCATTAACGGTGTAATAATAATTCTTTTCCGGGTCTATGTTTTCAACAACGTAATCGGTCTGATTCCCAGGAAGTTCGAGGGCAGTCAAAAATGGCACTTTCAATTCCGGAGTTTCATAGGTCACGGTGATGTCATCGATTGCGAAACCTACAGAAGCTGAACCTTCCTGAAGGTAAGAGAGACGGATTTTGGTAACCCCTTCTCCGATGGCGGCCGGTTCAAAGCTATATATTCCTCCGTTAGATTCAAGCCAATAGTTTGGAAGATTTGCTATGGCCGTCCATTCGCCGGAATATACGCTCACTTGGAGCAGGCTGATTTCATAGGATTCCGATAGCATGTTTGTGGGACGAATCCAGAAGGAAAGTTCTTTAACCGGCAAAGGCATTTCCGGAGATTCGATATATTGGCCTTCCCGGTTGAGAAGAATAGCCGTGAAATTATCAGACCCGACGGCAACCTGTTGCGCATTTATGTTCCATCCTGCCGGATAATTCGGATTGCTGCTGTCTATATTGTCTGAGGTTCCGACGGTGTTCACATCGTTGAAATCGGCTGTTTCATAGCCGGTATTCACAATTTCAGGAGCCTCTTTGCTGTAAACGTTCAAAAGGAAATTGTCGGGAGAGATTTCACTTCCCCATTTGGCCCTGAAGGATGTGAGACACAGGTTGTCGGGCAACAAAGGATAGGGCGCTTTTACTTTATCATGGCTCACTTCAACTATCACTTCATCTATCAGTACCTCGCAATTCTCGGGAGTGAACTGATAATAATTGTCGTAGGAAGTTGCAGAGGTGCTGGTATAGGTATATGTTTCCCAATTATCGGTCAAAGTAAAAGTTTCGGAATCAACAGGTCCGTCATAAGTGTCGCATAAAGGCACCCAGATGCTGCCTTTGGTTCCGTTTAACACTTTGGCTCTGAAAGAAAGGGTCACGGTCCCGTAAAGATACATTTCCGGAGTGTCGAGATAACCTTCCGTCTTACCATAATAGTCACTGTTATAATACATTATGGCACAAGCTTTTCCGGCTTCATAGATGCCTCTTCCAACCCATCCGGGTTGAGCCGTGAGATTATCCGGAATATAATAGCCGTTCATCTGAACCGGCACGGGTGCCTCCTCGCTGCCGTTAACAAATTTGGAAAAGTCTTCAAACACCACTGTTTCCGCAGCATCAACACGGGTGGCTTTCCCGATCCTTTCTTTTGCCGGGGAATGTTCTTTCAGGTGTTTTGATTTAAAAGGTTTATAAGGCGCGCCTGAAGCTTGGATAGAGACACAGGAGATCAATAGCAAGCCGAGGCATTTTATTGTTGTTAAGGTTCTGCTCATCGTTTATTGATAGGTTAATGAGGGTATGGCTGAAATTTCAGCCATACCCTCATACAGGTTATAGTAAATTTTTTAACGTCTGATCAATACTTTTTCGCCGTTAATGATATATAAACCGGGCTCAAGATTCTTAAGTTCGGAATCTCTGTTTGTGTCTAACATCAAAACACCCTTAAGGTTATATGCCACCCATCTGCCATTTTTATCTTTATTGAGTGATGTAATTCCTGATGCAGATGTTATTGTGTAGGTTGCCTGTGTGGCTCCGTTTATCATATTTTTCTCTTCACCTAAGAAAACAAAGCCTTCAGGCACATACACTGTCCAACGTCCAACCGGGAGAGTGCTCAAGTTGAAAATAAGAGCGTCTTTATCTTCACTGAGAGACATGTTTTCTCCTAAAACAAACGGAGTTTCCGGAGAGTCACCCATCCATGAGTATTCACTTACGGTAGCCGGAGATGATTTTTCATTAAATGTTATCGGCATGTTAGCCCATGAGAGGGTTACATCTTTCAAATCGTCGGCAGCGTAATCTATGCCTTGCCATGATGAATCAATAGCCGGCGGGAAGAAACTGTCTGTGCCATAATCCGGGCTGTCCATTAATATTAATTCCACAGACTGTTCGGGATTCAATTCCCCTAATACATTTTTCACCAATCCTGCCGGGAAAGTAAGAATATAAGTTCCATTTGGGAAAGCATCAAGGCCTGCTTCTTCCAACAATCCGTCAAGTTCGTAAAAACTTAAACCCAATACGTAGCCGTATGTGTAAATATAATCTCCATCCGGTGTTTCTTCGTAATCCAGCATTTTTTCGGAAACATAGGGATATACATCAAACGGTTCCTCAAATCCCGGGATAACAAGAGAAGCCGGAGTTGCGGAATAAACATCCCCATAATAAGTTTCACCGGGATTTATCACTTCTAACTCTTCATAATCCCAGCTCAGTTCAACTTTGTATAAATAGGATACATAGGGATTGTCATCGTATGGGTAAACCACAGTGCCTTGTGGCATATAGTTGTCACTCTGTGTGGAAGCAGCGTTGGCGGAAAAAGCACCTGAAAGAAGGCAGCAGAACATCACGCTTAAAACTAAGTAGAATTTTTTCATAAGCACGTCTGTTTATAATTGATTAGATTTGAATAAGGAGAGATTTCTTTATGAATTACAAATATAATATGTTTCAATGAATTGACCAAAACTTGAGTTGTGAAGTCATGTAGTTGTGGAGTTGTGGAGTTGTGGGGGAGAAAGAAAAAGGCTTGATGGGAAACCATCAAGCCTTTTGTTATAGGATAGGTTACTGATTATTTAACAAGAACTTTCTTGCCATTGATAATGTAGATACCCTTAGTGAGCTTGTTAGCGTCTACGCGTACACCGTTGAGGTTGTAGATAGCGGCGTTCTTGAGTTCTTCAGCATTCAGACCGAAGATTCCGTCTGTACCACCTTCTGCAACTGAGAAGTAAACGTAAGTGCCGGCATTCGGGTTGTCACCGGAGAGAACCACACCTTCGCGGAGGCTCAATTCATAGAAGCCTAATGGAAGTTCATTACCAAGATTGATGATGATCTGGTTGCCTGAAATTTCTACATTATCAGCATCAAGAGCGATAAGTTCATCATAATCCATATAGTTGGTAACGAGAATTGCGAATTCTTCTGCGTTGTCTTCGTTGATAGTAACTTCTTCATCGAAGTCGATTACGATTGTAACGTCTTCACCCTGAGCGAATTCAGCACCGTCTTGTTCTGAAGAACCTTCAACATAAGCAATTACAGTTACAACTACATCCTGTTCCTTATTTACATTGCCTTCAGCGTCAGCGAAGAGGCCTTCCGGAATTGTCATTAAGTATGTGCCCGGATCTGTGAAGAGTTCTGAAGCACCTGTAAGGATGAAGAGAACAGTACCGTTGTCGCCTGTTTCAGCAGCTGCTGAGATGCCCGGATTGCCGGCATCGCCACCCTGGAGCTGAAAGTATTCAGCAGTGAGAATACCCTTGATGTCACCATTATACCATACCGGAACGCTAATATAATCAGCAATGAGAGTTACAGGAACACCCCAGCTGAGTTCAACAGCTGAATAAGGATCGTCAGCATTGATTACAGTTGTATACTGGTCAGCATAATTTTCCATGTAGTCAGAGCTGCCTGAACCACCGCCGTAAGTGCCGGTGTAGAGAGTCATCTCGATAGTCTCTGTGCCTGAGTAAACAAATTCATAGTTTTCAAGAGACTGAGCGTAAAGACCTGTGTAAACATAACCGTCGTCAGTTTCAATAGCTTCAACCTGCATCCAGTCTGCGAAGATGTTCATGCCTTGGTAGTTGATTACAAGACCGCCTTCGAGCAGATTTACATCGCTGTTAGTAACGAGGTAGAAGTCCTCTTCTGACAATGAGAAATATTTGTAATATTGATCAGCGGGAGAAAGAGTGAATGCTTCACCTACTGTGATGGATTTATAGTCAGGCTGTTCAGCCGGAACATATTCTTCAGTATATAATGCAAGGTTGAAACCTGAATATTCATCCTTCAATACGATGTAGTATGATTGACCGGCTTCAAGGTCAGTTCCGAGATAAACGAATTCGCCTTTAGGAGCGCTTTCAGCAGTCAAAGGAACAGATATCATGCCTTTGGCATCAGTTGAGAATGTGATAAGATCATCTTCGAATACGTTGAATTCAAAGTCATCAACTGTGATGTAGAAGTTAGCAACATTTTCAGTCGGAGTGTAAACCCAAACAGGTTCATCGCTGTCAACAAAGAATTTTTCACCCGGGACAATTTCAGGGAATGAAACCTCAGGTTCGCCTGAACCACCGCCGTAAGTACCGGTATAGAGAGTCATTTCGATAGTCTCTGTGCCTGAGTAAATAAATTCATAGTTTTCAAGAGACTGAGCGTAAAGACCTGTGTAAACATAACCGTCTTCAGTTTCAACAGCTTCAACCTGCATCCAGTCTGCGAAGATGTTCATGCCTTGGTAGTTGATTACAAGACCGCCATTGAGCAGATTTACATCGCTGTTAGTAACGAGGTAGAAGTCCTCTTCTGACAATGAGAAATATTTGTAATATTGATCAGCGGGAGAAAGAGTGAAAGCTTCACCTACGGTGATCGGTTTGTAGTCAGGCTGTTCTTCTGGAACGTATTCTTCAAGATAGAGAGTCATTCCAAAAGTACTATACTGTTCTTTTAAGATCATGTAGTAGTTAGTGCCGACTTCCAGGTTTGTGCCGGTGTAAACATATTCACCGTTAGCTTTCTTCACAGGGGTGAGTTCAATAGGATTTTCACCGTTTTGATCGGTAGCGAATACCAATCCCGGACCCCACGGCTCAACATCTTCGAATACATCATATTCAAAGTCATTAACTGTGAAATAGAAATTCGGGACATCAACAATGGGAGTGTAAATCCAAACAGGGTCAACGCTGTCTACAAAGAACGCTTCTCCCGGAACAATTTCAGTCTGGGCGTTTGCAGAGAAGGCGGCTGAGCCTAATAGGAAGACGGCTGCCATCTTTGCAAGGGTGGTAAATTTTTTCATAGAATTAAGGTTTGGTTAGAAAAAATAATTATTATTATAAAAATATTTCCAAATATAAGAAATTCAGGGATATCCATAAAATGTTTAACAACATAAAAGAAAAGGGGAAATAAAATTAAATTTAGATAAAATGCAGATAATCAGTATAATATGAATTTGTTAATTTTTATGGTTAAAAATTATTAATTATTATCGAGAAGGGAAGTCATGAAATAGTGAAGTTTTGAAGTTGGAAGAAGAGATGGTGGGGAGTGGAGAGGCCTGTAGACCTCTACTCGCCTTCGGCGAACCTATCAGGTTGTAGTTTGTAGGTGGTGGATTGTAGTCAGTGGAAAGGGGGAAGAGACTCGGAGAGTCTTAAGTTGAAGCAACCCCAGACAAGCAGCATCGAAGATGCAGTGCAGTCTGCGGGTATAAACCGCCCTCTACCATTTCTTTAGCCTCGGAGAGGCGATACTTTACGAATCCTTAAAAAGAGAAAGGATGGGGATAGAGAAGAATTCTTCCAAACTCAATCCTCCTTCTCCAATAATCAACGTTCTATGGGGATTAAATTTCCTTTTGAATTCCTCCAATCCTTTTGTGGTTTTTTGAGAATTGCTCTTAACTTCTAATGCCACCACAATAGATTTTCTTCTCAGTATAAAATCAACCTCAAGATTTCTTTCCCTCCAATAAAAAACTTCAAACCTGTGCAAAAATGCCTGACATAAAATGTATGCGCCCACTCCCGATTCATAAATATTTCCCCACTTTGCCGGATTTCTTATAGCTTCTTCAAATGAGAAAGGGAAGTAAACATTTTTAAAAGAATTGTCATAGACTTGAAACTTGGGTATCGTGCCTCTTGTCCGGGCTATATCGTTTGTAAATTTCTGCAAACCACCCACCAGACAAGATTCATTCAGAAGATGGAGATATTGCACCAGAGTGGTTGTGTTACCGGCGTCTTGCAGTTGTCCCATCATCTTGGTATATGATAAGATCTGTCCCGAATAAGCGGAGGCCAGTTCAAAAGTTTGTCTCAACAGTGCCGGCTTATTAATGATAGTGTCATTTATAATATCCCGGTTTAAAGTTGCCTCTATAATTGATGAACTTATGTATTCTTCATAACGTTCGGGTGAACTTATGAGAGGAATAGCTCCCGGATAACCTCCATAAAATAAATATTCATTTAAAGATAATCCGAAACATTCTTTAATTTCATTAAATGACCATTGGGCCATCCTTATTTCCTCAAATCTTCCGGCTAAAGACTCCGACAAACCTTTCTTCAACAGAATTCGACTGCTACCTAATAAAACAACTTTAATATTCCGATTATGGAAAGAGTCCTCATCCCATAATTTTTTTACGATCTCACTCCAGTTATTTATTTTTTGTATTTCATCTATAACAAGAATATATTCTTTGTTCTTACTCTCAGATAAAATTCTTACAGTTTCCCAACAATCGGAAATCCAATGAAAGTTTGAGTTTGGCACTCCATCGGCCGCAAAAAACTTATATGGAATGTTAATGTCTTGTAAAACCTGTTTGACAACAGTGGATTTCCCTACCTGACGAGGTCCCATTACAACCTGAATAAAGCGTCTTGGTTCTTCTAATCTTTCTTTAATTTTCTTATAAACAGGAAGTTTATACATGTGGTTACATTTTACGCAGTGGAATGAGTATTTTTACTCAGTGTAAATTAGTAAAATGTAAAATTACAATAATAATCTGGAAAAGAATAACTTTTCTAAAAAAAATAATTGGAGTTGGGGAGTCTTGAAGGTAGGGTTGTTCTTGTTCAGCCTCCCCGAGGCTGGAGTCGGATAGGGATGGATTTTCCGGTCCCACAGACTGCGTCATCTCTTCGAGATTACTTGTCTGGGGTTTAACAACTTAAGCGTCGCCGACGCTTTCCCCTCCTTAGACATCCGTAGAGTTGGAAAGGGGAGAGACTCGGAGAGTCTTAAGTTGAAGCAACCCCAGACAAGCAGCATCGAAGATGCGGTGCAGTCTGCGGGTATAAGCCGCTCTCTACCATCCTTTAGCCTCGGAGAGGCTATACTTACGGGGATGGGAAGGGAGAAAGAAAAAGGCTTGATGGGAAACCATCAAGCCTTTTGTTATAGGATAGGTTACTGATTATTTAACAAGAACTTTCTTGCCATTGATAATGTAGATACCCTTAGTGAGCTTGTTAGCGTCTACGCGTACACCGTTGAGGTTGTAGATAACAGCGTTGTTGAGATCTGAAGAGTTGATTGAGTTAACTCCTGTAGTTGAATCAACAGAGATTGTTACTACGTTAGTTGCGAAGTCGATAGTTACCTGGAGATATCCACCGGCCCAGTCTTCGATTACCCATTGACCATCAGAGATAGATGTCTGAGCGAAGAGACCTGAGAATGTGTTGTTGTTCATTACAACTACTACGCTTTCATCCATCGGATCAACGTCTCCGTCAACTTCTGCGCCCGGTACGATAACCATGTTACCACCCATAGCTTCGATGTTGAATTCGAGAGCTTCTCTTGGATCAAGATACGGAGTTGTTGTGCTGTAAACTTCACCTTCACCTGTCCAGTTGAGCTGCCAGATATCCATTCCATAAGATGCCCAGTCGTTGAAGTTACCAACGATGTAGAGGTCAGTTCTTACAGCCGGTTCATAGCCTTCAGTAGTGATTGTGATTGTGTTGTTAGCCATGTCAACAGTCACTTCGAGAGCGCCGCCTTCCCAGTTTTCGATTACCCAGTTGCCGGCACCGAATGAAGTCTGAGCGAATGATCCTGAATAGTAGCCATTTTCAAGTTCAACTGTTACGTTTTCTTCTGAAGGTTCAACTTCACCGTCAGTTACAACGCCCGGAACGAGTTTTTGCATACCGCC
>JAFLTV010000038.1:1983-21720 GCA_022509105.1 Muribaculaceae bacterium | reverse complement strand
TTAGAAACCGAAGAATCCAAATGAAAGCTTTAATGTTCGGATGGGAGTTTCCTCCCCATATCCTCGGTGGACTTGGCACAGCGAGCTATGGCCTCACCAAAGGCATGCATGCAAATGGAAATATGGATATCACTTTTGTGATTCCAAAACCATGGGGCGATGAAGAAAAAGATTTTGCAACTATCATCGGTGCCTGCAACACCCCCGTGGCATGGAGAGACGTCTCCTATGACTATGTTGCAAATCGTATCGGAAAATTTATGGATCCACAGATCTATTTTAATTTGCGTGACCATATTTATGCCGATTTCAATTATATGAGACTCAACGATCTCGGATGTATTGAATTCTCCGGAAGATATCCCGATAATCTTATAGAAGAGATCAACAATTATTCGATTGTAGCAGGAGTTATCGCACGTACTGTGGAATGTGATATCATCCATTCTCACGACTGGCTCACCTATCCGGCAGGTATCCATGCAAAGAATGTGACAGGCAAACCTCTGGTTATCCACGTACATGCCACTGATTTCGACCGCAGCCGTGGAAATGTGAACCCCACTGTGTTTGCAATTGAAAAAGACGGTATGGAGAATGCCGACCATATTATCACTGTTTCAAATCTCACCAGAAAGACTGTGATAGAGAAATATGGAATGCCTCCCGAAAAAGTAACTACGGTCCATAATGCCGTTATTCCCCTGGATAAGGAACTTCTGGATTTGCCAAGACGCACCCATGGAGAAAAAGTGGTTACATTCTTAGGACGTATCACAATGCAGAAAGGTCCGGAATATTTTGTTGAGGCGGCTGCCAAAGTGTTGAAGAAAACTAAGAATGTAAGGTTCGTAATGGCTGGAAGCGGCGATATGATGGATGCAATGATTAAACTTGCAGCTAAACGTGGCATTGCTGATAAATTCCATTTCCCCGGATTCCAAAGAGGGAAGGAAGTTTATGAAATGCTAAGAGACAGCGACGTCTATATCATGCCCAGCGTTTCCGAGCCTTTCGGAATCTCCCCTCTGGAAGCTATGGAAATGGGAGTGCCTTCAATTATCTCTAAACAGAGCGGTTGTGCTGAAATCCTTGACAACGTTATAAAAACCGATTATTGGGATATAGATGCAATGGCAGACGCCATCCATTCTATAATTACCAACAAGGCTTTATACAACACTCTGAGAGATAAAGGCATTGAGGAAATTCATGGAATCACTTGGGAAAAGGCCGGAAAGAAGGTTATTGATATCTATGAAAAAGTTATCAACAAATGATTAACCGGAATTCATGACATTTTACCCATGTTTATTTTGTGATTCAATTTAATAACAAGAAAATTTAAAATAACTCTAAATATGAAATCAGTTTGTTTCTATTTCAATATCCATCAGCCGTTCCGTCTTAAACGCTACAGGTTTTTTGATATAGGCAACGATCATTACTATTATGATGATTTTGCCAACGATGAAATCATCTCTCGATTGGCCGAAAACAGCTACATTCCTATGTGTGAAACTCTTCTCAAAATGATTGAAGAGAGCAATAAGGAATTCAAATGCGCAATATCTATCTCCGGAACTGCAATTGAACAGTTGCAACTCTATGTGCCGGAATGTATCGACCTTTTGAAAAAACTTGCCGACACAGGTTGTGTTGAATTCATGGGTGGCACTTATGCCCACGGACTCTCTTCACTTGAAGATATTGAAGAGTTTATAAGAGAAGTAAAAGATCATGACGACCTGATCAGAAGGCTTTTCGGACAGAAACCCAAGATGTTTGCAAACACAGAGCTGATTTATGACGACGATATCGCCGCTATTATAGCATCTATGGGATTCAAAGGTGTACTCACTGAAGGTGCGAAACATATCTTAGGTTGGAAATCTCCTAATTATGTTTATGCAGCGGCTACTGCTCCTAAATTGAAACTTTTGTTTACAAACCGTAAGCTGCAGGAAGACATTACCCACAATTTCAACAATCCTGCTTGGCCCGAATATCCGCTCACAGCTGATAAATATGTTGATTGGATTGCTGCGCTCCCCGAAGAAGAACAGGTTGTTAATCTTTTCTTCAGTATGGACACCTTTGGCGGATTCCTGCCTAAAGGCACAGGTGTGTTTGATTTTATGAGAGCTCTCCCTCGTTTCGGTAAAGAAAAAGGCGTGAAATTCTCTTCTCCGTCTGAGACTGTAGCTAAACTCAAACCTGTGAGCGAAATTTCTATTCCCACTCCGGTTTCAGATATTGATGAGGCAAGAGATGTGTCTGCATGGAAAGGTAATGAACTTCAGAATGAAGCTCTGGATAAGCTGTATTCCGTTGCTGAGCGTGTAAGCTTATGCCAGGACCGTCGTCTGAAACAAGACTGGAAATATTTGCAGAGCAGCGACCATTTCTATTATATGAGCACTAAGAATAAAGCCGACGGTGCAAGCCATGCAGCTTTCAGTCCTTATGATTCTCCTTTTTCCGCATTTACAAACTATATGAACGTGCTTGCAGATTTCTTAGTGAGAGTAGAGGAACAATATCCTGACACAATCGATAATGAGGAATTGAACTCACTGCTTCTGACTATCAGAAATCAGGCCGCTGAAATCAATGAGCTCAACAAAGAAATGAGGGCTTTACGCAACAACATTCTTAATGCCGACGACACAACCAACGCTCCTACAGAAGAGTTGCTCGAAATTGCAGAAAAAGCTGATATAGAAAGTCCCTCAAAAGCAAAGAAAGATGAGAAGAAAGCTGAAGTGAAGAAAACTCCAGCTAAGAAACCGTGTAAAAAGTCTGCTACACCCAAAAAGAAATAATTCTACATTAAATTAGATTATTAAAGCAGTTGAGAGGATATGTCAAAATTATTTTGGCATATCCTCTTAAATTTTATAAAGGTGAAATATGTAGTTTTTAAGGAGGAGAACGAAAGGAGTTTACTAAAGCATTAAACTGAGACCAAATCCTTAAAACTACTCGGCAACTTGTGCTCAAATTTTGTTAACACCAACTAAATTTAGTTATATAATTTTTCAAAATATGGCAAAAGGCCGCTTTTTCTATAACTTTGCAATAAAATATATAATCTTCAGATAAAGGTAAACACGGTTAACTTAATATAAGCAAATGCAGAGGTTAATTTTAAGTCTGTTAATTTTTCTTTCGTTGACGGCCTTCGGCCAGAATAATCCTAAAAGAGAATTCCGTGGAGCATGGCTTCATGTGATTGGTCAGAGCCAATGGGCAAGTAAAACAACAGAACAACAAAAGAAATATATTGAAGAACAAATAGAAAAGCTTCATCAGTCGGGTTGTAATGCTGTTATTTTTCAGGTGAGACCAACGGCCGACGCGCTCTACATTTCAGAGCTCGAACCTTGGAGCCAATATCTCACCGGGAAACGTGGAAAAGCCCCTAACCCACTCTACGATCCGATGGAATACGCAATCGAGCAAGCTCATAAGCGTGGAATGGAATTCCATGCATGGCTCAATCCATATCGCGTGACATCAACTGAAAAAGATGTTTTGCCGGCCGACCATATATCAAAAAAGGAGCCACACAGGTTTATGAAATACAGAGGCCAGGTCTTATTTAATCCGGCATATCAGGAAAATCGAGATTTCATTTGTGAAGTGGTGCGCGACATTGTTTCTCGTTATGATGTGGATGCAATTCACATGGACGATTATTTCTATCCCTACCCCGATGCTAAAAATCCTTTGAAAGCCGATATGGAAAGTTATAAGGAATTTGGGAATGGCATGGAATTGGGAGATTGGAGGCGTCATAATGTGAATCTGCTAATAGAGCAACTTTATAAAACCATTAAAGATGAAAAAGAATGGGTGAGATTTGGCATTAGTCCGTTTGGCATCTGGCGTAACAAGAAAAGCGATCCTCGAGGCAGTGATTCCAATGGTCTTCAAAATTATGACAGTCTTTATGCCGACATTCTTTTATGGGCGAAAAACGGTTGGGTGGATTATCTCGCACCTCAATTATATTGGAGTCTCGATTTAAAAGTAGCTCCAAGCCGCCACTTGGCCAAATGGTGGAACGACAACTCCTATGGTGTTGATGTATATATCGGCCAGGATGTCAACCGTACGATGAGTGAAGCCGACCCGGGAAATCATGACTCCAATGAACTTGACACCAAAGTTAGGATTTCAAGGCAGTTGCCTAATGTTAACGGTAATATTTGGTGGCATGGATATTGGGTCACCGGAAATCTCAAAGGTGTGGCAGATTCGCTTGCGTTAAAACACCAGTCTACTATAGCTATCCCTCCGGCTTATGGAAATAAAAACATTAAGCCCGATAAAGTCAATAATCTCAGAATAGTTAGAGACAAGGGTAAATTATACTTGAAATGGGATAAGCCAAAACAGTCGGGGCCAATGAAAGCTACAGATCCGGTGAAGTATGTGGTTTATCAATTCTTTCCAGAAGAAGACATCGACACTGAAGATGCAGAGGCAATAATTTCCATGACTCCCTACTCAACAGTGCTCATAGAAGATGAATCTATGGGACCGGGAGCTCAAGGTTGCAGATTTATCGTAACGGCCATTGACAGAATGAACCGCGAGTCAGCTCCGGCTATGGTTAAATATTAAAAGGAGAATCTATAAGAAATAAAAATTTCGCTCGTTAACTTTTTCTATATTGCTCTCTGATAATAAGATTTCTTTGGGTTGCACAAAAATCTCTGAACCATGGACGACATTAAGTTACTTCTTGATGAGGAAGCGAAAAGAATCAATAATCCGGCTTTCATTGCTGAAGATCCGGTTCAATTTCCACGCCGTTTTGAGTCTCTGAGAGATATAGAACTTGTTTCTTTCCTTGCTGCATTATTGGCATGGGGAAATAGAAAAATGATCTGTAGAGACATTGAGAGATTACTCAACCTGATGGAGAATCAACCTTTCAATTTCATGATGGAGAAGGGATTTGAAGACCTCGATCCAAAATTAAATATCCATAGGACATTCTTTGCTTCCCACCTTCAGCATCTTTTAAAGGGTTTAAGAGCCATATATAAAAAATATGAGAGTCTTGATAGTTTTGCCAAAGTCCATCATATCGGGGAAAATGAATTTCCCGCATGGGAATTAATAGCAAGGATAAACGAAATTTTAAAAGAAGAGAATGGTGAAAGCTGTTCAAGATGTTTCCCTCTTAATCTTAATAATTCTGCCTTAAAGCGGGTAAATATGGCTTTAAGATGGCTCGTCAGAGATGATGGCATAGTTGATATGGGAGTCTGGAACTCCATTCCTAAAAATAAACTTTTCATCCCCCTTGATGTGCATGTGGGAAATGTCAGCCGGGATTTAGGCCTTCTTCAAAGAAAAGCAAACGATAGAAAGAGTGTGGAAGAACTGACCCGGGTGCTCAAGACCTTTAATCCCTCCGATCCTGTGATTTATGATTTTGCCCTTTTCGGCATAGGAATAGGATGCTAAGGATGAAGCTTTTTTCCTAATTCAGGATTTACTGTTCTTATTGTTGAAACGAAACTTGAATCAAAAGCTTCTGCCGATTTAGGTTTGCCGGAAATCAGATATTGGCTTTGTCTTGATTTTGCTTCCAATAGTGCTTTCTGGAGCTCAAGAGTGTCTTTATAATTTGTATTAAGCAGAATGCTTGCGGCTCTTCGCCCTTCCATCTGTGCAGCGGTTATGTCAGCTGTAATCTCCTCAGTTCTCTCTGTGCCTCTGCATGAAACAGCGAGCAGAATCAGCGATATCCAAAATAACCCCTTCATCTGCAACTCCATTAATATAGTTTATCTATACTTTTAAGCCTAATTCCGAAAATCAATGTTGAATAAGGGAGAACAGCCCCGGATCCGAAGCTTCCATAGCCGGCTGTATAAGGAACAACGACAGTCACACTGTCATTTATGTTCATATTAGTGACTGCTGTCCAGAATCCGGATACCATATTATTGGGTTTGCAGGTAAAGGATGTGCCCTTGTCTATAGTGTCTCCCATAATTGTTGTCAACATATAATTGAGGGTAACAGTGGAATTAGACAACGGTGTCAACTTATTTATGTTCTCTTCCCTGTCATTATGCCATTTCATTAAAACAAAGACACTTTGATCCCAATTTGGTGTGATTCTTTCATAAACAAGTTTTCCATCTACTGTTTCTGCTTCTATATTGGCAACATATTCTTCGTTTTGCAAACGCCATTCTGAAAAATCATCGGTTTTTGAGTCACCGAAACAAGAAGTCAAAACAATTAATGAAGCGACACTTGCCAATGCAAAAAAATTGGAAATTCTCATTCTGAAAAAACTTTAAAAAGAAACTTCCGGAGCCCTTTGTGCACCCTCTTCTGCTTTAAATTGCGGCATAGGATCAAAACCGAACCATCCGGCATAAATTGTAGTCGGGAATTTTTTTATTGCTGTGTTGTAATCCATGACAGCTTCCGTAAACCTCATTCTCTCTGTTGCAATCCTGTTTTCCGTGCCTTCCAGTTGAGTCTGGAGATTCATGAAGTTTTCATTAGCTTTTAAATCCGGATAAGCTTCACTGACTGCCAATAACGATTTCAAGGCCTGTGACAGCTCGTTTTGAGCCGCCTGAAATTTCTGAAGATTTTCTTCCGTGAGATCATCGGCATTTATCGTGATAGATGTGGCTTTAGCACGAGCCTCTGTCACCTTTTCAAAGGTTTCACTCTCATGGGTTGAATATCCCTTCACTGTATTTACAAGGTTGGGAATGAGATCGGCTCTCCTTTGGTATTGATTCTCAACCTGAGCCCACGATTGCTCCACTTTCTGCTGCTTCTCTACCAGAGAATTATAATTACAGGATGTCAAGGGCAGACACACTCCTATTAGAATAAATATCTTTAAAATTACTTTATTCATGGTCAGTTTCATCTTTTCCCAATAGTTTGACATATATCATCTCCAAAAGATTTCCTGAATTGTCAAGTTCATGAACGTGTTTATTTTAATCTTCCAAAAAGTCTTTAAACAAGTTTTCTCAAAAGAGAATTAATGCTAACCTTATCAGCCAATATTTTTTCAAGATCGTTGATATTCACGCGTTCTTGTTGCATAGTGTCTCTATGGCGAAGTGTGACAGTGTTATCCTCGAGAGTCTGATGATCAACTGTTATACAATAAGGTGTGCCTATTGCATCCTGTCTACGGTATCTCTTCCCGATAGAATCTTTTTCATCTATCTGGCAAGTGAAATCAAAGCGTAATTTCTGTTGAATCTCTTTTGCTTTTTCCGGAAGACCGTCTTTCTTAACCAATGGCAATACGGCACATTTCACGGGAGCAAGCGGAGCCGGGAAATGCATCACAACTCTCTTCTCTCCTCCTTCAAGCTGTTGCTCCTCATAACAGCTGCAGAAAATTGTCAGGAACATTCTGTCTACACCAATTGATGTCTCAATCACGTAGGGAACATAGCTTTCGTTGAGCTCCGGATCAAAATACTGGATTTTTTTGCCTGAGAATTTCTCATGCTGGCTCAAATCGAAATTCGTACGTGAATGAATACCTTCCACTTCCTTGAATCCGAATGGCAACTGGAATTCAATATCTGTTGCCGCGTTTGCATAATGGGCAAGCTTGTCATGGTCATGGAAACGATATTTGTCATCGCCTAATCCGAGGATTTTGTGCCATCTCATGCGTGCCTGACGCCATTTGTCAAACCAATGAAGCTCCTCACCAGGACGCACGAAGAATTGCATTTCCATCTGCTCGAATTCTCTCATACGGAAAATGAATTGTCTTGCAACAATCTCATTTCTGAAAGCTTTTCCTATCTGTGCGATTCCGAAAGGAATTCTCATTCTGCCGGTCTTCTGCACATTAAGATAATTCACAAATATACCCTGGGCTGTTTCGGGACGAAGATACACATCCATAGCACCGTCGGCCGTGGAACCCATCTCTGTCTTAAACATCAGGTTAAACTGGCGCACGTCTGTCCAGTTTCGTGTGCCGGAAATAGGATCTACAATTTCATAATCCAGAATTATCTGTCGCAAGCCTCCCAAATCATTTGCATTCATAGCCTCTGTGAAACGCCTTTGCAATTCATTACGTTTCTTTGCTATTTCTGTCACTTTTGGATTTGTTTGACGGAAAAGACTTTCATCAAAACTGTCTCCGAACCTTTTGGCCGCTTTTGCAACTTCCTTGTTTATCTTGTCGTCAAACTTTGCCAGCTCGTCTTCTATAAGAACATCGGCTCTATATCTTTTCTTGGAATCTTTGTTATCAATCAATGGATCATTGAAGGCATCAACATGGCCTGAAGCCTTCCATATTGTAGGATGCATGAAAATGGCCGAATCAATTCCCACAATGTTGTCATGTAGCATCGTCATGGCTTCCCACCAATAACGCTTGATATTATTCTTTAGCTCGACTCCATTCTGACCGTAATCATATACGGCTGAAAGACCGTCGTATATTTCACTTGACTGGAACACAAAGCCATATTCTTTTGCATGAGCAATGATTGTCTTGAAGAGATCCTCTTGTTTTGCCATTTTCTTTTTTATAAAAATTTTCTGTTAAAATTGCATTGGTTGCAAATTTACAAATAAATATTGACTTAACATGCCCTATTATTCTTAATTATATTAAAAGTGTTTTCCAAAATGCTTTATATCACTAAATTTGCAATTTCTATATTCTTAAAAACCAATAATGAGCCACCATAATTCCAATAGAGCCATGTTTGCCACACGCTTCGGGGCCATTGCAGCCACTGTAGGAAGCGCTGTCGGCTTGGGAAATATCTGGAGGTTCCCGTATGAAGCAGGCATTCATGGGGGCGGTGCTTTTCTTATTTGTTATCTTGTATTTGTATTCGTTATAGGCGTACCGGTGTTGTGTGCCGAATTTTGTATGGGAAGGGGCACCCGCAGTAATGTCTTCGGAGCTTATAGAAAACTTGCACCCGGGAAAAGATGGGATTATTTGGGTGTGCTTGGCATAATTGCATCTCTTTTAATCCTGAGTTTTTATTCAGTAGTGGCAGGTTGGACAATTGAGTATCTTATAAATTCTGTGACCGGGTCTCTGAATTTTTCTTCTATGGAAGGAGGGCACAATCAGTTTAACGAACTCACTACAGGTTGGCGACCAATTTTATGGACAGTCATTTTTCTTTGTTTCAATTTTCTTATCCTGATAGCCGGAGTCACTAAAGGAATTGAGAGAGCCTCCAATATCCTGATGCCTCTACTCTTCCTACTTTTGGTTGCATTTTGCATCAACTCCTTTTTCATGTCGGGATTTGCTGATGGAATTGAATATCTTTTTTATCCTGATTTTTCCAAAATCACTCCTTCCGTTCTACTTGGCGCAATGGGCCAGGCTTTCTTTTCCATGAGCCTCGGGCTGGGATGCATGATGACTTATGCCTCATATTTTAACAACCGCAACAAATTAGGCAAAACAGCCTTAACTACAGCTATTCTGGATTCCTTAGTGGCAATTTTAGCCGGAATTGTAATCTTCCCTGCTGTCTTCACTTTCGGTCTTACCCCATCTGCCGGTCCAACTTTGGTTTTTGAAGTCTTACCTCATATTTTCAGTCAGCTGCCGGCCGGGATTCTGTGGTCTACATTATTTTTCCTCCTTCTTTTTCTGGCCTCTCTGACTTCTACCGTCTCAATGAGTGAAATATCAATCAGCTTTTTCTGCGAGGAAAAGAAAATGTCAAGGATAAAAGCCACTATCCTTTCATCTTTTATTTCTCTTTGTGGCGGAATATTATGTGCATTAAGTTTTGGCCCCCTTGAAAATTTCAAAATTTTCGGGAAAGATTTCTTTAATCTTTTTGACTATATATCCTCCAACATTTTCCTTCCATTAGGCGGGATGGGATGTTCTATATTCCTGGGCTGGATGGTCGACAAAAATTTTGTGAGCAATCAGTTCACAGACTATGGCAAAACTAAATTCCATCTTTTAGGCCTCCTGGTTTTCTCTCTTCGATGGGTATGTCCTGCGGCTATTTTGCTGATTTTCCTCAATTCTATCGGCTTGATATAGTTAAAGAATACGGTTTTTAATGCTTTCTACACGATATTTTTTAAAAATATTTTGTCTTTGTGATAAGAATGATTAATTTTGCAACATTAAATGGGGCGGCAGGATAATAGCCGTGCCCACAAATAAGAACCTAAAATTAAAAAGAAAAAGACAACAAATGATTATCGTACAAGTAAAAGAGGGCGAAAACATTGAAAAAGCTCTCAAGAAATTCAAACGTAAATTTGAAAGAACAGGCATCGTTAAGGAACTCCGTAAACGTCAGGCTTTTGAGAAACCATCAGTTACAAACCGTAAAAAAATGATCAAAGCGGCCTACGTTCAACAACTCCGTCAGGCAGAACAATAAGCCTTCTTTCTTTAAGGCATAATCATTTAAAGCCAGAAATAATTATAATCATATCATAAGGCTAAACCGGATTCCGGTTTGGCCTAATATATTATAATATGATATTAAGCCGTTTTCTCGACTATTTAAGATATGAGCTAAACAGGGCTCCTTTGACTGTTAAAGCTTATGAAAACGACATTCTCCAATTTCAAGACTGGCTCGGGGGAAAAAACGAGAAAGAGATAGATTATACCTCTGTCTCTCAATCTGATGTCAGAGCTTGGCTCGCTTTCCTGGCTCGCAATGGCGAATCTCCTAAAACTATCCGACGAAAATCACAAAGCCTGAGAGCCCTGTTTAAATGGATGATGAAATCGGGGATAATCAAAATATCTCCTATGAGAGACCTTCCCTTGCCAAAGGTTTCCAAACCTCTACCCGACATCGTTAGAAAAGATGAAATCGAAAATGCATTAGATTCATTGGAAACGGGAGAAGAAAACAATCAAAGAAAAATTAGAGACGCTCTTATAGTAGAGATTTTTTATACGCTGGGGATTAGAAAAGCGGAACTAATCACTCTCAACGATTCAAGCATTTCTTTTTCAAAAGGAGAAATCAAGGTTATGGGGAAAAGATCAAAACAGCGAATTGTGCCTGTTCCTGAAGCTTTATTAAATAAGATCAGACATTGGCAAACTGTCAGGGACGATAATAATGTGGCGAGTGAAGATCAACCCCTGTTTTCTATAAATGGAAAAAGGATTAGTGAAAAAACAGTATATAATATTGTCAATAAAGCGTTGGCTGATTCATCGGCTAAAAAAAGAAGCCCGCATGCGCTGCGACATTCCTTTGCCTCGGGAATGCTCAACGGAGGCGCAGATATTGATTCTGTAAAGGAATTTTTAGGCCACGCTTCTCTGGCAACAACCCAGATATATACCCATATTTCACTAAACGAAATAAAAAAAGCATATTCATTAGCCCACCCTCGTTCCTCCAAATTGAAAAAATAAATTTGGCATTAATAACATTTTTATTATTTTTGTTGTTATAAAAATAAAATCTTAAAACCTTAATATATGGAAACAAATATCAAAGCCGTCCATTTCGACATTTCCGACAAGTTAGTTGACTTCCTCAATAAGAAAATAGAGAAAATCTCTCGTCGCAACGAAGCCGTTTCTAAAGTAGACGTTGTCCTCACTCTTATAAAGCCTGAAACAGCTAAAAACAAAGAAGCCGGAGTAAAACTGACAATACCCGGATATGCTGATCTTTTTGCTTCCAAGACTGCCGATACTTTCGAAGAAGCTTTCGATCTCGCTGTGGATGCCCTCAAACCTCAACTTGAGAAAATTAAGGATAAAAAATAATGGCTCCGCGTCCCGACGATATCAACAAGGATATTAAAGAAGGCGCCTCATCAAAGGTTGATGTAGGCGCTATTCTTCGTAAAAAACCATGGATCACTGCCCTTGTGGCAGCCCTTATTCTTGCAGGCATCATTCTCTTATATATTTTCCTCCCGGCAGTTGCAAATCGGGCTGAAACTTCGGCTATTATTAAAATCCCGAATAATGCCACTCCGGAAATGGTGAAAGACAGCATTGCCAAATATCTTGGTGATAAATATGCTTCCAAAGTCATGATGATGACCATAGCTCGAAAAGGCAATCCTCATAAACGCCATGGAGCTTTCGAAATCAAAGAGGGAATGAGCCCTATGGAAGCTGAAAGAGCATTAAGTGTCGGACCGCAAAAACCTGTAAAAGTCACTATTAATAATGCTCGTGGCACCAACATTCTTGCCGACCGTATTTCCCAAAAACTTGATTTCTCTGCTGATTCCCTTATAAATTATCTTAAAGATGAAAATAATCTTAAAGAATATGGGATTAATTCCGAGCAGGCTTTGGCTCTTTTCATAGATGACACCTATGAAATGTTCTGGAACGCATCTCCAAAAGGAGTCACCGATAAATTGGGATCTCATTTCAAAAAAGTGTGGAACGATCAAAGATTGGAAAAAGCTAAAAAAATTGGATTGACTCCTGCTGAAGTCGTGACATTGGCTTCTATTGTCGACGAAGAAACTCTCAAAATGGATGAAAAACCTAAAGTTGCGAGGCTTTATCTGAATCGGCTCGACAAGAATATGAAACTCCAGGCTGACCCCACTGTTAAATTCGCACTCGGAGATTTTTCCCTTCGCAGAATCCTTAACAAGCATCTCGAAGTTGAATCGCCCTATAACACTTATAAAGTGACAGGACTCCCTCCCGGGCCTATCCGGACTGTGACCGTGAAAGATATTGATGCAGTGCTCGATGCGCCACAGCATGATTATCTGTATATGTGTGCTAAAGAAGATTTCTCGGGCTATCACAATTTTGCCAAGGATTATTCAACTCATCTGAATAATGCTCGCAGATATCAGAGAGCGCTGAATGAAAGAAATATTAAATGACGTTGTGACTATGAAATTATTAAATGAATATTCAAATGAAGCAGAAGCTTATATCGATAAAGGCTATCTGGAAAGCAATGGAATAAAATGCGAAGTCATTTCTAATGCCATGTCTGATATTTTCCCGGCTCCGGGTGCGGGCAACGGTTCTATAGATCTTTATGTAGAGGATTCCCAATATCAAGAAGCCTCAAATCTGCTGTTCCATAGAAAGTGATTTCATTTATTTTCTATAATTTTGCACATTGATGCAAATAATTAACAATAGAATTCTTCTAATTGCAATTTTTCTTTGCTTTCCTTTTCTCAATATCTTTTCGCAAGACGTCGATGATGAGGAAGTAAAGAAAAGATTGGAAGACGATTCCTTTAAATATAGTGATGATGCAACCGAAGTCGTGGATGATCTTGAGCGGCTTGGGCTCGATATTTTAAACCGTATTGATAATGATTCTCATCACTATTCCGGTGTTGAGCCGACTATTCAAGGGGCCGACACCACTTTTTCTTATAAAGACAGCGACCGATGGTGGTGGACTCTCTTTAAGAAAGGGAAGCTCAATATGAAGGACACTACGGTGATTTATCCTAAATTCCTGAAATTCTGTGTTGATGTCTATAATTGGGGAGACCGCACTTTCAACAGTTATGATCCTGAATATGTGCAAGGAACAGGCAAAAGATGGAAAGTCAGACTTGTGAGCGATAACTGGCTCGACAGTTACGCCATGAGGCTTCCGCAGGGCATAAACACCCACATGAGCAGCGATGTCTATGCAAACCTCGGAGCCTATATACAGTATATGGCTGTCAGCGTAGGTTCTTCTTATGATGTTGCCAAGCTTTTCAACCATAGAGAACCTTCACATAAAAAATATGAATTCGGTTTTATTTGTGCTCTTTTTAATGCCGAGCTATATTATCATGAAAATCTTGGGGGCGTAAACATCCACAGATTTGGAGATTATAATGATAAAAAGATTTTCAAAGAATATTTCCCCGGTGTCAGCATGTACACACTTGGTTTTGATGCTTACTACTTTTTTAATAATAAAAAATATTCACAAGGGGCGGCATATAACTTTGCAAAATATCAAATCAAAAGTCAGGGATCATTTATGCTCGGACTTTCCATCACAAATCAGAAACTTAATTTCGATTTCAGTAAACTTCCGCCAAATCTCAAGCCATTCCTTCCGGATTCAGACATAACTAATTATTATTTCCATTATAATTCTTATGCAATACTTGCGGGATACGGCTACAACTGGGTATTGGCTCCAAAATTGCTTTTTAATGCTTCAGTGATGCCCTCCGTGGGTTTCAGTCATTATTATGAGGATTCTATTGAAGGCAATAAATATATGTTGTCTCTGAATATCTCCGGCAGGATATCTCTTACATATAACCTGGGAAATTTCTATTTCGGAATTTTCGGTAAAATGAACGGTCATCTCTATAGACAAGGGAAAACTTCTCTTTTCAGTTCTATTGAAAACTTTTCCGCACAAGTCGGACTGCGTTTCTAACGCTTCATTAAATAATTTCCAAACCGATTTTTGGTTTTAAAATTAGATAAAAGACTATAATATAAAAATTTGTTAAATTAAGAATTCTCATGAAATATAAAACATTAAAATCAAACTTGTTTTTAGCGAGTAGATTTTTGCCCGTCTTGATTATTTTTTCCATAACTTTCATAGGGTGTAAACCCACTGAAAAAGGTTATAAAGCGGCTTATGACGCGGCTTTGAGCAAACGTGAAGCAGCCGTGGAAACTCTGGATGTGGATTTGCCGGCCGGTGCTTTGCAACAAGTAGACGGGCCTCAGCTCAAGGTTGTCGACGGCCAACAGGTTTATGTGTTTAATCAGAGATTGAAACCGATAGAAGAATTTGAAACGCTGCCCGGTAATTATAATGTCGCGATTGCATGTTATAAAATGCCGACAAATTGTAAAGCCCAATCTCAGGATTTGAAAAAAGAAGGCTTCCAGGCATTCCCGGCAAAGGGGATTGAAGATAAATATTATACTATAGCCGGTTCTTTTCCCTCAATGGAAGAAGCCATCAAATTCAGCAAAGAATATGAAAATGGGAAAAACCGGGTTTATGTCGGGCTTCCGGATGCTCCTGTAATTATTTACTCACCTAAATAATTTTAATCAGTTTTTAATTTAATTACCCCAAAAAAAGCTCAAAAAAATCAAGAAAATTCCGAGAATTTTTGGAAGTTTTGATTTTTTAAATTATTTTTGGGAAATTAAGGACACGATTATTTTATTTTATTAAAATCAAATACCACGATTTTATTAATTAAAGTGTTCCTAATCAAAGACAACTTACCTTCCGGTAGTGGCAGAATTCATAGAGAAATTATTTACTAAACCCATTTAATTGATGAAACAACATTTTTCCAAATTCGTTGCCTTAGCTTTAGCTACTGCAATCGGCGTGCCCTTTATGTACGCTAATCCTAATTCGAAGTTTGAAGAAAAGATTAAGAAATTAAAGTCTCAAGTAAAACCTGTGAGAGAATTCCGAGGAGAAATTCCTTGGGATTTGTCGGCCAAAGGCAAAGCTATTAATCATAGAAACGGAGCCAATACCCGTTCTGCAGTAAATGAACCTGATTTGCAATTTGAAAATATCGGAACTTATGATTTCCTTGAAGCTCCCGACGGTTCCACATGGTTTTACACCGCTGAATATGAAAAGGAGTATTACGAAGTAAGTGAATGGTATACAGAACAAATTATAAAGGCTTTCAAATTCACAATTTATGATTCCCAATTCAATTTGGTGGGAACCATAGCTGATGAAATCACCCCTCAACCCGGTGAATCTAAAGTAGCTTATATTGCGCTTGACCCTGCTGTTACTTCATTGTTCTTCAACAATGATTCCAATTATGAAGTGATGGTCTATATTGCCATGAATACAAGCGCTGATTTTGGCTACGAAGTAAACTATTATAATAAGGTATATAGCATTAACGGGGAAAAGGATGAGAATGGAAATGATATTTGTATCGGGATAATGAATGGAAGATGTGTAGACTCTCTCAACGCTTCTTCTTCTGAGGAAAATTTCTACTTTTCATTCGCCGAAGACATTTATCCCGACATGGATGACTTCGAATTTGATGATTTCATAGACTACGTAAAGTCTGTTAAGACATCTGTGAAAGTCTATGGAAAATATTCAGGCGATGAAACGCCAAGCGCTTTGGAAAAAGATATCCTGTTTGTTTCTATGCCGGGCGACACCACAGAGGGAATCTATTTGATTTCTTTCAGTGAGGCAGGAGTTCCCTATTATGTTTTCTCATTCTATGAGAAACCTTATTTCGTAGATCCCACAGGGATGGCTACAGATGAGAGCATAACTCCCGACAATTCATTAGTGATAGAAACCTATACGCTCAAGAACGGCGCCTTCGAGTTGATTAGTGAAACGAATATACCGGTAGAAACACCGGATATCGATGAACAATTGGCTTATTATTTCTATAGTATCGGCTCCGTAAGTTGGAAAAATGATATTGACACAAAAGTTAACGGCACATTGAATGCTCCCGCTTATATTGTGGCCCGTGATTATGTTCTTGCATCTCAACCCGATGACAACACTCCGAGTTATTTCATTTATGGAAATGACGGCAAAATGATTCGCACACTCGCTGAAAACACCGATGCAATCAATTTATTGAATTCTGAAATGGGAGACCAACCTCATGCTATGTTTGTCACAAGGGAATCTTATACTGAATATGCTTTCACTTTCGTTGATCTCTATTCCGGAGAGAAATTATTTGTATTGGATCAGAATAATAATGAAGATCCTCTGACAGCTTCTTGCCAGCGCATAAAGGGGAAAGACGGCAAATATAAATATGCCTTTGAAATGGAATACGATGATCTCGATGATGACTCGAATGATATCAAACGCATTGCTTGGTATAACCAGGACGGTTCATTAGACCGTATTGACTATATCAATATGGGCAAGGATGTAATGTATGCCGCCATCAATATGTATCCTGAATGTCTTTCACCTTATGTATTCGACACAGACGATGCAATGGAATATGCAGTATTGGTGAAAAGAGCTTATGGTAACACTACTCGTAGTGAATTCCTTGTGGTTGACGACAACGGCGAGCGCTACGCTCATTTCAGTGAAGATGACGGATACGGCTACCCCGTGATGTTCTCGATTTTACCGGGGGAACCTAATTCACTTATGATGGTTTATGGCGATGATTACGCCTATAACTTATATATCTATAATCTCCCGTTTGTTTCTACCACAGGAGTCAATGAAATTTTATCTTCAAACGGTTCGGTAGAGAAAATCTTGAATTACGATGGTGAGAATATGACCGCAAACGGATGTTTCATTGAAGTTTATTCAATATCCGGTGTCAAGATGGCTGAAGGTTACCAGTCTGTTTCATTTAACAGATTTAACAATAAAGGTCTTTATGTGGTTAAATTGACGGATTCCAACGGCAAAACCAAGTCGTTGAAAATGGCTATCTAAAATAAATCTAAATGGGAAAGGAATGTCTGAATAACCGTTCTTTTCCCATTTATTTTTTGGAAAAACGGGAAATAATTTGCAATTTTTTATAAAAACTTATAAATTTGCAACATATTTCCACAATATACACTTTTTTATTAATCATTTAAACATTTATTTATGAAGAAAATCTACTATTCTCTTCTGGCAGCCTTAGGACTTGCCGGAACTGCAATGGCAGTAAGTTCTACAGGCGGCCTCACGCGTGCTGAAAGCGACTATGATGTTGTCGGCACTTATGAGTTAACTGTTCAAAAGACCGACCTCTATGGAGACAAGGATCTATATGATCCCGTGAAAATTGAGGTTGAAGTGAGACAAAACGGTGATGATTATTGCATTGCTGAAATAGGTGACACTGACTTATTCAAAGGTTACATAGTGCCCTTCACCTATAACCCTACTAACAAATATGCTACATTTGATCCCGCTTATGTTAGTCCATTAGGAGATGCCTATTTATGGGTGTCTGCTTTCGCCTTTAATGGTAGTTTTGCTGAACCCCAACCGTCGTTTGGTGTTATTTTCACTCCTGAAGACGGCTTCTCTTTCCCGACTGATAACGAGGAAGGTATTGCCTGGTATTTGAGTGGAAGTGACTCTGAATTTGCGCCTGAAAACATGTATAACGGGTTCTACATTTATGGACAGTCATCTTCTGATGATTCAGGTGATAATGGTGGTGAAGAATCAGGCCAATATGCAAACCCGGCTGTAGAAGGCAATTGGACAATCACACTTGATGGTCATTATATGGGTCAATGGTCGAGTGGTGAAGAAACATTTACTTATGTTGCAACTTTGGAAGGAAATACAGTTACTTTCGAATGCCAGGGTTATGGTGACAATATAGTAGCCGAATTCACAGCTGAAAACACCCTCACATTTAAAAAAGCTGTCATAAGGGGTGAAGAAGCTGTTATGGGAACATATCAGGTGCCTTATATCAACAACAACGGCATTGAAGATCTTGATGAACTCGAAGCAGATATAGTGGATTCTTTCTCTGCCACCTATAATCCTGCTGACGGCTCTTTGACTCTTCCCGAAAATTGCGGTTTCCTTTATGGCATTTTCAATAACACATCAGGTGAACTCTCATATTGGAATGATGCTTTCGATTTAGTTTCTGCCAATCAGGAAGTGAGCGGTAGTGATGAACCACAACCCGACTATGCCGATGAATCTATCGTGGGAGATTGGAACATAACCTTGAACGGTCAATATCTTGGTGATTATTCTCTCGGACAATTCACAGAAACTTTCTCAGCTTCTCTCGATGGCAATAAAGTTATCTTCGAAAGCACAGGAAGCAATTATAACATTGTTGCTGAATTCACAGCTCCCGGTGTTCTGACTTTCAAGAAAGCAATAGTAGGAAACCCTGAAAGCACTTATGGCCTTAATCAGGTGCCTTATATCAACAATAATGATGCTACCGATACGGAAGCTCTTGAAGAAGACATCGTTGAAAGCTTTGAAGCCACTTACAATTCCTTCAACAACACAATAACTTTCCCGGAAAATTGTGGTCTCCTTTATGGAATGTTTAATAACACAACCGGCGTTTTAAGTTATTATGAAGATGCATACGACTTTGTTTCTGCAGTGAAAGTAGCTAAGGAAGCTCCTAACTATGCTAATGAATCTATCGTTGGCAACTGGGATTTCACTCTCAATGGAAATTACCTTGGCGAATATTCTCTCGGACAATTCACAGAAACTTTCACAGCTTCTCTCGAAGGAAATATCGTTACTTTCGAAAGTTCTCAAAGTCAATATAACATCGTTGCTGAATTTATTGGCGAAAACATGCTCAAATTCAACTTCTGCCCCGTGGGTCCGGAAGCTACCTTCACTCTATATCAGAGTCCGTTTATAAATTCCGATGAATCTAAAAATATTGATGACCTCACTGAAGTTTCATTTGTAGCAACTTATAAAGAAGATACAAATTCAATTGTATTCCCGGAAATGAGCGGATTGCGTTACGGCTACTTCAACGCTGCAGGTGAGCTCAGCTACTGGGATGATGCATTTGACTTCGTTTCTGCTGTGAAATCTTCTAAAGAAACTCCAAGCTTTGCTAACGAATCTATCGTAGGCAACTGGGATATCACTTTGGATGGCCATTACTTGGGAGAATACTCTATCGGACAATTCACAGAAACTTTCGAAGCTTCTCTTGAAGGCAACATCGTTACTTTCGCAAGCACTCAAAGCCAATTTAACATTGTTGCTGAATTTGTAGCTGAAAACACTCTCAAGTTCAATCAAT
>JAFLTV010000038.1:0-1883 GCA_022509105.1 Muribaculaceae bacterium | reverse complement strand
ACTTCGACCCGGCTGGAGAACTCAGCTACTGGGATGATGCATTCGACTTCGTTGCCGCATCTAAATCAGTTGAATCTGAAGTTGTTGGTCAATATCAATGGTATATCCAGCCCACTGACATAACAGGTGATATTAACGGTGAAGTAATCGGTATAACTGTTGAAGTTAGCAAAGCCGGTGATATTTACTCAATCGCCGAAGTTGGCGGAACAACATATTTCAATGGCATGACTATTCCGTTCTCATACAATGAAGAAACAGAATTGGCACAGTTCACTGCTCACTATGTAGGTGTAATGGCCGGTCAACCGGTTTGGATGTCAGCATTCCTTTACAATGACGGTGTAGGTGCAGGACCATTTATCGAACCGCAAGAAAATTATGGCGTAACATTCACAGTTGATGGTGGATTCGAATTTATTGGTAATTCAGGATTCGGATGGTTCTTCACTTCTTCTGCTGAAGCATTTGATCCCGAAACTGTTTACTCTGCATTCTATGTTGTGCCTGAAGACTATAGTGCAATCAAGGCTATAGATTCCACAACTGATGGAGAAACTATCTACTACGATCTCCAGGGTCATAGAGTTAACAATCCTCAGGGAGGCATCTTCATCATGAAGAATGGCAAGACTGTTAAGAAAGTTATGATCAAAAATTGATTTCTGCGGAAATTCAAATAAATTCTCAAGCAAGGAGCTCCCGGCGGGAGCTCCTTCTTTTTTAATAATTAAATTAACCATGTACAAAAATTGGGAGACAATCTTATTTTTAATTTCAGTTGAATTTATCAAAGGTCATAAAAAAAGGAGAAACAAATCTCTCCTTTCCTTTCATCTGATTTAGAAATATTTTTTCAGAACATTTTGGCAAGTTCAGCTGCTTGTTTACAACCGTCAGTCTTGTTAATGTCTCCCTCATGGAATACTCCTGGAATAAGAACCTCGCCGACGATATCCCACTTGAGGAGTGCGGCTGTACGTTCCATAGGCACTCTTACTCCTTCCATTACTGACACATCATGTTCCTCACAACAGCAAATCAAGCCCATCTTCTTTCCTGAAATTGGTTTTTCCGCTACGCAGAAAGAGAAAACGCGATCGATAACTCCTTTGATTTGAGCCGGGATGGAATACCAATAAACGGGCATTGCATAGACGATAGCGTCAGCATCGAGAATGTGTGGTGCAATCACATTGAAATCATCATCGAAAGAACATGCTTTGCCAGTCTTGAAACAAGTCATGCAGGCATGGCATCCACCAATCTTCATCATTGCGGCATCAAAACGAACAACTTCATGCCCGGCATCTTCAGCCGCTTTTACAAAAGAGTCAACCATAGCGAATGTGTTGCCGTTCTTTCGTGGGCTACCCGTTATGACCGTAATTTTCATTTCTGAATGGTATTAGAGTTCTGGTTATATGCTTTGGCAACGCATTTCCATTCATCGTTGATTTTCAACATGAGCAAATAGTCAGTAAAATCTATGCGTGAGCCCCAGTTTTCCTCAAGCACTCGGACAACGGCGACTGTTTCTTCAACGGCTAATACATCGATACGGGCTTTAAAATTGGGGTCTCCTCCAATAGTGTCGCAGTTTTTGTAAAACTGATCAATTGAACCGTGTTCAAGCACTCCGTCAAGAATACCGAAAAGCACTGCATCATCGGTAAATAATGTTTTGGCATATTTGCTGTCGCCCTCGGCAACTGTGCGGACAAAGTTCTCGGCAGCACGAGCCACTTCGTCATATTCTTTAATTTTATCTCTCATGGGATTGATAATTAATTGATTTTCTTTTGCCAAAATTATGATAGTAATTTTGATTAGACAAGTACCGAAAAATTATTCGGGTATGGAAAAATTATTCGGTATATTGA
>JAFLTV010000037.1 GCA_022509105.1 Muribaculaceae bacterium | reverse complement strand
CACGACCTACGGAACCACAATCCGTCGCTCTAACCAACTGAGCTACATCCACCATGTTGCCTCGGGAAGAAAATTTCCTAAAAGCGATGCAAAATTAACGTATTTTTTTCAAAAAGACAAATCAAATAAAAAAAAATCTTTAATTTTGCCCCCGTAAAAGTTCAGGCTTCTGAACTCTAATAAAATCTATATTAATTAATTATTAAAATTTCATGCTTATGAAAAAACTTTTACTTTGTGCTGCAGGTGCATTTCTTGCATTCTCAGCTTCTGCACAATGGGCAGTAGTAGGCGCTTACAGTAATCCAAGTTGGAACTTCGATGCTTCAACAATTTTGGAAGGTGAAGGTGATGAATTGTCTTGCACAATCGAACATCTTATCGGCGATTTCAAGATAGTTGATATCACTAACAACAATTGGGATGTTCAATATGGTACAGCCACTCCGATTGAAGTTGGTGAAACTTATGTTCTTGATGGTAAAAACGGTGGTCCTGACCCCTCAAACATCAAATTCGCAGGCAATATTCTTGCCGTAAACAATGCTGTTGTAACTTGGAATCCTACAACTTTTGAATTGACAATTACAGGAGAAGCAGAAAGAGGTTATCCAACTCTTTATGCAACAGGTTCATTTAATGGATGGACAGCTCCGGGTCAGGATGCAAGCACTCTTTGCAGCGAAGAAAACGGTATTTACACTGTAACATTTGATCTTGGTGATTCAGGTAATGTAGAATTCAAACTCGCCGGTGAAGGTTGGTCAAATGAAATTGCCGGAGGTATGGAAATTAGCTATACCCCTGTAGAAGTAACAAAAGGTGGTGATAACCTCAAAACTTCACTCACAGGTGTTCAGACTTTGAAATTTGACGCTAACGACATGGTGATGTGGTTCGTTGAAGAAGGAGCCGGAATTGAAGCTATCGGTTCTGAAAATTCTGTTGTTACTTATTACAACCTCCAGGGTGTAAGAGTACAGAATCCTGCTCAGGGTGGTATTTACATCATGAAACAAGGAAGCAAAACTTCTAAAGTTATCGTTCGCTAATAAAAGAATCGAATAAAAAATGAGCGTCGGGTTTTTGACCTGACGCTTATTTTTTTGTCTCTTTATTCGTTGTCTCTATTCTCCAATCTACAAATCTTGGAATACCTCTAAATGGTGAAAGCAATTTAAGGCTTTTAATTTTTTTCCTTTTACAGGTTATTACAAATCCAAACCCGGTTATTCAGTTTGCGCCTGTTCAGTCTATTATTTGACAATTGGTTTTTAATCAAACTTTATGCCGGAGAACCCCATGAATGCCATTGCCAAAATCCCTGCACAGAGCAACGCAACCGGTATCCCTTTCATAGCTTTAGGAACTGGAAGCAGGTCAAGTTGTTCGCGAATTCCGGCAAAAATCCATAATGCAAGCGTGAAGCCTATTGAAGTGGAAACTCCGTAAATGATAGCTTCCATAAGATTAAAATTCTTCTGAATAACCAAAATTGCAACTCCCAATACTGCGCAATTCGTTGTAATCAGGGGCAGAAAAACTCCTAAAGCCTGATATAATGCCGGCATGGTCTTTTTCATCGCAATTTCAAGCAATTGCACTAAGAATGCAATCACAAGAATGAAGACAATTGTCTGAAGAAATTGCAGCCCGAGAGGGTCTAGAACATACACCTGCAGGAGCCATGCCACAACCGTAGCAATCGTTATTACAAACGTTACAGCCGCTCCCATTCCGAGGGCCGAGCTCGTTTTTTTAGAAACTCCCAGAAACGGACAGATTCCCAAGAATTGGGCGAAGACGATATTATTGATGAATATCGCAGTTATTACTATTGAAAAATATGTCAACATTCTTAACGGGCTCTTAATAAGTTTTACGTATTCTGTTCACAATTGCAATAAGATATCCCAAGGCAATGAAAGCACCCGGAGCGAGCACAAATACCAACATTCCGTAATCCTCGGGATAAATTTCCGCTCCGAAAATCTTTCCTGTGCCTAAGATTTCTCGGGTGGCACCCAAAAGAACCAAAGCGAATATAAATCCGATTCCGGAACCAAGTCCATCTAAAAAGGAGGCAAAAATTCCGTTTCTACTCGCAAAAGCTTCAGCTCGCCCCAGCAAGATACAATTCACAACTATCAAAGGAATAAATATTCCTAAGGAAGCATTTAAGGAGGGTAGCCATGCATTCACCACAAGTTGCAAAACAGTTACAAAAGATGCGATAATCACAATGAAGGCCGGTATTCTCACCTTGTCGGGCACCAAATTTTTAATCAAGGAAATAACTACATTTGAGCATATAAGCACCGCTGCAGTGGCAATTCCCATCATCAATCCGTTATAGGCTGAAGATGTGGTGCCTAATGTGGCACACATTCCCAATAAAAGCACAAATATCGGGTTGGCCGGAATTATTCCGTTATAGAAAATTTTCCAATAATTTACTTTCTCTTTCATATATGATCCTCCCGATAATCTTTGTAAACCTCAAATGCATTTCTGAGAATTTCAAGAAACGCTCTTGAAGATATTGTTGCAGCTGTAATTGCATCGACTTTTCCACCGGGGTCTTTAGTGACGTAAAATGAGAAGGATTCGGGGTTTTTCCCGATTACGCTTCTGGCTCCTTGAGGATCTCTGAACCATGTTTCCATTTTAGCGCCTAATCCGGGCGTTTCAGCTTGCTGTATAACTCTGTAATCTCTCACCGTTCCGTCCAGATCAAATCCGCACATCACTGTCACCTGACCGGAAAAACCGTTCATGGAACTTCCTTCAACCGCGGCTCCAACCAGTTTGCCGTTATCCATTGCCGGATAAACTGTGAAAATCTGGCCGTTTTCCTCCACTTCCACTTTATCTTTTTCAGGATCATTATTGAAGGACGGCGCCACATCTTTGATTGCCTGTTGTTGTTGAAGTTTCATTTGTTCGGCAATTGGATCCTTCGTTATCATATACATACCTCCGAGCAGAGTTGCGGCCAAGACACATATTATGCCTAATGAAAGAATCATATTCGGCAATGTGGATTCCAATTTCTTCATACAGCCATCTTCCTCCTTTCTTTCATGCCGAAAATTGAAGGCCGGCAATACCTGTTAATCAGTGGTACGAAACTGTTCATTAGCAATATGGCGAATGATACTCCCTCCGGGTATGCGCTGAATCGTCGGATAATTATTGTGAGAAATCCTATCATTATTCCATAAATAATCTGTCCTGTATGAGTCATTGGGGAAGTCACATAATCCGTAGCCATAAAAACCGCTCCCAATAGAAGGCCACCGGCAAATATATCGAGGATAGGAGCTCCTCCGAACACCCATGAAAAGAAAGCTGCCGACCCAACTACTGCAACAGGAATATGCCAGGTGATGACCCTTGTTAACAATAACCATACAAAGCCGCCGATAATAGCGAAACCACCGATTTCTCCCAAGGAACCATTCATGTTCCCTATGGCCATATCGAGAAGGTTATAAGATGAAAGGTCGGTATTGCCGTTATTTATGTAAGTTAATAGAGTGGCACCTGATGATGCGTCTGCAGCTGCCTGAGAGGCTCCGGTGGTGATTTGATGGAAAGGACTGTTGATGCCGGTAGGCCATGTGGTCATGGCGGCGGGAAAGGAGAGGAGCAGAAAAACGCGACCCACCAATGCCGGATTCCAGATGTTGGCTCCCAAACCTCCGAAACTCATTTTTGCAATTCCTATAGCCACGACTCCACCCATGATTATCATCCACCATGGCAAGATGCTGGGAAGGTTAAACCCCAAAAGAAGCCCTGTTATCAGTGCTGACCCGTTTAACAGCGTAAACTTTTTTTCTTTAAACAGAAATCGTGTAATAAGCCATTCCGTGAGCAGACATGCTCCTATGCTTATTAGAATCACCCATAAAGCATCCCATCCGAAAGTGATTATAGACATAACCAATGCCGGAATCAATGCTATGACAACATTCCACATTCGCCATGGAATGCTGTCTTTAGTATGAATATGAGGAAAAAGTGATACTATCAATTTCATTTTATTCCTTTATCTTATTGTTCCCTTATCCTTTATAATTGAAAATATCTAATTATTTCATTTTGCGGAGCATATTCTTTCCATAGCGGATCCAATCCAGAAGAGGCCTTGAAGCCGGACAGGAATAACTGCAACATCCACATTCTATGCAATTCAACACTCCATGACCTTTCATATCTTCCCAATAGTTCCTTTCCGCTTGCTGCATGAATAGATAAGGCTCGAGCCCCATGGGACAAGCCATTACGCATGCAGAGCAACGGATGCAAGGTTCGGATTCCTTTCTTTCTGATTGTGACAAAGGCATAACCACCAATCCGGAGAGACCTTTTGTGGCAGGTGAGTCAGGAAAGGAAACTGCCCTGCCCATCATCGGACCACCGGCTATAACTTTCCCTGTGTTCTCAGGAAGCCCTCCTGCATTCAGCAGTAAAAAAGAGAGTGAAGTGCCGTTTAATACTTTGAAATTACCTCTTCCGCTCAAGTCTTTTCCTGTGACTGTAACAATCCTCTCCATAAGCGGTTTCTGAAGGTATATAGCTTCATAAATGGCAAAAGCAGTGGCCACATTGTCTACTACACAATGGCAATCTACAGGGAGACATCCTGCAGGCACTGTTCTTCCGGTGAGTGCATAGATGAGTTGTTTCTCGCTGCCTTGTGGATATTTTTTCTTAAGGGGCTGAACTTCTATCGACTGGAATTTTGAAGCTGCATCTTTCATTTTTTTGATAGCCTCCCGTTTATTGATTTCAATTCCGACAATGCATCTTTTGGCCCCTGTAGCTTTCATGATAAGGCTCGCGCCTATAAGTATTTTCTCAGGCTCAGTTTGCATCAAAAGATCGTCACAAGTGAGATACGGCTCACACTCAGCTCCATTTATTAGAATATAATCGGCATATTTACCTTCCGGAATGGAAAGTTTTACATGAGTAGGGAAGGTTGCGCCTCCCAAACCTACAATGCCATTCAAATTCACCAATTTTATTATATCCTGAGGAGAGAGGGCTTCAATTTCTTCTTTAGTTCGAGGTGTAGACTCATCTGCCAATGGATTTTCAGCATCCGGAACCAGGATAATAGCCTCCTGCCAGAGACCTTGAGGATTCCTTACTCCTTCAATCTTCTTTACAGTGCCGTTCACAGGAGAATGTATCGGTGCACTCACAAATCCACCTGCTTCGGCAATCATCTGCCCCCTGACCACAATGTCGCCTGCTTTTACCACAGCCTTGGAGGGCGCTCCAATACATTGTGAAAGCGGTAAGGAGAGTTCTTCAGGAACCTGCAGTTCACGCAACGGACTGTCGGCTGTCAGTTTTTCTTCCGGCGGATGGATTCCCCCTTTATGGAATGTCTTTACACTCATAGTTTTTCAGATGTTGTCTCTGTTACAGATTCCTCTTCTTTTTTTTCTATGGGAGAACTGCTGAAAATGCAATGACGAGGACATGCCTCTATACAATTCCCGCATGAAATGCAGGTGTTCTGATCTATATAAGCCAAAAATGAAGTGATAGCAGGCGACTGAGTGGGGCACACCTTCCTGCATTTTGAGCAACCTATGCATCCCAATCCACATTCTTTTGTAACTACCGCTCCTTTATCTTTATTAGAACAAACCACCCACACCAAAGCTCTGTCTTTCGGCCATGCAACAAGTTCACACAGATTTCTCGGACAAGCTTCAACACATTTTCCACAGCCGGTGCATTTATCGAAATCCACATGGGCAAGTCTGTTGACCGGGTCGATCTGCATGGCATCAAAAGGGCATGCCTTGACGCAATCGCCATTTCCTAAACAGCCATAAACGCAGTTTGATTCCCCTTGATAGAGAGATGCTTCTATGGCACATGATGAAACTCCGTCATAAATATTGACTTGTCGACGAGTTTCACAATTGGCGCCACATTTCACTACAGCAACTTTCTTTTGGGCTTCCGAAGGAGCAAGCCCTACAATTTCAGCCACTTTAAGCATCCCTCCCTTGGGAAGGCTCGTGCAATAAAGCCCTTCAAGTGATGTGGCATTTGCACATTCCACCGCAAAGGCATGGCATCCGGAAAAACCGCATCCTCCGCAATTGGCTCCGGGAAGAAGCTCTTCCACTTGACCTATAACAGGATTTTCATATACATGGAATTTTTTTGCAGCCAAAAATAACAACACTGCGGCTACAATTCCTATTACTCCTAAAACAAGTATAGTTATCGGTATCATTTCATTTCTCCCGCTCTATCGATATGACCCACGATGGCGAATGTGAATTCATGAGCTATCTTATCTCTGCAAAGCCATAATATTAAGTAAAACAGACCGGTCATCCCGATTCCGGAAAGGGCCGCGGCAAGTTGATTCATGGTTAAAAGATATATACCTACCATAGTAGCAACCAAAATTATGCATGGAAACACTGTGGCATACATTATGGCTTTATGATGCATCCTTTCAGTGCCTCTGACAGTCACCATATCATCCACTTTATATTGGGATGGATCAGAAACCTTAATATCAACCAGCGTGGATGGTTCTCCTTTGGATGTACATAGCTTTGATGCAGGACAATCTCCACATTCTTCCGGATCATCTATTCTTACAGAGACAATCCCGTTCAGTTCATCTATTTTCTTTATAATAGCCGAGTGTTCTATATATTCAGTTACCTCTGCCATAAACTTTATTCTTGGTTATTTACCCATCAATCGGGTGAGGATCTCAAAGAATGCCGGATCATGGCCAACAGTAATGTTTGCCACTTTACCTTCAGGGTTGATTATCGCTTTTGTAGGAAATCCCTGCACCCCATATTCAGCCGTGAGATTGCTGTCTGCAGGATTATATACATTCACCCAGGGCAGTTCATATTTTTTCACACCTTCTCTCCATTCATTCTGACTTTCATTGCAATCTACTCCGATAATCTCTAATTCACCGGCATATTTCTGATAGGCTTCCTTAAGTTCCGGGAATCCTTTGATACACCATGGACACCAGCTGCCCCAGAAATCTATAATCACCCATTTGCCACGGAAATCGGACAGGGAAACATCCTTGCCATCAAGATCTTTCAAAGTGAAGTCAGGAGCATCAATGTTGTCGGTTTGCATAGCCTGCTGCTTTTTCTCCATCTCTATATTATCCTTTTCGATTCGGTATTGTTTTTCCACAAAAGGATAAATAACAGAAGATGTCATTGAATTGCCATAAGTATCAAAGAAACTGATAAAGTCTTCTCCCTCAAGATTTAATAAAGCAACAGGAGCGGCAGGAGCCGCCGGGTTTGCCATAATGAAGTCTTTTTCAACTTGGTTATATTCATCGCGGATTTTCTGCATATCTGCTTCTGAGGGATTGCCATTCAGCATTATAGCTTTTGATTTTTCAATCACGGGCATCTCCAAAAGAAGAAGTTCGTTCATACTGTCGGCAATTGGAGAGCCTGAAAGTGAATATGAAAATGGGTCGATAGAAGTTATATCAACTGTAACATTATCTCCGGGAGCAAGGAAAAATTGCAAAGGTTCCTGATCAAAACCCAAGCTGCCAAAATAGCTCTGATTCTTATCAGGGAAAGCGATTACAGCCTCGCTGTTTGTAATTGTAATGCTGTCATTCACAATCCCACGTTCAGCTCTGCTCTTGGCTTCTGCATATTGTTTGATGGGCGCATAATAATAATGTAATGTTTTTTTATCGCAATTTTGTGGCAGTTTTACAATTATATCAGCAAATGCAGGCATAGCTAATCCGATTCCTATAGCCACACCCATGAATTTCAATCCTTTCATAATTTATTTTATATTTATAATTATATCTTTATGGAATTAATTTTGCTAATTTAGCCATAAACTCGTAATTTTTCAAACCCCATTTGGGAGAAGCTACCATTTCCGGTGGACTTTGAGATAGAAACCGCTCAATAATTATTGTTTCCGGAACTCTTTTCACTATTTTGGCACAGAGTTCAAGGTAACTTTCAACTGAAAATTCAATTATATCGGTTTTCCCTTCTTTCCAAAGTTTAAAAAGGGGAGTGTCGTATAAAATCTGAAGTTGATGGAGTTTTATGGTTTCAACCGGTAATCGGCATGTCCTGTCAACAGTCTCAAGAATCATTTGTTCATTTTCTCCGGGAAGCCCGGCTATAAGGTGAATACCACAATGAAGACCATGCCCCGCTAATTTGATTATGGATTTTTCTACATCAGCCCATGCGTGGTTTCTGTTGATTATTCTTAATGTTTCGTCAAAAGATGTTTCAGCTCCAATCTCCATGAAAACCGGAGCTTCTTTATTCAAGTTTCCCAGCATGTCTATCACACTATCCGGTAGACAATCCGGTCTTGTGGCTATCACCAGACCCACAACATCCTCTACCTCTAAAGCTTGACGGTAATAATTTTCAAGTTCTTCCGGAGAATGTCCGTAAGTACCGGTATATCTTTGGAAATAGGCAAGATATTTCATTTCCGGATATTTCTTCCCGAAAAATTTCTTTCCTTTTTCAATTTGTTGTGCTATTGTGTCCTGAATATTGCAATATCCAGGTGAGAAAGAATCATTACGACAATAAAGGCATCCGCCGGTGGATATAGTCCCGTCTCTGTTGGGACATGTAAATCCTCCATCGATTGATAGTTTCTGAACTTTAATCCCCGGAAATATTTTTGAGAGGTAATCTCCGTAGGTTTTCATATAACAGGGTAGGCCTCAGTTGACGGGATTAAAAAATCCATTGTTACAAGTGCTGCTAAGGCTTTTACTACGGGAACAGCTCTGACTGCCACACATGGGTCATGACGACCTTTAGCCTTCAAGGTCACTTTATTGCCGGAACTATTAACAGTTTCCAATTCCTGTAACACTGTCGGAGTCGGTTTGAATGTGACATCAAAAAATATAGGCATCCCATTTGTGATACCTCCCTGGATACCTCCGCTGAAGTTTGTTTTGGTT
This sequence comes from Muribaculaceae bacterium, assembly GCA_022509105.1. Lineage (GTDB taxonomy): Bacteria > Bacteroidota > Bacteroidia > Bacteroidales > Muribaculaceae > Lepagella. The sequence continues at coordinate 14,016 of JAFLTV010000037.1, read as the reverse complement.
TTTATGGTTTTATCAGTGTCAGTGAAAAATATATCGGCCGATTGAATTCCCGAAAACATGGGTGCTTCTTTCCCAACCCCATATTCAAAAGCTTTAGCTGCGTTTATCGACATCATTGCCTGGGCTAATGAAGCATGGAATTTACTGAAAATAGGATTCCCGAGACCGGCAGGGAGCCCATTAATGAGACATGTAACTCTTCCTCCAACACTGTCTCCCTCCCTTTTTGCTCTCATTATTTCCTCTTCAAATGTCTTTTGAATTTCTTGCGGAACTTGTAAACTTATTTGAGAATGGGGTGATTGAATCAATTTTTCTTTAAGTTGATTGTAATCTTTTTGCCCGGCTGCTGTCAAAACGCTTTCTATTTTTATTCCCTTCGTGGCAAGCCATTGACAAGCCAGAGCTCCGGCCACAACCCAATTCACGGTCTCCCGGGCACTTGATCTTCCTCCGCCTCGATAATCTCTTAGTCCATAACGGGCATCATAGGTGTAATCAGCATGATTAGGCCGATAGATATCAGACATGTCGGCATAATCCCGGCTATGTTGATCTTTATTTCTTATAATGAAACCTATGGGAGTTCCTAAGGTTATACCTCCGGAGGTTATTCCGGAAAGGAATTCCGGTTTATCTTCCTCTTTTCTTTGAGTCACAAGGGCGGAACTTCCCGGACGACGTTTGTCAATTTCCTCTTGGAGAAATTCAAAGTCAATCTTAAAACCCGGTGGAAACCCATCAATAATTCCACCCATGGCCGGTCCGTGGCTTTCTCCAAAAGTAGTCAAACGTAAATTTTTACCCAATGAGTTCATTGTAAATAAACTTATTTTGTTGAAATATCTCCGACGGTGGCATTAGCGGCCTTAACCAGGTCTGTCGGAGACAGTTTCAATTGCAGTCCTCTCTTGCCGGCGCTGATATATATGAAAGGATGAATCAGGGCATTTTCATCTATGAAGACCGGATAATTCTTTTTCATGCCTATGGAAGTGCATCCTCCGCGGATATATCCTGTCAACGGTTGCAGTTCTTTGAGATGGATCATAGCAGCCTTTTTATTCTCTGAAATTCTGGCTGCTTTCTTTAGGTCAACTTCTTGGTCACCACGGATAACACAAACAAAGATTCCGTTTTTATCACCACGAAGCACAAGAGTCTTGTAAACAGTTTCAATATCCTCTCCTAATTCTTCTGCCACATGGGATGCTTCAAGATGTTCGGGATCCACCTTGTATTCCACCAGCTCGTATTTTATTCCAAGTCTGTCTAAGATTCTTGAGGCATTTGTTTTATCTGCCATCGGGTTAAATTTGGAAAAATTAAAAGGATTATTTATCCATGGTCACCAATAATTCCTCATTATTGCGAGTCATTTCCATCCTTTTTTTGATGAATTCCATTGCTTCGAGAGAGTTCATATCTCCAAGGTAATTACGGAGAATCCACATTCTGTTAAGATGTTCCTGTGGCAACAGAAGGTCGTCACGCCGGGTTGATGATGCCACTATATCAACAGCCGGGAAGATGCGTTTGTTGGAAAGCTTGCGGTCAAGTTGAAGCTCCATATTTCCGGTTCCCTTGAATTCTTCAAAGATCACTTCATCCATCTTTGAAGACGTTTCAGTAAGGGCTGTCGCTATGATTGTGAGAGAACCACCGTTTTCAATATTACGTGCTGCTCCGAAGAAACGTTTCGGTTTTTGAAGGGCATTGGCATCCACACCACCTGACAGAATTTTGCCCGAAGCCGGAGAAACTGTGTTGAAGGCTCTGGCAAGACGTGTAATAGAATCAAGCATGATGACTACGTCATGACCGCTTTCCACCAATCTTTTTGCTTTTTCAAGCACAATATTGGCTATTTTCACATGACGATCTGCCGGTTCGTCGAAAGTTGAGGCGATCACTTCTGCGTTTACACTTCGAGCCATGTCGGTTACCTCCTCCGGACGCTCATCTATAAGAAGCATGATGATATGAGTGTCGGGATGATTTTCAGCAATAGCGTTGGCTATATCTTTCAGAAGGATTGTCTTACCGGTCTTCGGTGGTGCCACAATAAGAGCGCGTTGACCTTTACCTATAGGAGCAAACATGTCTACCACTCTTGTTGAAATATTGGATGTGCGTCCTTTTGTAAGTTCGAATTTTTCATCCGGGAAAAGAGGAGTAAGATGTTCAAATGCCACTCTGTCTCTTATAAACTCCGGTTGAAGTCCGTTGACAGAAATCACTTTTACCATCGGGAAATATTTGTCACCTTCCAATGGCGGACGAATAGAGGCCTCAACAACATCGCCGGTTTTCAACTGAAATTCGCGGATCTGATTTTGCGAAACATAGACATCATCAGGACTTGGCAGATAATTATAGTCTCCTGAACGAAGGAAGCCGTATCCTTCCGGCATAATTTCAAGAACACCAAAAGTTGTGAGGATTCCATCTAAATTAGGTTCATTGGGATTCGGTGTGCCCATCCTCTGATTGCGGAGTTGCTTTTTCTGTTGTTTAGTCAGGGGTTGTTGCGACAACGCTCCGGGTTCTCTCATTTGAATCGGACGAGCCTGCGGCACCGGCAATTCATTTTCAGCTTCCTTCTGTTGAAGGGGCCTGAAAGTTTTGCTTTTGTTATTATTCTGTGGTCCGAAGAAAGAATAGAAAGAATCGTCGCTCTCCTTCTCAGATTTTTGATTGCGGGGAGTGAAAACCTTCAGGCGCGGAGTGTTTTGCTCCTGGATATTTTCTACATTGTTTTTAGCCTCAGGTTCTTTCTTTATCGTATTTTCAGGATTTTCATTTTGTTCCGGAATAAGAGGCAACAATTTATCTTTTTCTGCAGCAGTATTATTTTCCGTCGGCACATTAGACTGCTCCCCGCTTTGCGGTTGAGATGTGGCCGGATTCTGAGACTTTGCGTTTTCTTCGATATTATCTTTTGAAGAAACAGGCGGCTCTTGAACAGCTTCTTTATTGGCTTTCGGTTTGCGTCCCCGTTTTTTGGGTGGAGTAGCGGCTTTATTGGCCTCTTCTGTTGTTTCAGTTGCAGGAACGGCTTCCACGGCTTTATCCGGTTCTTTTAAAGGAGTCTCCTTAGGTTGTTTTTTTGCTTTCGGTTCCTTGTTCTTTTTAGGTCTTTCCACTTTTTTTCTCTCCGCATTCTTCGACACGATGTCTTTGGCCGTAACTTCAGCCTGATTGTCAAGAATTGCAGCGATTAATTCATCCGTAGTAAGTGAGTTTGCTTTTTTAATGCCCATGGTCCCCGCTGTCTGGCGAAGTGTGTTTTCATCCATGGCATATAAATCGTTAATATGAAACATGTATTTGAAAGATGATAATTTTACGAAATTTTTATTAGCAGATAGATTTTCTGCATGATTATCCTGAAAAGGAAATTTAAAATGTGTTTTGGTATTATTTATTTTCGGATTTTGAAGACAGACAGAATGTCTTGTCCTTAAAACGAAATGTGGAATAGAATGAGTTGCAAAGTTAAAAAAGAATATATAAAAATGCAAATTTGAAATAGCTGAAAAACTTAGAATTTTAAAATTAAATAGTTGTTAAAGATAAAAAATTGGTCTTTTTGGGACATTTATGGGCATTTTTACCCCTAAATTTGTCTATTTTTTGGTAAATATGTACTTTCGTAGCCGGAAAATTATATCATCGTATATAAAATTCCCTTTCAAACCATATTACATGAAAAATAAATGTTGCTTTTAGCATCATGAATTTATATAGATATATTGCTTTATTAATCATGATATTATCCTGCTCTGTAATGCAGTCGCAGGAATTGATCGAGGAAGATATGACAAGTCTTGAGGTTCAGCTTCAAGATACGGTTCCCTCTATATTAAATGAAACTCCTCAAAAGGAGCTTGAGGAATTTACAAGGGATATAGAATCAGTAAATTTTGTTCCCAAAGGACAATGGATCACAGGATTGTCGGTGTCTTACACCCAGTCTTCTCAGAATAAATATCAGTTTTTAATACTGGAAGGAATAAGCGGAGATACCTACAGTTTCAAAATTTCACCTATGGTGATGTTTGTCGTGGCTCCGGACTTGGGCATTGGCGGACGCTTTTCTTATGCACGTTCACTCACTAAGGTTTCCAACGCAGATATAGTTCTTGATGCGGAGACAGACTATTCTTTCGACCATTTATATCGCCTCTCACATAATTATTATGGCACGATTATGATGAGGAATTATTTCTCTCTCGGGAAGAGTATGAGATTCGGATTCTTCAATGAAGTGCAGCTTCAGATGGGAGGAGGTCAGACAAAACTTACTACAGGAGTGGGTGATGATTTGACCGGAACATACGAAAGAAATTTTTCACTTGATGTCGGTCTTGCTCCGGGCTTGTGTATGTTCCTGAGCAACTACTCGGCATTAGAGGTCAATATCGGTTTGCTCGGTTTCAGTTATACCGACACAAAAGCGATTAAAGACCAGATATATGTTTCAAAAAGAAATTCCAAATCAGCTAATTTCCGGATAAATCTGTTTTCGATTTCTTTCGGAGTGGCATTTTATTTATGATAGCTATGAGAAAAATGAAATTATTTTTGACATTGATCATGGCTTTCGCAATAAATTTCCAATGCCATGCCGATGAAATTGTTTTAAACAGGCCGGATCTTAATGCAGTGGCTGATACAATCCTTCGCACAGATACGATTATAGTAAATGAAGTTATCGAAAGACAGGATGTGATCTATAGAACTGAAAAGGTTATAAGGTATAAAGATAACAAAGGTGGTAACAAATTTGAAGAAATTATGATTCAAGGCTCTCAGCCTGTCATTTCTTCTCAAGAGATTCCTATTATTGAGCCATCTCCGGCAAACGATATCCCTCAATTATCTGAAAGTCCTGAAAATGGGAATTATATATGGGTTCCTGATTCATTGAATAAGTCTGTGATGGATCTGCTGCATGGAAGATATGTGCCTAATAATGGAATTTCGTTATCCGACGAACAAACCGTGGATCCCAATGAGAAAGTGATATTCAGAGGCGACACTATTCCGATGATACTGAGAGACAGAAACCTCGGGAGATATGATCGCGGTCTTTTCAATTTCCTTTACATTCCTAAGGGAATCTGGCAAGTGGGACTGACAGCATCTTATGGAGAATTCTCAACAGAAGACCTCCAGATTTTAGATCTTGTAAGCGATATTGATTTTTATGGCCATATATTTTCCGTGAAACCTTATTTCCAATATTTCTTGAAAAATAATGTTTCATTAGGATTACGTCTCGGTTACACAGCGGGAAAGGCCAGAATCGGCACTTTCAATATGGAGATTGATGAAGACATGAGTTTTAATCTTCATGATATTCTTTATAAGAGCAGTAACTATTCTGCGGGGATAACTTTGACTCAATATCTTGGCATCACACGGAGAGGCCGTTTCGGAGTGTTTAATGAGGTGGAACTTGCTCTTGCAGGTGGTTCTTCAGATTTTAACCGTCCTTATAATGGTGAAATGAGAAGAACCCACACCACGGTATTCGAAACAGCTCTTAATTTTTCACCTGGCATCAGTGTTTATATGCTCGAACAATTGTCGTTCAATGTTTCATTCGGTGTTTTCGGTTTGAATATCAAGCATGAGAAACAAAAGGTGAACGATGAGCCGATGGGAGAGAGGACTACTTCTGGAGCTAACTTCCGTTTCAATATCTTCAATATCAATTTCGGCATAGCCGTGAATATTTGATAGAAAATGAGTTTGAAGAAATCCATATATTTAATAATCGGTTTTGTGATTATCCTTTCAGGCTGTATCAAGAATGATTTGCCCTATCCTAGGATCCAGCAAAACATAACTTCTATCGTTGCGCATGACCAAAGTCAGAATGCACTTATAGACTCAACATCAATGGTCGCAACTGTCTATCTGGAAGAATGGGTGGATCTCAAGAAGGTTTCCTTCGAAAAATTTACTATCACGGAGGGAGGGAGGGCCGACCCGGACCTTTCTCAAGGATACTACGACCTTACGAAACCGTTGAGCGTGGATATAACTCTATATCAGACTTATCAATGGATTGTTAAGGCTGAACAGAAAATAACGAGGTATTTTTTCATATCCGGTCAGGTAGGGGAGACAATTATTGACCCGATAGGACAACGAGTGATTATCAATGTTCCGGAATCTTTGGATCTGTCGCAACTCACACTGGATTCGGCAAAATTGGGTCCGGAAAGTATCACGACCTATACTCCTGCTTTAGTAGCAGGTGAAAAATATGATTTCTCAAGACCTTTCACCGTGCAGGTTAAATTTAATGATGAGGTGGAGGAATGGACAATCTATGTTCAGCCGGTTGAGAGTCTTGTAAGTACAGAAAATGCTGAAGCATGGAGCCGGGTTATATGGGTATATGGAAGTTGTTCTTCCGAATTGACCGGAGGATTCCAATATCGTAAGGCATCAGAAACGGAGTGGAATGATCTGGATCAGAAATATATTACCCAAAGTTCCGGAGCTTTTTCAGGATATATCCCTCATTTGGAACCTATGACTGAATATGTTGTCCGTGCAGTTGCCGATGATAACTTTGGTAATGAAATCAACGTTACGACAGATTACACGGAGGATTTGCCGGATGCTTCATTCGATCAGTGGTGGCTTAAAGACAATAAGATATGGTGCCCCTGGGATGAGGGTGGTACTCCTTATTGGGACACCGGCAACACAGGAGCTGCAACATTAGGACAAAGTAATGTGGTTCCGACAGATCATACCGTCACCGGTACCGGTCAAGCTGCTGAACTGAACACTAAATTTGTGGGTATATTCGGCATCGGAAAACTTGGAGCGGGCTCTATTTACACCGGTTCATTCAAGAAAGTCGATGGTACTAACGGTATCCTCGATTTCGGTCGTCCGTTTAATCTTCGTCCCACTAAGCTCAAAGGCTATTATCAATATCGCACTGCCGATATAGATTACACTAATTCTGAATGGCAGGATCTTAAGGGAAGGCCCGATTCATGCCACATTTATATTGCGTTGACTGATTGGACTGCTCCTTATGAAATCAGAACTAATCCAAACAATCGTCAGCTTTTCAACAAAGACGCTAATTATGTTATCGCATACGGAGAACTGATCTATAGTGGCACTATGGATAATTACGAAAGTTTCGAAATAGAACTAAAATATAGAGATTATTTCACTAAGCCAAGTTATATCCAGATAACATGCGCGGCATCCAAATATGGAGATTACTTCACGGGAGCCAACGGAGCTGTCTTGTATGTAGATGAATTTTCCTTGGATTACGATTATTAACCACCTGAATTAAAATAGAATATTAACAAATTAACCTGAGAAAATGCGTAAAATTTATTTAATGGGATTAGGTGCCGTCGTTGCCCTCTTCAGCTCTTGCTCGGAAGACTGGGGCGAAACAGGCAGTGATAAGAACGGCTATATTTCTCCCTTTGTCTCTATTGACACAAAAGCCTTCTCCTCGAGGAGTGTGCAGACGCGTGATATTGAAAATGAAGATCAGAATTCAGTCACTGTATCCGATCTCTTTTTGCGTCTGAAAAATAGCGAGGGGCAATCGGTAGGTGAATGGAAATATGGAGAGTTTCCTTCCGATAAACAGTTTGCGGTTGGTTCTTACACTCTTGAAGCCTATTACGGGGATATCTCAAAGGAGGGTTTCTCTATGCCTTATTATTATGGCAGCCAGCAAATTCAGGTGAAAGACAATGAGACCACAAATGTCAATCTCACTGCATCTTTGGCTAACAGCTTGGTGACTCTCTCTTATTCAGAAGCTTTCGAAAACTACATGGCAGATTGGTCTGCTTCTATTAATTCTGTTGAATATGTAAGAAATGAAATCCGCCCAGCTTACGTCACACCCGGTAATGTTGAAATAAGAGTGGCTATTAAAAAACCGAATGGAGTTTCTGCTGAATTCTCTTTGGATAAAGTCAATGCTCTGCCGCGCCATCATTATAAGGTGAGTGTGGATGTCAATAACGGAGAAGTTGGGGATGCGTCTTTAGTTGTCACTTTTGATGAAGATTTCGAGGAAGAGGAAATTGTCATTGACCTGAGCGACAAGCTCCTCACAACTCCGAAACCGGTGATAGATACTGAAGGCTTTACTTCTGGTTCTCCTCTTAAAGTAATTGCCGGTCTCTCAGACTTTGATGAACTCTCGATGAGTATGATTGCTATGGCAGGAATTAAAGAAGTGAATCTTAAGACCTCCTCTCAATATCTCCTCTCACAAGGATGGCCTGAAGAGATCAACCTGTTGGAGGCTGATGGAATGACTCAAAATCAGTTGACAAACTATGGTCTCTCCGTATTAGGAATGTGGAACACTCCCGGAGAGATGGCTTATATGGATTTCAGTAAGGTAGTTCCAAAACTTAAAACCACCGGCCTATCTGCTGATAAAGTATGCTTCGAGGTGACGGTGAAGGATATTATTCTGCGTGAAAGTGAATCTACAGTCTTGGTTCTTGATGTTCAGCCTGTAGAAATCGAACTTTCATCGGCCGATGAAACTTATTCTCCGGGAGAGCTTCTTAATGTCAATCTTTCTTTCAACGGCACACAAGCCAATGTGGAAAAAGATGTCTTGTTCCAGTATTATGACAAAACCGGTATATGGCGTAATCTTTCTGTTAAGAATGTAAGGGAAACAAACGGTAACTTCATAGTGACCTTAGAAACTCCTTATAATCATAATGATGATATTAAAATCAAAGCCTCTTGCGGAGGCAATGAGAGTGAACTGATGGTAGGATTGGCTCCTTATCAGGTTTCTGTGGCTGATAATAATGTCTTTGCCACTTATGCATACGTTAAAGTTGTGGCAACACCGGGATATTCAGAGCCTGTGCTGGAAGGTAAAACCGTAGTTTTCTCTGTTAGAAAAAATGATTCTGATGAATTTAAAGTCGTTACCTCAGAAACTGTTTCAGATGGCTTCTATAAGATTTCAGGATTGGATTCGGGCAGTAACTGTCAGGTTAGAGTCGCTTTGGATGGAATTAATTCAAAATCTACTGCCATGACCACCGAGAGTGCCCTCGGCGTGCCTAACGGAGATTTCTCAGTTACTCAAACTCTTTCTTTAAATCCTTTGAATGTAGGAGGACAATGGACTGTATTGTGGAAAACCTATCAGACACAATCATCTATTGAGAGGACTGTGCCTGCCGGAGAATGGGCCACATTGAACCCTCTTACTTGCTTCATAGGAAATCTTGGCTCAAACACTCCTAACACATGGGGAACCGTACCTTCCACTTTCATTCAAGATGGTGCGGTAGTGGTTAGAACTGTAGGATATTCTCATTCTCCTATTTCTTTAGGGACTACTAATAATTCAACAAGATATTATTGCACGAATACCCCTTCGGAATCTTCTTTGTCTAAATCAGCTGGAGAGTTATTCTTAGGGTCTTATGTTTATGATGGAAGTGCTAAAAGATCTAATGGTGTTTCTTTCTCATCGCGTCCTTCAAGTTTTGATTTTTCTTATAAATATGTCGCCGTTAACAACGAGAAAGGATATGTATCAGTAATTATCAGGGATGAAAAAGGGGAGGTAGTGGATTCTCAGAGCACAGAACTTGACTCTGCTTCAACCCTGACCAATTTATCTCTTCCACTTAGCTATTCACTTACTTCAAAAAAGGCTAAGACAATTGAGATCTCATTCAAGTCCACTAAATCAAGTTCTCCTTCTATCGTGATACCGTCAGATTTGAATGAGGGATTTACTATGGGTGATTTAACAAGTATTGTGACTGGTGGGAATATCCTCGTAAAAGATGCAAACACCTATAAAGCCTTTGCTAAAGGTTCCGAGCTTACCGTTTCAAATTTAAAGTTTAGCTATTAAGATTAAATTCATGACAATGAAAAATAAATTAATCAATATATTGGCTGTTTCCGGCTTGATTTTCGGCCTCTCTTCCTGCAATGAAGAGGTTTGGAATATCAACGAAACAGAAGGAGTTGGTGATTTGGAACTCAACTCCATATCTATCGAACTGAAAGATGCCCAGAAAGTTATTGTAAGCCCCTCCACCAGAGGTTCTGATATCAATGATTTTCAAGTGACTGTGGTTGATAAGAATTCCGGTTTGACAATAGGCAAATGGACTTATGGAAGTATGCCTGAAATTCTTACCCTTCCCGTAGGAAACAATTATTCTCTTCAGGTTGAGTCTCATGAAGTTGCTCTTGCTGAATGGGAAAATCCTTATTTTAAGGGTGAAAAAGATTTTGAAATCACTTCCGGCAAGATCACTCGCATCGGAGAAGTGGAGGCAAAATTCGCTTCTCTAAAAGTCACCGTTAATTTCGGCGACGATCTGAAAAAGGAAGCACAGGCAGACACAAAGGTCATAGTTAAAGCCAATAATGGTGCATCGTTGGAATTTGGTCTTAATGAAACCCGCGCCGGTTATTTCGCATTTAATGAGGGAACCACTTTTGCAGCCCATTTTGAAGGGACAATCGGGGGAGTGATGACAGAGCATGCAACTTCTTTCGTGGGAGTTGAAGCCGGACAGCATCATATCCTTACTTATTCGGTGAAATCCGGTCCGGAAATTCCTGAGCAGTCAGGGCAGATTGAAGGCGACGGTGTTTCTCTTGATGTTAGTTATGATGTGGAAGATGTCAATTCCAACACTGATATGGAAGAGGATTTAATTGACGGGGGTAAGAGACCGGGCACTGAAGAAAACAATGATCCTAAGGACCCTGATGAAGATAACAAAGATAATCCCGGAGACTCTGATTCTGCCGATATTGATTTCTCTACATTGAATTCTCCCAATTTGAACCTTGACAGTGTGAATATCCCTACAGATGACTTCGGTAATGCCATAGTTTTGATTAATGCTAAAAACGGAATCAAGACATTCAAGGTGGAAATTTCAAGCACTGATGAAGACGGCTTGTTGATGCCGGCTTTGGAAGAGATGAAACTTGACGCTTTCGAACTGACCGATCCGGGTGATCCCGAAACTATCGAGAATCTCACGAATCTGGAATTACCTTATGGAGATGACGTGAAAAATAAGACCGAGGTGGAATTCAATATCACCAACTTTGTACCTCTTCTGAAACCTTTCCGCGGTCTTCACAGTTTCAAGATGATTGTGACTGACAACAATAATGTGACAAAAACCTTAGTTCTTCAATTCAAGGCATAATAAATCTAATCCCTTAAAATCATGAAAGAATTTAATTTAACTTTAATTGGAGCCGTTATGGCAGTCGGTTTGGTTGCCTGTAATGAGGATCCGTTTTCCGATGGCGGCGAGGGAAGGATTATTATTAACCCTGTCGTGAACACTGATATGGATGTTATCACCAGAGCTGATGAACAGGCTTTGAAAGATAATTTCTTATTGTGGATATCTAATAGCAAAGGTTTGGTCAGAAGATATGACAATGAAACTTTCCCTTCTTCTCCTATTCCTTTGGTATCCGACCATTATGTAGCCGAAGCCTGGGCAGGTGATTCAGTTCCTGCATCCTTCGATCATATATGGTATAAGGGTATGACTGAATTTGATGTTACTTCAAATTCCACGGCTTCAGTTACGCTTGAGTGCAAGATAGCCAATGTCGGGGTAAGCGTGAAATATGATGGTAATATCGGCGATGTTTTGTCTGATTATTATATGACTGTAGGTCACAAGGGAGGACTCCTTCTTTTCAAGGATGAGGATGCTTCTAAAAGAGGTTATTTCATGATGCCCTCTTTTGATAAGAACCTGTCATACGAATTGAAAGGCAAACAGATTGATGGTTCAGATTTCTCTTTTTCGGGCGTGATTGAATCCCCGAAGCCTCATACTGAATATATCCTTAATGTTCTGTGTGAACAAAAAACCACCGATGTGGGAGGAGCCATATTCACCATAACTATAGATGAACGTGAGATTGAGGTTAAAACCCCGATTGAAATCGTAACGGCTCCGATTATTTCCGGTTACGGTTTTGATATTTCAAAGCCTGTGGTTTCCGATGAAGGTCAGGTAGGAAGAAAATGTGTCTATATCTCATCTGCCGCTTCTTTAGGCCGTGTAGTGATTGAAAATGACCTCCTCCAAGAAGTGTCAGGTTATTCAGATCTCAATTTGCTCGGTATGACTGATGAAATCAAGGGTAAACTTGAAGATTTCGGCATCAACTATAGTCTGATGCAAAACAATGAAGAGGGAACTTTGATGCAAATTAATTTCGAAGAAAAACTCACCGACGCATTACCCACGGGAGACTATATTTTTAAGATTCTTGCGGAAGATTCCTCTAAAAGAACCACTACTGCATCTCTTGATATTATGATTAGCGACGCATTGGTTTTGACTCAGCCGATTCAGGATGAAAACACCACTCTCCATTATTCAGCTGTCTTATATGGTATCGTTGCTAAAGATGGGGTAAACAATGTCGGTTTCAAATATAAAAAAGTGAAAGAAGAAAACTGGAATACGGTCTATGCTTCCCTTACCCGGGCCTATTCAGCAGGTCAGACATATTCGGTTGAATTGACCGGACTTTCCGACAACACGGAATATGAATATAAAGCCGTAAGTGATGATTATGAATCCATAATTACTGAAAGATTCAAAACATTGGAATGTCTCCAGCTTCCGAATGCCGGCTTTGAAGAATGGAGTATGGAAGGAAATGTGCATATCCCGGGGGCTTCCTATGCCACTACTTTCTGGGATACCGGAAATCATGGTTCCACGACTCTTGGCGAACAATATAATCTTACCGTTAAAAGCGAAGATTATAAACATGGTGGTCAATATTCCGCTAAATTACAGACAAGATGGGTTATTGCTAAATTAGGAGCCGGCAACTTGTTTGCCGGAAATTACCTCCGAACTGACGGTACAAACGGCGAAATCGGTTTCGGCCGTCCGTTCAAAGCTAAGCCGAAGAGTGTCAAACTTTGGGTTAAATATACTCCGGGTACTAAAGTTCGTGGAAGTGGTAAATATATTAAATCAGGAATGAACGACCAGGGGCAAATTTATGTGGCTCTTACTGATGATAATAAAGAGACTTATTCTCAGTCGGGCAACCGCTTTAATAATACACAATGGCCCTTTATTGTCAAGACGAAGACCCAGAAATTATTTGACCCAACAGCCCCGAATGTAATTGCCTATGGAGAAAAGTCATTCACAACTGCCACGGAAGGTGATGGTTTGATCCAAATAGAAATCAACCTTGATTATTATCGCGACAATATCATTCCAAGCAACATTGTCTTCGTAGCTTCAGCAAGTAAATACGGTGACTATTTCGAAGGATGTGATGATTCAACAATGTATATAGACGACATACAGATCGAATATTAACGTAAAATAATTTTTTGAAGAGGGGATGGGTAAATTATATCCATCTTCTCTTCTTTTAAATATAAAGGGATGGTAGAATTATGAAACAGCAGGAAAAATTTTCATGGCATAAGCGTCTGAAAGCATTAAAATATGCAGGGAGGGGTTTTGCCCTCCTTGTTGCTTATGAACATAATTTCAGAATTCATCTCTTTGCCGCCCTTATTGCTGTTATTTTGGGTTTTCTGCTCTCTGTATCTATCACTGAATGGTGTCTTATAATTTTATGTATCGGAGGAGTCCTCACAGCAGAAGCTTTAAATACTTCCCTGGAAGTGTTATGCGATAGAGTAACAAAAAACCAGGATGCCTTAATAGGAAAAGCAAAAGACATAGCAGCAGCAGGGGTGTCGTTTACCGCGTTGGCTGCTCTGATTGTTGGGATTTTAATTTTTCTGCCAAAGCTTCTTCTTTTATTTTAGATTTAGTTACAAAAATTAACATATTTTTATTATGTTAATTGTCAGGAGATTAGCTTCGGATTTAGAGAGGATTTATCGGTTAGAAGTTGCAAGGACTTGCAAAAGGATCAAAAAGGCAGTAATTTTGCACTGCTAAAACGGCGGAG
>JAFLTV010000036.1 GCA_022509105.1 Muribaculaceae bacterium | reverse complement strand
GGCGAGACAGAAACAGGGACAAGGTGGATAAGCATGTTTGGAGGCTTACAAATGAGTAGCAGAAATTGATAATTCAGAGATAGGGCTGCTGTTTATAATATCGCTGTAATATGAAAACTTTTTCTTTCGGTGGCAAGACCCAGGTATTAAGTAAAGGATTATATTCATTCTTGAAATTTAATCATATTAGTTAACAGTAGGAAATATTGGTTGTTCCATATTTCAATTTCATGAGTATCTGGAAGATATGGTCTCACATCTCTTTTCACCATTTCAATATCTGTTTCCGTCAATCGATTCTTTAATTGATTTATAAATTCATCTTTTGTAATATTCAATCCATTAAATTGACTTGTTCTTTCCTTAAAATGATTGAAATTAAGTTTTATTCCGTTTCTGACAAACCATTCAAAATCATACCAATCCCTTCCTTTTACGCGATTACTCCAAGTACGAAAAATCAATGCATGCATTTTTCCCGCAAATAAATCCGGAAGGGTTAAAGTATTTGTAAAGAATGAAAATGGTTGTAACAACAACTTAGGTTCGGTTTTAAAACCTAAAGGAGGATCTGTGTCTATTTCTATTTTTATCTTATAGCTTTTCTCTGTCTGAAAAGAAAGATTATAAACCTCAGTATTATCTTTAAGGAAGGCGGATTCCACTTTACCAAAGGTTTTCTTATCTTTTTTTGTAATAGAAACATCTCTTCCTAAGGATTGAAATTCAGTGATTATTGCTGGAAAATAATCCTCAATATTGAATTTTTCATTTTTGTTAAGCAAAGTGAAATCCATATCTTCACTGAATCGTCTTAATCCATGAAAAATTCTTAGACATGTGCCTCCGTAAAACGCTGCTTTGTCAAAAAATCCTCCTCTTTGAAGACCGGCCAAAGTTATTTGCTGAATAACTTCAAGGGTAGCATTGTGTTTAGCCTGAGGTGAGGTTGGATCATAGAAAGATAACATATCTTCAAAGATGTCTGCCATTTTCAATGAATTTTATAAGTTGTGAAATCATGTTCTTCTTTTTCCCTTTTTCTTCACATTTTCTAAGAATTTCCAAATTAAAATTACATAAAGCATCCATTTCAAAGCGTATATCTTCTTCCAGATAAGAATGAATTTCAGATTGATAGCGAAGGTTTAAATTATTAGAATACAACATCAAATCACATAATGCTTTTTCCGGAGAAGCCAATAAAAATTGAAGGCCTGCCCCTTTTATAACATCAATACCAATGTTATAATATTCCATAGGGCAATGAATATAAGAAAAAGCGGCAATCTTGTTTTTGTATTCTTTATGTAACCCTGTTGTCATTGAAATCACTTCATACACTCGTTCCGGAATAAGTCCATAGTATCTTAATGCTGTCTGCATTGACACGTAAGAGGGCCCGTATAAATGATTAGCAATAAGAAATTCATTTATCGGCTTTTTAGAGAGTCGGGGATCGACCACATATAGTCCCCTCTTGAGACGAATAATATTGCCGGCTTCTTCCAATCTCTTGGCTTTGGCTACAATCGCCGAATTATCAGGAAATATAGAATCCAGTATGGATATATTAAAGGGAATATTTCCTAAATCTGTCAATTTCATTTGTGATTCTATTCAATTAAAAGCAAAAGTAGTAAAAAATTTTATTAATAATTACACTAAATGTAATTTTCTATCAAAAAACTATCTGACGAGAAAATGATGAATAGAAATTTCTAAAGGATAAATCCGGGAAAGTTGTCTTTTTATAATTTGAAAAAATAGAAATTGGGAAGCAACCGAAGACTGGCAAAACAAAGCTGATGGGAGACAAGAGAGCCCCGCCTTCGGCGAGACTGAAACCTTATATTAATTAGAAACTCTCAACAATAACTGGACGGCCAGAGAGTTGGAACGCCATACACATTCTCTTTTATACGAACGGTTCCTTTAAGTAATCCAGGGAAGGGGAGAAGTTAAGAGGGCTATAGACTTCTTCTCGCTTTCGGCGAACCGCTATGACTAATGCATAATTATAGGAAGAGAACTTAAATGTAAAGAAGACAAATTCTTTTTTCTGCACAGAATTGGTTTTTAACATAAATTGGGGAGGGAGAACTAACTTTGAAGGGCTTCAAATGTTATTATTTCAAATAATATTTTCTGGGATGTTTAAAAATGAAACTTGCATATCGGAAAACAGTTTGCCAACACCTTCGGAAGAGGGACTGGCTAACTTTCTTTCAAGTTCCTATATAAAGGGAATAGGCAAGGTGTATTCCCGGAAAATTGTTGAAAATAAGGGCTTCAATATTTTGGATTCCGATTTTGACTTCGATGAGGAATTGAAGGATATTCCCGGATTGGGAAAAAACAAAATCGAGGAATTGAAAAACAGCTTTTCTTCATTGAAATATTCTCCTCGTCTGATGGCTTTTCTATATTCTTCTAATTTAAGAGACGAAGAAGTTGAAAAAATCCTCTCTCATTATAAGAAAGCCACTGAAAAAGTGATTCTTGAAGATCCTTATCAGATGGTGGAGGAAGTGTTCAAACTCTCTTTTTTCACAGCTGATAAAATCGGAAGAAAACTCGGTATCACCATAGACGATCCTCGAAGAATTCAAGGTGCCTTAGTAACTTCAGTAAAGATTTCTGCAGAACATGGCAATATGTTTGCCACAGAAGAGGAGGCAGTCTCCACAGCTTCCCGAATCACAGGAACCGATAAAGAAAAGATTTACCACGAGATTGAACCTTTGATTAAAAATGAGCGACTTATCAGGAGCCACAACGGATTATATCTCCCCGTTTATTATAAAGCCGAAAAAGAGGGAGCCGAAAGATTGGCAAGAATTATATTGAATCATAAGGATGATGATTCTGATTTTCCTTTACCCTCTGTTGACAGGGAAGGAAACCCTCTCTCCGAAGGACAGCTTGATGCTATAAAAACTGTTGTCAGCAATCCTGTTACAATAATAACAGGCGGTCCCGGCACGGGTAAAACCACATCTATCCGCGGCCTTATAAAACTTCTTGAAGACCAAGACAAGAGAGTAGTATTGGCCGCTCCAACCGGAAGGGCTGCAAAAAGATTAGCTGATCTTTCAGGAAGAGAGGCAAAAACGCTTCATAGGCTTTTAGGTTATAATAAGGGACGTGGATATAGAAATAAAGCCATAGATGCCGACGTTTTGATTATCGACGAAGCCTCCATGCTCGAACAGGTGATGTTCAATCATCTTTTAGAAGCCTTAAAACCGGAAACCAAGATTGTCCTTGTAGGCGATATAGACCAATTGCCGGCTATCGGTGCAGGAGATGTCTTAAGGGATATGATAAAATCCGGAAGAATCCCGGTTGTTACGCTCACAGAAAATTTCAGAAATAAAGAAGGGAGCCTTATTGCTGAAAATGCCACAGCCATAAACCACGGACAAACTCCGGAATATATTGATAACGAAGAATTTATTATCATCAACGAAATATCCCCTTCAAAAATTCATAAAAGATTGCTGCAACTGGTGGCTGAGGAAATCCCCCGGAAATATCATATTTCTCCCAAAAATATTCAGATAGTGTCTCCTCAGCAGGAAGGCCCCTTGGGTGCCAAGCAATTGAATATAGACATTCAAAAATGTGTGAATCCTGAAGGTCCGGAATTAAGGAGCGGTGAAAGAATTTTCAGACTTGGCGACAGAGTCATGCAAAAATCCAATTCTTCAGCCCGAAACACATATAACGGTGAAACCGGCTGGATTTCCAATATAGACACGGAAGCTCAAAACATGGAGGTCACTTTCTTCGACGGAAAGAAATCTATATACGGAAGGAAAGATCTTAAAGAACTATCTTTAGCATACGCCACAACAGTTCATAAACTCCAGGGCTCGGAAACCGACTATATGGTGATGCCCATGACTATGAGCCATAAAAACATGCTATATAGAAATTTGCTTTACACCGGAATCAGCCGAGCCAAAAAATTGTGTGTCTTGGTTGGAGAAGACAAAGCTATCAAAACTGCAATTGACAATCCGGCCCCTTCTATTCGTAATTCTAATTTCAACCATCGTCTGAAGGAAAACATTCCCTCCCCAAAATGAAAATAATTTTTCCCTTGCAATTTTTATATTAGAACCTATTAAATCTCAATAAAAAAATTGAATTTTGTAGAATTCTCCAATTTTGTATAAATTTGGAGAAGAAATCTAAATAAGACTAATGAAATATAACAGAATACTTTTGAAATTGTCGGGAGAATCCCTGATGGGCAAACAAGGTTACGGAATAGATCCCGAACGATTGAATTCTTATGCCCGACAAATTCAGGAAGCAGCCGATAGCGGCGTGCAGATTGGCATAGTGATAGGAGGAGGCAATATCTTCCGTGGTCTTTCCGGTGCAGCCAAAGGTTTTGACCGTGTGAAAGGCGACCAGATGGGAATGATGGCCACAGTGATCAATTCACTGGCGCTTAGTTCCGCTTTGGAAGCCATAGGACAGCCTTCAAAGGTGTTGACAGCCATCCCAATGTTTCCTGTTGGATATCCTTATTCAAAATGGGAAGCTATAAAAACTATGAAAGAGGGCTCTATCGCTATCATGAGCTGCGGCACGGGCAGTCCATATTTTACAACTGACACCGGCTCCGCCCTAAGAGCTATTGAAATTGAAGCAGACGTTATGCTAAAGGGCACACGGGTTGACGGAGTTTACACTGCCGACCCCGAAAAAGACCCCGAAGCTAAAAAATTTGATGAAATAACCTACGATGAAGTATTGGCCAGAAACCTCAAGGTGATGGATATAACCGCAACAGCCCTTTGCAAGGAAAACAATATGCCTATCTATGTTTTCAATATGGATGTGGAAGGAAATCTGGCTAAAATGCTAAAAGGAGAGAAAGTAGGAACATTGGTGAGCAATTAAAGTTGCCTCTATTTTTCCACCACTAAGATAGGGTTTAATTAAACAATATCAACCCAAAAATATAACCCAAACCATAAACAAAAGAAATACTTAAAATCTGATATAATATGGAAGTTAAAGATTATCTCAACAAAGCACAAGAGAATATGGAGATGGCAGTGGAATATCTCGACGACGCTCTGGCCCACATCCGTGCAGGAAAAGCATCTCCCAAATTGTTAGACGGAATCCGAGTGGACTACTACGGCACAATGTCGCCCATATCAAATGTGGCAAATGTTTCTACTCCCGATGCACGCACAATCACTGTAACTCCCTGGGAGAAGAGCATGTTTAAGGAAATTGAAAAAGCCATCATAAATTCCGAACTTGGAATTACTCCTGAAAACAACGGCGAAGTGATACGTCTCTCTATTCCTCCTCTCACAGAAGAAAGACGCAAACAGCTCGTGAAACAAAGCAAAGGTGAAGCTGAAAATGCAAAAGTGTCTGTGCGCAACGCTCGTAGAGAAGCTATAGAAGGCTTGAAGAAAGAAGTTAAAAACGGAATGAGCGAAGACGTCTCAAAGGATGGTGAAGGCGAAGTGCAGAAACTTCATGACAAATATATGAAGAAAATAGATGAGGTTTTCGCAGCAAAGGAAAAAGAGATCCTAACTGTCTAAATTTTCTTTCACCAATTGCCATAAGGCTATCCCCACGCTGACTGAAACATTTAGAGAATGTTTCACGCCATGCTGGGGAATTTCAATAACATAATCGGCTATTTCAAGGATATTCTGATTGACGCCGCTAACTTCATTGCCCGCAACAAGAAGATATTTTTCTTCAGGTTGCGGGTTAAAATTTTGAAGAGGAATGCTGTTATGGGCCTGTTCGAGCACACAAATCTTCCAGCCTTTTTCCTTCATTGAAAGAGCCGCCTCGAATGCATCTTCCTCGTATCTCCATTTCACACTTTCCTCGGCTCCTAAGGCTGTCTTTTTTATTTCAGGATGAGGAGGGCAACCGGATATTCCCGCCAATATGATTTCCTCTATAAGAAAAGCATCAGCAGTGCGAAACACAGCCCCTACATTATACATGGACCTTACATTATCCAAAAGCACGGCCACAGGCAATTTAGGAATATCTACGTATTGACTTGCCGTGCAATGCGTAAGTTCTATTATATTTTTCTTTTTATGCCGCATATCAACTCATCTCGAGCATCCTCTCTATAGATTTCACAGCTTTCTCAGCCACCTCCTTATCCACTTTTATTTCAGGAGTTTCATCTCTGAGCGCCTTATAGACTTTTTCGAGAGTGTTCATCTTCATAAAGTCACACTCATTACACTGACATTCGGCATCTTCTGCAGGAGCTGCTATGAAAACCTTGTCAGGACATTTTTTTCTCATCTCAAAAAGAATGCCGCTTTCAGTGACAACTATATATTCGCGTGCATCATCCTTTGTGGCAAAATCAAGCAAAGCGGCCGTAGACCCTACTTTATCAGCAATCAGCTGGAGCGGACGCCTGCATTCCGGATGAACCAGAATCTTTGCTCCGGGATGCTCTTTTTTGAGTTCCGCTATTTTTTCCAGTGAAAAACGATCGTGAACATGGCACGCACCATTCCACAACACCATATTTCTACCTGTCACACTATTTATATATTCCCCGAGATTCTTATCGGGCCCGAAAATAATCTTTTCATCAGCCGGCAGCTGTTCAACTATTTTACGGGCATTTCCCGAAGTGACAACTATATCTGTGAGAGCCTTCACATCTGCCGAAGTGTTGACATAGCTTATTACAGTGTGGTCAGGCTTCGACTTTACAAACTCTTCAAATTCCTTAGGGTCGCAACTGTCGGCAAGCGAACACCCGGCATTCATATCCGGAATCAGCACCTTCTTATCAGGACAAAGAATCTTTGCAGTCTCTCCCATAAAATGAACACCACACATGAGGATTATGTCGGCATCGGTTTCCGCCGCCCTTCTGGCCAACGCCAGGGAATCTCCTATGAAATCTGCTATCTCCTGAATTTCATCACGCTGATAATAATGGGCCATTATCAGAGCATTCTTCTCTTTTTTCAGCTTCAATATTTTCTCTTTCAATTCTGAGAGATTTCCGGCTCCCGATTCCATATTTTTTATTTTATAGATAAATATTTAAAATTAAATTATATAAAAAAGAAAAAACAACAACAAAGGCTGTCGATAACGCCAATAACTTTTTTCCATAAAATTTGGATTTATGACTTATTGAAAGTCAGCGTTGTTTTTTCTTCATATAATAGACAAGGGGCATAACTGATTATCATAAAGATGCAGGTTTTATCTACAACCTGTCTATAATTGCAAATTTAATAAATTTCATAACATAGAGGGGGAAAACAGAGTAGAAAAATAGTTTAAAACCTTAGATTGCTCCTTCAAATTTTTTTAAAAAAATAGGGGCATTATTTTTTGGAGAAATAGAAAAATTTTTGGGATAGAAAAAAAGCAAAACGAATCAAGAAGGAAGGAGAAAATTCAATTGGAAAGTTATAAAGGAATCTTTCTAAGATTTTTCTACAAGTTATGCACAGCTTATAAAAATAGAAGAAAAGACATTAAAGAAAAAAGAAACGGGAGCTAAGGATTTCTCCGTTGCCCCCGCAACATCAAGGTTACGAAAAGGTTATATTTTTCCGGAAGCTTAGCTCCCCCTTGAAGACTTTTTATTTTTATCAAATTTCCGGTCGGCACCATGTTTCGCAGATCATAAATGCCGACCGGGAATATTTTCTCTTTCCATAACTTAGACAATTACTCTTCACTAAATTTATCTTGGCATCCATTTCTGAAAGAGTCGTGCACTGTGGCATCCGATAATTCTTTCGATGTGCTCTCGAATCGTTTTGTGAAAATCTATTCTCAACCTTGCTTGGCATCCATTCCTGAAAGAGTCGTGCACTTTGGCATCCGGTGGTTCTTTCGATGTGCTCTCGTCGGGAGGCCTTGAATATCGTTGTTTGATATTATAACCTTAAAGAGGGGAAATAGGTTCACGAAAAAAGTAAAAAAATTTATTTTTTTATTCCACTTTTTCTGTTTCCATTGATTGGGAAGAAATTTCTAAATTGATTTCTTGAGAGTTATGATGTTTTTTCTTTGAAAATAAATTAAGGAATTCTAAAGCATATTTATCAAATTTTCTGTTCTGATAGACAAAATTTTTCTGGAGAAGGAAATTCCAGCCTAAAGAAACTATTCCCGAGACGATGAGCCGGGCTGCCGCAAAATAGCCGTCTTTTTTAAAACCTAAGGTTTCGAGCCATGGCCAATGCATCAGTCCGTAATAGAGGAATTGAGTTCCGAATGAATTGAGCAACAAACTCCCGATCCACACAAGAAAATATTTCACCACTACGGCCTTCCAGGGACAGGTCTGGGCATGGAAAGTGAAACGATAGTTAAGAATGCAGTTGATCACTCCACCGGCAAAGGCCCCTATGGCTGTAGAGACCCAAGGAGTGAAATGGGCGAATGCAAAGAGCACGAATCCGGTGCCGAGGTCTACCCAGGAAGCTGCCTGGGCCACTCCCGCCGACCGGATGAAGGTAAACACCAGATCGTTGCTGTTGAGTATGTCGGAACCAAATTTTTTTACCTTTTCATTCATGGTTGGAAATAGGGTCGTAATGCAAAAATACTATGAAAAATCCACTCTTGCAACTTGCGGGCCCTTAGTCAAACAGGAGATTATTTTACGCTTAAATGAGAGTGACTTAAAATATTGTGCAAAGAATTAAGCGTCTAAAATTGTAGGGTTGTTGCCTATGTTGTAAATTTGCAAAAAATTTAGGAGGACTCCATAATGGAACAGCTTAAACATGAATGTGGCATCGCCATGATTCGGCTTCTTAAGCCTTTAGCTTATTATAAAGAGAAATACGGCACCTACACCTGGGCCCTTCATAAACTCTATCTGCTGATGGAGAAGCAGCACAACCGCGGCCAGGAAGGGGCCGGAATCGGAGTTGTGAAAATGAAGGCTCAGCCCGGTTCCGAATATGTGTTTAGAGAAAGAGCTCTCGGCACCCAGGCAATAAAAGAAATTTTTGAATCAATTTTACCAGACCTTAATAATATTAAGGTAGAAAAAATGTCCCCGAAAGAGGTAGAAGAATCAGCACCTTTTGTCGGGGAAATTTATTTAGGACATCTTCGGTATAGCACCACCGGCAAATCAGGCATGAGCTATGTGCATCCTTTCTTGAGGCGCAACAACTGGAGAAGCCGCAATCTTCTTCTTTGTGGAAATTTCAATATGACTAATGTGGATGAAATATTCCGCACAGTGATTGAAAAAGGACAGCATCCGAGAATTTATAGCGACACCGTGATGCTGCTTGAGCAATTGGGATATGCCCTCGACAAAGAGAATCACAGAATCTACAGGAAATATCGCGATGTCTTAAAAGAATCGGAAGTGACCCGGAAGATTGAAGAAGAACTCAATGTGAAATCAGTGTTGGAAGCTTCGGCGCCTACATGGGACGGCGGATTTGTGATTTGTGGCGCCACAGGCTCCGGAGATATGTTTGCATTGAGAGATGCCAACGGAATCCGGCCTGCATTCTATTATCATGATGACGAAGTGATTGTTGTGGCTTCCGAGCGACCTGTGATCCAGACTGTTTTTAATGTTGCGCGAAAGAACGTGAATGAGCTCTTCCCCGGAGAGGCTCTCACAATTTCATCTTCGGGAAAGATGGAAGTGACTCAGGTGTTGCCGAATCCTAAAAATCTGAAATGCTCATTTGAAAGAATCTATTTTTCAAGAGGGAGCGATGCCGATATATATCAGGAGAGAAAAAGATTGGGAAGAAATCTTGTGCCTGAAATATTGGAAAAGATAGGAAACGATATAGACCATACGGTTTTTTCCTTTATACCCAACACAGCAGAGGTGGCGTTTCTAGGAATGGTAGAAGGTCTGGAAAGCCATCTTAACACCCTGAAGACCGAGAAGATCTTAAGAGCCCAGGATCGTGGAGCATTGACTGACGAGAGGCTCAAAGTGATAATGGATCAAAAGCTGAGGATAGAAAAAATTGCCATTAAAGATATTAAATTGCGTACATTCATCACCGAGGGAGATTCCCGCGACGAGCTTGCGGCACACGTCTACGACGTCACTTACGGCTGCGTGAAAAACGGAGAAGACAACCTCGTGGTTATAGATGACAGCATAGTCAGGGGCACCACCTTAACCCAAAGCATTCTTCGAATATTAGACCGTCTACATCCGAAGAAAATAATAGTCGTGAGTTCTTCTCCACAAGTGAGATATCCCGATTGCTACGGCATAGACATGTCGAGTCTGAGTGAATTCGCAGCCTTCCGGGCTGCCATTGAACTCTTGAAAGAGAGGGGGATGAAACATCTGATCAGAGATGTCTATGAAAAATGTAAGATAATGGAGAATGAGCCTGACGACATGCAAAAAAACTGTGTGAAAGAGATCTATGCCCCCTTCTCCCAACAGGAGATTGCTTCAAAAATGGCTCAGATGCTAACACCTGCCGGAACTGTGGCCGAAGTGAGATTGATTTTCCAATCCATAAAAGGACTTCATGAAGCCATCCCGGATTATCCCGGAGATTGGTATTTTTCCGGCGATTATCCCACTCCGGGAGGTGTAAGGCTGGTGAACAAGGCGTTTGTTTCTTACTATGAAAAAAATTTTTGAACTTCAAAGAGATCACTATAAGTTAAAACAGGATAAAGGATTTCCGGAATTTTAAAGGTAAAAAATAAAAAGTTGAGATATGCAGACTAAATATATATTTGTTACGGGTGGTGTGGTTTCTTCATTAGGCAAAGGAATTATCTCCTCATCATTGGCACGTCTTCTTCTTTCGAGGGGATATAGCGTTACAATTCAGAAATTCGACCCTTATATCAATATAGATCCGGGCACATTGAATCCTTACGAACACGGGGAATGCTATGTGACTGTGGATGGTCATGAAGCAGATCTCGATTTAGGTCATTATGAAAGATTCACCAACATTCAGACCACAAAAGCAAACAATGTAACGACCGGCAGGATATATAAAGACGTGATAGAAAAAGAACGTCGCGGCGACTATCTCGGCAAGACGGTGCAGATTGTGCCCCATATCACGGATGAGATAAAAAGAAACGTAAAGAAACTCGGAGAGGAGGGCAAATATGACTTTGTCATCACCGAAATAGGAGGCACCGTAGGCGACATAGAATCTACTCCCTATCTGGAGGCTGTCAGACAATTGAAATGGGAAATGGGGATGAATGCTTTGTTCATTCATCTCACTTATGTGCCCTATATCCGGGCTGCGAAAGAATTGAAGACAAAGCCGACGCAACATTCTGTAAAAATGCTCCAGCAGACAGGAATCCAGCCTGATATTCTGGTGTTGCGCACAGAAAAGGAGCTTCCTCCGGCAATGTGTAGGAAAGTGGCGCAATTCTGTAATGTGCAGCCGGAAGCCGTGATTCAAAGCATTGACGCAAGAAGCATTTATGAAGTGCCCTTGATGATGCTGAGCCAGGGGCTCGACACCATCGTGCTTGACAAGATGCAAGTGGCCGGAAGGAAAGATGCTGATCTTAAAGAATGGAACACTTTCCTGGATAAGTTGCACAACGCCGAAAAGGAGGTGACTATAGCTCTTGTGGGTAAATATGTGGAACTACAGGATGCATATAAGTCTATTTCGGAATCATTAAGCCATGCAGCGGCGTGGAGCGATCATAAATTGAATCTTGTTTACGTTCATTCTGAAAAACTCTCCGACTCAAATGTGGAAGAGAAATTGAAAGATATGGATGGAGTCATAATCGCTCCCGGATTTGGCAAGAGAGGCATAGAAGGGAAATTAGTGGCCTTGAAATGGTGTAGGGAACATAATGTGCCAACATTCGGAATATGTCTGGGGATGCAATGTATGGTGATAGAATTTGCAAGAAATGTATTGGGATTCGAAGGAGCCGATTCAGTGGAGATGAATCCTGAGACTCCCTATCCTGTAATCGACCTGATGGAGGAACAGAAAGAGATTTCGCAAATGGGAGGCACCATGCGTCTCGGGGCCTATGATTGCCGGTTGAAGCCGGAATCAAAAGCAGCTAAGGCCTATGGCAAGACCCAGGTGAAAGAAAGACATCGCCACAGATATGAATTCAATGAAAAATATCGCAGTGACTTTGAAAAAGGAGGTATGGAATGTGTGGGAATAAATCCTGACACCAAGCTTGTGGAAGTGGTGGAGGTTCCTACTAAAAGATGGTATGTAGGCACCCAGTATCATCCCGAATATCAGAGCACCGTGTTAAGACCCAATCCTCTCTTTATGTCGTTTATAAACGCAGCCATTGCCTATTCCGAAGAAAAAAAATAGGGGCGACCGGAAAAATTATTCAATTTATAATTATTACAATCGCAATTATTATAATTTGAATAATTAAAAAAAATCTATAGTTTTGCATATAATTGTGTAAAACTATGGTAACAAATCCCTTCATAATCTCCGGAAAGGTTGAAAAAGAATATTTTTGTGACCGTGAAAAGGAATCAGAAGAATTAATAAGCCGCCTGATTAACGGTCATAATATAGTGTTGATTTCCCCCAGAAGAATGGGGAAAACAGGATTGATAGAATATTGCTATGAAGATAAACGCATAAAAGAGAATAATTACACTTTTTTTATTGACATATTACAGACAAATACCTTAAGCGAATTTATATTTCTTTTTGGAAAAGAGATATATAAAAAATTAATACCGCGAGGAAAGAAAATAGTGAGAGGATTTATTCAGGCCCTCACATCCCTGACAGGAAAAATAGGATTTGATTCAATAACAGGGATGCCGACTTTCAATATCAGGTTAGGTGATATAACGCGTCCGGAAATAACATTGGAAGAAATCTTCAGATATTTGGATAATGCCGACATGCGTTGCATTATAGCTATCGATGAATTTCAGCAGATTGCAAATTATGAGGAGAAAAACATTGAAGCCATATTACGCACACATATCCAACACACCTCAAACTGTAATTTTATATTTTCAGGGAGCCAGAGACATTTACTGCAAGAGATGTTTGTAAGTTCTTCCCGACCGTTTTTCAATAGTGGAACTTTCATGCATCTTGATGCGATTCCGGAAGAGAAATACGCTGACTTTATAATGAAAATGTTTGGTGAAAAAGGAAAAAAAATAACTGAAGAAACGGCTTTTTATATTTATAATTTATTTGAAGGGCACACTTATTATGTGCAAAGAACCTGTAATGAAGCTTTTACACTCACACCGGAAGAGGGTGAATGTGATAAAAAGATTGTAGATATCGCTATAGATAAAATACTTGATACATATACTGTGATTTACCGCGAAATACTTTCCCAATTGCCCTTAAAACAGAAGGAACTGCTGTATGCAATTGCGAAAGAGGGCAAAGCAAAAAACATATCATCGGAGGAATTTATCAGACATAATTCTTTATCGTCAGCAAGCTCGGTTCAGAGTGCGTCGAGACAGCTTCTCAATAAAGAAATTCTGACAAGGAGTGAAAATATTTACTCCCTGTCAGACAGATTTTTTCAACTTTGGATTAAGAAAATGTTATTGGGATGATTATTTATAGCCGGCATCGAGGGCAAGCTGACGGTCTTCGTCAATGGCAGAACCGACTGTTGTGAGAAGATCTCCCACAACTGCTGAATTGATGCCGATATGAAGGGCTTTAAGCTGTGCTTCGCGAGAAAGACGTTTTCGGCCGCCGGCAAACCGTAACTCAGCCTTGGGATGAAGGAAGCGATAGATTGCAATTGTCAGCAGGATTTCATCTTCATCAATCAGAGGCATATCTTCCAAAGGCGTTCCTTTTATTGGCTGCAGGATATTTATGGGAATCGAATCGGGAGCCACTTCACGGAGTTTTTCCCCAAGCTCGATGCGTTGTTCACGTGTTTCCCCCATTCCGATGATACCACCGCTGCAAAGCTGAAAACCTATTTCGCGTGCAGCCTTCAAGGTCTTGATCTTGTCGTCGATCGTATGTGTTGTGCAAAGTTCTCCGAAATAGGAGGGAGCAGCTTCAAGGTTGCAATGATATCGTCTCATTCCTGCATCCCATAGTTGTTGGAGATCTTCTTTCTCAAGCAAACCCAAAGAGCCACAAAGAAACATATTGGTCTCTTTCTTCAGTTGCCTGTAATTATCGCATATCTTTTTAAGGGCTTCTCCCTTTACGGCACGGCCGCTTGTGACCTGACTGAAACGTTTCACTCCTTTCTTTTCATCGTATTTTGCTTGTGCCACGACCTTTTCTGCATCTATTATGCCATGAACATCGGAGTCTGTGTGGTAATGGCCTGACTGTGCACACCATTTGCAATTTTCAGAGCATTTTCCGGCACGGGCGTTGATTATGCTGCAAGGATCGAATTCCGGTTTGCCGAAATGCTTTGTTATCTCAGCTGCCGCTTCATATAATTCTTCTCTATGGGGAGTCTCGGCCAAATCCAAAGCTTCGCGGAAAGATATCCGGCCCCCGTTAATGATTCTTTCTTTTAGTGACTGAATCATAGCATTTTTGAATTTGAAAAGTTTATGTTCAGGTTTTGGAGTGAAGGCTCCATGAATTTTAATGCAAAATTAAAAATATATTTAATATTAATTGTAAATAATTGAATAGAAAGGAATGAATTTGACGGATGGAGATAAAAAGAGTAACTTTGCAGTATGCAAGAAGAAGATTTCGACATAAGGCAAAACCGGGCACGAGAAAGCGAAAAGGATATCGAGAAAGCCTTGCGGCCTTTGGAATTTGATGATTTCAGCGGCCAGGAGGGCATAATCGAGAATCTCAGGATATTCACCACAGCGGCACGCATGCGTGGGGAAGCCCTTGACCATACGCTTCTCCATGGTCCGCCGGGCCTTGGGAAAACCACTCTTTCAAATATCATTGCCAATGAATTGGGCGTAGGTTTCAAAGTAACCTCCGGTCCGGTGTTGGATAAGCCCGGGGATCTGGCGGGAATCCTTATGAGCCTTGAAGAGAAAGATGTGCTTTTCATAGATGAAATCCACAGGCTCCATCCTATAGTCGAGGAGTATCTTTATTCAGCCATGGAGGATTACCGGATAGACATTTTATTGGATAAAGGGCCCGGGGCAAGGAGCGTGCAGCTAACCATTCCTCCTTTCACCCTCATAGGAGCAACCACAAGGAGCGGCTTGCTCACATCTCCTTTGCGCGCACGCTTCGGAATTAATTGCCATCTGGAATATTATGACCATAAGGTGCTCCAGGGAATAGTAAAGCGGTCGGCACGCCTTCTGAATGTTAAGATTGATGAAGACGCAGCCTTGGAAATAGCTCTGCGAAGCAGAGGCACTCCCCGTGTGGCCAACGCTTTGTTGAGAAGAGTGAGAGACTTCGCGATGGTGAAGGGCGATGGCGACATCAATCTTGCAATTGCTCGCCATGCTTTGGAATCTCTCAATATAGACAGATATGGGCTTGATGAAATCGACAACCGCATCTTGCTTACGATAATTGATAAATTCAAAGGTGGGCCGGTGGGATTATCTACAATTGCCACGGCTTTGGGAGAAGACCCGGGCACTCTTGAAGAGGTGTATGAGCCCTTCTTGATAAAAGAGGGATTCTTGAAAAGAACCCCCCGGGGTCGTGAAGCAACCCATCTGGCTTATACGCATCTGAAAAGAAAGAAAGATCCGGCTGCCGGAAGCCTTTTTGACGAAGAGATTTAAGGCAAGGGGGCAGGAGTGCTCCCTCAGTTATGTTATAAAGAAATGAGCATAAAGGCACTCGCAAAAGACACTGCAGTCTACGGCCTCAGCAGTATTGTAGGAAGATTCCTTAACTGGTGTCTCGTGCCTTTGTATGTCTATCTGTTCCCCTCAGAGGAATACGGCATTGTCACATATCTTTACGGAATCACGGCTGTGATGTTGGTGATTTTGAATTACGGAATGGAGACCGGCTTCTTCCGATTTGCCAATAAGGAAGACAATCCGGAGAAAGTCTATACCACCTCCCTGATTTCTGTGGGAAGCACCTCTCTGACATTCCTTATATTGCTGACCATATTCATAAATCCGATTTCGAAAGGATTAAAATTGCCCGATCAGTCGCTGTTCGTATGGCTTATAGGCGCCACAGTGGCTGTAGATGCGTTCTGCAATCTCCCCTTCGCTTATCTGAGATATAAAAACCGGTCGTGGCGTTTTGCCGGTATAAAGCTGATAAATGTGGGCATGAACATAGGCCTCAATCTCTTTTTTCTTCTTGTGTGTCCATGGCTTGAATCTCACAATCCCGGTTTCATTTCCTGGTTTTACACTCCCATGGGGGGCAAGGCTTTCGGAATAGGCTGGATTTTTGTTGCCAACATCATCTCTTCCTATATTATATTGCTCTTGCTGATGCCTCAGCTTATGGGGCGTCCGTGGCGTTTTTCCGGCGAGCTGTTGAAGCGGATGCTCAGTTACAGCTGGCCCTTGCTGATATTGGCAATAGCCGGCATGCTGAGTCAGAATATGGGCCAATTGTTGATTCCCTACCTCTTCAGCAATGAAGATGCAGCGAGATCGATGGTAGGTATATATGGCGCCAACATGAAGATAGCCATAGTGATGGTGATGTTTACCCAGGCTTTCCGTTATGCCTACGAGCCGTTTATCTTCTCTCAGGCAAAAAATTCTGGAGAAAGCAGCAGAAAGATGTATGCCGATGCCATGAAATTTTTCATCATTTTCGGCTGGCTTATATTTTTGGGAGTTATGTTTTATCTTCCCTTTTTGCGATATTTTATCTCTCCGGCTTATTGGGAGGGCTTGCAGGTGGTACCGGTGATGATGGGTGCCGAACTATGTTACGGTGTGTTTTTCAATCTTTCCCTCTGGTATAAACTCACCGACAAGACGCGCTGGGGGATGTATCTGTCATTAATATGTTTTGCCTTAATGTTGGGACTAAACATCTGGCTTGTGCCCTTCATAGGGATTCCTGACGGATATATGGGTTCGGCATGGGCAGCCCTGATCAGCTATTTCGTTGTGATGGTCATCAGCTATTTTCTCGGCAATTATTATTATCCGTTGCCTTATGAAAAGAAAAGGATATTTGCATATACGGTGGTGGCCGGATTTTTATATGTCTGCGGAATGTTGATGGATGGTATATTACCGCTTTGGGCCACATATTGCCTGCGCACGGTATTATTAATTTTATATATAGGAATTATCGCAAACTTCGAAAATATTCCTGTTATCAGTCGGGCGTTACACCGTTTCAAATTTGCAAGATAACTCTATTCCTCGGTCGGAAAATTTTTTAAAGAAATTCATGAATGTAATGGCTAAATATTGCAAGCTTTTATTCTTAATTCTTTTTATTTCAGTTTGCGCTTCATCTATAAAAGCGTCGATTATAGATGAAGAGGGGATGCCTGTTGTTTATTTGAGAGGAAGTTTTACAAATTGGAATATCAACCCTTCATATAGCTTCACAAGGGAAGGCAACCTCTACATCCTGAAGATAGATAAGGAAAATGAAATTCCTGCCGGACAATTCAAGATAGCAGATGAAAATTGGGAAGGTTTCGATTTCGGGGGCTTTCAGAAGAATATTTTTGTTGATGAAAGCATGGACTTGAATTGCATATGGGCCGGAGAAAACCTGAACACAAACGGCATATCTAAGGCTACGATAAGTTTTTTCTATCCAGGTGCAGGCACTACAATAGATCTGAAATTTGAAATTGAAAATACCACAGACCTTCATCCTTGGTCAGGGACTTTGCCTGTGATGTATATCAATGTCTTTAAGGATGAAAATCACTCTGCATTTGAAAATGAGATAATAGATATCAATTTAAACCATAAGAATTATTTCACAAATGCAGAATACTGGATCGATCTCAATGATTGTGAATGGATGGCAGAAGAGGGAGCGTCTTCAATAGGAAGCGAGGAGGAACCGCTGCCATTGCAGATAAAGGCGCGTGGGAACTGGACGCTTAAAGGCTTTGCAAAGAAACCTTACAAACTGAAATTGGATAAGAAACAGGATCTTTTGGGTCTGACTCCGGCAAAGAGCAAACATTATGCCCTCCTAGCCCATGCCGACGACAACAAGGGATATCTGAGAAATTATGTGGGATTTAATCTCGGGGAAAGAATAGGCTTGCCATGGACTCCTAAAATGCAACCTGTGGAAGTTGTGATTAACGGGGATTACCGCGGTGTGTATTTTCTGACTGAATCAATAAGGGTTGGCGACGGCAGGATAGAAATAGAGGAGCTTGAGGATAATATTTCAGATGAGGCTCTTGTGTCGGGAGGTTATGTGGTGGAACTGGATAATTATGATGAAGATAACCAGATCCGGATGCCCGAGGAACATTTTGTGAACGGACATATAAACGACTGGTTGAGAATCACCTTTGACACTCCTGAAGAATATTCTGATTTGCAGAAAAGGTTTATAACCGACCAATTCACTGAAATAAATAAAAGAGTGGGCAGCAACAGCGACGAAACCTGGGCATATCTGGATCTTGACGATGCGTCGCGATATTATCTTGTTCAGGAGATTATTTCTCATGTGGAGGCCTTTCATGGGTCGACATATCTATTCAGAGACCGAGGAGAGGGAGAGAAATGGCATTTTTCTCCATTATGGGACTGCGGGAATGCATTCAACGGATGGACAAATTCTTATTTTTTCGATTGCGACCCCTATGGCAACACCTGGATTGCATCTATGATGGCTAACGACATGTTTAGAAACAAAGTAGAGGAAACATGGTTGTGGTTCATGCAGAATGAGTATCCGGGAATAGAAGAAGATATGGAAATATATGTGGCCCGGCTGAAAAAGGCCGCTAAAGCCGATTCACAAAGATGGAAGAATCAGCCTGTGCCGGCAGGTGGGATCAGTGTTTCTGACAACAGTGACATGGATGGAAGACTCAAAGAAGTGAAAGCTCATATGCAGGCCAAAATAGAATGGCTGAAGGGAGCATTTGGAGATTATACAAAAGGCTCCTACTCTGAACCTCTTAGAGACGAGACTCCGGCGGCTCTGTTGCCTGATTATCTGAATGCCGGCATTATGGATATGGAAGACGATAATGCCGATGAGCCGAAGGTTTATTATAATCTTCAAGGGATAAGGGTTGATAATCCTCAACCGGGACAGATTTATATTATAAAAAGAGGGCGCAAAAGCTTCAAAACGATTTATAGGTAATTGATAGACCTAAAGGTTATTGAGGATTAGCAGAAAACAAATATGAAAATTTTATAACTTTGCTATTCAGATTAAAAGAATGGGAAAAGAGATGGAAAATAAAAAAATTGAGGAATCCGGCGCTATGGATTCTTATGAAATAAATGAAATATGGGTAAACTGGCCGGTGAAGCTGCCTGAAAACCTGAAGGGTGCCAGACAGCTGGCTGTAGAAATAGACGAGGAGTCGTTGCCGAAAGGTGGAATGCCCGTGACTGTAGGCACTCATAAGATAGTGTTGCACAGGCCCGGTTATCAACCAATTGAAGCTCTTGTGAATATAGAGAGAAGCAACGATGGGAAACCATTAGAGCTCGGAGAGGAGTGGGAAGGAAAGCAATGGATTAAAAAGCCCGGCGACAGAATCGGAGACACGCAACATTCCAATGTGAGCGGAGTATCAATCTACGACCGGAATGAAATCAACAAACTTTCCAATGCCTTGGAAAAGGAACAGAAAGAGAAGAAAATATGGCTGATTGCAGCTATAGTTTCATTTGCCGCCGCAATTCTATTTCTGATTCTTTGGCTCACTAAGGAACCGGAAAAAGAGGATAGACCTGAAGAGGTGATTATAAATAACGAGATTGAATACGTGGATACAATTCCGCAGAGTGTCAAGGCGCCGGAAGAGGAAGCTCTGATTCAACAGCAGGAGAATGATGTGGAAACTCCATCTGAAATCCAACAGTTGACGGAGGATGTGTCTCTTGAAGCTGCAATAAACTATCTTGACAACAATTCCGAGTGGGTGTTTGCCGATATGGATGCCTATTCCGATTTAAGGGGCTTATATATGGCTCTTGACCAATACAATGTAAATAAACTCTCTACATATTGGGCAGATAAACTTCAGGGAAGTAAAAAATTCGGAGCCATAGCGGCACAGGCCAAAAAAAATGATATTAAGGGAGTGCAAAGAGTGCGTCTCGAATATCAGCCGAAGGCATTCGGATCAGATATGCAGTCGCTCAATCCGGGACAATATGTGATCGACCTTTCCAATATGTTGAAAGAATGGAATGAATTGACAAGAAACCAAATTGATTATTCAGAAGAGTAATCGTCTAAGGATTATTTTTTCAAAAAGTCGGTAAAGAATGAAAAGCCTATGAAAAAGGCCTCTAAAATATTTTTGCTTTTGATGTTGATTCTTATTCCTTTGAGCGGCCATGTTGACGCGAAATCAAGGCGATATAAGAAACATAAATATAAGAAGAGCTTTGTTCAAGCTCCAAAAGAATATCCTAATCCCCATAATACGGCAAAGATTGTGATAGACAAGGAGTCATACACTCTAAAGGTGTATAACATCAACGACAGCCTGATGAAGGAATACCCCGTGGGATTGGGAATCAACTACGGCAATAAGCGAAGGAAGGGTGACCATAAAACCCCCGAAGGGGAATTCACTGTTAAACAGATTCAGAATTCAAGTGGATGGACCCATGATTTCCGCGACGGTAAAGGAAAAATCAGCGGTGCTTACGGACCATGGTTCATTCGTCTTGCCACACCTCCTTTTACCACCATAGGAATCCATGGCACTCACGACCCGGCCTCTATCGGCACCCGTTGCTCAGAGGGTTGCATCAGGCTTCACAATGAGGATGTGGCTGAACTGAAAGAATACGTGCATCCAGGTCTCAAGGTAATAATCCTTCCGGGAAAAGAGGATCTTGAAGCAGACGATGAACGAAATTTCTAAAAGATAAAAAGAAGGAAAAAAGGATCCAGAATATAGCAATATTGCCGGTTATTTGCCGCATTTTTAGCAAAATATCGGGGCAAAAATGCCTCAATATTAAGTCAAAATTCTGTGAACTTTTTTCTTTCGGGAGGTACGGAGAAGGGGTTGTCGGTCGAGTGATTATTCTATAAGATAGGATTTGATGTTGTGGGTGTGGGTTGAAAAGCCGATGCCAATCTTGACTATCTTTCTTGAATCTCCTACAAATGGAGCTGCATAATGTTTTCCCTCTATCTGCTTCAATGCTTCCTCAGCCGTGCCGTTCACTTTCAGTTCTATTATATAAATATATCCCGATGTCTTGATAAGCATATCTATGAATCCCTCGGAGGTGGAATATTCAGCCTCGACATCAAGGCCTATCAATTTTGTAAGACAGTAAAAGATAGTATGGTAATAATTCTCATAGCGGTCTACATATCTGTGCATCTGGTTGGGAATATCTGCCAGAAAGGAGGATAATATCTTTATAAATTCTTCCGGTTTCCCTTCCCTGAGGCTACGTTTCATTCGGACAATCGTGGATGTCACACCTTTATTGCCGGGATTATATACCGTGAGGATATTATTCAACATTCCTTTTTCCACCTCCCTGTTGGGAAACCCTAGTGTAAAAAGATTTTCCTCGCGATCATAATCCTTAAGTGTCAGATAGCC
This sequence comes from Muribaculaceae bacterium, assembly GCA_022509105.1. Classification (GTDB taxonomy): domain Bacteria; phylum Bacteroidota; class Bacteroidia; order Bacteroidales; family Muribaculaceae; genus Lepagella. The sequence continues at coordinate 1,482 of JAFLTV010000036.1, read as the reverse complement.
GGTCTGATAGAAAAGAGGTATAGGGTTGGAATTATAGATTGACAGATCCGCCAACATTGACTCCTCTACAAGGCTATCTTTTAGTTCTTGAATATCATAATCATTCTTCAGCAGGGATTTGGAAAGAATTGTGGGCACTCCCGATTTACACCAGTAGTCATCTATCTTTTGTTTGCTCAATGCATAGTTGATGCTGAAAGGATTGTATATGTCAAGCATAGATGAGGAGAAATGATATCCGTCATAATTGAATTTCAGAAGTTCATAGACCTCTTCTATACTTATCCCCTCTTTTTCAGCAAAAAGCCTTATACCTTGATTGTAATAAGTTGTTAATTCCTCTTTTGAAACACCGCAGATGCCGGCATATTGATCATCAAAGGTTATATCATTGAGGTTATTGAGTCCGCTGAAAACTGAAACCTTGCCATAGCGGGTCACTCCCGTGAGCATACAAAAACGGATATATTCTTCGGATCCCTTTAAGACGGAATAGAAACCATGAAGCTGACCCCGGTATATCTCTTGCAGTTCGGGCTTGTCTATTGTTGACGAGAGCGGAGCGTCATATTCATCTATAAGTATTACGACCTTTTTGCCACTTCCCTTGCTAATACTTTGTATAAGATAATCAAACCTTCCTTCAAACTCTTGGGAAGATTTTTCAAGGCCATACTCTATTTCCAGTTTTGCCAATTGATCCGTTATATGTTTAACAAGTGATTTGGGATCGGAATAATCTTTACCTGTAAGATTTAAGCGTACCACCGGACAATTCTCCCATTCCTCAGGCTGAAGCCTGTCGATTGCCAACCCCTTGAACAGCTCCCTGTTTCCTTTGAAATATTCTGCAAGTGTATCTAAAAAAAGACTTTTACCGAAACGACGTGGTCGGGCCAGGAAATAATACGTGCCTCTTTCAGTCATCCTGTGGATATATTCAGTCTTGTCGACATATACAAAGCCTCTTTGCCGAATATTCCTGAAATTGGCTGTATCGAGGGGATATAACAATTCCTTTTCCATAATTTAATTAATTTTCGGATGGTAAATAATGATTTCCACGCCTGCGCATACAGACAATTATTTTAAAAACAGTTGTAAACGCTATTAACCATCTTGTTGAGATCTTAATCTCTTCTTATTACCATCTTGGCTGTTTTTCATATACTGAACAACTGCACGCAGATTGAAAATACAAATTTATCAGATTTATCTTGATTAAGCAAACGAGAAAATGACGAATAGAAATTTCTAAAAGATAAATCAGGCTAAGTTGTCTTATAAAGTGTGAAAAAATGAGTAGGAATTTAAGGCTATGAGGTCTCTATAATTAACATAAGTTCGATATAAGAACTCTGGAATTTGCTATTTAAAGAATAAGAGTTTGAGAAATAATAAAAAAGGTGTCCAAGACAGAATTGATCTCTGTCATGAACACCTTCGGTATATGCTGAGTTTGTTTCCCAATTCAACTGCATA
>JAFLTV010000035.1 GCA_022509105.1 Muribaculaceae bacterium | reverse complement strand
TAACATCAATATTCCCTTCCTTATCCACTACTTCCCATTTCATAGCGGGCCACAAACCATCTATTACCTCATTTTTTTCGCAACAAAGGCATGTAAAGGCCATTATCACCGCAACCACTCCTATCCATGACTTACTTATCATCTGCAATTCCTTCTTTTTCATCTCTTTTAAATTCTTCATATCTGCTATTTTACTTAATTTCAATTCAGCCTTTTATTGTTTTATCCGCAATCGTTGATAACCTCCGATAATTTATAAAAATTACCATATAATAGAAAACAGACGTGAAGATAAGAAAAATCAAAATATCCTGCGTAACCATTCACAAAACACAGGGTCACCGATATATACCTTTCGCTCTGATATCTCTGTCAAATCTTTCTTTATCAGAGATTCCTTAATTCTGCCGACATTGGCTGAAGTTCCCATCTTATATTTCAACAAAATATCCTGTCGGGTGAATTCATCATGCACGCCGTCTGACACAGCATGCAGCATGTTAAGCTGATAGGCCGTAAGATTTTCAGTCATTCTCTCAAAAAGTCTCGAATTATGGTTCAGCAACTCTTCATAAGCCTCTTTTAAACCTTTTTCTGTAGCTTCCTTTTCGGTGTTTACCCATAAAATCCACGATAACTGCTGAACGTAGTTCGATTGATTTTCAACTTTCAAACAAATCTTTTCCGCCAAATCCCTATCAATGCTTTTCCCGGTTTCTTCAAATCTCTCCATTATATATTTTATCCAATCTTCAGTAGAAATCTTTTCGAGAAAAATTATATCACCGAATTTATAAAAGGGATAGCTGGTGTTTGCAAACAATTCAGTCATCAAATGTTTTTTGCTCCCGAAAAGGCAATAATACACATTCTGCTGATGTTGCCACACCGTCCTTAATTGCTTCTGAAAAGTCAAGGAATCATTAAACTCTCCAATCTGTTGGAATTCATCAATACAAACTACTATCCTGCAATTTTTTTTCTTCGCTATTTTTTCCGGAAGACTCAACAGTTCTTCATAATCTTCCTGTTTGGGAAGTATATCTAAAGATAATGTCATTTCGGAAAAAGAATCGGATTTCATTGAAAATTTAGGATTAAACCTTAAGAGAAAAGACTTTACATTCTCCAGCCATTCCTCACTTTTTGTAGATGTCTGTCTGATTATAGCATCGGCAAAACGGGTATAGAAATCGGAAGGTGTGCGACATGAAAAAACATCAAGATAGACAACACGTAAATCTTTGCTTTCTACCTCTTTGGCCACTTTTTTCACCAGTGAAGTCTTACCCCAACGACGGGGTGATATCAAAATGGTATTTATGCCATATTTAAAGTTTGCACTTATCCGTTTGCAATCTTTTTCTCTATCTGTAAAATTCTCTCCTTCTACTGCCGTACCAAATACAAAAGGCTTCTCTTCCATATATTTACAATTTTTCCGGTTTTCAAAAATACAGATATTCCATTAAATAAACAACTTTGTTAGTAACAAAGTTGTTAGTAACAAAGTTGTTTATATTTTGGGTCATCGAGGAAAAATATCGATGTTAGAAATGATCCTGATACTGCGATCTATCTCCAAAGATAGATCTTTCAAAATAAAATATCCCAAATATATATTTATAGAATAATAAAACTCTTAATGGTTGACAAAACAAAATTATTTTGTAACTTTGTAAACCAAAAAATAATGTCTGCTATGAAACAAGTTTTAACTGACATATTTTCAAAACGTCTTAAACAAGCAAGGGTTATGAAGGGTTTCTCATTGGAAACTCTGGCTAAATCCATTAACAACTTAGTAAGCCGTCAAGCCATAAACAAATACGAACAAGGTAAAATGTTGCCTGATAGTAAGGTATTGATCGCCCTCTCTTCTACATTGGGGGTAAATGCAGATTTTTTCTTTCGTCCATTTTCAATAGAAGTAGGACAGTTGGATTTTAGAAAAAAAGCAAAATTTCCTGAATCTAAAGCCAAAATATTAAAAGAAAGAGTTCAGGAAGAATTAGAGAGATACATCGAAGCAGAGCAACTTTGCAATATTGAAAATAAATTTTCATTGGTCAGAAAAGAAGTTTCCTCTATTGACGATGCTATAAAATTCGCAATGGAAATTCGAGGAGAACTCGGACTAGGTACTGATGGAATATCAAATGTTATAGAAGTTCTTGAAGACAATGGCATAAAAATCATTGAGATAGAAGAAAGTGAGGAGTTCGACGGATTATGTGGCTATGCAAATAATGTCATTCCGGTAATTGTATTAAACTCCTCTCTAACTGCAGAACAAAAGAGATTTACGGCTCTTCATGAATTAAGTCACCTACTTATGATACTACCTCCGGAGAAGACTTCTAAAGAAAAAGAGGCTCTTTGCAATGCTTTTGCCGGGGAAATGCTCATCCCTCATTCTGTTCTCATAAATAGAATTGGAGAAAAACGGCATGACATTTCATTATCCGAACTAACCGATATCCAGGCCCAATTTGGAGTTTCAATAGACTCAATGATGTTCATGCTCCATCAATATGGTGTAATAACTGATAATCGATATAAGACCTTCAATATTAAAAAGAATGTTACTGAGAATTTCAAGAATGAAGTGAACAAGTCACGTATTCCCGAAGAGCGTTCACGTCGATTCTTTCGTATGGTTTACCGGGCATTGGCTAATGAAATAATTTCTATTTCAAAGGCTTCTTCCCTATTGAACCTTCCGGTAAATCAGATTAATTTGAGACTTCAACTTGTTTAATCATGGATATAATTGTTAATGACACAAATATATTCATTGACCTACAATCTATTGGTCTACTGGATGAACTCTGCCAACTCCCGTACGAGATACACACTGTTGATTTTGTCATCGCTGAAATTAAAGAACAAAAACAAGCAAATGCGATAAAATCATATATTGATCGTGGACTTATCCATGTACATTCTTTTTCCAATACAGAGGTAGGAGAAATTGCAAATGAGCATTCAACTGTTTCTGGCAACTTATCCTTTACAGACATTTCAGTATGTTATTATGCTAGAAAAGGATTATATAAACTCATAACAGGAGACCGAAGACTAAGAAATTATGCTAAAGATAAAGATATAGAAGTTCACGGAATACTCTTTTTATTCGATCAGATGATTGAGAATGGCATAATCACGCCAGAAATTGGGGCTTTTAAACTAAATAACTTGGTATCTATTAACATTCGACTTCCTAAATCAGAAGTCGAATTAAGAATTAAAGAGTGGACTCAAGGTAAAAAATAAACGCCTATCTCAAAATATGAATCTCCTAATATTATAGTCGGAATAGCATTTATTTTGATTTTATTTAGGTATAAACTTAGCCTTTAAAAGGAATTTTTCCCATAGTTCCCGTTAAATTTGAATTGGTCGTTAATCCGTAGACTTCTTCATTCTAATTTTATAACCAGCTCACAATATTTAGGAGAAGGAGCAACATTAAAGAAGGAAGTGGCCGTAAAAAATTCATTAATTTTGTAAATTGGTTCAGTAAAATCTTTATCACCGGGTTATGGCAATAGAATAATGGCTTGATGCCAAACAATCGGAATTTACGGGCTAAATCGCAGGAAAATAGTTATGGAAAGAAAAATTAAAAAAGCCGATCAAGAGAGTCATAATGAGGCTATCAATGAGATGAGGAAATTTTTTGAAAGCGAAAAACCTCAACTCGGCATATTCTGGTTTAATCCTGAAAAATGGTTTCTCTTTGGAGTCGGTAAAATGGATGCCGAAGAATGTCTTGCTGAAAAGCATCTCACTTATCCCAAACTCCATAAAACCTTTTGGCAGAAACAACATTTCAGAGCGAGGGCAAAAAATGATGTGGAATCTATGTACTATGAAGAACATAATTACACAATGATTCCTCGTGGCCGTATTTTTTATAACAATGGCAATTATATAGTAAAAGTAGGAGAATGGATAAATGACCTTGATATTGAAAGATTTTCCGAATTAATACAAGATGAATTTAATCTGCCTGATGATTTTGAATTTGAAATAGACGAACATTGGAATTTAGGCCATGGATGGAGTGAAGAAAAATTCTGAAGGTTTAAAATAGAATCATTATCTTTCAATAAAATCCATAGATTTCCTACAGTTTCAGTTTTTAGGTAGAGTCTTACAAGTTTGAATAGAAACCGGGTAAAATTGATTAATTCTTCGAGAGGAGACGAGGTCTATTGAATGGGGATAGGATTATAGAAAGTATGACAATGACTGCTAAGGCCCAGGGATAATAGAGATATGGCCATGGGGCCGTCGGAGGTATCGAGGCCAAGGAGGTGGCCAGAAGGGTCTGGGCCCCATAAGGTATCAGACTTTGAACGATACAGGATGCTGTGTCAAGCAGCGACGCGCTGCGCCGGGGAAGTATATTATATTCCGAAGCTATATTTTTAGATATTGAACCCACAGTCAGGATGGCAACCGTATTGTTGGCAGTGCATAAGTTAACAATGCCCACCAATGATGCAATAGCTCCCTGGGCACCTCTTTTCCCTTTTATTTTTGAAGTGAGCACACCCAGGAGAAAATCTACACCACCGGCAGATTTAATCAATCCCAACATTCCGGCAGCAAGTATCGTTACTATAATCAGATTTCCCATTCCGTCCATACCCTCTCCCATGAAGCCCAGGATGCTAAAGAAATCATAGCCAAGACATAGCGCAATAATTATGGCCAGCAAAATCCCGCTTAACAAAGTCAGACTTACATTAACTCCGGAAATGGCAAGGACTATCACGGCAAGATAAGGAATCACAAGCCACGGGTTTGCAGGCACGCCACTCGGAGCACTATCAATAGTGAAATCGCCGAAAAGATAAATTCCGAAAGTGATTATGGCTGCCGGCAAAACGAGTAAAAAGTTAGATTTAAATTTTTCATTCATTTTGCAACCCTGAGTTCGGGTGGCGGCGATTGTGGTGTCTGAAATAAAAGAAAGGTTATCTCCAAAGAAAGAGCCTCCCAAAACTATTGCCACAAAGAAAGGGATATCGGCTCCTACATTCTGAGCAAAATTCACGGCCAAAGGAGTCAGAGCCACGACAGTGCCCACAGAAGTGCCGATGGCCATGGAGATGAAACAAGCAGCCAGAAAGAGACCGGGCATCACAAATGACGATGGCAACTGATTTATGGTGAGCGCGACTGTGGATTCAACAGCTCCGGTCTTGTCGGCCAGGGTTGCGAAACAGCCTGCAAGCAAAAATATCCATATCATATAGAGGATATTGCTGTTGCCCGCTTCCCTGGCAAATATCTCCACCCTCTCTATAAAAGTCTGGTTACGAAACACAAGAAGACCCCACACCGTAGCCACAAGTAATGCCACAGATAAAGGAATCTTATAAAAATCTCCTATTACCAGCGACACAACCACATAGAGACCTAAAAACACAATCAAAGGGCTCAGAGCCAGACAACCTTTATATATTCCTATCTTCCTGACCATTATCACTGTTAGAGTTTACAAAATTACTCCTTTTTATCTCAACTTCATCAAATTCTTTATATTTATTGAGAATTCATCGTCAGGAAAAAGAGCCGGCGGCACTATTCCGGTTCATGGTTGTAAAATATTGAAACTTTCAAAACAAGTTGATGATATTTCATTAATTTTACAGCAAAATAAACTGTTATGAAAATGAATTCTCTAAAAAATATTCTGATAGCCACAGGATGCCTGGCCTCCACGGCTTTAACGGCCCAGGCTCAAGGAGAGACAATAGTAGAGACAGAAGCTTATAGCTGGAAAGGTGACACCCTCTACCAGAATGAGTTTAAGGCATGGGCCGTGAATCCCTATGAAATTCAATCAACCTATAAAGGACGTCCCGGTTATTTCATGCCCATCGAACAAAGCTGGACGCGCAAAAACGATCTTTCGGCCTATCCGAAAGTGAGTGGCGGCAATCCCCTTTTAGAAGCTGTTTACAATATGGGACTTGACGAGATGGTCAATGCCGTCGAGCCCGACACCACACTTCGCACGGGCAAGGAATGGGCAGGAGTATGGACTCGCGACGTTAGCTATTCCATAATCCTGTCGATGGCTGCCCTCCAGCCGGAGGCCTCAATGATCTCCCTTCTCAAAAAGATCAACAGCGAAGGCCAGATAATTCAAGACACCGGTTCGGGAGGCGCATGGCCGATCTCCACCGACAGAATGATCTGGACTGTGGCAGCCTGGGAAATCTATAAAGTCACAGGCGACAAGAAGTGGCTTGAAACAGTCTATCCTGTTGTGGAACGCTCAATAGCCAAGGATGCCAAAACCGTGATAAGTGAAAATGGATTGATAAAGGGTGAAACTTCCTTTATCGACTGGCGTGAGCAAAGCTATCCACGATGGATGCAGACTGCCGACATCTCTCAAAGCGAAGCCATGGGCACAAACGTGCTGTATGCAGCGGCTTTGAAATGTGCATCGGAAATGGCTGCCGAGCTTGGAAAGAAAAAAGAGGCAGCTGAATTTGCCAAAGCAAGCGAAGAACTTGCAGCCAATATCGACAAGACTTTCTGGATGGACGACAAGGGCTATTACGGCATGTACACCTACGGGCGCGACAATCTTATCCTCAACCCGAGAGCGGAAACCTTAGGAGAATCGCTTGCAATTTTGTTTGACATAGCCCCGGCTGAAAAAGTGAAAAGCATCTCTGAGAATGTGCCGACAACAAAATTCGGACCGGCCATTTTCTACCCTCAGATAGCCGACATACCTAACTATCACAATAATGCATTATGGCCCTTTGTGGCTTCTTACTGGACTCTGGCTCAGGCGAAAACCGGAAATGAGCAAGGAGTCCTGGAAGGAATCGGCAGTGTTGTTCGTCCTGCCGCCCTTTTTGCCACAAACAAGGAGAACTTTAACCTTGACAACGGCGATATCTACACAGAACTTAATTCCTCCAACATGCTGTGGAGCCTTTCGGGCAACCTCGCACTCACAAATCAGATTCTTTTCGGCATACATTTCGAGAAAGATGGATTAAGGATAAGTCCCTTTGTCCCGGAGGTGTTTGGCGGAGAAAGAACTCTCGCCGATTTTCCCTATCGTGGTGCAAAACTTGATATCACCGTTAACGGCTACGGAGCTAAAGTTGCCAGGCTTACAGTGAACGGTAAGGAATTTGACGCCAACAAAGTGATTCCGGCTTCAAAACTTAAAGGAAACGTGAAAATAATAGTCGACATGGACAACATGCCAATACCTCAGATGGCAGTGAATCATGTTCAAAATTTAAAGGCGCCGCTGACTCCGACAGCATGGCTGAGCGTTGACCCGTCATTAGCCGGCCCTGCGCTCAACCTCTTGCAATGGAATCCGATAGAATATATCGGAGAATACAAAGTCTTGAAAGACGGCCAAGAAGTGGGAAGAACCCGACAGACTTCATGGCCCGCAGTGGAGGCCGGAGAATGGCAGGTGATCGGGGTGGCTGCCGATGGCACTCAGAGTTTTGCTTCCGAACCACGCAGCAACCGTCCTTCCACTTTCCAAGACATGGAGAATGAAAGTGTAGCTATGATTTCTCCTGAAATTTCATACCATGTAAATGGCGTGAAAGGTTATAAAGGTAAAGGATTTGTAGAGACCGATCATCAGGCTCCATCTCCCACGGTAACTATAGAGGTGCCATCCGACGGATTATATTCCATAGCTTTCAGATATTCAAATGGCAACGGACCTGTAAACACAGAAAACAAGGCTGCTATACGAAGCCTCTATATCGACGGACAAGATGCTGGCACTATCGTGATGCCTCATCGTGGTGTGGCCAACTGGGACGACTGGGGACTCTCTAACAGCGTTAAGTTTTATCTCACAAAAGGCTCGCATATCTTGAAATTGCAACTCAATCCGGAAGACGAAAACATGAACATCGCCACTAACCACGCTCTCATTGACGGTGTTGTGGTGGAACAAATGAATGTCGGCGGCTCTCCTATAAATGTTGTTAGGAAAAATTAACGCTTTTTAAAAACCGGATATAAAGATTGCCAATCCTCTGAAATTCAGAGATTGACAATTTTAATTACATACGATAAAATGTTAAAAAAGCGGTTTTGATATAAAAAAATTTGGAGGAAAGGAAAGATAGTATTAATTTTGCAGTCGGGTGAGTCCTGCACGACTTGCTCCCTGAGAATCCCCCAGGTCATGACCGAAGCAAGGGTATTAGGTTGAGCTGTGCGATGTAGATCGCTCTCCCATTCGCCTCTTTAGCTCAGTTGGCCAGAGCACGTGATTTGTAATCTCGGGGTCGTTGGTTCGAATCCGACAAGAGGCTCAAAAATGCTGCGAGGCAGCATGACGTTGAATGTTTTTCATAATTTTGTTTTGGCGGTGTGTTTGTGAAAGCGCGCCGTTTTTTTTGCCCCATGAAATTCACATATAACATCACATTCGTTACAGACTCCCGTCAGGAGCAGACAGTTGTAGACTATCTGCGTCAGACTGCCGTTCCCGCGCTCTTTAACGATGCCTCTCCGGCTCGGAATCTTGAGTTAAGAAAAGTGGTGGAAACCGGAGGAGAGAAACCGGATCCTCAGCAAGGATCAAGCATAGCCTTGGCCGCTTCCTTCCTTTCCGAAGCAGAGGCCCGCAAATGGGAGCAAAGTTTCCTGGCTCCCGCTCTTTGCGATTTTCAAAACAATTTTCAGAATAAGGCCTTCTTTTTTGTCACACTTCTCGAAAATCTGCTTTAAATTTGTAATCAAAGACTGAACTCCGATGAGAGAAGACTTGGATTACGAAAGAATAATCATGGGCATAGACCCGGGCACCAACGTTATGGGTTACGGACTCCTTGGTATTAATGGCAAGAAGCTGACCCCCATTGTTATGGGGGTTATCACTCTCAATAAGTTTGAAAGCCATTATCTTCGTCTTTCCCGGATATTTGAGAGAGTTACAGGACTTATAGAGCAATATCTGCCTGATGAGCTTGCTATCGAGGCTCCGTTTTACGGAAAAAACGTGCAATCCATGCTCAAATTGGGAAGGGCCCAGGGAGTGGCTATGGCGGCCGCTCTCGCCCGCGACATCCCGATTACGGAATATGCCCCCCTGAAAGTGAAACAGGTCGTTACAGGCAACGGAGGAGCCTCTAAAGAACAAGTGGCAAATATGCTTTGTTATATTCTTAAGATCGGAAAAGACAAGCTCCCTTCCCTGCTTGATGCCACTGATGCCCTGGCTGTGGCCCTGACTCATTATTATGAGGGCCAAAAGCCTTCGGCCGGAACCTCGGCTAAATCCTGGGAGCAATTCATAAAACAGAATCCAAACCGACTCGCTAAAAGATAATTCATAATAAAAAAAATAAAACCACAATGGACAGATACAAGAAAGTGCTGGAAGAAAGCCGGGTGCCGGTGGATAAAGACGTGATCAAGACCGAGCTCGACAAAATTTATGAAAAGATTCCGGAATTGAGAAATCAGGAGACCTATACAAAGATTTTCAATTGCATAGACCTGACCACGTTGAACACCGACGACAGCCAGGACAGCGTTTCAGCTTTTGTGCAGAGAGTGAATGATTTCGACAACGAATATCCGCAGTATCCTAATGTTGCGGCTGTTTGCGTATTCAGTAATTTTGCCGGAGTTGTTCGTTCGGTTTTGGAAGTGACAGGCGTGAAAATCGCTGTTGTAGCCGGAGGATTTCCGTCGGGCCAGACTTTTACCGCCGTGAAAGTGGCCGATGCAGCTCTGGCCGTGGCTGAAGGTGCTGATGAAGTGGATGTAGTCATGAATATAGGCATGCTGCGTGACGGCAACTACGAAGAACTTTGCGACGAACTCATTGAGATAAAACATAGCATCAAGGATGCCCACATGAAAGTGATCATCGAATCCGGAGCCTTAAAGGAGCCTGAGCAGATCAGAAACGCCTCTATTTTGGCTCTATGGAGCGATGCTGACTTCATCAAGACCTCTACAGGTAAAGTTTATGCCGGAGCCTCCCCCGAAGCCGCCTACGTCATGTGTTGCTGCATTAAGGAATATTATGAAAAAACCGGCAAGAAAGTGGGGTTCAAGGCTGCCGGAGGCGTGAGAACCACCGAAGACGCCCTGAAATACTATGCGATAGTGAAGAAAGTGTTAGGGGAAGAATGGCTTGGCAATGATCTCTTCCGCATCGGAGCAAGCAGCCTTGCCAACAATATCCTGGCTGATATGCTTGATGAAGAAACTGTGAAATATTTCTGATAAATTCAGGGACTTTGCAGCAACAAAAATCAGGGAATTTTTCCTCTGAAAAATGAGGTTTCAGTTATTATAAACCGTATAGTTATATACTGAGATGGATTAGCCTCACCAAGGATACATTATATCGAGAGATTCCAGCAATTCATAAAATTGATTTTCAGGAACTCTTTTAAAAGTTTCATAAAGCTCAGGATCGATATCAAAGCCTTCCTGAGCTTTGTTTATCAAATCTCCTATCACCTGTCCGATACCCTCGGATTCTATCTTCGAACTGCTGATTTTATCCACCCAACACCAAGTCATTTCCTTATCGTTCATCTCGATGATCTGATAGACATTAGCTTTCTGGGTATATGTGATATAAATTACAAGGTTATAGCCCGGTTCGTAGAAATAGACCTCCTTGTTCCATAATCCTATCGATTCGCCATCCTGATATTCAATCTGAAGATTATGAAGAAGATGGTCTTCAGAAAATTCAAGATAAAGGCTATCATCGGGCGACCATACTCCGAGAATATTTGCAGGAGTTCTCACATCGTCATCGTTCCGAGAACAACTCCCCAGACACATTGAAAGAGATATTACGGCTGCTATTAAAATATTTCTGACCATTTTATACATCGCCCTTTTAGAATTTCTTATTATTAAGAAGGGTGCGTCTAAAACTTTAATCTCGACACACCCTTCAAAGATTTTATAAGACGCCTTGCGAATTATTCTTTATATTTCTTGAATATGATTGCAGCGTTATGGCCTCCGAAACCGAATGTGTTTGAAAGCACTGCGTTAACCTCGCGTTCCTGCGCCTTGTTGAATGTGAAATTCAGATTATAATCAATTTCCGCGTCGTTGTCTCCCTCCTCATGATTGATGGTGGGAGGAACGATACCGTCAGTGATAGCCTTGACACTCATAATAGCTTCGAGCGCACCGGCAGCTCCCAGAAGGTGGCCGGTCATAGATTTTGTCGAGCTAAGATTCATGTCGTAAGCATGCTTGCCGAATACCTCTTTTATAGCTTTCTCTTCGCTGATATCTCCAAGAGGAGTAGATGTGCCGTGAAGATTGATATAATCGATATCCTCAGGCTTCATTTCAGCATCCTTGAGAGCATTTTCCATCACGAGGCGAGCCCCAAGTCCTTCCGGATGAGTGGCAGTGATATGATAAGCGTCGGCACTCATACCTCCGCCGGCCACTTCAGCATAAATATGCGCGCCTCTGGCCTTGGCATGTTCAAGTTCTTCAAGCACGAGAGCGGCCGCACCTTCGCCGATCACAAAACCGTCGCGGCTTCCTGAGAACGGACGTGATGCGCCCTTAGGATCCTCATTGCGGGTTGAAAGAGCTTTCATGGAATTGAAACCTCCCACTCCGGCCGGATAGATCGCTGCTTCAGCCCCTCCGGCTACAATGGCATCGGCCATGCCCAGACGCACAAGATTGAAAGCATCTATCAATGCGTTGTTTGATGAGGCACAAGCTGACACCGTGCCAAAATTCGGGCCGCGGAATTCATGTTCTATTGAGATATGGCCTGCGGCTATATCGGCTATCATTTTTGGAATGAAGAAAGGGTTGTATTTCGGACCCTGTTCCTCGCCGTTGAGAGCAAAATATCCGGCTTCCTCTTCAAAGGTGTGGAGGCCTCCGATGCCGGCTGCGAAAATAACGCCCACTCTGTTTTTGTCAACATTCTCATCCTCGAGTTTAGCATCCTGTATGGCCTCTTCGGCAGCTACAAGTGCATACATCGCATAAAGGTCGAGCTGGCGAGCCTTTTTGCGGTCGAAATGTGCTGCCGGATCAAAATCCTTGACCTCGCAGGCAAATTGTGTCTTGAATTTCGTGGAGTCGAAATGGGTGATAGGGCCGGCGCCGCTTACTCCTTTTACGGCATTTTCCCAGGTGGTCTTCACATCATTCCCTATCGGGGTCAATGCGCCCAGACCTGTTACGACAACTCTTTTTAATTCCATTAGCGGTAGAGAGTCCGGTATCCCGGAATTGAATAATTATTTTGAATGTTCTTCGATATATTTTACTGCGTCACCTACTGTAGTGATCTTTTCAGCGTCTTCATCCGGGATATTGATGTTGAATTCTTTTTCAAATTCCATGATGAGCTCAACCTGATCGAGAGAGTCAGCGCCGAGATCTTTGCTGAATTCTGCTGTGGGAGTTACTTCGTTTTCGTCAACTGTGAGTTTGTCTACGATGATAGCTTTCACTCTTGATGCTATATCCTCCATAATTTCCTAATTTTTTGTTTGGTTAATTTTTATATTTCTTATTTACTTGCTTTCTTAACCCATTGATATTTCAGCACTAATAGTGCTCTGACAATCATTTTCGGGTATTTTCCAAATGCAAAGTAATAGAAAAAAAATCAATTTAAGAAATTTTTATATAAAAAGTGCACGAAAAACTATGTTTTGTGCACTTTTTCTTATTAGATTTACTTTAATTTTTTTATTCGCCGGTCAGGATCATACCGTCCAGGTTTCCTGTGTCTTGAGAATCATGTCTCTTAATGATGAGAAACCTTTTTTAGCCTTCACGTCTTCCACCTGGCGCTCCACGCTCTCTTCATAAGTGGGAGCCTCCACATCGCGAATAATTCCGATTGCTAAGGGGAGACTCTCGCCATCCATAAGGGCGAGCTGACGTTGCAAAGTCTCGTCCTGGCAATGAGCATCGTGAACCAGCACATCGTCAATGGTGTAGCCGTCTTCGCCGACAGTTACGGCCTTCAGAGTGAAACCATCCTGCACCAAACCTTTCTGTTTGTCTTTTCCAAAAAGCATTTTCTCGCCTTGGGCCAGATGAATCACGTGGTCGGGGCGTTTTTCTTTGTCAGTCAGATGTCCATAGATTCCTTGATTGAATATCACGCAATTCTGAAGAATCTCCACCACTGATGTGCCCTTATGCTTTGCAGCCGCCACCATAATCTCTTTTGAAGTGTCTAAAGAGACATCAAAACCGCGTGCGAAGAATGTGCCTCGGCAACCGAAAACAAGCTCTGCCGGAATGAAGGGATCCTCGGTGGTGCCGTAGGGAGAGGATTTCGACACGAAGCCGCGGTTGGAGGTCGGTGAATACTGACCCTTTGTCAATCCGTAGATTTTATTGTTGAATAAAAGAATATTTATGTCGATGTTTCTTCTGAGCGCATGAATGAAATGGTTGCCTCCGATTGCAAGGCCGTCGCCATCTCCGGAAATCTGCCACACTGTCAGGTCGGGTCGGGCAGTCTTCAGGCCTGTGGCGATAGCCGCAGCGCGACCATGGATCGTGTGCATCCCGTAGGTGTTCATATAGTAAGGCAAACGCGAGGAGCAACCGATGCCGGAGATAACCGCTGTGTCTTTGGGAGCAACCCCCACTTCAGCCATGGCCTTATGGAGTGTGTTTAAAATTGCATGGTCGCCACATCCGGGGCACCAGCGTGCAGCCTGTTCGTTTTTGAAAGCAGCTGCCATATATTTTGTTTCTTCAGACATGACTGTGTCAACCTTTAATTAATTTTTTTACTCCGTCTGTGATCTCTTTAACGAGGAAAGGCTGTCCCTCGATTTTATTTATGCGAAGAATATCTTTTCCGGGAAGATGCATCTGGAGATAGTCGGCAAACATTCCGGTGTTAAGTTCCGCCACTATTATATTCTTATATTTTTTCAATGTTTCAAGCGCGTTGGAAGGCAGAGGATTTATATAGCGGAATTGTGCCACAGCCACTGGCAGCCCGTCGCTTTCGAGTTCTTCACTCGCTGAAAGTATGTGGCCATAAGTGCCGCCCCAGCCCACAAGGATTGTTTCCGCATCCGGATTCCCCTCAATACTGAGCAGAGGGATATCGTCGGCTATGCGTTTGATCTTTTCAAGACGTGTCTTCACCATAAGCTCATGGTTTGGTCCGTCGGTTGAAATAACAGATGTGTTGTAATCCTTCTCCAGACCTCCTACACGATGCATTGCTCCCTCTGTGCCCGGTATCGCCCAATAGCGCACCTTGTTTTTATCGTCGCGCGTATAGGGTTTCCATCCGGCCTCAAGAAGATCCCCTGTGACTAAACGGGGCTTGATTTCTGAGAAATCTTTTTCTTCGGGAACTCTCCATGCTGATGAGCCGTTGGCTATGAAGGCATCTGTGAGCAGCAACACGGGAGTCATATGTTCAATAGCGATGCGTGCAGCCTCAAAAGCCATGGTGAAGCAATCTGTTGGGCTTGTTGCGGCCACAACACAGAGCGGACTTTCACCGTTTCGGCCATACAGAGCCTGCATGAGGTCGGTTTGTTCTGTCTTGGTGGGCAATCCTGTGGAGGGGCCGCCACGCTGCACATCCACAATCACCAATGGAAGTTCAGCCATTACAGCCAGACCGATTCCTTCGCTCTTAAGCGCAAGGCCCGGTCCCGATGTGGTGGTCACTGCAAGATGGCCTCCATAAGAAGCTCCGATGGCAGAGCACACGCCTGCTATCTCATCTTCCATCTGGCATGCCTTCACTCCGAGATCCTTTCTCTTTGCAAGTTCATGAAGAATATCAGTGGCCGGTGTGATCGGGTAAGAACCGAGGAACAATTGGCGCCCTGACTTTTCTGATGCCAGGATAAGGCCCCAGGCTGTGGCCGTGTTGCCGTTGATGTCGGTGTAAACACCCGGTCTTGCCGTGTCGGTCTCGATTCTGTAGGTCGGCATATTGGCATGAGTGTTATGCCCGTAATCCCAACCTGCATTTATAACCTTTTCATTGGCTTCATAAATTGCCGGCTTCTTAGCGAATTTCACTTTCAATTTGGAAAGCACTTTGTCTACCGGACGGTCGAATAGCCAGCACACAAGACCTAAGGCAAGCATGTTTTTGCATTTCATGATTGCCTTGTTGTCAAGCCCCGATCCTTCAAGAGTGTGCTTCAGCAAAGTTGTCATCGGCATTGATAATATATAATCAGGATCGATTCCAAGTTCCTTTATTGGATCATCCGTCTTATATAATGCCTTTTTAAGGTTAGCCTCTGTGAAAGAGTCTGAATCACAAATGATGATACCCCCCGGTTTAAGATATTGGAGATTTGTCTTCAGAGCTGCCGGATTCATGGCTACAAGCACATCGGCTTTGTCTCCCGGAGTATGGACGTCTTTACCTACGCTTACCTGATAACCGGAAACACCGCTAAGGGAACCTTGCGGGGCACGTATTTCTGCAGGATAATCAGGGAAAGTTGATATGGTGTTACCCTCTCCTGCAGATACATCGGAGAAGATATTGCCAACAAGTTGCATTCCGTCGCCGGAATCGCCGGAAAATCGAATGACAACGCGATCGATTGTCCTGACATTAGATTGTGATGACATGTCGAGTTTTTGTTTCGTTTCTCTGTATTAGATAGATTAGTTCCAATCTTTGAAAGATTGCCTAATTTACGGCAAATATACAACAAGATTTTGAATTAAAAATAAAAATTCCGCAAATAGTCGATAAATAAAGTCGCGTCCTGTTTTTTGTTGCCAAAAATCAGGGCGCGGCATAAGTTTGTATGTGTTGCAATCTTAACGGGATGCAACCTCTGGAAATTAATTCTATTTTCGTCTTGTTTTTCTTTCTTTCTTTACTTTTCTATCTTTAGGAGCCTCTTTATGCGGCAATGGTTTGTTTGGATTACCCTCGTCTGCCACCAATGAAAAATCAAGTTGCTTGCGGTCAAGATCCGCTCTTGCCACCTGCACTCTTACAATATCTCCCAATGTATATTTGTTATGATATTTTCTTCCTGTTAGGCAGAAATTCTTTTCATCATAATCATAATAATCATCTGCCAAATCTCTCACAGGCACCAAGCCCTCACATTTGTTTTCGTCAAGTTCCACATAGAAACCCCACTCCGTCACGGCTGAAATCACTCCTTCATAAATTTCTCCGAGACGGTCTTGCATGAATTCCACTTGCTTATACTTGATGGAAGCTCTTTCTGCATTCGCAGCAAGCTGCTCCATATCTGAAGAATGCTTGCACTGTTCTTCCAGTTTGATTTTATCAACGCTCCTGCCCCCTTCTGCGTATTTTGCCAGGAGCCTGTGTACCATCATATCCGGATATCTGCGTATAGGAGAGGTGAAGTGTGTGTAATAGTCAACGGCAAGACCATAATGACCTACATTCTCTGTTGTGTACATGGCTTTTGCCATACTTCTGATGGCCAATATAGAGAGCATATTCTCCTCCCCTCTTCCTTTCACGTCTTTAAGAAGCCGATTGATTCCCTTGTTCACTTCCTTCGGACTCCCTTCGGTCTTTACCTTAAATCCGAATCGGGCGGCTATCTGTGAGAAATTCGATATCTTTTCCGGGTCCGGATTGTCATGAACCCGGTATACAAATGTCTTTGCTTTTTTCCCTTTCGGCACTTTACCGATAGATTGGGCCACCGTGATATTTGCCAATAGCATGAATTCTTCTATAAGCTTGTTGGCATCCTTTGATTCCTTGAAATAGACCTTTATGGGTTTCCCATCCTTATCTATTTCAAATCTCACTTCGGCCCTGTCAAACTCAAGGGCGCCGTTCTCATACCTCCTCCTGCGTAATTCCTTTGCAAGTTTGTCTAACGTGAGGATCTCATTTTTAAAATCACCTTCACCGGTTTCGATAATCTCCTGAGCTTCTTCATAAGTGAATCGGCGGTCGGATTCTATCACGGTTCTTACTATTCTCGATTTGATGACATTTGCTTTGTCATCCATTTCGAATATCACGGAATAAGTGAGTTTTTCCTCGTTCGGACGCAGAGAGCAGATGCCGTTGGAGAGATGTTCGGGGAGCATCGGTATGGTGCGGTCTACAAGATAGACGCTTGTGGCCCTTTCCCGTGCCTCTCTCTCGATAATTGAAGTCGGAGTCACGTAATGGGTGACGTCGGCAATATGCACTCCCACTTCCCAGTTGCCGTTTTTAAGTTTGCGAATTGACAAGGCGTCGTCGAAGTCCTTGGCATCCCGTGGGTCAATTGTGAAGGTGGTCACTTTCCGGAAATCTTCTCTCCTTGCAATCTCTTCCGGAGTTATTCCCGCATCAATCGCATTGGCGGCTTTTTCAACATTTTCAGGATATTTATAGGGAAGCCCGAATTCTGCAAGAATGGCATGCATTTCTGCGGTGTTCTCACCTTTCTTGCCCAGGATATCCACCACCTCTCCCTTTGGATTCATTTCGTTTTCACGCCATTGTGTGATTCTGACTATAGCTTTATCCCCTGTTTTTCCACCTTTCAATTTTGAACGCGGGATAATGATGTCAGCGGCAAGAAATTTGGAATCCGTCACTAAGGAAGCATAATTCTTTTCAACGTTAAGAGTGCCGATAAAGACTTGATCCTTCGGTTCGATTATTTCTATCACTCGGGCCTCAGGCTCCTGTCCCCTCCGGTTGGCTGAAATTTCAACTCTCACTTTGTCGCCGTTGAGAGCATGGAGCGAGTTACGCTCTGCCACAAGTATCAGCTCATCGTCGATCATGACCCCATTCTTGCCATTGCTTCTCCTGACAAAAATTCCCGTATTTTCGGTGCCACGGTTAGTATTGGCTTTATATTTTCCGATACCGACTTCCTGAATTAAATCTGCAGCAGTGAGGGCGTCAAGAATGTTGATGACGTCCATCCTATTGGCCGGATTTGTGGCATTAATTGCAAAAGCCACCTGCTTATAGTTGAAAGATTGCTTGCTTTCCTTCTCTAAAAAGTTGAGAATCAGCTTTTCAAGATCTTTTTTCTTTATTTTAGGTGCTTTTGACTTTTTATCGTTGTTTGCTCCCATAGTTTCGCTTTTTCAAATTTCTGTCTTTCAATATAACATTTAAAATGTTAAATAAGTTGCTTCACTCGGCTATCTATAAGGGCCTATTCCACTGAGATAGCTTTATTTTTACCGCAGTTATTTTTCTGAAAAATGAGCTTCCAGAATCTTTGCCTTTGCCTGACCCACAACCTCTGCGAGCTCCTCAAAAGATGCTTCCTTTATCTTTTTCAGACTCTTGAATTTTTTCATCAAAGTCTTTGCTGTGACTTCGCCAATACCTTTTATACTGTCTAATTCGCTGCTAATCTGACTCTTAGAACGTCGCAGCCGGTGATGGGTTATGCCAAATCTATGAGCTTCATCCCGGAGGGCCTGCACCACCTGCAGACTCCGACTCTTTTTATCTATATATAATGGCAATTGATCTCCCGGAAAATAAATCTCTTCAAGACGTTTTGCAATGCCGACAAGGGCCACCTTCCCTCTTATTCCCATCTCTTCAAAAGCCTCTACAGCCGCTGACAGCTGACCTTTCCCACCATCCACCACTACAAGCTGGGGCAACTCCTCTCCTTCTGCCAGCATCCTCGAATATCGACGATGGAGCACTTCCTTCATGGATGCGAAATCATCCGGACCCTCCACAGTCTTTATTATAAAATGACGATAGTCTTTTTTGGATGGCTTTCCATTTCTAAACACCACACAACTCGACACCGGATTTGAGCCCTGGATATTCGAATTGTCGAAACATTCTATATGGCGTGGCTGAACCTCCAGACGGAAATCTTTTTTCATTTGTTCCATCAGTTTCTCAACTCCCCGTTCGGGATCCAGCTTTTCGGCCATCTTTTCTTTATCCGTCATGTATTGGGTCACATTCTTCAAACCCACATCCAGGATTTTTTTCTTATCCCCTCTTTTGGGAATTATGAAATTAACTCCCTCAAATTCTACATCGGGAAGAAATGGAACTATCACATCTTCAAATTTTCTTTCAAAACGTTTTGCAATCTCCACAATAGCTAAGGAGAGAATTTCCTGTGGTGTCTCTGCCAGTTTCCTCCGAAATTCCATATTAAGGCTCTGCACGACTGCACCGTGATGAAGATGCATGAAATTCACGAAGGCGGAATCTCCGTTTTCAGCATAGGCAAACATATCTGCATCCCCATCCGGAGAGGCTATTACAGTCTTGGCATTATATTTTTTTACGGCCTCATATTTCTCTTTTACCTCCTGGGCCTCTTCAAACTTCCACTCTTCGCTAAGTTTGCCCATCTCTTCCTTCAGATGGTTTTCAAGCAAAACAGTCTCTCCGTTTAATATCTGCCGTATTCTTGAGATATAGGTGGAATATTCCTGCGGACTGACAAACCCCCGGCAAGGACCTTGGCATTTCTTTATGTGATAATCCAGACAGAGCCTGTATTTCCCTTTTGCTATTTTAGATTCCTCCAATGTATGGAAACAGCTTCGCAACGGAAAAGTGTCACGTATCAGCTGCAACATCATTTTCGCAGTTTGAACGTTGCTATACGGTCCGTAATATTTCGCATTCAGACCCTTTTCCCTTGTCATGAAAACTCGCGGATATAATTCCTTGGTGATGACAATCCATGGATAAGATTTGTCATCTTTCAATAAAACATTATATCGAGGCTTATAGGTTTTTATCATTGCATTTTCAAGATGCAATGCATCCTCCTCAGAGGTAACTACTATAAACCTCATATCTACGATACTTCTCACAAGGAGGTTTGTCCTCACGGAATCGTGCCTGCGATTAAAATATGAAGAGACCCTTCTTTTGAGTCTCTTGGCCTTGCCCACATAAATCACATGGCCATATTTGTCAAGATACATATAAACTCCCGGTGAATCGGGAAGATTTTTAATCTTTTCTTTAAGATGTTCACCGGGATGATTATTGTTTATATCTTCTCGGGTGCGGTCCGGTTTGAATTCAAGTTCAAATTTTCCCGATTCATCGATATCCCTACCCACTCCGGCAAGGATTTGATCTATATTCATATTTTCAGATAAAATTTTATCTTCCATAATAAAATATTAGCGATAAAAAGGGAAATTTAATTTAAAAAATTTCCGTAAAAGATGCTTCAAATCTTCTTTCTCTTAGTATTTCAAAAGAGAAGTGATCTCACAATCTGCGGGAAGGTTTTTCCTGCCATTCAAAGCTGTGAGCTCAACAATAAAATTGATATATATTTTTTTAGGATTCATGCTTTTCACGAGTTCATAACAAGCCTCCATAGTACCTCCGGTTGCGAGCAGATCATCATGAAGAACCACGACATCATCGGGAGTTATGGCATCGCTATGCAATTCAATAGTGTCTACACCATATTCTTTTGCAAAAGCCTTTTTGATTGTAACGGAAGGAAGCTTTCCCGGTTTTCTTGCCGGCACAAACCCTGCCCCTAATTCAAACGCAAGGATACTGCCTCCAATAAAACCTCTGGATTCAATTCCAACAACCTTAGTCACACCCTTATCCTTATACAACTCTTTAAGCTCCTCGCCCATCACATGAAGAGCCTCGGGATTCTTAATCATGGTAGTAAGATCACGGAAAATGATACCCTTTGTCGGAAAATCAGGAATATCCCTGATTAATGATTTAAGATCTTCAAGTTTCATACATTTTATATATTATAATTGTTCCACGTGGAACAATTTGTTTTTATATGCATTTTAATCAATTTATTACCGATTCAATAACACTAGCAATATGTTGATATCTGCAGGTGAAACTCCCGGTATTCTTGATGCCTGTCCTATAGTGGCAGGCCTTATTTTTTCTAATTTTTGACGAGCTTCTGTGGATAATGCCTTTATCTCTTTATATTCAATAGCGACTGGCAGTTTCACATATTCAAGTCTGTTCATCTTTTCTGCCACTTCCCTTTCTCTGAGTATATAGCCGCCATATTTTATTAAGATTTCTGCCGCTTCTACAATTTCGTCTCTTCGAGCGGTTTCTATTTCTTTGAGCCTTGCTTTTATTTCCGGTATTTCTGATAGTATATTAAAATCAAGTTGCGGTCTCTTCAAAAGCTCTGATAATTTAACTGATGCTGATATGGGAGTGGTTCCATGGCTTTCCAAAAATGAATTGAATTCCGGAGTCGCCTTTATTAAATATGTATTACACCATTCTATCAATTCGTCTCTCTGTCTCCTTTTGCTTTCTAAAGCTTCAAACCTTTCTTTTGTTGCCAAACCGATATCAAATCCCAAAGGTGTTAATCTCATATCGGCGTCATCCTGCCGAAGGAGTATTCGATATTCAGCCCGGGAAGTGAACATCCTGTAGGGTTCGTCTACTCCTTTTGTCACAAGATCATCTATCAACACTCCGATATAAGCTTGGTCTCTGCCGAGAATCACAGGTTCTTTTTCGGTTATAGACCTTGCCGCATTTATTCCTGCCATCAAACCTTGGGCTGCGGCTTCTTCATAGCCTGTTGTTCCATTCACTTGTCCGGCAAAATATAGACCTTCAACCAGCTTTGTCTGCAGATCATGAGTCAATTGAAGCGGATTGAAATAATCATATTCTATAGCATAACCCGGTCTGTAGAAATGAAGGTTTTTGAGAGCCGGGATAGTTTGGAGTGACTCTAATTGAATTTCCCATGGGAAGGAACTGGAGAATCCGTTTATATAAATTTCATTCGTTTGCTCTCCTTCCGGTTCTAAAAAAAGCTGATGGCTTTCTTTGTCTGCAAAGGTAACAATCTTTGTCTCTATACTGGGACAATAACGGGGTCCGATACTATTGATTTGCCCATTGTAAAGGGGCGACTTATCAAGATTTTCATGTAGTATCTTATGGCCCTCAGGATTTGTGTGAACGATGAAACAGCTTCGAGGATTTAACACTCGTTTTATTTCAGGAAGAAATGAGAATTTATGGAAATCTCTTTTTATCAATTTCATGTGAGGACCGGCAATTCCTTCTAAATTTTCCCCGACCACTTCCACGGCATCATCACCATCCTGTCGCTGCGTGAGACTGAAATCAATCGAACGTGCGTCAACCCTGGCCGGAGTTCCTGTTTTCATTCTCAAAACTTCGAATCCGATTTCTTCCAATTGTTGAGACAAATCTGTGGAATTAGTTTCTGATATCCTTCCTCCGGGGATCTGCCTTTCTCCGAAATGCATCAAACCGTTCAGGAATGTACCGGCTGTTAGTATAACTTTTTTTGCTTTGAAACTAAAACCTAAGGCTGTATTAACTCCTTTTATTTTATACTTACTTCCTGTTTCTTCAAAGATAAATGAAGTTGCCATATCTTGAAAAAGATCAAGATTGGGAGTTGTTTCCAGTATATGATGCCAGAGATTGCTGAATTTCTCTCTGTCTGATTGCACTCTCGGAGACCATACAGCGGGTCCTTTCGAACGGTTTAACATTCGGAATTGTATGGCGGTCAGGTCGGCAATTATACCCATCTTTCCTCCCAATGCATCAATCTCCCTTACAATCTGACCCTTTGCAATCCCGCCGACAGCCGGATTACAAGACATGTGCGCTATACGGTTAAGGTCGGCCGTTATCAGCAATACTGAGGCACCAAGTTTTGCCGCTGCAGTTGCAGCTTCACAGCCTGCATGACCGGCTCCTACCACTATGACATCATAATCAAATTTCATAGTTGTTTCATTCTTTGCCACATTTCTAATGACGCGTTTTCTTCTCTCTCCATTATTTCCCTTTCTCCCGGTCCTTTGTCGTCTATTCCGCAAAGATGCAATAAACCATGTGCGATCACTCTCAACAGTTCCGAATCATAGGATACCTTTACATCCTCTGCATTTGATCTGACAGTGTCCAGAGAAATATAGATATCTCCACTCACTCTCTTCTTGTGGGAATAATCAAACGTGATGATATCGGTGAAATAATCATGATTAAGAAATTGACGATTCACTTTCAAAATTTCATCATCGTCACAAAAAAGGTAATTAATGTTGCCGATCATTCTATCATGAACGGCCGCAACCTCTCCAAGCCAGATTTCAACCTTTGAATAGTCGAACTCCGGCATTTTTACATTTTTTGCATCAAAAGAAATCATATTTTTGTTTAATGCAAAAATACAAAAAATTATTGAATGATTTTTTCATTTATTAATCTCAAAAATCCGACAAAATCCTATTTTGCTTATTTATCTGTATATCAATAGCTTAAATTAGATTTATTAAAATTTAACCCTATTGAGATTCCCGTATTTAAAATCTTGCCCTATCCTTACACGTAAAAAAGATATCTCGAAGCCTTTAGATTGACCTAAGTCTTAAGATCGTCTTTTCTGAAAACAATAACTATAATCACAAATAATATCCCAACCGAATTTTGAAGGGACGCAAGGTCATTGCATCCGCTGATAATAAATAAAATATTAGTCATCTTTTATTTCAGACACACGAGCCGTGTGTCCCTTCTACATTTGAGGGTAAATTATTAATTACAGCAGAAATTCTTTTCGCAAAGAATAAATTTATTCACCTTCAAAAAAGCATTTTAGACCATATAGATAAATATCCCATTTCCGTGTAAGATTAGAGATGAGAATGTTCAAAATGAGATACATCACAATTCAAGTTTACTGTATAGACTTTAAAGAGACAACCGCGATGCGGTTGAAGATAACTAACCTCAGACAAGAAGTATCGGAGATACATCGCAGTCTGAGGATTAACCAATACACCCACCCCCTCTATCCGAAGAGGCTGACACGGTAACTGTCAGCCTCTTTGGATAGTTTATAAAAGTAAAAAATATAGATAATAAAAAATTTTTTATTTTTTTGTGAACCTTTTTTAAGGTAGCGATGTTTTATATTCAGAAAATCGTTTCATGATGTTAGGTTAGTTTGAAAGTATTATGGAAAAATAGAGGTCGATGTGAATCGACCCTTTTTGTTTTATATCCCCCTCTGTATGTTTTGTCTGTCTTTGGGAGTGATTCCTTCACGGCAGATATTTTGTCTATCTTTGGGTGTGATTCCTTCACGTCAGATCTGTTTTGTCTGTCTTTGGGTGTGTTTCTTCACGGCAGATGTTTTGTCTGTCTTTGGGTGTGATTCTTCACGGGAGATGTTTTGTCTGTCTTTGGGCGTTTCGGTCTCGGTTTCTGTCTCGCTGTAATCTGCAAATAAACTTTCCTATATTTTCGGTAAAAATGAATCGGCAGTTAT
>JAFLTV010000034.1 GCA_022509105.1 Muribaculaceae bacterium | reverse complement strand
GGTGTCATCCCGACAACTAATCCTCTAACCTTAAATCTAATACCATGAAAAACACACGGCAAAGGTAAAAATAATTTTTGACATAAAAAAATAAAAATGAAGAAAAAAATAAAAAAATGCCATAAAAATTTATTTTCTTATGGCATTATGATTGAAAAGAGGGGATTTTAACAATTAATTTTTAACTTCCTTAAATTTGGAGATGAAGTCTTCTTTGCTTATTGTTAGTTTCACGTTCGGCTTTGAGAGGTCTTGTGTGGCGTCTTTTCCTTTCAATACCACCTCGGCTGAAGCGCCCGGTGCCAATTCGGGACCTTGAATCGTACGTGTTGCATTTTTATCTACAAAATCGCCATATTTATCCTGTCCTTCGTAGGTTTCCACAAAAGAAATCTGATAGTCATCGGGAGAGAGCGTGATATCGGTGTTGTTTGTGATGGTGCAAGGCCATTGAATCGAATAGAAAGAAGATTCCGGCACATGTTTTTTATTTTTTTTGCCCGGGGTTATAGAGATTGCATTGTCGTATTTTTGCCCGGCATTGGCTGCAACAATGGAATCTCGCTGCATGGCTTCGATTCTTTCCTGTTCTGCCGTAGCCTCTGCAGCAGCCAATGAATCGGCGCGACGAATTGAATCTTCACGCATTTTTTCGGCGTTATGTCCCCCACAGGAACAGAGCAGGAATAACCCCGCGATAATAAATAGTTGTTTTTTCATAATGGTTGGTTTAAATAAAAAATATTTTAATGACAGGAAAAAAGAATAATGACTTTAAAGATAGTAAAATAAATTTATTTATTATATTTGCATCATAAACTTAAAATAACAAAACAAAAGTAAACATGGGAAAATCAATCAAAGGAACAAAGACCGAACACAATCTTTTGGCATCATTTGCCGGTGAAAGTCAGGCACGTACACGTTACACTCTTTTTGCACAGAAAGCAATCGAAGAGGGTTATGAACAAATAGCAGCAATCTTCCTGACAACTGCCAATCAGGAATTGAGCCATGCCACTCAGTTCTTCAATCTTTTGGAAGGCGGCATGGTAGAGATCAATGCAGCTTATCCCGCAGGCACTGTAGGCACAACAAAAGAGAATCTGGCAGCAGCCGCAGCCGGTGAAAGAGAAGAATGGGGCGACCTATATGCCAACTTCGCTGATGTAGCTCAGGAAGAAGGATTCCCCGAAATCGCGCTTCTTTACAAGAACATCGCCAAGGTTGAACAAATGCACGAAGAGCGCTACCTGCGTCTTCTTGAAAGAGTCACCAACGAAGAAGTGTTCAAGAGCGAAGAGCCGGTTGTTTGGTATTGCCGTAAGTGTGGATATATCGTAGAGGCCAAGGGCGCGCCGAAGAAATGCCCGGTATGTGGCGTGCCGCAGGGATGGTTTGAAAGATTCCCCGACAACTATTGATTTATTCAAGCAATTGACGCAAAATTTCCGGAGATTTCAAAGAAGCGAGACCCGGAAAATGAAAGCTGAAATAATTAAGCAATCCATAAAGGATCTCCCTCCGGTTGACATTGGTCAGCCGGAGTCTTTTTATATTGGAGAAATTGATTCGGGCCACCAAAGCCACGAATTGGGAATCCTTGGCATTGATAAACGGACCGTTGGAGGCTTCCGGGAAAAGAAATGAGCCAGAACTGAAATCGAAGACCTTGCCTGGACTGTAACCCTCTACATTGGGCTGGATGCCGGAAAAAGAGAGCAGAGAAACCAGAAAAGGAATATGGAAATCGGCTATGCTGTCTTTTGAACGGTCGAGAAGCCGGAAAGAATCCACAAGAAAGTCATAGAGGAGCGTGTCGGGCATTGAGGCGTTGAGGAGGCGATAAAGAAATTCCGAAATGAATATTGTAAGCAGTCTTTTATAAGGATTGAAATATAAGTCTGTCCATATTTCTTCGGAAGCAACGGAGCCGAGTCTCTGGAGCTCGGCAGAGGGCTTGAAATTCAAATCGGTGGAGATCACAGAGAGAGGCTGAAGTTTTGCCCTTCTTACATTCGACAGTTTTCCTGAGCCAATGGGAGAAATGAAAGAAAGACGCCCCCGGCTTCGGGTAAACATAGTCACGATGGAATTTTTATCATTATATTTCCTGACATTCAGGATTATTCCGGATATTTTTTCGGGCATGATATGAGAGCTGGTTACTCAATTTAGGTTTGACCTTGGCATAAATCTTGGAATGGGAATTTAAAATTAATGAAAAAAGAATAAATCGGGTAAAACCATTTTGAGATTAATGTTGTTTAAAGATTAAAACAACAAAAATATTAACTCAAAAAACTATAAAAAATGTCTGACACAACATCAACTCCCAATTTGAAGGGAACACGCACAGAGAGAAACCTTGCAAATGCATACGTAGTAGAATCCACAGCTTACACTCGCTATGTCTTCTTCGCAAAGACTGCGAAAAAGGAAGAATATTATCATTTTGCCAATATTTTCCAGGAGACAGCAGACAATGAGCTTCATCACGCAAAGATATTCCTGAAATATCTCACAGACGGAGTTGTGGTTACAAATCCGATCAATGTTGACCCGGGTGTTTTGAAACCGACTTTGGAATGTCTGAAGATTGCTGCAAGTGAGGAAGAAAACGAAGGAGTGAAAGAATACACCCAGGCAGCCGAAGTTGCAGAAGAGGAAGGTTTCGCTGAAATCGCAGATCATTTCCGTGCGATCGCTTCCATCGAAAACCATCATAAAGAGAGATTCGACCTCATGCGCTGGCAGATTGAAAACGACAAAGTGTGGAAGCGTGACGAACCGATCAAATGGCAATGCCTCGTTTGCGGCTATATCTTCGAAGGAGTTGAACCCCCGGCCAAGTGTCCGGCTTGCAACCACCCGTATCAGCACTTCAAACCTGCAGACACAAATGCTAATGTATAAGAAATATCTTTATTGAAAAAACTCAAATATGATGTCGAGGAGTTATTCCTTGACATCTTTTTTTACCTATAAGGATAATTTTTGTAATTTTATCGAACTAAAAATCAAAATTAAGTGAAATGGCTACAAAATCTTTAACAGGAACGCAAACTGAAAAATATCTTGCAAAATCTTTTATTGTAGAATCCACTGCCTATACTCGATATATTTATTTTGCCAAGAGTGCAAAGAAAGAAAATTATTTATTTTTTGCAAAGATTTTTGAAGATACGGCGGCTAATGAAAAACAGCATGCAGAAACCTTCCTGGAATATTTACAGGATGGTGTAGTCATCACAGAGCCGGTGGAAGTAGATCCGGGGATACTGAGTCCCACAGTAGAAAATCTTGCCGTAGCGGAACATGAAGAAGATATCGAAGGAGTTCAGACCTATCAGGAAGCCGCTAAAGTGGCTCAGGCTGAAGGCTTTCCGGAAATAGCTGTAAGATTCAGAATAATAGCCGGAGTTGAAAGCCATCATAAAGAGAGGTTTGCGATAATGCGTCAACAGATAGAGAACGACACCGTTTGGAAACGTGAACAACCCATACGTTGGCAATGCATGGACTGCGGCTTTATTTTTGAAGGAAAGCAACCGCCGGCCAAATGCCCGGGATGCGGACATCCTATGGAGCATTTCATGCCTTTAGGAGAATTGGAATGATATAAGAATTCAAAAAGATGGAGAAACTCTATCATTATCTATGGAAGACCGGCATCCGGGGCGCAAGGCTTCGCGATGTAGAGGGCCGGGATGTAGAGGTGATCGATCCGGGGATTCATAACAATGACTCCGGACCTGACTTTTTCAATTCCAAGGTAAAGATAGAGGGCATTGAATGGATAGGTAACGTGGAGATACACGTGAAGGCCTCCGACTGGTATCGCCACGGACATGACACTGATCCTGCCTACGACAATGTTATACTTCACGTGGTGGCTGTGTCTGACAAAAAGATACAGAGACCTGACGGCAGAATCCTCCCGCAGGTGGAGATGACTTTCCCGGAGAAATTATTCAAGACCTACCTGTCTTTAAGCGAGCACACCGACAGCGTCAGATGTCATGGAAGTCTGGGGCATCTCACTGATCTTCAGAAGACCGACTGGCTTGAAACCCTTGCTATAGAGAGGCTTCAGCAGAAAGCTATGAAGATAAAGGAATTGTGGCAGCAATCCGGAAACGACTGGGAACAGACGTGCTTTATTATGCTGGCCCGCGGATTGGGATTCGGGCTCAACGGAGATCCTTTTGAAATGCTGGGCAAATCTTTGCCTTTGAGAGTGATTCATCATCACAGCGACAATCCGTTTCAGATAGAGTCATTGCTTTTCGGACAAGCCGGGATGCTTGATCCCACATATCATATTTTTGATGAATATTATCAGGGTCTGTGCAGGGAATATTATTTTCTGGCAAGAAAATACGGTTTGCGTCCAATGAAGCCCGGACAATGGAAATATTCACGCACCAGGCCCCAGAATTTTCCTCACCGTCGGATAGCAATGCTGGCTTCTTCGCTGCTCGACGGGTTTTCTTTATTCACAAGATTGCAAGACTCGTCGGAAAGCCTTGAGGAGCTGAAAGATATTTTCAACTTAAAGGCCGACGGCTATTGGCGAGATCATTTTTCATTCGACACAGAAAGGAAGGATACCGTTTCCGAACTGTCAGTCGCCAGCAAGATGCTTTTAGTGATAAATGTGGCAATCCCGCTTCTCTATGCCTATGCATCAGCCACGGGTGATTATGTGAGGGGCGAGAAGATTAGCAATCTGATGCTTGATCTTCCGGCGGAAAAGAACAGAATCACACGGCAATGGGAGGAATACGGTTTTCAGGCCAAAGACGCTTTACGAAGCCAGGCGCTGATTCATCTGCGGAAAGAATATTGCGACAAAGGCAAATGCCTCTATTGCAGATTCGGCCATCAATTCCTTCGCCGAAGCATGAGCTAAAGGGACTTAATTTTTGTTTGAGCTCGGATTGAGGATTGAATAGAGCTCGGAGCAAAGAGCGGCAACCGTTTCGAGGGATTTGGCCATCTTTTTACGTTTATGGAGGCTGACAAGATAAAGCGGATAGCTGACAGGGAAAATCCATTTCAAGACTTTTGCCACTATTTCCGGCTGTGAGGGGTCGAGAATCCAGTCGGTATAAATCCAGGGGAAATCGGATAGCTTGTCGACAACATCATTGTTGTGGCAGTCGGTGAGATACTGTATCAAGGCATCGAGAGAATCGCCTGTATGCAACAGCCGGCTGTTGATATTCTGCCCGGCCCAAAATTGGAAGAAGGAGGGTTTGTTATCTAATGTCCAGGCCAATTTACGGCAACGGGTCTTCATCTGCGTGAGTCGTCTGAGAGCTTCCGGCACAGAAATTTCATTTATAATCACCTCTTTTCTGCCCACACTTCGCGGATCGCGGATGCTGAGCAATTTACGCAAGAGATTCTTATAACTGTCGGCATTAAACACAGCCGAATCATTCATTGCCTGATATGTGACGTAAATTCCCAAGGGGGCGAGAATAAAGGTTGAAAGCCAGATGCCGATCCACACCTCCCATCGCCCGTCGCGAGCCATCTTATATCCGGCGTTGTCGATGATGTAATAGAAAAGGAAGAGAAGCACGGATATGACCAGCGGGGTGCCGAGACCTCCCTTTCGGATGATAGCTCCGAGCGGGGCCCCGATAAAGAAGAATATGATACATGCAACCGATAGGGTGTATTTCTTCAACAGTTCGATTTCATGTCGACGCATTATAAACTTGTCGTCGGTGACCATCGCAGACTTAAACTGATAATCGTTGACATGGCGTCTTGAAATCTGTAAAGCCCGGTCGAAAAGGTCGTCGCGTTTGGATCCCGGCACCGAACGAATCAGCGAGTCGAGATTTATAGGCGGATAAGTCTTTACGGAATCTTCGGCCTCGCTTTTTTCTTTATCCTCTTTTATTTTCTTGTCGATCTGTTTCCCTTTGTTCCGGCCGGTTGGAGGAGGGGGAGTTCTCTCTTCAACCTTATCAGAGAAAACGGGTTGCCCTGTGCGGTTATCCACCAACAGCGGGAAAGCGTTTTTTCTTAATTCCTTAGCGTAAATTTGTCCTGTTGAATCTATTCTTTCTCCGATTGAATCGATGGTGTGTTGCAGTTCCGTGATATTCTTTCCGACATATTGGCTCCGGATGCCCTGCTCGTCCATACGGTTGAAGTTGGCGTCAAAAGGCAACAAGACTTGCTTGTCGTGGAAAGTTTCTCTCCGGAATGGCACATTTTTATCAAGAGATTTTTGTTCGCGCAGGTTTTCGAACTGTTCTCCATAATACATGTGGAGATAAAGATATTTCATGTCTCCCGTGAAAGCCATCATGGCCGAATCGGCCACCAGGATTGTGGTGTTGTCGCCCCCTCTTGTCACGTCGTAGATCATCACGTCGTAGAGCATTCCGGTGTCCATGTTTTTTTTCTGCACAAGGAGGTTGTAGCCCGGAATCTGGTCGTAGAAAACCCCTTCGGGAATCTCCACTTCCGGAGATTTCTGACGCATAGAAAAAAGGAGGGTCCACATTTTCACCTGTGCCTGCGGCAAGACATTGTTCTGGAAGAAGAAGGCGCCGACAGAAATCAGGATAACCAGGAAAATGAGGGGCCTCATGGTGTGAATCAGCGAGATGCCGGAGGCTTTCATGGCCGTCAGCTCAAATTTCTCACCGAAGTTCCCGTAAGTCATCAGACTTGCCAGAAGAATGGCAAGGGGCAGAGCCATAGGCACCATGGAGACCGCGGCATAGAAGAAGAGCTCCCCGATGAGCGAGAAGGGAAGGCCTTTGCCCACAAGGTCGTCGATATGTTTCCACAGGAATTGCATTAACACGATGAAGAGCACGATGAAGAATGTCATCGCGAAAAGCGGCAGGAAACTTTTAAGAATAAAAACGTAAAGACGCTTGATTAATCTCATCGCAAGATGCTGACAAAAATTGATGTCGATAGAATCGGAGTGTAAAATTACAAAAACTTTATGGTCTAAAGGGAGTAAAGCCTGCAAATTTTCCTTAACTTTGCAATAAAGGCTTATAATTGCGAGCAAAAAAGATAAATAAACTTATAAAAATCTGAAAAACCATGACATTATTCGAGCGACTTACAAAGAAAGCCCAGGAGCATCCGCAGCGGTTGGTGTTGCCGGAATCCACAGAGCCTCGCACATTGCAGGCTGCAGACCATATTTTGAATATTAAAGCAGCAGAGATTGTATTTTTAGGAAAGAAAGAAGAAATCCTGAAAGAGGCGGAGAAACTGGGATTGGCCCATATAGGCGAGGCCGAATTCCATGATCCCGACGACGCTAATTTCACAGAGAAATATGCCGAGTTGTTTTGTGAGCTTCGAAAGAAGAAGGGAATGACATTGCAAGACGCGAGATACACTGTAAAGAATCCGTTATACCTCGGATGCCTGCTGATAAAAGCCGGCGATGCAGACGCTATGGTGGCCGGAGCGTTAAGCCCCACATCAAGTGTGCTTCGCGCTGCTTTCCAGGTTTTGAAGACAAGGCCCGGAATTTCCGTTGTCAGCGGAGCATTTATCATGCTTTTGCCTCAGAATTGCAGCTTTGGCGAAGACCACATGCTTGTGTTTGCCGATTGTGCTGTAGTGCCTGATCCCACTGCAGAGGAACTTGCGCAGATAGCTGTGGCTACTGCCAAAACCACTAAAGATATAGCCGGACTTGATCCCGTCGTGGCATTGCTGAGCTTCTCAACGAAGGGCAGCGCAAGCCATGAAAGGGTTGATAAGGTGATCAAAGCCACGGAGTTAGCCCATGAGCTTGATCCCTCGCTGAAGATTGACGGAGAATTGCAGAGCGACGCGGCTATAGTTGAATCTGTGGGACGCCTTAAAGCGCCGGAAAGCGATGTCGCCGGAAAGGCCAACACTCTTATTTTCCCATCGCTTGAGACAGGAAATATCGCCTACAAGCTTGTGCAAAGACTCGCGGGAGCCGGAGCGGTAGGTCCGATTCTTCAAGGTCTGGCAGCTCCCGTAAACGATCTTTCACGTGGAGCCACAGTTGAAGACATTATCAATACGATAATAGTGACCTGCAACCAGGCCATCGGAGATAAAGGGCTCTGAAAATCCTTAAAACAGAAACATCCAAAGGAGAAAACGAATTCTCACTAACAATCAAACAAGAATCAAATGAAGATACTCGTATTAAACTGCGGAAGCAGCAGCGTGAAATATAAATTGATAGACTCTGAGACAAAGAAGGTTCTGGCAGAAGGCGGCGTGGAAAAAATCGGATTGCCCGACTCTTTCCTGAAGTTTAAGAAACCTGACGGAGAGAAAGAGACAATCTATGTTGAGATGCCGACAGCAAAAGAGGCTGTGAAGAATGTGCTCGACCTTCTGACAGATCCTAAGAACGGCGTTGTAAAGAGCCTGGATGAAATTGAGGCTGTAGGCCACAGAGTCGTACACGGCATGGAGGAATTCAACAAGTCGGTGTTGATAACTCCCGAAGTTATTAATAAAGTGAAAGAGGCCTATAGTGTGGCTCCTCTTCATAATCCGGCTAATGTCACCGGCATCGAGGCCGTTGAATCTTTGATTCCGGGAGTGCCTCAGGTGGCGGTGTTCGACACGGCTTTCCATCAGACAATGCCGGCAAAGGCTTATATGTATGCTCTTCCCTACGAACTTTATGAAAAGTATGGTGTGAGACGCTATGGCTTCCATGGCACAAGCCATCGCTATGTATCAAAGAGAGCTTGCGAATTTTTGGGTCTGCCCTATGAAAAACAAAGAATCATCACCTGCCACATAGGCAATGGCGGAAGTATAACGGCTATACGCGACGGAGTGAGCGTAGACACCTCTATGGGTCTGACTCCGACAGAGGGCCTCATGATGGGCACCAGGAGCGGTGATGTTGACCCAGGCGCTTTGATCTATATAATGGAGAGAGACAATCTCGATGCCAAAGGGTTGAGCAATCTTGTCAACAAGCAGAGCGGGGTGAAAGGCGTTTCCGGCATTTCAAGCGATATGCGAGACATTGAAAGCGCTATAAAAAATGGTGATGAAAGGGCTAAGCTCGCCATGGATATGTATGAATACCGTATCATCAAATATATCGGCCAGTATGTAGCAGTGTTAGGCGGTGTGGATGTCATCGTATTCACCGGCGGTGTAGGTGAAAACCAGACAGACACCCGGGCCGCTATCTGCAAGCAATTTGAATTCCTTGGAATCACTTTTGACGAAGAAGCCAATAAGGTGAGAGGAAAAGAGATTGAAATCTCCGGCAAGGATTCAAAAGTGCACGTTGTGGTGATTCCCACCGACGAAGAGCTGATGATCGCTCAGGATACGGCAGCAATAGTAGGTAACAGTAGAAAATAAGCAGTGAGTGTTCTTGATTTTATAAGTTGGAATGCCGACCCGTCGCTGTTCAGCTGGGGGTCGTTCACGGTAAGATGGTATGGCCTCGCCTTCGCGGTTGGCTTTATAATCGGCTATAACATAGTGGCCAGAATGTTCAAGCATGAGGGAGCCCCGGAGAAATGGCTGGGGATTCTTCTGGCCTATGTGGTTATAGCCACAATTGTTGGGGCTCGTCTCGGCCATGTGTTTTTCTATGAATGGGACTATTATTCCCAACATCCGGGAGAGATTATCAAAGTGTGGAACGGCGGTCTGGCCTCACATGGAGGCACAATCGCCATAATCATAGCGGTCTTTCTGTTTTCATGGTTTGTTACAAAGAAACCGGCTTCATGGACCTTCGACAAGCTTGTGATTGCAATTGCCTTGGTCGGAGGCCTGATAAGGCTTGGAAACTTGATGAACAGTGAGATCTATGGTGGCCCCACCGACCTTCCCTGGGGATTTGTGTTTGAGAAAAACGGCGAGACAGAGCCGAAGCATCCCACCCAGATTTATGAAGCCACCTGCTATTTCATCCTTTTTGCCGTCTTGATGTGGATGTATTGGAAAAGGAATGCCGAAGAACGGCCCTATCTTATCACTGGCGTCTTTTTCATAGGAATTTTCCTTCCCCGCTTCTTTATCGAATACATCAAGAATGTGCAGGTGGATTGGGAAAACGAGATGATCGCCACCTATGGAATCAATCAAGGTCAGCTATTGAGCATTCCCTTTGTGTTGTTGGGATGCGGCCTTGTTATATGGGCCTTGACTCATCCGAGGCAAAAATTCAGTTTCCCCGACAAGTTTGCCGAAGAGATCGAGGAAGAGAAAAGAAAGCAAAGATTTCGCGACAGGGAAGCGCGCCTTAAAAAATAAAATCAAGACAGGATAGCGGCGGCTTTCCTGACCGCTTCAATAAAGATATCGGCCTCTTTCAAAGTGTTGTAAACGGCGAAGGAGGCCCTTACTGTGCCCGGGATTCCAAGACGGTCCATCAGCGGCATGGCGCAATGGTGGCCTGTCCGCACTTCCACTCCTTGTTTGTCGAGGAGCATGCCAAGGTCGTAGGGATGTGTGCCGTTGAAAAGAAAAGAGATGACAGGGCCTTTATACTGAGCCTCTCCATAGATTTTGATTCCCGGAATCATTTTGAGTTTCTCTTCAGCATATCGGGAAATCTCCAGTTCATGTCTCTCGATATTTTCGAGTCCGAGATTGTCAATGAATTCCAAAGCTTTCGAGAAGGCCGCGATGCCGATATAATCCGGAGTGCCGGCTTCGAATTTAAATGGAAGGTCGGCAAAGGTGGTATGTTCGAAAGTGACCTTACCGATCATCTCTCCGCCCCCTTGCCATGGAGGCATCTTTTCCAGCAGCTGTTTTTTACCGTAGAGGACTCCGACGCCCGAGGGCCCATACATTTTATGGGCTGAAAAAGCATAAAAATCACAATCGAGCTCCTCCACGTCGATTTTCAGATGTGGCGATGCCTGTGCGCCGTCAATCAATACCGGCACCCCCCGCGAATGAGCATAATCAACCATTTCTTTTACAGGGTTGACTGTGCCGAGCACATTGCTGACATGGCAGAAAGATGCAAAGACAGTCTTAGGACCGAAAAGCCGTTTGAATTCCTCTAAATCCAGTTCTCCCTTATCATTTATGTCTACCACTTTCAAGACAATACCTATGCGTTCTCTCAGCAATTGCCATGGCACGATGTTGGCATGATGCTCCATTACTGTGAGAATCACTTCATCACCGGCTTTGAAAAAACTTCCGAAAGAATTTGCCACGAGATTTATGGCTTCAGTGGTGCCGCGAGTGAAAATAATCTCCTCGATGGAGCCTGCGTTTATAAACTCGCGCACTCTCATCCTGCAATGTTCCTGCAGGTCGGTCATTTCCTGGGAGAGTGTGTGGACTCCACGATGAACATTAGCACGGCTATGGGTATAGATCCGTTCTATTTCTCTCACTACGGATAGAGGAGCCTGCGATGTGGCGGTATTGTCGAGATATACCATCGGCTTCCCGGCAACCGACCGCTCCAATATCGGAAATTCTTTCCGGATAATATCAACATCAATCATCGCCAAGACAGTTGGAACGGCAGGAAGAACAATTGCGGTCTTTTCCGGCGAAACGCCTTTCCACAAGAGTATGGAGACGCTGGCGGAAATCGGGCAGCGAGATGAGGTCGATGACATCGCTCATAAATGCCTGCTTGAGAAGGAAGACAGCTTGTTCTTCCGACAGGCCGCGTGTGCGCATATAGAAAATCTGTTTTTGGTCGAGCTGGCCTATAGCCGAACCATGGCTGCATTTCACATCATCGTCATATATTTCCAGACGCGGTTTTGAATAAACTCGCGCGCCCTCATTGCCGATTATATTTCTGTTGTTTTGATAGGCCTCGGTTTTATCAGCCCCTTTCAACACCTTTATCATGCCGTTAAATGTGGCTGTGGCCTCATCGTCAACCACATATTTGAAGAGCTCGTCGGTGTGGCACCCCGGAAATGCGTGAACCACTTCCGAGTAAGTGTCGATGACTCGTTTTTTGTCTTCTATGGCCATGCCTGCCAATCGGAGGGAGGAATCTTTGCCTGTGAAATTGCAGTTATATTCATTGCGTGTGACTCCGTTGTAAAGCGTTATGCCCACGGCCGACACGTCGCTTGACTGAGCCTGCGAGACATACATGGAAGATAATCTCACAGTCTGTTCCGTTGATTCTTCCATTTCGCAGATTCTGACGGTGGCGCCTTCTCCGGCAATGACTTCAATCGTCTGCAGGTTCAGGAAATTCATTTTTTCAGTCTGAGTGTGGTCGCAAGTCAGAATTTTAAGGCTCGCTCCCTCTTCTGCAATCACGAGCAAACGGCGCAAGGCCATCAGAGGCATGCCGTTTTCAAGAATAGAAACGATCTGAATCGGGAAATCCACTTCGACATTTTTCCCGGCCCAAATCACGATTCCATCCTGTACAAGCAGAGTGTTGAGGGCCACGAGAGGATTTCTGATATCGGCTATTTTGCCATAATATCTTGCGGCTACTTCGGGATATTCGTCACAGAAATTGCGAAGGCTTCCTACATATAATCCTTCGGGAAAGTTCTTCCGCGCATCTTTGATTTCACGATAGATATCATTTTCCAGAAAGAAGATGGAGGGAGTGAGGTTGGGAATCCCGCAACGGAAAGGAGCCTTGGGATTTACGTCGATATCAATTCTTGCAAGATTGATTCCGTAGTCTGGTTCAAGCAAAGCGTTGAGATCTATTGTCTCATAATTCTCGCTTCCTTTTTTGGGCAAAACTGTTGACTCGATCATGTCAAGAGCCTCCCGGCGAAGGCGGTTCATGACCGAGGAGCTTCCCTTATTTACAAGATCGGAATTCTTGCGATATAGCTCTATATATTGTGTCAGGGCATTCATAACATAACATTCGGGTTATTCATTATCGGCCTGCTGACGAATCCAATCATAGCCTTTTTCTTCAAGCTCAAGGGCGAGGTCGGGACCTCCGGTCATGACAATCTTACCTTTATAAAGGATATGCACGAAATCCGGTTTGATATAATCGAGAAGTCTCTGATAGTGGGTGATGACAATTGTGGCGTTGTTGGATGATTTAAGCTTGTTGACTCCGTTGGCCACAATTCTAAGGGCATCGATGTCAAGACCCGAATCAGTTTCATCGAGGATTGCAAGCTTAGGCTCGAGCACAGCCATCTGGAAAATCTCGTTGCGTTTCTTTTCTCCTCCGGAGAATCCTTCGTTCACGGAACGCGAGGCGAGTTTGTTGTCAAGCTCTACAATAGAGCGTTTTTCTCTCATCATCTTGAGGAAATCCGTGGCGCTCATAGGGGGAAGTCCGAAATATTTTCTTTTTGCATTTATTGCCGCTCTCATGAAATTAACCATGGAGACACCGGGAATCTCCACCGGATACTGGAACCCGAGGAAAAGTCCCTCATGGCTTCTGATTTCGGGAGCCATATCCAGAAGGTCTTTGCCGCAGAATTCCACGGAACCGCCGTTCACCTGATAAGCGGGATTTCCGGCGAGCACCATCGAGAGGGTGGATTTTCCGGAGCCGTTCGGGCCCATGATGGCGTGAACTTCTCCCGCGTTGATTTCAAGATTTATCCCTTTGAGTATTTCTTTGCCGTCTATTTCGGCTTTGAGATCATGTATTTTTAACATCGCTAAATGATATATCCTTTATAATAATAACATTTTGGGGGTCATTAAAGTTGCAACTGATCGTGGCCGCCTGCTGCAATTGCACAAGATGGGCGAGCTCGTCGGCACCTTGACAGCCCAGAAACGCGGGCGTCATGTCCATGATGGCGGCGGCAAGGTTGCCGTCGTCTGATTTTTCGTAGTTCAGCAAACCGCAGTCGGGATTGACACAAAGCAGCAGGGTGAAAAAAATAGAAACGAGCAGCAAGGCCGCTGTCAGACTGAACAAGGCTCCGGCAATACGGTTGAGGATTCCGACATCAAAGACTGAGAGCGCGCCTCGCAAAATCGGAGAGAAAAGATTGAAAAGCAGGAAAGTGGCAATATATATTGCCGAGGCGCAAAAGGCATTCGCGGCCAGTTCTTCGTAAGGCTCTTCCACGAGCACCGAAACAAAGTCTTTGAAATAGAAATGAAACTCGGGAGTGAAAATACGAGCGGCCACGATTCCGAATGCAAATCCGAGCAACGAGGCCAACTGCCCTGAGAGCCCTCTCCAGAATCCGTAGATAATGGCTGCGAGGGCCACGGCGATAGCGAGAATCATATAAAAACCAGAGGCCATATTTTTCAAAGAACAAAGGTAATGATTTTTATAGAAGGCAGAAAATGTTTATATTTGCAATATGCGCTATCTGAAGAGCCGACCTAAAAAAGATATCATAGCAGCTGTTGGATTTATAGCGGTTGTTTGTCTTCTGATAGTGTCTGCATTGTGGGCCTATGTGCAGTTTCGCTATTCGCCTCCTTACGTAGACCCGGAGAAATATCCCGTCAGAGGCATTGATATTTCGCGTCATAACGGCGACATAGATTTTGAGAAAGTTGCCGACGATGGCATCGATTTTGTTTTCATCAAAGCGTCGGAGGGCACAAACTATCAAGACAGCATGTATCTCGTTAACTACGATAAGGCGAAGATAGCGGGCTTGAAAACGGGAGCCTATCATTTTTTCCGATTTGACAAGGGAGGGGTGGAGCAGGCTGTTAATTTCCTGGATGCCATAGGCAACCGCAGGCCTGACATTGGTCTGGTTATCGATATCGAGAAGCCCGGGAATGTAGATTCGGTGCCGCTTGAAACAATTAAAACGCGCCTGTCGGATATGATCGATTACATGAACCTGTCAGGCCACAGGGTGATGATATATACAAACTTCGACGGCTACTACGATTATGTGAGGGATGTGGCGCCGGGTTATCCGCTATGGATATGCCGTTTTCAGGAAAATCCGATCCATGCGGAGTGGAGTTTCTGGCAATACGACCATCACGGGAAAGTGAAAGGAGTGAAAGGCGAAGTGGATCTCGACACTTTCTGCGGAGGTTGGAACGAATGGGACAATTTCCTGCAAGGAGGTATCTGGCCCTATACGTCGGCTCCTTGACAATATAAAAGTTAAAAAAACGTTGAAACAAAAGAGAGAAAATGCTCTATTTAAAAGATAATGCCTAATCGAATATATAAATCCGCTTTACGACTGTTCAGGATGGTGATGCCGGCT
Source organism: Muribaculaceae bacterium (assembly GCA_022509105.1). Taxonomy (GTDB): domain Bacteria; phylum Bacteroidota; class Bacteroidia; order Bacteroidales; family Muribaculaceae; genus Lepagella. Next base: position 10,070 of record JAFLTV010000034.1, on the reverse strand, counting down.
TGGATGGTTATGTTTTTTTGTGTGAATGCCAAAGCCTTCTCACCGGAGTTTTATGCTTCTAATTCAGTGATGTCCGCAGGCAGCTGGGCCAAGATAGAGGTGAAGGAGACAGGGATGCAGTTTATCAGCGACGCTATGCTTGCAAGCCTTGGTTTCGCCAACCCTGAAGCTGTGAATGTCTACGGATACGGAGGAAGGATAATCTCGGAAAAACTTGACTCTCCGGATGATTTGCCTTTGGTGGAATCTTTGCGTGTGGCCGGAGGAATAATTTTCTTCGGACATAGCAACGAATCATGGTCGCTTGCCACATCATCCTCAAAGACGATGTATAGTCATAACACGCACCCATATTCCGACAATTCCTATTATTTTCTGAGTGATGCGGAAGGAAAGCAGATGAAGCCGGATAAATTGTCGGCCATCTCTTCGGGAAGCGATATAATTATAGAAAACTTCACACAGCGTCTGCTGCATGAACAGGATCTGTTTATGGCTATGGACACGGGAAGGACTATGCTTGGAGAGGATTTCCGCACATCGTCCACCCGGGTTTTTTCGTTTCCCCTGCCCGGCAACACCGGGAATGCCGTAGTGACTACTGCTTTCGGATGCAAGGCCACGGGAAATTCTTCGATTACAATCTCGGCAAATGGCAAGCAACTGACAGCTGCCGATGCCGACAAGATGAATTATTCGGCAACAAAACTGATTGTCACGACAAAATCAGTGAAAGAAGTGGCCGATGTGGGCACAAATCTTGATTTGACGATAAAATTCAATGGAGGCGGCACAGTCTCCAAAGCCGGATTGGATTATATAGAGGTTGAATATCCCCGGTCAATTGCCTTGACAGGTCCGGAATTGTATTTCTATATAAATCCTGCCGCCACAAGCGAAGTGAGGCTTGAAGGTGCAGGCTCCACGACTGTGGTTTGGGATGTCACCGATCCCACAAACCCTGTGGAGGTTTATGGAACCTTGAATGGAACAACCCTGAGTTTCAAGACAGAGCCGGGATATAAGGAATTTGTGGCTTTCGAGCCATCGAAAATCACAAGAACTGTAGAGAGCGCCGGAAAGATTCAGAATCAGAATATACATGCCATGGAGGCTCCGGGCATGTTGGTGATTTGTCCCCCGGAATATCTGGAAGCCGCCAACAGGCTTGAAGCATTGCATGCCAAAACCGACGGGCTGACTTTGGCGATACTGACGCCCGAGGAGATTTATAATGAATTTTCAAGCGGAAGTCAGGATCTGAGCGCTTTCCGGAAATTGTTGAAAATGTGGTATGACCGTGCAGGCGGCCAAGAGGATGCCTACACGCGGTTCTGTCTGATTATGAGCCGGCCCACCTACGACAACAAAATGCTGAGTCCGGCTGTGAAGAATGCCGGATATCCCCGCATACCGATTTATCAGTCGCCAACCGGCGAGACGGAAACCACCTCTTATTCCACAGATGACTACATCGGAATGTTGGAAGATATTACGGGCACATTCAATATTGGCAATGCCATCATCAATGTGGCAGTCGGCAGAATGCCCGTGAAAAGCCTGTCGGAGGCTAATGCAGCTATCGAAAAGCTCGAGAACTTCCTGACGGAAGTCGACTATGGATCATGGCGCAATAATGTGGTTGTGATTGCTGACGACCAGGATAGCGGCGTGCATCTCGACCAGGCCGAGAAGACCATCGAGGCAATGCAGGAAGCAGGCAACGGTTCGGAGTTCCTGTATGAAAAGCTCTATCTGGATTCCTATCCTTTGGAATATACAGGAGTGGGCGCTTCATATCCTGCCGCTCATGAAAGGCTTATGAATAAGTTTTCCGAGGGTATTGCATTCCTGGATTATATCGGGCATGCAAATCCGAGCGGATGGGGCCATGAATACTTGCTGACATGGAATGATATCAACAAGATGAACAACACGCGCCTTCCGTTTATATATGCCGCAACTTGTGAATTCATGAGATGGGATTCGGATGATGTGAGCGGAGCCGAGGTTATGTGGCTGCTGCCGGATGCCGGCACTATAGGAATGATATGCCCGAGTCGTGAGGTGTTGATTTCTGCTAACGGAGTTTTAAACCGCTCCACGGCGCAATATCTTTTTGACAGAGACAGCAATGGGCTTCCTCTGCGTTTCGGAGAAATTATGATAAAGGGGAAAAATGCAAGCACAACAGGTGCCAACAAACTGAGATACGGTCTTATGGGAGATCCCTCAATACGGATGCCTTGGCCGACAATGAGCGTAAAGGTAGACAGCATTGCCGGAAAAGATATAAATGGAGATGAAGATTTTCCTGTGATTAAAGCCAGAGAAGCTGTAGAGGTTTCAGGCCATATAGAGGATGCTGACGGCAACTTGCAGGAAGGCTTTAACGGCATAGCCGAAATTCAACTTTATGATTCTGAAAGAGTCATAACCACTAATGGCAACGGTTCGGATGGAGTGGTGTCGGAATATAACGACCGGAAGATACGCCTTTATAAAGGCAGAGTGAAAGTTATAGACGGAAAATGGTCAACCACAATTAATATGCCGACAGAAATAGAAAACAACTATTCCCCGGCGTTGCTTTCTCTTTATGCTTATTCGGAAGAGGGCGTGGAAGCCAACGGCAGTTGTGAAAAGCTCTATGTCTATGGGTATGATGAAACTGCAGCCGATGATTATGACGGCCCCACAATCCATGACTTTTATCTGAACACTCCCTCATTTGTGAGCGGTCAGGAGGTGTCGCCTTCCCCCGTGGTCATAGCCAGGTTCAGCGATGAGTCCGGAATAAGCGTCTCTGAAGCCGGAATAGGCCACGGCCTGATTCTGGAACTTGACGGGAAGACTTATTTTGAAGATATATCCCAGTATTATGTGCCCGATGAAAATGACCCCACAGCCGGCAGCATAGCCTATCGGTTAACAAATGTAGACCAAGGTAAGCACACTCTCAGATTTGTGGTGTGGGACAATGCCAACAATTCATCGTCGGCAACCTTGGAATTCAATATTTCGGCATTGTGGAAGCCTTCAATAGAAAGACTTTCAACGGATGTAAACCCTGCGACTGCGAGCGTGAACTTTATAGTAGCGACGGATGCGGCAACAGACGCCATGGAATGTTTGATAGAGGTGTTTGATATCAACGGGCGTAAAGTTTGGTCGGATTCCTCATCATCTTTCAAGATTTCAAGCTCAAGCGTGACTTTGGGATGGGATCTTACAGATTATGGCGGAGCCAGAGTCAAGCCGGGCATATATCTCTATAAAGCCACGGTGACGACAGAAACCGGTGCGAAAGTCACTAAGACCAGGAAACTCATTGTTGCATGAAAGTCATAGTCATTGACAATAACTTTCAGGGCGATGTGAAGCCCGTGAGCTGGTATGTTGTGGCAGATTCTGCATTATCCAATTCAGGCAAGCCGTTTTATATTCCCGAGGAGGGAGGGGAGGTAGAGGTCCATCTGTCGATGGCTGTAAGATTCTCTCGTCTTGGTAAGTATATAGAACCCCGTTTTGCCAAAAGATACTTCAAGGAAATCGCTCCGGCGCTTCATTTTAGTCTGGAAGAGATGAAAAGGGAATTAATCACCCTGGGATTGCCTGTCTCTGCGGCTGTCTCTTTCGATCGTTCTGTAATGGCGGATAAATACCGCAATATAGAAGATGATTATGATTCTCTGAAAGTGGAGTTGCTGAAGAATGGAGAATCTGTAGGGAGCCTGGGACCGGCAGATATGGTGAAGCCATTGGAAGAACTTATCCATCGATATTCGAAAACCAACACTATAAAGATGGGCGACGTCATGTTGCCGGCGGTCGGACCGGGATTGAAAATAAAGGAGGGCGACCGTCTGGATGTGATTTTTTGTGGCGAGCCTTCCTTCACGGTGAAGATAAAATAGGCAATAATCAGAGCCTTTTTAAGTTAAAATATTATGCACATCAGGTGAAAAAGAGCCCGATGTCATAAAAATAAACTAACCAGACATCAAAGCCAATGTCAGTCGACATAAGAAAAATATCAGGAATAGCCATAGCCGGGGCGGCAATTTTTTGTGTAACCCCCATGGCTGCACAGAATGACATCAAAGATGAGGATTTCAACCCGGTGAATACGGGTGTGACCACTCTTAGTATTACTCCGGATGCAAGAGGTTCGGGTATGGGAAATCTGGGAGCTGCCACAGATCCCGATGTCAATGCCCAGTTTTGGAATCCTTCGAAATATGCCTTCGCTTATAGCAGCGGAGGAGTAGCCATATCCTACACTCCCTGGTTGAGGAAGATTGTCAATGATATATTCCTTGCCGACCTGACCGGCTATTATAAATTAGGAAGCGGCGATAATCAGGCATTGAGCGCTTCTTTCCGTTATTTCTCTTTAGGAGAGGTGACAATCGACGACGGAGGTTTGGAAGCGGTGCAGACCATCAATCCCTATGAATTCGCATTCGATCTTGGCTACTCTCGAAAGTTGTCGGAGAAATTTTCAATGGGTGTCGTGTTGCGCTATATACTTTCAGACTTATCCTATGAGATTGTAGGCTCGGGCGAGACAACGACTGCCGCGAGTGCTTTCTCGGCTGATATTTCCGGATATTACGTCACATATCCGATGGTTGGTCGCAGTGAATGTCAGTTTGCATGGGGTTTCAATATCTCAAACATCGGTACGAAGGTTAGTTACGACCATGGACAGAATTATGCGTTCCTTCCTACAAATCTGAGGCTTGGCGCCCAATTCATGTTCCCCTTGGCAGACTACAACACATTGGCCATAGGACTTGACTTGAACAAACTCTTGGTGCCTACGATGCCCCGTCAGAAGGACTATGACATGAACACCATTGAGGGCCAGATGGAATATGAAGAGGCAAAAGACAAATGGGAACACATGTCGCCGATCACGGGAATATTCAAAAGTTTCTCCGATGCTCCCGGCGGTTTCAAAGAGGAATTGCAGGAGATAAATGTGTCGTTTGGAGCTGAATATGCCTACAATCAGCAATTCTTCGGCCGTATGGGTTATAACTACGAAGCTGCCAACAAGGGAGGAAGAAGCTATTTTACGTTTGGTGCAGGCTTCTCGCTCAATGTGGTGAGACTTGATGCCTCCTACATGCTTGCGACAGCCCAGAGCTCACCGCTCGACCAGACTTTAAGGTTCACATTGAGTTTTGATATGGACGGACTTAAAGACCTTGTAGGAAAAAGAAGAAGATAATGATGTATAGAATAGGACAAGGTTATGATGTTCATAAACTTGTAGAGAATCGTGAATTATGGTTGTGTGGGGTAAAGGTGCCTCACACTCATGGTCTTTTAGGACATAGCGACGCCGACGTCGCTATTCATGCATTATGCGATGCCTTGTTAGGCTCCCTCGCTTTGAGAGATATAGGTTATCATTTCCCTGACACGGATGAAAGATTTAAAGGTGCCGACAGCAAAATTTTGTTGGCCGAAGTTGTGGCGATGATAAGAAAAGAGGGCTGGGAGATATCAAATGTGGATATCACTATCATGGCCCAGTCGCCCAAGTTAAAAGACAGGATAGAAACCATGAGATTGACCCTGGCGGAAGTAATGAATACTGAGGTCGGCCGGGTCTCCGTGAAAGCCACCACAACTGAAGGACTCGGATTTGAGGGACGTAAGGAGGGGATATCGGCATCAGCCGTAGCCTTGATATATAAAGACTGAAAAAATTACTGTGCAGCTTAACGATCAACAACAGAAGGCGGTAGAGGCCACGGAAGGACGCGTGCGCGTTGTGGCGGGAGCAGGATCCGGAAAAACCCGGGTTCTGGCCCATCGTTATGCCTTTCTTGTGAATGAAGTAGGCATAAGCCCGGGCAATATTCTGTGTCTAACCTTCACCAACAAGGCTGCCCAGGAGATGAAAAGACGCATTTCCGGAATGGTCGACCGGGGCAGTGTCAATGATTTTATTTGCACCATACATAGTTTCTGCGCAAAATTTCTGCGTCAGGAAATCTACAGGATTGGGTATCCCAAGAATTTCACAATCATAGATGAGGAGGATGCCAAGCAGCTTGCAAAGCAAGCCATGATAGAGTTTGACATCGACAGGAAAAAGACCACAGCGGAAAGGTTCTTAAAGGGAGTGGCCGCTCTTAAGGGTTATGAACCCACGCAATATATTCAGAAACATCTATTGCCGAATTCTTCATCGTTTGCTCCGGATGCAACAGTGAGATATCTGCGTCTCCAGCTTAAAAATTTCGCCCTCGATTATGATGATCTGCTTTATTTCACCCTCTATATTCTGAATCATTTTCCGGAGGCCCGGAAATATTGGACAGAGAAGCTCAACTACGTAATGGTGGATGAAGTGCAGGATTGCACCGGTGATGATTGGAAGCTTCTCCACGCCTTGACCCAACATCACGGAAATCTTTTTATTGTGGGAGATCCCGACCAGGCCATATATGAATGGAGAGGGGCCAATCCGAAAATATTCGTGGATTTTAAAGCCAAGACGGATATAATTCTCGCTCAGAACTATCGGTCGACTCCCGATATTCTCGATGTTGCCAACAGAATTATAGAGAATAACAAAAACAGAGTTCCGAAAGACTTGTTTACGGTAAAGCTGAATGAAAGGCAGCCGGTTCATCTTCATTCTAAGTCAGAGAAGGAGGAGGCTGAATTTATAGCGGCCAGGATAGAGGAAGCGATAAAAGAGGGACTGACCCCGAATCAGATTGCAATTCTATATCGAAGCAGTTTCCTTTCACGGCAAGTGGAACAGGCCCTTCTTAAAAGGAAGATTCCATATACGGTGTGGGGCGGAGTCAGATTTTTTGAGCGTAAGGAGATTAAAGACGTCTTGTCGTATCTGCGCCTCGTGGCCAACGATGACGATGATATGGCTTTCCGCAGGATAATCAATCTGCCGGCAAGAAAATTTGGCGACAGCTCTATGAAGCGTCTCACAGACATTGCTGAGCAGGAGGGCGTTTCGATGATGAAAGCTCTGCGGCTGCATATCTATGACAAAACATTTTCAAAGCCGACACTGATGCGGTTTATAGAGCTAATAGACGCCGAGAGAGACCGCATACCCCTGATGAGGGTTTCTGACCTGGCCGACTGGGTGTTGAAGGAAAGCGGACTGGGAGATCATTTCCGTAACGATGAGGAAGAGGAGAGACTGGAGAACATAGCGGAACTTCTCAACTCTATGAAGGAATTTGAGTCCGGAAGGGTTGACGAGGGAGATGCCGATTTGATTTCCTATCTGCAGGAAGTGTCGTTGTTCACGAATGTAGACCGCACGATAGAATCGGAGAAAGTAAGGATGATGACTATTCATCAGGCCAAAGGACTGGAATTTCCGGAAGTGTTCGTGATTGGCCTCACGGAAGGGATCTTTCCAAACCATAGATCCATCAGGGAAAGAAGAGAAGACGGAGAGGAAGAGGAACGCAGGTTGATGTATGTGGCAGTGACCAGAGCCGAGAAGATGTTGTGGCTCTGTGAATCGGAAGGATATATGCATGACGGCGGCGCCTTGAAATTCCCTTCACGGTTTTTGTCGGAAGTGCCTGACTGGATGTTGAAATTGGAAGGGGTGATGGATCCTTCGCTAAAGGATGGCACCCGGCAGATGGTAGCCATGCTTCGCGACGAACTCGGAGGCAATGCAGAGAAACCTGTAGCCAACGGCACTCGCGTCAGTCATAAAATATTCGGAGAAGGAGTGATTGAAGCCTACGATGCTTCTTCAAAATCCTATAAGGTGAGATTCGGCGACACTACCCGCAACCTTCTTTTACGCGTGCTCACGATTATATAAAAAGGCAAAGTCCGGCTTTGGGGAGATTCTGTATAATGAGAAAAAGCGTCGGCGACGCTTAAGATAAACATCAGACAAGAAGCAGCGGAGCTGCATCGCAGTCTGAGGATCAAAATACTTTCCTATGAAGCCACGAAGAGGCGGACTAACAGAAAGTCCGCCTCTTCGTGGCTAAGTCGGGTTTTATCAAATTCAATCCACCGGATTATCCCGGTGATTTGAAAACAGACCCCTTAAAATAGTATAATGTTATTCTCTTAAAGTTGGGGAGCAGTGAAAGTGCGTGCTGCAAATTCACGGTCAAGCTGGAGCAGACCTGTGCCATCGTTACCGATGAGAGTGAGGTCGTCGATAATCTGACGCACGCTGTCTTCCTCCTCAACCTGTTCGGCTACAAAAGTATTCAGCTTCTGACGTGTGGCAAAATCCTTCTCCTCTTCAGCCATAGCATAGAGATTATTGATCATGGCTGTAACGTTTTTCTCATGTGCGAGAGTAGCTTCGAAGGCTGCTTTAGGAGAATCCCAGGTAGTCGGCACTTCTTTTATTGGTTGAAGCACAACTTTACAGTCGCGGGCATTTAGATATTCCATAAGGGCGAGGGCATGGGCCTGTTCCTCCTGGAATTGAATCATAAACCAGTTGGCGAAACCGGGACGGCCTTCATTCTGGAAATGCATAGACATTGAGAGATAGAGGTAAGCCGACCACATTTCGGCATTGATCTGCTGGTTGAGAGCTTCTTCGAGTCTTTTCTGTAACATCTTTTCTATATTTATTGATAATGTAAAAAGCAAAGATAATGAATCCTGCCCTTAATTCAAATTGTTTTTAATTGATAGTTTACGCATTATCAGCCGGATGTAAACGACTTATGAAAAATTAATTATAAAAAATTTTAATTTTTATAATCAAAAATAGGGTTTCAAGTGTTAAATTTGTAAAGAATCTGAAAAATAGGTTCTAAGAGAAAAGAGAAACAAATATAAACATATAAAAAACAAAGGTTATGGAAAACGAAGATATTAAAAAAGCTGAGGCAGCTGAAGAGAAAAAAAGAGAAAAAGCAAGAGAGGCCATTGAGGAAGCTTCTCAAGAGGAGATCCGCAATTTTGCCGAGACAACTCCGGAAATGGGCCCGAATTCTTTCTGGGGCCAGAGTGGAACATGGTGGATTATCGGTATTGCCGGCATTCTCATCATATTCCTGGTAATCTGGGTTTGCTTCTTCAGCTAACAAATCCATCCTCTTTTCAACAAAGCATACATATATTATGCTTAGAAACAGAGAGCTTAAAGTATAAAGAATAAATTACTCTATTATCATTTTACCGGACTGCATTTGCTTCAATGCCATCGCAGCCCGGTAATTATTTTAATATCTTATTCAGTTTTCTCGTCATTACTTTGCTAAGTCTTTTGACGCTGGAGATTGGATATTCCAAATATAAAGTTATATTTGCAAAAAATTATAAATTTAAATGGAATGAAAAAAATAATAACAATCTGTATGCTGGCAATTGCAATTGTTGCCTGCGGAATAACAGTGGATGCCAAAACTTCAAAAAAGAAATCGAAAAGCCGTACTTCACAAACCATCCGTCATACTGAAAATTCTCCCGTTGATTTTGGGGCTTCCTTGTTTTTGAAGAAGGATAATTCACTGGTGATATTTAAACCGGGTTCCGGTATTGAAAGTAATCTGCAAAAATTAGGTTTTTCAAAATCCGGTCATAATTTTTCAAAAGATGGTATAAAAGTAGAGATGGAGGGGAGTGGCTCGAGTAAAAACTTTTATCCAACAGTCATAAAAATAAAGTTTAATAATAATCAGGAAAGGGATAATTTTATTTCAGAAACAAAGGCATTTGGTCTGGAATGGGATGGTCTTGATTGCATAAACGGTTGGGAAAAAACCACATATTTTTCAGTTGAAGATAAATGTATACAAATGACTCTAATTCCATAAAAAAATAACATTCCCCTCAAATCTTATACAGCACCAATTATTAATCAGAGAATTAATAGATTTGAGGATATTCACGGTTTAAGAGGGACTGACAAAATAATTTAATTTGCCAATCCCTCTTAAGTTATGTATAAAGGTATATACAAGATGTGAGTCATTGAGGACGAAAATGACAATTCCTCCTCTTTTCCTCTTATTAACTTTGCACCACTGAATCAGTCCTCTCCATGGCCCGGTGCCGGTATAAAGTCCGGCTTAGGATGG
>JAFLTV010000033.1:7718-25805 GCA_022509105.1 Muribaculaceae bacterium | reverse complement strand
TTTTTATCAGTCGCCCCAATGACGGCGTTCGGGATATTTCTTCGGACGAAGCAAAAGGCGAAGGGATGTGCTGTAAGTGATATAATTCCAGGTCCAATTGAGGAGAACGTTGATTTTATTGCGCATCCCCAATATTGAGATGAGGTGTATGAACATCCATCCGAGCCAGGCGATATAGCCGCCCATTACGAAATTACCCACCTGCAACACGGCGCGATGCTTGCCGACGGTAGCCATCGATCCTTTGTCTTTATATATGAATTTACGTTCAAACTTGCCCTTGTTGAGATTGTGGGCAAGACATCTTGCCCCCTGGATGGCAGGTTGAGCCACCTGCGGCAGTCCGTTAGGATACTGCTCACTCGGACAACATGCGATGTCGCCGAGTGCGAAGACGTCGGGAAGCCCTACAACCCGGTTATATTCATCCACTTTTATGCGACCGTTTCTCAACAGGAATTCATTCGGAAAACCGGGCATCGGTTCTCCTTTTATACCGGCCGTCCAGATGATTGTTTCCCAATATTCTTTATGACCGTCGGCAAATTCCACTATCTTGTCGTCATAGCCTTTCATTACTTCATTAAGTCTTACATCCACCATAAGCGACTTCAGATATTTCAAAGCTTTCTCCGAACATTTCGGATCCATGGCACCGAGAAGACGGTTGCTACCCTCCACGAGAGTGATGTTTATATCGTCGGGGGAGAGTTCGGGATATTCCCGCGGCAGGATATCCTTTTTCATTTCTCCGAGTGCTCCGGCTATCTCCACTCCGGAGGGACCACCTCCGACAACAAGGAAGCTCAAGAGTTCACGGCGACGTTTTGGATCCTTGCAGATTGCGCCTCGTTCCAGGCGATCGAGGATTTCATCGCGGGTGTAGGAGGCTTCGGCCACAGTCTTAATTCCGAATACTTTTTTATCAAGATCGGGGAGACCGAAAAAATTGGCAGTGGTGCCCGCGGCGATCACAAGTTTATCGTATGGGATAGTTTCATAACTTGTAGTGACGGTTTTGGCTTCAACGTCGATACCTTTCACATGACCCATGTGGTATGTGATGTTTTTCTTCTTATGAAGTTCTCGACGGAGGGGGAAGCAGATATTGGAGGAATCGAGACCCGAGGAGGCTATCTGATAAAAGAGGGGCGGGAAGCAATGGAAATTGTTTCTGTCGATAAGTTTGACTTCATATTTGGAAGTGTCGATGCGCGACACTAAATTGATTCCGGCAAAGCCGCCTCCGATGATAACCAGTTTCTCCATATTATATATGTATATAGTTTCAACGGAACGACCCTCGGAAAGTTCACGACTTTCAAACTTGACGTTATCAGCATTTTTCTTTATCTTTGTCCTAAAAAAGATAAAGATATGGACTTCAAGACCAACGCAGAATGTAAGAATTGCGTTTCAGCGATAAAGAGCGCAGTTGAGCGCAAATTCCCGAATTCAGAATTGAAACTTGAACTTGAAACCACCGACAAAGTGCTTCATGTGCATGGTTTGCCCGAGGATTCTGAGCATGCCGCCCAAGTGGAAAGCGCTATTCGTGAGGCCGGTTTCGAGGGTTCGTGGCTGACACGCGGAGAGGAGAATAAATAAGCGTAGAGGCCTGAATGTTAGAACTGAGGAACATATCGAAGAGCTACGGACCGATACAGGTGCTTAATGATATCACGTTAAGCTTTAATCCGGGGGAGATACTGTCGATAGTAGGACCTTCAGGGGCCGGTAAGACCACTCTTCTGCAAATTGCGGGCACGTTGGACAAACCCGACAGTGGAGAGGTGGTTTTTGACGGAAAAAACCTTTTAAAGCTAAAAGACCGGAAACTCTCGAAATTCCGTAATGAGAAATTGGGTTTCATCTTTCAGTTTCATCAGTTGCTGCCTGAATTTTCAGCTTTGGAGAATGTGGCGTTGCCGGCACTGATTGCCGGAAAAAGGAAAAGAGATGCTTTCTCGGAGGCTAAAAGATGGCTCGATGAATTAGGGATGGCTCATCGCCTTGACCATAAGCCGTCGGAGCTTTCCGGAGGGGAGAAACAGCGGGCAGCCATAGCCCGGGCATTGATCAATCGCCCTTCGCTCGTTTTGGCAGACGAACCCACCGGTTCACTCGATTCAAGAAACCGTGACGAAATTAAAGAGATAATCTCCAGGTTGCGGAGTGACTATGGACAGACGTTTGTTATTGTCACCCACGATCCGGAGATGGCTCAGATAGCGGACAGGAGAGTGACGATTATCGACGGGGTTATTCAGTCGGGATTCAGTTGATTAATTAGTAATTAGAAATTAGTAATTAGTAATTGGAACTCCTCAGTAATAACCCAATAAACCACAAACTACAAACTACCCACAATAACCCTATAAACCACAAACCACAACCCATAAACTACAAACTACAAACCACAAACCATAAGTATAAAAGTATAATTCATATAAAAAGGAAAGAAAAATGGCAAACGAAAATCAAAACAAGAATCAATTGCAAATACAACTTCGTCCGGAAGTTGCTGACGGAAAATATAGCAATCTCGCTATGATCGGTCATAGCCCCAATGAGTTTATGATTGATTTCATCTATACAGCACCCGGAATGCCACAGGCACCGGTAGTAAGCCGCGTGATCATGTCTCCGGAAAATGCAAAGCAGCTTATGTTTGCGCTCACCGACAATGTGAAGAAATATGAGGCACAGTTCGGAGAGATCAAGCGTCGCGGCGGTAACGCTTCCGGATTCGGGAACAACTAAACAGACATAAACAGCGTAAGGAGAAATCAGAAATTATGACTCATAACCTTACATTGTATAATTCACTGAGCCGTATAAAGCAACCCTTCAAACCGATCCATGAGGGAAGAGTAGGGATGTATGTATGCGGCCCGACTGTGTATGGCGACGCCCATTTGGGGCATGCCCGTCCGGCAATCACCTTCGATATCCTCTTCAGATATCTCCAGCATCTGGGCTATAAGGTGAGATACGTCAGAAATATCACAGATGTGGGTCATCTGGAGCATGATGCCGACGATGGCGAAGACAAGGTGGCAAAGAAGGCTCGATTGGAACAACTCGAGCCCATGGAGGTGGTGCAGCTGTATCTCAACCGCTATCATGACGACATGAAAGCCTTGAACGTATTGTCGCCGAGCATTGAGCCCCATGCCTCCGGCCATATCATCGAACAGATAGAATATATCAAGAAGATTCTTGAATCCGGCTATGCCTATGAAAGCAACGGTTCCGTATATTTCGATGTGCCCAAATACAATCAGGATCATCCCTATGGGAAGCTCTCGGGACGCAATATCGAGGATATGATTTCGGCCACAAGAGCCCTTGACGGTCAGGAAGAGAAAAGAAGTCCCCTTGACTTTGCCTTGTGGAAAAAGGCGGCTCCGGAACATATCATGCACTGGCCATCTCCCTGGAGCGAAGGTTTTCCTGGCTGGCATCTCGAATGCAGCACAATGGGAGAGAAATATTTGGGAGAGACATTCGACATACACGGAGGAGGACTTGATCTTCTTTTCCCTCACCATGAGTGTGAGATTGCACAGAGCGTTGCTGCTCAAGGGCACGATGCCGTGAAATATTGGATTCACAACAACATGATCACCATAGAAGGGAAGAAGATGGGGAAGAGTTATAATAACTTTATCACATTAGAGCAATTCTTCACCGGAGATCATCCATTGCTTGAGCAGGCCTATTCGCCGATGGTGATACGCTTCTTCATATTGCAGGCACATTACCGTTCGACAGTGGATTTCTCAAATGCGGCCCTGCAGGCCTCGGAAAAAGCGCTTCAGAAACTTACGGATACCTACAGACGGCTTCAAAATCTTCTGCCGGCTGAAAAATCCACGGTAGAGGTTCCGGATTACATCACGGCCTGCTATGAAGCGATGGACGACGACCTTAATACGCCGATGGTTATTTCACATCTTTTCGATGCCTCCAAGATTATCAACAGCGCCTCCGACGGCTCGGTGAGATTATCCTCCGAGGATCTGACAAAGTTGCGTCATCTGTTTGACGTATTCCTTATAAACCTTTTAGGGGTGAACGTAAGCAATGACAGTGAAAATACATCAAGTTCCAAAGCCTACGAAGGTGCGGTGGATCTTCTTATGGAGATCAGAAAGAATGCAAAAGCCCAGAAAGACTGGGCCACATCCGATCTTATAAGAGACAAATTAGGAGCATTAGGTTTTGATGTGAAAGACACGAAAAACGGAGTTGAATGGTCAATCCGTTAAGGCATTGTTTCACAAAAGCAAAAAATAGTTTAACGGCTTATTTACAAACGTCTTTAATGACAAGGCCTGAAAGAGTCAGACCGAACATAGCCGTTATATGCATGAGCGAACCGTTGATCTGAGCTTTTGAGGAACACCATTCATGATTTGACAGAGAGGGGTCGCCGGGACCCTTCTCTGTTTTTGGACATACACAACGGTCGGTGCCGCAGGAAGATTCCTTTCCTTTGTTTTCCAATACCTCTTCGCTATAAACGCAGAGGAACTTCTTTTTCGGGAAAACATGCTGCCTCTTGAATTTCTGGCGTAAAGCTCTGGCCAGGGGACATCCCCTGACATTCCAGAATTCGGCCACAGAGATCTTAACCGGATCAAGTTTAAGAGCAGCCCCCATAGATGAATAGAAACGGGCCTTGCTGCGGGTGGCATGAAGAATAAGAGCCGCTTTATCCTTCAGGGAGTCGATTGCATCAATCACATAGTCATAGCTGTCGAGATCGAACATAGAGGCTGTTTCCTCAGAATAAATGGCCTGAACAGGATTGATTTCAACATCGGGATTTATTTCGAGCAAACGATTTTTAAGAGCTTCCACTTTTACCATGCCGACAGTGGAGGATGTAGCCATCATCTGTCGGTTGACATTTGTGATGCACACGCGGTCGCTGTCAACAATCGTGAGATGACCGACTCCGGAACGCACCAATCCTTCGGCACACCAGGAACCGACACCACCCACACCAAAAATGATGACCCGAATATCTTCAAGGCGAGACATTACGTCGTCGCCAAGAAGTAATCGGGTTCTATTAAAATAAGGGGTTTTATTTCCCATTTATAATTTTACAAAAGAGATTTGATTCTGTCTGCTATCTGCTCCGGAAGGAGGCCATATTTTTCTTCAAGTTCCTTGACATTGTAACGGTCTACGAATCTCTTTTCGAGGCCGAGGTTCAAAACTTTAAGTCCTGAAGTGCCCAAAGCCGATGCAACCCGCTGACCGAAGCCACCCTCAATAGAGCCGTTTTCAATAGTGACTACAAGGCGATGGTTATCTTTAAGACTGTCAAGCAACTCTTTGTCAACACCGGAAATGAAGCGAGGATTGATAAGAGTGGCATTGATTCCGGCTTCAGCGAGAAGATCGGCAACTTCACGGCCCTTCACGAAGAAATCACCGGCGGCGATGATAGCCACATCCTTACCCTCCTTTATAACTTTAAACTTATCGAGGTCGGAATAATCCTTATCTACTTCATAGTCTGCATGTTGGATGGAATAAACCGGCTGGCGCACGGCCACTTTGAATTTATCCTGAGCCAGGGCCCATTCGAGCATGGCATCATATTCCTCCATATTAGCCGGAGCGAGATAAATAATTTCGGGAATGGAAGTTATCATAGCGATATCCCAGAAACCGAGGTGAGTCTGGTCTACGATTCCGTTAATTCCGGTTTCGCACACCACCATAAGGGCCGGTGAATTATCCATAGCCCAGTCTTCCACAAGCTGGTCGTAGGCTCTCTGAAGGAAAGTGGCCACAACGCCATACACAACTTTGGCACCGTCGCGGGCAGCTCCCGCCATTACAGAGACACCGGTTTGTTCAGCGATAGCTACATCCATATAGTGTTCTCCGAGAGCCTCGCGTTCACGAGGAGTGAGAGCGAAATCGTCGGGAGTGGCGGAAGTTATCACCAAGAAACGAGGATATTTCTTTGCACTGCGGTTGATGAAATCTTTGAGTACAGTGGTATAGTTGGGCTTCGGGGGAATTTTCAACAGCTCGCCTGTAGCGATTTCATAGGGATTGCGGAAATGGAAAGCCTCGCGATATTGTTCGGCCGGCACATATCCTTCCCCTTTCTGAGTGTTGATATGGATAACGGTAGGTTTCGAACTATCCTTTACCTTCCTATAAGCTTCAATGAGTTTCTCCACATTATTGCCTTCAGCCACATACATATAATCCCAGCCGAAAGACTTGAAGAGGTTGTCGGCAGCTGTTCCGTTTGTTTCGCGAAGCTGGCGCAGGTTGGAGTAAATGCCGCCATGATCCTCGGCTATCGCCATCTGATTGTCGTTGATGATACAGATAAGATTGCTGTTGAGAGCACCTCCTGCATCAAGGCCTTCAAAAGCCACGCCGCCGCTTAAGGCTCCGTCGCCCACGAAAGCCACAACATTATAGCGGTCTTTCTTCAAGTCGCGGGCTTTGGCAAGACCCACACAGAGGCTTAAAGCCGGAGAAGTGTGGCCGGCCCAGAAGATATCATATTCCGGACTCTCGGGAGGGCATGTGTATTCGCCCACTTTGGAAAAATCATCCCGATCGAGAAAACCGTCAACACGGCCGGTAAGCATTTTATGAGGGAACGCCTGATGGGAAACATCGTAAACAAGACGGTCTGTAGGAGCATCAAACACATAATGGAGAGCTATGATGGCTTCAACAGAGCCCAGGTTAGGCCCTACGTGTCCACCTATCTGAGATGTGCGGTTTAATACTGCCTGCCTCATTTGAGAAGCAATATCTTCCAATTCCGAATAACCAAGGCCCTTAATGTCGGCCGGCGATTTAATGTCTTCAAGTTGCATAGTGTGAATGTTTTTATAATTATGTTATGTTGTTATAACATTCAAGACTATGCAAAAGTTGAATTTCATTTTTTTCAAATGCAGGTCTAAATCGCTGCATCATTTATACTTACTGTAGATTTCAAGGCCTTTTTTCTTAGCCTCGGCTTCATCTTTCTTATTCTTGGGGTCCACGCCATATTTTGAAAGAGGAGGCACAACGACTTTGGTGCCGGGAGTGATTCGATCCGGATGACCTAAGATTTTCTGATTCTCAATATAGATATATGGCCAGAAATTGAAATTTCCGTAATGTTCACGGGCGATAGTGGTCAGATATCTTGTTGTGGAGACATGGTCGTAGACCTTTTCCTCTTCAATGTCTTCCTGCGGGGGCTCTATATCAGTGTTGGCTTGCTGTTCTATCACCACAATCTGAGGCTTTTCGGGTTGAGTCTCCAGTTCTTCCGGATTGCCGAAATTCACGGGCCACCAGCCGAAGAAACAGCCGAGCATAAAAATTATGAGACAAACAGCAAGAGAAGTCATGGCTCCGGAGAAGAATCCCCTTCCAAACCGGTCGGGTCCCTGAACATAGACAACTTCGGGTTCGGATGCAATGGTTTTTTCCTTTTCCATAATGACCGGGTTTTGAGGTTTTGATTCGATAGTTTCAGTGGATTCGGTTGTTTCAGGCATGTCCTGCATTTTTACTTCCTTAGGAGCTGTCATTGTCTGATCGGGGAGCTTAACCGCCTCCTGTTTCTCGGGTGCAGGTGTTGAAGGATTATAGTTTTCTTCCAATTCATCGGCATAAGCCTCATAGGTCAATTCATCATCAAATTCCTCCTCATCCGAGCCGGCTTCCAGTATAGGGTTGCCCGGTTCATTTTCCTCGATCGCCACTTCCTGAACTGAATCATCCTCATCCACAAAGTCGGGCATTTCATCTTCCATCTCGATAGATTCGAAAGCTTCAAAGGGAGAATTTATTAAAGCCGCCAGTTCTTTTGAGGGTGTGAAAACAATCTTGTTGTGAGCCTCGATATCATATTTTTCACCTGTGGAAACGTTGACGCTGCTGCGTGTTTCCACTTCGGAAATCTTGAAATTGCCGAAACCTTTTATCCGCAGATTCTCGCCTGAAGCGAGCACCTCCCCGGCAAGCTTGAAGAATTCTTTGAGAAAATCTTCGCAATTTTTTTTGCTTCTGCCGGAGGCTTCAGCCATCAGCGAGGCAAGATTTGAGACAGAGATTCTACTTGCCATTGTTGATTTTTAGTTTTAATGCAGGTGAACATTTAAAAGAGAGGGATATTCTCGGCGGCACAAGCAGGCGTTTTCCGGAAGCGGGGTGAAGGGCGATTCTTTCCTGACGCATCCGGGGTTCGAACACACCGAAATTAGGCACCGCGAGGCCTTCCATTTCAGAAGCCCTCTTTCCCAAAGTTTCCGAAAAATTTTCTATCAAAGTCCCGACGGTCTCTCTTGACAGGTCGAGTCTTCTTGACAATTCTTCTATGAAGGTTTTATTATCCATAACCGAGCACTAATATCACAAATTTAATAAAAAATATTTCACAGGCAAAGAAGACTCAATCAGCGAGATCCTCCTTTACGCGGAAAGAGAGAGGGAGAAATTTCACTTGAAAAGGCGTTGCAACCTTTTTAGGTTCATTGCCGAGATAATAATAATAAGTGTGTTGCTTATCCCATGATGCAATATCAAACTTTCTTGATTCTTGGGGAGGCACCTCGCAATCGAGCTCCACAACCCTTGAATGGAGCATACGACCCTTCATATCAAGATAGTCTATTTTAACCTTGAAAAATAGAAGAGTCCGGTCTGTAGGGTTTGTCAGAATGAAAGACTCAACTGATGAATTCGGTTCTTTGTCATAGCCTGAAAAATCGATCTTTTTCAAATCCAGAAACAGGTCAGTTTCAGGAGTGCCGATAAATTCCAAGGAATCCGCGAGATTGATTTGGCGGCTTTGTTGCAGAGACTGTTTTTCTTTCAGTTTCTTATCAGACTTGGAACTTTTTTCCACAGAATGAGACAGCCTTATTTTTTTAGCATCTGCACAGGGATGGCAAAAGAAAATAAAAGCCATGGATACAATCAAAGAAACAACGGGATATCTCATGGCCTTTAAAGATAACGTGTTTCTCTTCTTGAAGACCCGTTGCCGTCGTAGGAGGGATAAACTTTAATCATCCCTACGGGCGCGGCTGCAGAGTTTCCGGAATTTGAAGAGAGTCCTATTCCAACAATTTTCCAAAATCCCGGTAGCAATCTGTTAAGATTAAGATTTAATCTTGTCTTTAAATTGCTGTTTCGCTTTTTAAAAATGAAAGTGTCGCCATCTTTGCCCAAATTTGCCATGCAGGTCTTGGGCTTCAGCAGAAGATCGTTTTTTTTCTCTGTAGCCAGTTCGATTTTATAAACTCCGGATTCCGGGGTAGCAGACAATTGTCCCAAAATATCACCGGGATGCAACCGAGCGTCAGAAGTTTCCACAACAGAAATGGTGTAGGTTGAATAGACATTAGCAGCCACCGGATTTTGATTTTTAAGAATCAGGACGGTGACATTATCCTCCGGATAAAGCCATACTCCCTCGACCGTTTCCAACGGAAGGGCGGCACAAATTTCGCAGGCCATATCCATATCGTAGGCTACCCGGGGAGATACAGCAAATGCCCTGAAACCAACTGACACTATTGATATCAGAAGGAAGAGAAATAACCGACTGTTAAGGCAACGGCTTTTCATTCATGTCATTATTTTGTGGAGAATGTGTAGGAAAGGCCGAAACTGAGAATTTCCCTCATCATGAATTTTTTCCATCTACCATAGCTTTCTGCTGAAGTGTCCCAACGAAGATGCACGAAAAGCTGGGTGGAGAGGAATTTATTTATGTCAAAAGAGAATGTGTTTTGCCAGTCGCTCAGGAAATAATGATAGTCAGAGAAGAGGAACATCCGCGTCTTGTAAGATATATTCGAAGTGATTCCCCATGTCATATTGAATTCCGCATTGCTACCGATTTCACTCTTTGATTTCTTATTGGGTTCGATGTTAAATTGCTCGTGGGAAATCTTGTCGTTGGGAGCTATGCAGGTTTTCAAGTTGTAAGACAAAGGAGAAATTGTCAAGGTGAACTGGAAAGTCTTCAGTTTGTTCGTGCGGCTGTAGCTCATACCGAGACCGGCATTCAAGTCGCCCGGAGAGAGGAAAGAAGCGGTTCGTTTCCAGGAATTCTCTTCCCAGTTATTAAACAACTGGGTTTTGAAGAGAAGATTCAGAGAATAATACCAATTGCCCACGGCTTTGAGACCGGCATTGAGGTTATATTGGAAAGCATCATCAGAGATCTGGTATTTCCTTATGCTCCCTTTGGGAGTGGAACTCAATGCAAGCTTATATTGCAAGTCGCTTTGGAAGAGCAGATTGGGATGGAAAGCCTGATTTAACTGCACATTCCAGTTGAAGTTGAAAAGCAGCGAAAGGTAATCATTGCCACCCTGATACCAGTTGGGAGAGATAAAGGCCTGAGAGAATTGTACTCCAGTGTTGAATTTATGAAGCCAATGGATCTTGGGCACTTCGAGTTCGGCAACTTCCGGTTGAGGAGGAGCCACAACTTCCGGCAGCTCTTGCTTCTTCATGAACTTCAGGAAAGTCATGTGGTCGTCATAAAGAGACGGGGGCTCCGGGAGATCCCAGATCGCATATTCAATCTTGTCGGGATTCTCTATCATATACAGATAATGAATGTCGGCCTGAGCACGCTGTGCAAGAACATTCTTTTTCAACCAGTCTTGAGTTTTGCCGAGGTCGATTTTCTTTAATTCCGGCTCCTCTGTCTCTATGGGTTCGAAAAATTCTCCGATAACGGTCAAGGAATCGGGGAGAGGCTCAACGTATGTCATCACCTTCAAACCGTCGAGATGGTTTATTTCAGGTTTTTTCTTTTCTTCCTGCATTGTTCTGTAGCCAACAAAAACGAGCGGACTGAAAAGCATGTTCACATCAAACGGGCCGATTTCCGGTGCTGGGAGTTCGGCTATGACTTCTGCCGGCGTCTTGATGGGAATGGTGTCGACAACTTCTGCCACAGAATCCGTTTCTTCAATCAAAGAGATCGGCAAGACAAGCTGATTATCTCCCGACAAAGGGATGAAAATCTGATTCGCGGCTGATATTGAATGAACGCCGAAGACGGCAAAAACTAAAAAGCAGATTAATTGGATATGTTTCATAATGAAATCGTTATTTCAAATTAATTTCGAGGAGAAGAGAAGAGGGAGGAGAGATTGCGGGCTACTTTTGGGGAGAGAGAAGCCTGTCGTAATCATCGGAATTTATCAGGCGATAAGCCTCCCTGAAAATGGGGTCGTGAGTATTATAGACACGATAGTATGTGGAACTGTCGTAAACGTCGCGGCCGATAAGCCCTTTAAGCACCATTGAGAAGAGCGGAGCGCTTGTTGCGGCCTCCTCCTCATTGAATTCTATGTCCTCTTTGGAGGCCATGTCGTAGAGCTCTTGCAGCATTTCGGGAGTTATGACGAAATCGCGGGTGAAAATCTCATCATTTTTATATTTCTTTTTCAATTCATTTCTATTTCTGTCGACATAGCTGATGGCAAATTTATTGATAAGCCCCTTTGCCACGACATTACGATAATATTTAGTGTATTCCGTGGTGTCGAGCGCTACGAATTTATCGGGAGAAATTCCTCCTCCGGCATAAATCGTGCGATGGTTTTTCAAGGTTTCAAACCTCAATGAATCCACATATTTGATAGAGTCTTCATGCATAAGCTCGCCGCTGTTGAATCTGTCGACAATATCTTCACGATAAGCCTTTTGATTGCCTTTTTCGTAGGGTTTCTGGATGTTTCTGCCAGCCGGGGTGTAATAATGAGCCACAGTCAGGCGGATCATAGAGCCGTCGGGGAGCGGTATAGGGCGTTGCACAAGGCCTTTTCCGAAAGTGCGTCGTCCCACAATGAGTCCACGGTCCCAATCCTGGATTGCTCCGGAAGTGATCTCGGAAGCGGAGGCAGAATATTGATTTGTCATCACCACGAGACGACCTTCGGGGAACAAAGGACTTCTGCCGGCAGGGCGTGCGTTGAAGTCTGTCCTCTCAGAGTTGGTTCCTTCAGTGTAAACCGTCATTTGTCCCGGTTCAAGGAATTCTCCTAAAATTTCAACCGCTGCATTAAGATAACCCCCTCCATTGTCAGTGAGATCGAGAATGAGACGGTCCATTCCTTGTTTTTGAAGATTTTTAATGGCTGTGCGAATCTCTTCGCCTGACTCAGCTGCGAAACGGTTGAGACGTATGTAACCGGTGTTTGGATCGACCATAAAAGATGCATCCACACTATAGATGGGGATATCATCGCGAGTTATGCGGAAGTCGATAGTGTCTTGTTGACGCAGTACCTTAACGTCTACATCGGTGCCTTTGGGACCTCTGAGACGTTTCATGATATCTGTGTTTTTCATGCCCACACCGGCAATGACAGTGTCGTTAACAGCGATGATCCTGTCGCCGGCCTGCATGCCGACTCTTTCCGAAGGACCGCCGCTTATGGTCTGGATCACGTAAAGCGTGTCGCTGTTCATATTGAAAGAGATGCCCACGCCGCTAAAATTTCCCGTCAGGGGCTCGTTGAGGTCTTTTGTCTCTTCAGCGTTAGAATATTGGGAGTGTGGGTCGAGGCCCTCCAACATTCCGCGGATGGCATCTTCCACAAGTTTGTTCTCATTGATAGTGTCGACGTATAATTGCATGATAGCCATCTCAGCCAGACGCAATTTATTATTCTGATCGAGATTAATGTCTTGACGGGGAGAAGAGAAAGCAATCCCGATTAGAAACACCGATAATATTATTGCAAGCAGGTTTTTCATTTATTTAGGATGTAATGTTTTGATTGATGTTAATAAAAGCTTCGGGTATGATTAAACAAATCAGGGTAAAAATTCAGAGGCGTCGAAACCGTTATGTTGCAACTCCCTGACCATGGAACTGCTGACAAAAGAAAGTTCCGGGCGACAGGGCAGCATCACTGTTTGTAAGCCGCTGACAGCTTGATTGATATCAGCCAGTTCTTTCTCTTTTTCAAATTCTGTGCCATTTCTTACCCCTCTGACCAGGACTCCGGCTCCTACAGACTTTGCAAAATCAACAGTGAGACCCTGATATGTGGCAACACTGACAGCAGGATTGCCGGCAAAAATCCTTTTGATGGCGTTTAATCTCTCTTCGACGGTATGCTCCCCCTGTTTTGTCTCATTGTATCCGATGCCGATCACCAATTGGCTGAAGAGCTGCAAAGCCCTGTTGGCGATATCAAGGTGTCCGACAGTAAAGGGATCAAAACTTCCGGCATACAAGGCTATCATATCTCAGAATCGTCTTCAATCACAAGGTTATCAATAATGAAATTCTGGCGGTCCATTGTGTTTTTACCCATATAGAATTCCAGAAGCTTGTCGACAGTGTCATCTTTTTTGAGAGTGACGGGATCGAGCCTCATATCGGGACCGATAAATTCCGCAAACTCGACATCATTTATTTCTCCCAATCCTTTGAAACGGGTGATTTCCGCGTTGTTGCCAAATTTGGCGATGGCCTGTTCGCGTTCTTCATCCGTATAGCAATAGTAAGTGTCTTTTTCACCCTCCGCAGATTTTTTCCTTCCTTTCCCGGCTTTGCCGCGTCTCACGGCATTCTTGTCTCTTACTCTGAAAAGAGGTGTCTGGAGGATATAGACATGACCTTTCTTGATAAGATCAGGGAAAAACATCAGGAAAAAAGTGATTACGAGCAGGCGTATATGCATGCCGTCGACATCGGCATCCGTTGCGATGATTATCTTGTTGTATCTTAGGCCTTCTATTCCCTCCTCGATATTCAAGGCAGCCTGCAGAAGATTGAATTCATCATTCTTATAGACCACTTCCTGAGTCATGCCGTAGGAATTCAAGGGTTTTCCACGCAAGGAGAAAACGGCCTGCGTCTCAGCATTTCTGACTTTGGTGATAGTGCCTGATGCAGAATCGCCCTCAGTTATGAAAATAGCCGAATCCTCCCTTTTGTCTTCCACTTTCGATGAGGCTTTGAGGGAATCATTATAATGAATGCGGCAATCGCGCAGCTTTCGGTTGTGAAGGCTCACTTTCTTGGCCTTTTCGCGAGCAAGTTTTGCCACTCCGGCCATCGCTTTACGTTCCTTTTCGCTGGAACTGATTTTTTTAAGCATGGCGTCAGCCACATCAGGATTCTTGTGAAGATAGTCGTCGAGTTCCTTCTTTATGAAATCGCCGACAAATTTATTCACAGTGACGCTGCTTCCGGGAGCAATCTCCTTGCTGCCCAGCTTGGTTTTGGTCTGACTTTCAAACACCGGCTCCTGAATCCTCACGCTCACCGCGGCCACCATGCCGTTGCGGATGTCTGAGTATTCAAAACCTTTGCCGGAAAATTCCTTGATGGTCCGGCCTATATGTTCGCGGAAAGCCGAGAGATGCGTGCCTCCCTGTGTTGTATGCTGTCCGTTTACGAAGGAATAGTATTCCTCGCCATATTGGTCTGTATGCGTCAACACCACCTCAATATCGTCGCCTTTCAGATGGATGATCGGGTATAAAGGTTCGGCAGTGAGGTTCTCTTTGAGAAGATCAAGAAGACCATGGCGTGAAAAATATTTTGTCCCGTTGAAGAAGATTTGAAGACCGGTGTTAAGATAGGTGTAGTTATTCACCATAGTTTCAAGAAATTCATTCTTGAAAGTGAAATTCCTGAACAAATTATGGTCCGGCTTGAATTTCACCAAAGTGCCGTTGGGTTCTTTGGTATCGGTTGGTTCAGTTTCCCGAATAATCTTGCCCTCTTCAAAATCGACAGTCACTTTCTTGCCGTTTCTGACGCTTTCGATGTGAAAATATTCGGAAAGGGCATTGACAGCTTTTAGACCTACACCGTTAAGACCAACGGATTTTTGAAAATTCTTATCATCGAATTTGCCGCCGGTGTTTATTTTGGAAGAAACTTCCTTGACACTCCCGAGCGGAATTCCGCGACCATAGTCTCTTACGGTTATCTCGCCGGTTTCAGATAAAGAAATATCTATTCTTTTTCCGGCACCCATATTGAATTCATCGATACTGTTATCGATAACTTCTTTTGTCAGCAGATAGATGCCGTCTTCGGCATGGGTGCCGTCACCTAATTTACCGATATACATACCGGGACGCCTACGAATATGTTCGTTCCATTCAAGATGCTTGATTGAACTTTCATCGTAAGTGCCCGCAGAGCTGTCTCCCTGCTCATTAACTTCCTCATCTGAAGGCGTGGCAGTTAAAGTTTCAGGAGTATCTTTCTTTTCAGAATAATCGAATTGAAAAAGGTCGTTGTTGTCCATTTTTTATTCCCACAACTGATAAATGAGAACTGCAAAATTACAAAAAATATTGCAAAAGCTCTTATCCGATTTTATAAACTGTTCTACATTCCCTATATTTTGGATGTTTTTGGCAGATCGGGAAATTTGATATCCGACCATGAGGGTATGTTACGATAATTTTCGAGTGATCCCCAGGCAGCTTCAATTCTTTCCTTATTATTGGTTTTAATCCAGCTTAGCGGACCGAGACCCGGTTTTTCTGCTACTTTTTTCATTACCATCTTTATGATGAAAGCGGGCACTATAGGAGTGAGCCTGAAATAGAAGGGAAGCTGTTTTTTCATCCTTTTGAGAGCCTCTTCAAAAGAGTCGGGCTCCCGGTAATGCAGGATTTCATCAAGCCTGTCGGAATCTTCAAACCAGATGCCATGGAAATTGTCTAAGGCAAACCAATCAGGCTCAAAAATTTTTTCGGGGGGAGGACATCCCATGGCCTTGAGGATTCCTCTTTCGAATTCAATATTTGTGAGTCGGAAGGGTTCTCCTCCTCCGAGATTATAAGCTTTATTCCAGAAATCATCCGGGATATTGTCTCTGCAAATTCTCTCGAGGAGCCGCCCGGAGTCTTCAGTCGTGATCCATTCAATACAACCGTTGAGAGGCACATGGAATGTGACCGGATCGTTAGCTTTTTTCAAAAGACCCGGATGAAGAATGGCAGTCTGTCGAATGGAAACCCATCTTTTAAGTCCGGCCTCTCGAAGAGCTTCTTCAGCTTTGATTTTTGAGAGAGCATAGGCATCGAATTTGGCTGCTTTCTGTTCATCGCCCACTTTCCCCCAATGATGGGGAGGCAGCTTGCTGCCATATTGCGACACCGACCCGATATATACCACCGCGATAGTCCTGTCGGGATTCTCTTTCTCAATCCGGCTGACTATCTTCCCAATAAGAGTCATGCTTCCGACGTTGACTTTCAAGGTCTTTTGGGGATAATGTTCTGCTGCCGGAGAGACCATTCCTCCAACATGAAGCACTATATCGGCATTTTCAATCCCCTCTCTTAAAGAGTCTTCATCAAGAAGATCGCCCCATACTACTTTCCCTCCCCGCTCCATAAAAGGTTTTAGCTTTTTACGGTTGATTTTTGAAGGACGAGCAAGAACAGTGACGTCATACGATTCCGGCTTCTTCATCAGTTCCTTGAGGCCGGCAGAGCCCATGACGCCTGTGGCTCCGGTCATAAAAACTCTTTTTCGGTTATTCTCTTGCATAGTGCAAAATTACAAAAAGAGAAGGGCTGCCACAAATGACAACCCTTCTGCAAATAAATTTTATAAGGAGGCCGAAACCTTATTTCACCATCACTTTCTTACCATTGATGATATAGAGACCCTTTGACAGGTTGTTAGGATTAACTCTTACACCCTGGAGGTTGTAGATAACATTTTCATTCGACTCGTTGTTGATCAAACTTCCGATAGCATCAGTTTCGCCTTCATAAGGTTCATCAACATAAGGCAGGAATTTGTCGAGAGTGCTTACAAAGCTTGATTCATCAGGAGTCAGAATAGCCACCATACCATTTTCACCCTTGATATTGGAAATCATAACAGTTACCTCAGTATAGTCAGATACAAGTGACTGACCGAAATCTATGCCTGTGAAATCAACAGTCAGAATTGTTCTGTCTTCATTAAGATATATTGGAATATTCCAATAAGGATCCACTTCTTCACCCGATGCTGAACCTCTGTAGTGCATACCCATAATCATAGATATTTGAGCAGCCTGAGCAGTAACCGGGCCGTTGAAAGTCAAAGTGGCAAGACCGGCTTCGCTGCCTTCGGGGAAATAAGAATATATGGCTTCGGGCCATTCAACGCTTACGAGTCTTACAGCATCCATCAATTCATACTCGATAGAAATATTTCCGTTTTCGCCGATTGTAACGAATTCATTACCGGCATGGAGATTAACGGCGCCAACCGGTCCTGCTTTGCACATGAGGCCGTCAATGTTCACAAAAATGGGATATGCGTAGTCAGCATTTTGTTTAGCAGTGTTGTAAACATTATTTGTGTTGGCTATCCTGATGATCATAAGCTGATTATTTAGCTCATAGCCTTCATCACCACTTGGCACGTTTATTGTCTGAACTTCGCCCTCTTTGTCAGTATAGCTCAGATAAACGTTTTCAACGCTTTCGAGAGGTTGGTCGAATTCTAGAACCACATCGTTGATTCCGAGACCTTCATCGAAAGGAGTGCCGGGTTCCGGGAAACAATAAGTCAATGTTGCATCAACCTGGAGATTTTCTGTTGAGAGAGTGAACTCGAAATTATCGATATTTGGCAGAAGATCAGTGTAGCCGATTATATATTCATGATTTGTATCTACTTCAAACGTAAACGCCCAGCCAACATTCTCTACCATTGTATAGGCAACATCCTGTTGCATATAAAAATCGGTAAATGAATAGAATATGAAATAGCTGGAGTTATTGCCGGTAAACACAAGACTACTTATTGAACCGGTGTAGTTAGTCTGAACAGTAACCGGACCTGCTTCAGCGGGATTAAAAGTGTAATAATCACCTTCTGCCGCCAATGCGTAAGTTTCGTTCGGAGTGATTTCTCCAAGATCATTCGTCAGGTCATCTCCCTTTTCAGCAGCATTCATGCCCAATGCTCCTGCCATCATCAGGGAGGCCAATGCAAATTTTGTAATTGTTTTTTTCATGATAAAAAAATTATTAAATAAAGGAAATGCAAAAGTATAAAATATTTTTTTACACGCAAAA
>JAFLTV010000033.1:0-7618 GCA_022509105.1 Muribaculaceae bacterium | reverse complement strand
GCAGGAATTTGTCGAGAGTGCTTACAAAGCTTGATTCATCAGGAGTCAGAATAGCAATCATACCATTTTCACCCAAGATATTCGAAATCATAACAGTTACAGTGTTATAATAAGAAATAAGCTGAGCACCAAAATCTATGCCTGTGAAATCTACAGTAAGGACTGTTCTGTCTTCGTTAAGATAAGTCGGGAGATTCCATGAAGGATCCTCTTCTTCTCCCGATGCTGAACCTCTGTAGTGAGTGCCCATAATCATAGATATTTGAGCAGCCCGAGCAGTAACCGGACCATTGAAAGTCAAAGTGGCAAGGCCTGCTTCGCAGCCTTCGGGGAAATAAGAATATATCGTTTCGGGCCATTCAACGCTCACAAGTCTAACGGCATCCATCAATTCATATTCGATAGAAATATTTCCGTTTTCGCCGATTGTAACGAATTCATTACCTGCCTGAAGATTAACGGCGCCAACCGGGCCTGCTTTGCACATGAGGCCGTCAATGTTCACAAAGATGGGATATGCGTAGTCGGCATCTTGTTTTACAGTGTTGTAAATATTGTTAGTGTTGGCTATCCTGATGATTAAAAGCAGATTATTGAGTTCATAGCCATCATTTCCACGAGGCACGTCAACTGTCTTGACTTCGCCCTCTTTGTCGGTATAGCTCAGATAAATATTTTCAACGCTTGCAATAGGTTGGTCGAATTCGAGAACAACATCATTGATTCCGAGACCCTCATCGAATGTGGTTCCTGGTTCCGGGAAACAATAAGTCAATGTTGCATCAACCTGGAGATTTTCTGTTGAGAGAGTGAACTCGAAATTATCGATATTTGGCAGAAGATCAGTGTAGCCGATTATATATTCATGATTTGTATCTACTTCAAACGTAAACGCCCAGCCAACATTCTCTACCATTGTATAGGCAACATCCTGTTGCATATAAAAATCGGTAAATGAATAGAATATGAAATAGCTGGAGTTATTGCCGGTAAACACAAGACTACTTATTGAACCGGTGTAGTTAGTCTGAACAGTAACCGGACCTGCTTCAGCGGGATTAAAAGTGTAATAATCACCTTCTGCCGCCAATGCGTAAGTTTCGTTCGGAGTGATTTCTCCAAGATCATTAGTGAGGTCAACTCCCTTTTCAGCAGCATTCATGCCCAATGCTCCTGCCATCATCAGGGAGGCCAGCGCAAATTTTGTAAATGTTTTTTTCATGGTATAAAAATTTAATAGCTAATGGATTTACAAAAATATAAAATATTTCCGTAGCTGCAAAATTAAAAATTCCGATTTATCTTTTTATTACTTTTTTGCCATTGATGATATATATTCCTTTGGCAAGCCTGTCGGGATTAACTCTAATGCCCTGAAGATTATATATCTTATCATGTTCAATGTCTTGATCGGGAATAGCTGAAACTCCCAAGGAATCGCTGACACCGAAGTTGATGCTGATGGCAGGATTGACATGGCTTCCAATCCAAACAAAGGCGTAAGGAATAGTCAGAGTGTAGTTGCCGTCGGATAATTCCGAGATATTTATTACAATAGAATTTTCATTTATTTGGGCATCAACCTCCATTACGTTGCCATCCTGAGAGGTGATTGTGATGCCTGAATCTGCTATTCCTTGGCTAAGCGACTCCCCGGCATTCAGGAAATTCCATGTGACTGCGACTTCGTTAAGGTCTGCAGGTGTATAGACTCCGTTTTCTTTTATATTGGATGTCCATTGCCGGTTGACAGCCGGATAAACATACTTGAAACTTGCCTCGCTGTTGACTTTTCCCTCCGCATTTTTTACAGTATTTGCCGGGAGTGTGAAGTTGTAGACTCCCTGAGCCGTGAGATTTTCCGGAAGTAATAATTCCAATGCATTATTAAAATCGGTGATATCGCCATTTTCATTCTCGATGGCTACCGGCTGCAGAAGGCATGTGTATTGAACGCCGCTATCAATTTTTAAAATGGCATAGTTATAATCGTTTGTGAGCTCAATTTGGGAATAGTTCCAGGTAATAAGGGGATTAACCGGCTCGAGCACATTCAATTCTTCAGGATAGAGCATCGTGGCGACAGTCTCTATTTCTTCAGGCATTGTTTCCCCGCCCTCCGCATTGTAGCTGATATCTTTCACGAAAGAGTCAAATTTATAACCGTTTGTGGAGTAAATGCCTTGAACCACAACGCTGAAAGAGCGCAAAGGAGCGTAGCCGTTCACTTTTGTAAGATCAATATTGGAGAAATTGAGAACAGCCTTGTTACCTTCTATGATTACAGGGACAGTTACCTGTCCGGGCACCTCTACCATGCTCCCCAGGTTATAATTGGAATAGAACAGGAGTTCGGCATTTATGCTTTGAAGGTCGTAGTTGAATTCGAGAGTGGCGTAACCGTATTCGCTACCCGGATTTGCATAAGGAACAAGTTCTGAAGGCCAGGACTGAGACAGGAGTGAGAAAGAATTGCCGGGAGCGAAATAAGTCACGGTCAAGGTGCCGTCGTCTCCAATCTCGATGTAATCGCTGACGAGAGCAGAAGCGGAAAGATATTTTCCATCCCAGTTTACGTCTGTGAGAATAATCTTGGCTTCGCTCTCTTTATCCATCTCCGAGATAGTGTAATATATTTCACCGTTGTTGCCGCCAATATTCCATCCGTCTTTCACATCCTGGACGGTAAGGGGTTTGGTCATAATCTGCCCACCGCTTACATATTGCAAAGTGGCGCTGCCAATGGTGGTGGTTTGTGGCGAGAAAGTGAATTTTATACCGTTGCCGATAGCTGTCTGAGCCGGATCAAGCACAAGTCCCGGTTGTTTGCCGACAGAAGTCAAAGTGACGATGACATCATCTACGGGAATAAAGTCAAATTCAAAGATGTTGGGAGTCTCCGATTCATAATAAACATAGTATATGCCTTCCTTGAGGGTGGTATAGGTTGCTGTGTATGAATCATTTTCTTCATTCATGACCCATCCGGTGTTGTTAATGCCGCCTGCATCTGAGTTCACCGGAGCATTATCTTCCGTTCTCAGAAACTTACCCATGTAGGCGCTAACAGTTGCAAAAGGCGCAGAGCCGGCAGTGGCTGTAAGAATTCCCTCTTCCGGAATCACAATCCTGCCGATTTTTTCAGCATTCCCGAGCATTACGGATTTTCCGAATTCAATCTTCACCGCTGACTCTTTCGGATCGGCGATGTCTGCAGTTTCAAAAGATAGCGTCAGGGAAGGAACGTCAGTGTTGGCGAAAGCATAATAAGTCTGCCCTTTGAATACTTCCCATGACTGATAGGCAAAATTATTTTTGTCTTTCATCTCATATTCAAGGAAAGGAACCTGAAGGGCCGCTCCTGCATAAATTTCGCCGGCAGAGGTCAGAAGGTTTTGATAAAGAAGGTTTCGGCCGGGGTTGGTAATCCCTTTTGGAAGACCTTCTTCTCCATAATCGGCAGTCAGAATGCCGTTTTCTTCTGCAATAAATACGGCATAATCATAATTAGCAGAAAGGCTGAACGGTTGATTTAATGTATATTCCACCTGATTTGGAGCTGCAAATGCTGAAAGAGCGGATATTTCGATAAGAATAATCGCCCAAATCCGGTGGATTCCTGTAAAGAAGTTTTTCATAATAAGATGTTCAAAATTGATATATATGGATTTACAAAGGTATAATAAAAATTCAAGGAAGAAAAACCTGAAATAAAATTAAGGATAAGATCAGGAAAAATTCCTTAATTTTGCAAAAGAAGAATTTATAGTCATTATGATAGATTTCAAATATTACACGCCCACAAGATATATATTCGGAAGGGAAGCCGAGAAAAAAGCCGGCGAGATGTCGCTGCAATTATTAGGCAAGAGAGTTTTGCTCGTTTTTGGAGAAGGCTCGGCAAAAAAATCCGGCTTGCTTGATGAAGTTGAGAATTCCCTCAAAGAAAGCGGAGTGAAATTTTATGAATTCGGAGGAATCCGTCCGAACCCCACAGATGGTCCGGTGAGAGAAGGCATAAAGTTATGCAGAGAGGAAAAGCTCACGGGGATTTTGGCATTGGGAGGAGGCTCCGTGATAGATACGGCGAAGGCCATAGCTGCCGGAGTGGAATATGACGGAGATTTCTGGGATTTTTATTCCGGGAAGGCCGTTCCGGAAAAGGCTTTGCCTATAGGCGTGGTGCTGACAATCCCGGCAGCCGGAAGTGAAGGTTCAGGAAATTCAGTAATCACTAAAGAGGAGGGGCTTATCAAAGTCTCAATCCGTACGGATCATGTTTTAAGACCCAAATTTGCTTTGATGAATCCTGAATTGACATATAGCTTGCCGGCTTATCAGACGGCTTGCGGCGTTGTCGATATGATGGCGCATATTCTTGAAAGATATTTCACGCCGACAGAGGGAGTTGAGGTTTCCGACAGAATTAGCGAAGGATTATTGAAAGCTATTATCGAGGAGGCTCCAAAAGTTATGACGGATCCTGAAAACTATGATGCCCGAGCCAATATCATGTGGGCAGGAACCCTGGCCCATAACGGCATTTGCGGATGTGGCAAACAGGAAGACTGGGCGAGTCATGGCATGGAGCATGAGATATCGGCAATCTACGGAGTGGCTCATGGTGCCGGGCTTTCAGTTATCCTGTTGGCATATATGAGATTCATGCTTGAACACCGTCCGCAAAGAGTCGTGGCTTTGTCGAAAAACGTTATGGGAGAGGAAGGAAAGGATGATTATGAAATTGCACGGAAAGGGATAGAATGTTTTGAACGTTTCTTCAAATCTTTAGGAATGCCTGCCACTTTCGCCGAGTTGGGAATAGCCAATCCCGATATCGACCTTTTGGTGAAGAAGGTGCATCAAAACAAAGGAGAAACATTCGGGGCCTATTATCCGATAACCGCGAAAGAATCCCGCGCCATCTATGAATTAGCTTTAGGAAAATGAAAAAGTCTATGATTCATAAAGGCAAACCCCGATTTTTTATTAATTTTACTTCAGAAAAAATCAAAAGCCATGAAAAATATATATTTGCCCCTGATATCTTTCATTCTAATAATGACGTCGTGTGTGGAAAACACCGAAACCGGCGAGATGGAACCGGGATGGCTCTTTTGGGTTTTCTTAGGGCTGATAGGAGCCGGATTGATTTGCGGCGTGATTTATAAATCTGTGAAGAAGCCCAAACCTGAAGACACTCCGACAAAGAGCGAACAACAGATTGAGGCATACGAAAAGACGCTTGAGAAGAAAGAGGAGGAGGAAGAGCAGAAGGATAAGAAGAGTTAAGGAGAACGGCCCCTTAACCTAAAAGTTGTTTGACCTTTGCTGAGATAACTTTGCCCTCGGCACGCCCTGCAAGTTGTTTTGTGGCGATGCCCATTACTTTACCCATGTCTTTGGGACCCTCGGCACCGACTTCGGCGATGATTTTTTTCAGTTCATTTTCGAGTTCTTCTTCCGACAGCTGTTTCGGAAGATATTCTTCTATCACTGCAGCTTCAGCCAATTCGTTTTCGGCAAGTTCGGGACGGTTGTTTTCTTCATAGATTTTGGCGCTCTCTTTGCGTTGCTTAACCATTTTCACCAATATCTTCGTGGCCATTTCATCGGAAAGCTCACCGTTGGCTCCCTTGGCAGTCTTGGCTTCAAGGAATTCTTTTTTGACACCGCGCAAGGCTTCAAGTCTCACTTTTTCTCTCGCGAGCATCGCCTTTTTTATGTCTTCGCTGATTTGATCAAATAAATTCATGATTTAAGTTTTATTTTGTGGTTTTGAATGTTGTTCTATAGTTTTCAAGATTCCAAAAAGGTTTGAAGAATCTTCAATTGCAAAGTTAATTTAAAATTTTAATGGCTTATGCACTTAACTGAAAAAACCCAGACTTTAAGATCAAGATGTTCAGTTTGAAGAGGAAAAAGCGTTGACGCTTAAGATGTCCCACCTCAGACAAGAAGCTGCGGAGCTGCATCGCAGTCTGAGGATAATCAGATACCTTACACGATAGGCACGAAGAGGCCGACATTTGTCGGCCTCTTCGCGTCTAAATTAAATTTTAATATTTTCAATACACCGATTTTCCGATGCACCATAAAATAATTTTATGAAAGTTTGTTGTTTATGTAATCCACAAGTTGCTGAGGATCATCGCTGCCAATAACGAATTGACGGCCGTCTTTCATAGTTATAATCACAGGATTCTTGAATCTGCCATGGAAATGGAGTCTTCTGTCAGGATAATCGTTGCTGTCGGCCACTTCGGCTGATTTAATATCAGAATACCTGTAACGTCTTCTTGAGAATCTTCTGTTTTCA
Organism: Muribaculaceae bacterium; assembly: GCA_022509105.1. Lineage (GTDB taxonomy): Bacteria > Bacteroidota > Bacteroidia > Bacteroidales > Muribaculaceae > Lepagella. The sequence continues at coordinate 1,299 of JAFLTV010000033.1, read as the reverse complement.
TTAACATAATCATCGTCAGCATCAATAGAATCGGGCATCGTGCCGAAAATGAATAAACATGCAACACAAAACAGACCTACTAAAATCCAGAAGAATACATTGTCAAACGGTCGGTTGATGAAAACCCAGAACAATACAAAGATTGCCACGAACACAATAAAGAAGCAAATTGACAGGCCGGATAATATCGAGCTGTAAGAAATTTTCTGTTTCATAATAATAATTTTTTAATTGTTGGAATATATTGTTAATTAAAATTTTAAATTTGAAATAAGGCGTGAGCGATAAATTCAAATTTGATAATATTATAACAAACCAATATCCCAAATAGATTAAATTATAAATCAGAAAAACACTCAAAAAACAAAGTTACTATAAAATATACTTTACACTTCCCAACTCAACGACTGTCAAAAGAAGAAAAAGAGTCGGCGACGCTTAAGATGTACAACCTCAGACAAGAAGTATCGGAGATACATCGCAGTCTGAGGATTAGAAGATACTCCCCCAAAAAACACGAAGAGGCGGACTTTCCGGTTGTCCGCCTCCTTGTTGATTTACTATTTTTGTAATTATTTAATGACTTTCAATGTGAAATTTGCCATTTCATTATAAAGTTCTTTTCCTCCGTTTCTTATCTGGAAATAGCAGGGAGTGCCCCCGTCTAAATAAAACATTATCTCTCCGTCTCCTTCATAATACCAATTGTTGATTTCCTCTTCCCAATTGCCTTTATATGACACTTTAACATCAACAACTCCTGAGGGGCCGGAAAGAGGTTCAAAATATACTTTGAATTTCACACCTTCAAGATTGCCGCTGTAGGTGTGGCCTCCAATGTTAGGATAACCGTCAGGCATGGTGGTGAATGTCACGGATGCAGAAGAAGATGATTTTTTTGAAGACTTTGAAGTTTTTGCTTCAGATGTCATGCCTCCAACAAGAAGGACAGCGATGAGCATCAAGATAGAAAAAATTTTTTTCATAGTTATTGTTTTTAGATATGTCATTATGGAATGGAGTCTAAGAATCCCTCTAAAACTTTAGCTGATATGTTTACATCATTAAAAAGCATAAAAACCTTCAGCCAATGCAAAGTAACAAAATTTTTCAAGAACCCCAAAATAAATTATTCGCCTGGGGATCGCAAGATTTTCAGACGTCTTTTTATAGTTATTTCTTGGAATATTTGATTCTGATTTACAGATTCAGTTATAAAAATGATATTGGAATTATAATCTTTCAGGAATTGAATATTCCAAGTTGGAGCTGATTGCATAAATATTTGACAACAGCCTG
>JAFLTV010000032.1:18301-26931 GCA_022509105.1 Muribaculaceae bacterium | reverse complement strand
CGGGAGAGTAGGTAATCGCCCCCTTAGAGAAGGCTGCAGGAATGCAGCCTTTTTTCGTATGATTATTAGTGAAATATCGGGCCATCTTTAGTGACATGGCATACAATGTCTAATGTAAAGCTAATTTCTAATTCGTGAGATGGATGAGAAGCTAAACCTTGCCACGCCGATGACCGTGTTGATATTTCGGGCGAAAGCGGTAGAGCAGGTAAGCGCCCCCTTCCTCTTTATTCCGGCTTATTTTATTTTATGGAGGGGAAGAGGATTGAGGGAGATGGGAATGGAGCGACTTCTTTGACATAAAGTTTGGAGATTTTGAGAGTTAAGTGTAATTTTGCAAAGAATTTACCGTAACTGAGAGATAATTGGAAAGTAAGCCGATAGAAATCTTCAAATATGGCAAGCCGTTTGAGCTTGAGAGTGGCAAAACTTTGCCCTGTCTTGATATAGCCTATCACACCTACGGACAATTAAACGAAAACAAGGATAACTGCATTTGGGTTTGTCATGCCTTGACAGCCAACAGTGATGTGGCTGATTGGTGGCCACACACTGTTGAGAAGGATGCGTTTTTAGATCCCGATAAATATTTCATAGTATGCGCAAACATTCTCGGATCTTGTTACGGCACAACCGGACCCACAAGTGAGAATCCGGAAACGGGGAGCCCTTATTATTCTGATTTCCCTTTAGTGACAATCCGCGATGTTGTAAAAGCCCATCGTCTACTTGCAAACCATTTGGGAATTGAAAAAATATTTTCTTTAATTGGAGCCTCTGTCGGAGGGTTTCAGGCATTGGAATGGGCGGCAACATATCCGGAGGAGATAGGAAGCATGGTGCTGATAGCCACGGAAGCGGAAGCATCTCCCTGGGCAGTGGCCATTGATGAGACACAAAGAATGGCAATATTTTCCGATTCCACTTACGGAGAAAGAAGAAGAGATGCCGGAGCCGCAGGCTTGGCAACAGCGCGAGCTTTGGGATTGCTCACCTATCGCGGACCATACGGATATAACAACACTCAAAAAAATCATCCTGATTTCAATGCATTGGAAGGCACACACCACCGTGCGCAGACCTATCAGCGATATCAGGGTGAGAAGCTTGTGAAACGGTTTGACGCCTATTCCTATGTGTCAATCCTGAATATGTTTGACACTCATAATATAGGCCGCGACAGAGGCGGAGTGGAAAAGGTGCTCTCAGAGATGAGAATGCCTGTCTTGGTGGTTGGAATCACCACAGATATAATATTTACTCCCGATTATATGAAATGGCTTGCCGATTCAATGCCAAACTCCGATTACCGTGAAATAGATTCCCCGTTTGGCCATGACGGTTTTTTAGTTGAACATGAAATTTTAAATAAAATCATAAAGGAGTTTTTCTCCAACCTCAAAAGGTAGCTTGATTATGTCAGAAATAAAAATAGGACTTTTCGGATTAGGAGTTGTGGGCACAGGTATAGTAAAGATCCTGGAAAATGCTCTTAACGCCAATGCAAGTATCAAGAAGATATGTGTAAGAGACATCAATAAACCCCGCGAAGTGGCGATTCCTGCCGATATGCTGACGCAAAAAGCAGAAGAAATCCTTGATGATCCTGAGATAAATCTTGTGGTGGAGGTCATAGATGATGCTGAAGCAGCTTTTGAAATCGTGAGCGGAGCTCTGAAAAGAGGGAAACACGTGGTGAGCGGCAGCAAATCGATGATTGCGAAACATTTGCCCGAGCTGATAAATTTACAGAGGGAAAACAATGTGGCGTTTCTGTATGACGCCTCCTCCTGCGGATCGATTCCCGTGATAAGAAATCTGGAGGAATATTATGACAATGATCTGCTTCTCGAAGTGAAGGGAATTCTCAATGGCTCTTCCAACTACATTCTTTCACGTGTCTTCGACCATAACGAGAGTTATAAGGATGCGCTCCAGACGGCCATAAGGCTTGGATTTGCCGAGAGCGATCCTTCGTTTGATATCGACGGATATGACTCATTGTTCAAGTTAGTGATAATCACTGTTCATGCCCTGGGCGTATATGTCAATCCTGATGATGTGTTTGTCTATGGGATTTCCCATATAAGCGAATTCGACATCAACTATGCCCGGGAAAAAAGAGTGAAGATAAAACTTGTGGCTCAGGTGGTAAAGATTTCCGATACGGAGTTCACCATGTTTGTGATGCCAGAATTTGTGAATAAAAACCGCTATATCTATAGTGTGGATGATGAATACAACGGCGTCGTGATTCGCGGGGAATGCTATGATCGCCAGTTTATGTTCGGAAAAGGCGCCGGTTCTCTACCTACAGCCTCTTCAATACTTTCTGATGTGATGGCCCGTTCACACGGTTATCGCTATGAATACAAAAAGATGGGCTATAAAGGTAAACCGGAATATACAACCGAGCCCTTGCTTAAGGTGTATGTAAGATATGTCGACACGCCTGTTACAGAACTTCTCAATTTTGACTCTATAGAACAGCGTTTTATATCCAATGAAGTGAACTACGTCATAGGGCAGATCCGTCTTAAGGATTTAAAAAAGGGCCGCGATATTCTCGCAGCCCCGGACGTATTTCTTGTTAATATTCCGGTCTTTTTCGAAGACCTTGACAATTGATTGCTCTGATTGTATTGCTTCAGATCATTCTCCTCTGTTTTCTTTATTAAAGATATGGCGCAACCTTGAGAAAATTCTTCTTGAGGTGGATTGAGAGGGCACAACATTCGGAGAGTCTTTGAGACTTTCGATAGCTGCCTTTTCCGACTCTGAAAGTCCTTCCGGAATGTAAACCATCACATTCACGAGGAGGTCGCCCTTGACATTGCTGTTCATCTTCGGAAGCCCTTTGCCGCGCAGTCTCAGAACTTTTCCGGGTTGAGTTCCTGCCGGTATTTTCAGACGAGCCCGGCCGTCTACAGTAGGTATCTCGGCACTGCCGCCTAATGCAGCTGTTGGAATGTCGAGCATTAGATTGTAAATAAGGTCGTTTTCATCTCGAATAAGGTCGGGATCTTTCTCTTCTTGAATCACAATCAATAAATCGCCGTTAACGCCGCCATGACGAGGAGCATTACCTTGCCCTCGGAGTGTAAGCACCATTCCATCGGTTACTCCCGCCGGTATATGGAAGCTGACAACTTCCTCTTTCTTTTCAACACCGGAACCTCCGCATGCAGAACAAGCCTGGGAAATGACTTTGCCTTCGCCATTGCAATCCGGACAAACAGCTTCGCTTTGCATAGGTCCGAACATTGTCTGTTCGATATGTGAAATGTAGCCGCCGCCGTGACAACGTGAACAAGTGTGGAAAGCAGTGCCGTCTTTGGCGCCTGTGCCTTTGCAAGCCGTACAAGCCACCTGGCGAGGAATCTTGAGCTTCTTGTCGACACCGTTCATGATATCTTTAAGATTAACTTTCACGGTGATTCTAAGGTCGGTGCCTTTATTTACATGTTTACGTGGTCTTCGGCCGGAAGAACGACCGCCTCCTCCGCCAAACGGGTCGAACCCGGAGAAACCTCCGCCGCCCATACGGCCACCAAAAATATCGCCGAAATGAGCGAAGATATCTTCCATCGACATACCACCGGCTGAGAATCCTCCTCCGCCTCCGAATCCTTGCGGACCCATAGAATGACCAAACTGATCATACTTGGCACGTTTTTCCGCATCACTCAAGACGTCGTAAGCTTCTGCAGCCTCCTTGAATTTCTCCTCGGCGTTTTTATCGTCAGGATTGCGGTCGGGGTGATATTTGATGGCCAGCTTGCGGTAAGCCTTTTTTATTTCATCGGCACTGGCGCTCTTAGGAACGCCAAGCACTTCATAGTAATCTCTTTTCTCTGCCATAGCCTTGATATCTTAAAGGGAGCTATTCTTGAGAAAAAAGGAAGAGCTCCCGAAATTCTTATTGACCTACGACCACCTTGGCGTGGCGAAGGACTTTGTCGTTAATCATATATCCTTTTTCAACAGTGTCGAGAATCTTGCCTTTCTTATTCTCATCAGGAACCGGGACAACCGATATAGCCTCATGTTTTTCAGTGTCAAAAGTGTCGTCGGCCGGATCGAATTCCTTGACTCCGTTCTGACTGAGATAATTTTTGAGCTTATTATAAATAAGGCCCATCCCTTCTTTGAGAGAATCCGAATCCTGACTGGATTCGGCAGCTTTCAAGCCGCGTTCGAAATCGTCCATAATCGGCAAAAGCCCTTTAAGAACATTTTCTCCTGCATTCTTAATGATTTCGCTTTTTTCCTTTAAAGTCCGTTTGCGGAAATTATCGAATTCAGCCATAAGGAAAAGATATTCTTTCTTTTCTTTCTCAAGTTTCTGATTAAGATCTTCCACCTTCTTTTCGACATCTTCGCAAGCGTTGTCAGAATTCTCCTGAATAATGACATCTTCCGGATCTATAATTTCGATATCCTCTATTTCCGGAGTGGCGTCAGAAGTTTGCTTAAGATTCTCCTGAGAATTAACAGCTTCTTTAGAATTCAAATTTTCATCCGAATTGTGAAAGCCGTGTTTATTTTTATGATTCTTGTTTCCCATAATTTAAATATTTAAAAATTAGCAAAAAATATGCCAATATATGTTAATGTTTAATTTAAGTATGGAGGTATTGAATGGTAATACCCTAAAGCTTCTACAATCCAAACAACCAAACGCCCTGATAAGTTGACTTCATGACGTCTCTTTCTTTGACGGCTGCATCCGTGTCTTTATAAATACCGTAGATCGCAGAGCCGGAGCCCGACATGGAGGCATATATGGCGCCTGAAGAGTAAAGATTTGATTTGATGGTGGCCAACACCGGATATTTAGGGAAAATCGACATTTCAAAATCGTTTACGACCTTATCTTTCCATTGCTCAATAGGCAGATAGGGAAGATAACGAAGGTCGAAATCCGGTTTGGAGGGGGTTATGCCGGCAAAAGCCTCTGCTGTTGATATAGAGATGTCCGGCTTCACAATCAAGATTGAGAACCCTTTAAGGTTAAGGTCAATGGGATTCAATATTTCTCCTATGCCTTCGGCGAAACAAGGTTTGTTGATGAGGAAGAAAGGACAGTCAGCTCCTAATTTTCGAGCCAGTTTCATCAAATCCTCATGGCTTAGTTTGTTTCCCGTGGCTTCATTGAGCATTGAAAGAGTGAAAGAAGCATCAGCACTGCCACCGCCCATTCCGGCGCCATCCGGAAGATGTTTGTCGAGAGTGATCTGAAACATTCCGAAGGAAGCCAGGTCGTCATAAAGATTATTATATTTCCCTAAGAATTGAGTGGCTGCCTTGACCACAAGATTCTTTTGAGGAGGGCAGTTTATTTGTCGGCCCACAAATTGAAAGCGACAACCGCTCACATTCCCGTTGTCGAAAGAAACTTCGAGAATATCGTCGAAGGGCTCCGGTTGATGAGGCATTCCACATTCCAACCCGACAGGGTAGAAAACAGTCTCAAGGTCATGATATCCGTCGGGACGTCTCGACGTGATGTTCAGACCGATATTTATTTTTGCGTTAACAAAGCGTATCATATATCTATAACAAATGAGAGGCTGAAAAAGTCAAAATACGGGGAAACGAAAAATCTGTCATTTTAGAGCATCTGTTCTGAAGGATTTGACAGTTGATGGCCACATAAAACCAAGATACAGACCGCGGATGAGAAGATAACTTAGAAATCCGGCCCATATCATCAGATTGGAGGAGGTGCCGAGCATGATTCCGTTGTCATATTTAAGAAAGGCGATAGCAAAGAATGCAATGGCAGCGAGAAGAGTGGAGATCATCATCTTGTTTGTTTCAGCCAATCCGACATAAAAACCGTCGAAAATGAAAGCCCAGCAAGAAACGATCGGAATTAAAGTAATGATCATTACCAATTGAGCTACTCCTTCTTGAATTTCAATGCTATCCGTTAGAAGGGATGCTATTTTGCCTGTAGTGAAAAAATAGAAAAAAGAGAAAGCGAGCCCTGTAAAAAGGCTCCATTTCACGAGGCGTAATGAGGTTTTCTTCAGCAATTGAAAATTCCCTTCGCCGAGACGTCGGCCAATAAGAGCTTCTCCGCTGAATGCAAATCCATCCATAAAGAATGAGAAAAATTGAAAAAACTGCATAACAATCACATTTATTGCGAGCACCCGGCTACCCAATCGGGCCCCGGCGGCGGTTACTCCCATTGTTACACATATTATGAAGAAAGATCGCAGGAAGAGGTTGCCGTTTACAGAGAAATATTTCCAGAGACCCCCTTTTAACAATTCGGAAAATATAAGGGGAAGAGGTTTCCCTTTACGAAACCACCACATGCATCCTATAGAAAGGAGAAGCCCAAACCAATTGGAAATTAGAGTGCCCCACGCCACGCCCTCGAATCCTAATCCCGCCGGGAAGGCAAGAAGAAAGCTGACGATTATATTTGCAATGTTCATTCCTATAGCGATAATCATGGGAAAGAGAGTGGTCTGCATGCCTACAAACCATCCGCTGATTGCCATAGTGGCAAGCATTGCAGGGCTACCCCAGATACGTATGTCGAAATAACTTCTGACTAAGGGAATAATCTCTTTATCGGGAGAGGCTACAAGAGAAAGGAAACTGAAAAGGGGTTTTTGAAGCGCTATGAGAAGCGTGCCGCCTATAAGAGATATAAAAAGAGCCCGATAAAGCACTTTGGCAATTTCCTGATTGCTCCCTGTTCCGTAAGCTATGGCGGTTAATCCCGTAGTACCCCCTCTGAGAAATCCGAGCATCCAGAATATTACGTTTAGCATCACCGTGCCAACGGCTATGGCAGCAAGAAAAAGGTCGGAACCTAAATGGCCGGAGATGGCTGTGTCGCAAAGTCCCAGCAACGGCACTGTGATGTTGCTCACTATTGCCGGTACGCTAAGCCTGAAAATATCCTTATCTATTGTTTTATTGGAATTCCTCAATATATTTTTCAACCTGTGATTTTAGGCTTTTTAAATCTAACTTTGCTGTTTCCCAGACAATTTTTTTAGAAACCTGATAATATCCGTGAACTAAAAAATGACGCATATTAATGATATGCTTCCAAGGAGTATTAGGATGTGTATTAATAAAATCTTTAGTCAATTTATAAGAAGCTTATCCAATGATACAAATATTATTAACAATTGCATGATAAAGGATCGGGTCATTATAAAATTCTTCCTCTGATTTGTTTTTAAGAAAGAGTTCTATATTGCAAATCGCATTTAAAATATGTTTTAGTCTATCTTTATCTCGAAGTGATTCTCTCATAAATTAAGATTTTTTCTTTTGAAACATTTTCTTCAATCCAAGGATAGAAGGAGAGTTTGAGTGCCCCGAGCGTAAGACCCAAACAACCAAACTTTTTCTATAGGCTTAGATGCAAGATAATTTTTTATTTTCTCAAAATTTAGATCGTTAAAATTCATAGTTCTAACGGTTTAAACATTATGAAGGTCATGACCCATGCGTTCTTTTTTAGTGTGCATATAGAAACGATTGTAATCGTTGGGAGTGACTTCAATCGGGACATTTTCACAAACTTCCAGGCCATAACCTTCAAGGCCTATGCGTTTCACGGGATTATTTGTCATCAGTCTCATTTTCTTGACACCGAGAGCATGCAGGATATTTGCACCGACACCATAATCCCTTTCATCGGCCTTATGGCCGAGATGAAGGTTGGCGTCAACAGTATCCATCCCGTTTTCCTGCAGTTTGTAAGCTTTGATTTTGTCCATCAAGCCAATGCCTCGTCCTTCCTGATTTAGGTAAACGATTACTCCTCGGCCCTCCTTTTCAATTTTCTGCATAGCCAAATGCAATTGCTCGCCACATTCGCAACGCATAGAACCGAAAATATCGCCCGTGGCGCATGACGAATGAACTCTGACTAAAACCGGGTTGCCATCCGAAATATCACCTTTTATTAACGCGATATGCTCCAGTCCGTTATCCTTCTGCTTGAAAGGAATAAGGCGGAAATGACCGTAATTGGTGGGCATATCCACTTCCTCCCCCTTTTCCACGATAGAATCATTCTTCATTCTATATGCAATCAGATCACGTATACTGACAAGTTTCATCCCCCATTTGTCGGCAAGCTTGCGAAGTTCGGGCAAACGGGCCATAGAACCGTCGTCACTCATTATTTCCATAAGGGCGGCCGCAGGATAAAGACCGGCGAGACGTGCAAAATCAACAGCTGCTTCAGTGTGGCCTGAACGCTGGATCACTCCTCTGTCTTGAGCATAAAGCGGATTGATGTGTCCCGGGCGTCCGAAAGTGTCCGGTGTTGATGCCGGGTCTGCAAGAGCCCGGATTGTGGCGGCCCTGTCGTCGGCAGAAACTCCGGTTGTGCAGCCCTCCAGTTTGTCGATAGTAACTGTAAAGGGAGTACCAAGTACCGAAGTGTTGTCAGAAACTTGCTTAGGGAGATCCAATTCTTTGCAGCGTTGATTGGTGATAGGAGCACAAAGCACGCCTCTGGCATTCTTAAGCATGAAGTTTACATCTTCCGGAGTGATTTTTTCGGCTGCTATAATTAAATCGCCTTCATTTTCACGGTCTTCATCATCAACGACTATAATAAATTTGCCGTTTTTGAAATCGGC
>JAFLTV010000032.1:0-18201 GCA_022509105.1 Muribaculaceae bacterium | reverse complement strand
TCTTGTAAAACATTATGATAAAACAAGGAATTGCTTTCTTTTTCCCATTCTTCTTTAGTATAACAGATGGGAGTAATCTGTTGTCCATACTTCCAACCTATTTCTGCATAAGGCATTCCATACTCATTAAAGGCATCGAGGTTTACGTTTTCTTTATTTACTACTATAAGTATGTCCCAATCTGAATTATTCCCGGCGTCCCCACGGGCGCGTGAACCAAAAAGATAAACTTCCACTTCATTATTATGAGTCATCTTTCCGGCTATTTTTTTCAGATCGCTTAATATTTTATTCGAATTACCCATTGGCAGAAATTGGCAATTGAAGAATAGAGATTTTGTCAGACTACAAAATTATGAAAATAAATTTATTAAATTTGCAGAAAAAGAGATAAAACAATGAAACGAGGAATATTCTGCTTGTTGACGTGTGTTATTTCCACAATAATACCCCTTTATTTATCGGGAGCTGTGAGATATCATTGCAATTCTGATTATCAAGGTGTTGAAAAATTGATGCAGGCCGCAGCCGGAGAAGAAAACTACGGGAAACGAATAGTGAAGGCTGCCAGGTCAATGGTCGGCGTTCCTTTAGGGAAAGCAGCCGATAATGACACCGTAGGCACTATAATAATAAGACTTGACACTCTGAGTCAGAGAGAATTTATAAATTATGCGCTCGCCGCTGCCAAAGCAGCGATGGCTGTGAATCCCGATAAAAGTGATTTCGAAAAAGCACTCGAATCAGTGAGCCGGAAAAAGGGCACGGATAATGGTTTTGTTTCCCAATTCTTTTATGGATCCGACTGGATTCAAGACAATATCAGCCGTGGAAATTTAAAAGAAATGACAGATTATCTTGATGGCGGTTCGTTCAAGACGAAATCATTGGATTATGTCACACGCCACCGTGATGAATTTCCGGCGATGGCCGATTCCGCTACCTATGAAAAGATGCGAGCCATAGAAATGGGCTTCCGGAGCCATAGAATTCCCCATCAGAAGAAACAGAGCATCGGGAATAAATCCGTGGTGGAGCTTCTCAAAGACGGCGACATTATCATCATGCTGCCGCCGGAAGATGATTTTGACATATATGATATTGGAATTGTGGCTATGGATTCCGGACAACCCAGGCTAATTCATGTTTCACGTCAAAACGGAAAAGTGGTTGAAGATGAATATGATCTGAAGCGGCTCTTCAAGATTGAGGGTCAATTCTTTTACGGCTACAGATGGTTACGACCTACAGAATAAAAATCACATAGAAAAAACTCTGAAATAGAATACTATGAAAAACAGACGACCGAAAATATTGATGATATACACAGGCGGCACGATCGGAATGGTTGAAAATCCGGAGACTCATGCCCTCGAACCTTTTGATTTCACACATTTGCTTGACAATGTGCCGAAATTGAAGATGCTTGACTATGAAATTGGTTTTCATCAATTCCGGCATCCCATAGATTCTTCAAGCATGAATCCTCATTATTGGGATGATATTGTCAGGATTATCTCGGAAAATTACGTGGATTATGACGGTTTTGTGGTGCTTCACGGCACAGACACGATGGCATATACGGCATCTGCCTTGAGTTTTATGCTCGAAAACCTTTCGAAGCCGGTGATTATAACCGGTTCGCAGTTGCCGATTGGAGAGGTGAGGACAGATGGAGAGGAGAACCTCATCACTGCTTTGCAAATAGCAGCCGCCCGGGATGCCGATGGGCGACAGACAGTGAGAGAAGTGGCCATTCTTTTCGAAAACTACCTGTGGAGAGGCAACCGGAGCACAAAGCATAGCGCAGACAATTTCGACGCCTACCGGAGTTATAACTATCCTGAACTTGCCAAGATCGGCCTCGAAATCATATTCAATCGTGAGGCGTTATGGAAGGGTCCGGTGGCTGATGCCCCCTTGAATCCTCATTACAATATGGACAATGCCGTGATGTTCCTTGATTTGTTTCCCGGTCTGAGCGAGACTGTAGTAAACCATGTCTTGTCTATACCTGACCTCAAGGGTCTTGTCTTGAAAACCTATGGAGCCGGAAACGCTCCGGGCGACAAATGGTTTCTTGATGCGATGAAGGCCGCGGTGGATAGAGGTTTGGTGATTATCAATATAACACAATGTGCCAACGGAGGAGTGGACCCCGACCGCTATGTCTCAGGCCTTGATCTCGAGAAGACGGGAGTAGTGTCGGGAGGCGACCTCACTTCCGAGGCGGCCATTACAAAACTGATGTATCTGTTTGGGAGAAACATGAAGGCATCGGAAGTGAAGCATTATATGCAATGCAACCTTTGTGGAGAAATGTCATAGAATCTAACATAAGATTATGTACACACTGACAGCAGCTGATTTTGCCGACACCGGTCAATGGAGAATGATTCTTAATATCCGGAAAGATGGTCTGGATGCATGGCTGGAAAACACCGTGCGTGCCGGGATCCCTCCTCAGAAACTTTGTGAGGTCTCATGGGAAGAAGATCCCGCCATGCTTCTGAAGCATCTGGAAGAGGCTGTTTATGAGAATCCGAGATTGCTTGATGATTTTGCCACCCGGATAATTCTATTTGATGAGCATACTCTTTTCATTCCTGAAGAGATAACAGAAGAATCAGAGAAGACCGAGGGAGAGATCTATCAACAAATTTATGATGCCGAATCTTCCGACATAATGTATGAAACCAAGGGAGGAATAACAGGCGTCTGGTCTATGGGCCCCGGCATAAGAAGCTTTTTACTTCGCACATTCCCCGGCGCACGGCTTTCAAACAATCTTTTGGAAGGTGTTGATAAAGCTTTGAAAAATCCGATGGGATGGCATCTCACTGCTAATGTTAGAAGAAATGAAGCGGATGTAATTGTAACGGTCAACGGGAAACTGATGGCGGCTTCCACCAGGAAAATTCAGGAAGAGAATGACTTGGAAAAGATTATAGATGAGACCTTGGCAGCCTTCGGAATAAACCGTGATAACACGGTTATGATAATTAATAGGGAAGAAAGCGAAGAATGAGAATTATAAGAGGAAAATATGGCAGGCGACGTTTTGATGTGCCACACAACATCACGGCGAGGCCTACTACCGACTTTGCACGTGAAAACATTTTCAACGTGCTTGAGAATTTAGAAGATTTTGAAGGCAAGAGAGCATGCGATCTCTTCGCCGGCACCGGTGCCGTCTCTTTTGAATTTCTGTCGAGAGGGTGCAGCTATGTAACTTCTGTGGAGAAAGCCTCGACTCAGGCGAGATTCATAAAAAGCGTGGCTGAAAAATTAGGTGATGAGAATCTGCATCTTATAAGGGGGGATGTCTTTAAATTTATTGCGGAGGATCAGAGGGCCTATGATTTTGTTTTTGCAGATCCTCCCTACGATCATCCTCGCTTCGACGAGATTCCGGAGTTGATTTTGAATTCAAACCTTGTAAAACCGGGCACAATAGTTATAATCGAACATTCTAAAGACCGCGACTACAGCAAGCTCCCGGGATTCAATCAGAGAAGGGCTTACGGAAGCGTTAATTTTTCCATTTTTATATTATGATACTTGTAGGTGCTGGAGGGCATGCGCTTTCTTTGGCGGAGTTTGCTTCTGAAAAGATTGAGGGATATCTGGCAAAGGAGGAAAATATCGGGATGCCCGGTCAATATTTTGGAGATGATTCCCGGAGGGAGAATTGGATAGAGAAAGGGAAGACTTTTCATGTTGCCTATATCTATAGCGGATTGCCGAGGATGAATGTGCGTGAAAAGCTGATAGAGACATATAGGCAATCGGGAGCGGAATTCGAGACTCTGATATCGCCGACAGCGATAATTACTCCTAATTCCAAAATAGGAAAAGGATCGGCCGTGATGCAGGGCACCATAATCAACCGGTCGAAAATAGGAGAGAATTGCGTTTTGAATTCAGGTGCGATTATTGAACATGACTGCGAGATCGGAGACAACACCTTTATCGGCCCGGGAGCCGTGGTGGGAGGTTTCACAAAAATCGGCAGAAACTGTTTTATAGGACTTGGGGCAAAGGTTGGCAACGGACTCGTCATCGGCGATAATATCACGGTGGCAATGGGGGCTGTTGTGTCGAAAAATCTGATTGAGCCGGGAATTTATCATGGCAATCCCTTGCGGTTGTTTAAATGTTAAAAGAGGGGAAGAGATTTATAAAAGATGGGAACAATCATAATAGCCGAGGCCGGAGTGAACCATAACGGCAGTTTGGATACCGCTTTGAGGATGGTTGATGCGGCTGCAAAGGCAGGAGCCGATTATATAAAGTTTCAAACATTCCAGACCCGGCATCTTGTTACTTCTGATTGCAGACCTGCAGATTACCAGCAAAAGAATATGGGAGCGGTGTCGCAAGCTGCGATGCTGAAAAAACTGGAACTCACCCAAGAGGATTTCAGAGTGATAAATGAATATTGCAAAAGGAAGGGAATCGGGTTTCTTTCCACTCCTTTTGATAAGGAAAGCGTAAGGTTTATAGCATCTTTAAAACCTGATTATATTAAGGTGCCGAGCGGAGAAATCACAAATCTGCCCTATTTGCGAGAAGTGGCTGCAACAGATATTCCTGTGATTATTTCCACGGGCATGTGTGAAATGAAGGATGTGAGGGAGGCGCTTCAACCTTTTGCCGAAAGAAACTATCCGACCGATAAAATCATTCTTCTGCATTGCACCACGGAATATCCTGCGCCGATGGAAGATGTGAATCTGAAAGCTATGAGCAGTTTGCGTCGACAGTTTGGTCTGGAAGCAGGCTATTCCGACCACACTGAAGGAATTTCGGTTTCATTGGCAGCTGTCGCATTGGGAGCCGTTGTGATTGAAAAGCACTTCACTTTATCGCGAGAAATGGAGGGGCCCGACCATATCGCTTCCCTTGAACCCGAGGAGCTTGCTCAATTGGTAAAAGGCGTCAGGGATATAGAAAAAGCTTTAGGCGACGGTTGTAAGAGGGTGACTGAATCGGAACGTAAAAATATAAGAGCGGCAAGACGAAGCATTGTGGCGGCACGAAAAATTCCCAAGGGAAAGGTTATTGACGCCGAAGATATAGCGGCTAAACGTCCAGCGACGGGTCTTTCACCCATGTTGTGGGATAAGGTGGTAGGAAGTGTCGCAATCCGGGAGTATGAACCTGATGAACGGATAGAGATATGAAAAAGATTTGCTTTATAACCGGAACAAGAGCTGATTATGGTATCATGGCGCCTGTGATGCGTCAAATTTCTGATTCGGATGAAGCCGTGTTGCAGGTGATTGCAACCAACATGCATCTCTCTGCGGCCTATGGAATGACTGTCAAAGAGATAGAAGCTGACGGTTTTAAAGTAGACAGAAAAATCGAATCTCTTGGAGAGGGCGACAGCCCTGCCGATATTGTCAGGTCGATGGCAAAGGTTGAAACCGGGCTTGCTGATGCTTTCGAGGAATTACAACCTGATCTGGTTGTTGTCTTGGGAGACCGCTATGAGGCTCTGGCAGCCGCTGCGGCAACAGTGGTGTTTGGAATACCTTTGGTGCATCTTCATGGAGGGGAGATTACTGAGGGGGCTTTCGACGACATGTTTCGGAATGCTATCACAAAACTTGCCACCTATCATTTCGCCTCAACGCCGGAATATGCCCGACGAATAGTTTCCATGGGAGAGAATCAAGAGAATGTGTTTCATTCAGGAGCCCCGGGTGCGGAAATGAAGGCGCTTTCACAAGATAACCCGGCTAATGATTTTTATCAAAAGACCGGACTCAGACCGGAGGATAGATTTTTGATAGTAACAATGCATCCGGCTACCTTGTCGGAGGATGGAGGTTTACAAGATATTGAAAACACTATATCGGCTTTGCAGGCTTTTGTCAAGGATGGATATAAGATATTGATAACTCTGCCGAATTCTGATCCCGGTAATAAAAAAATAAGAAAGCTTTATTTGGAATGGGGGGCTAAGGATTCAGAAATGGTGAAATGCGTGGAATCTTTGGGGTCTGTTCTTTTCCATTATGCCTTGAATGCTGCTCAGGCCATCGTTGGCAATTCCTCTTCAGCACTAATCGAGGCTCCGTCTTACAGGCTTCCGGCAGTCAATATCGGCATCCGTCAGAAGGGGAGGGCCCAAGGGCCGTCGGTCATAAACGCTGAAGGCAACGCAGAAGAGATCAGGAAAGCAATAGCAAAAGCTTTGACCCCCGAATTTAGAGAAGGGTTGAAGAAGATGAGATTAAATGAAATAAACCCATATTATAAAGAAGGTTCATCCAAATACATTGCCGATAAGCTGCTTAAACTTTAAGAGCATTAAAGCGTTATATAAAAAACACTTAAACTAAAATTACTATCTCATGAAGAAATTATTCACACTCTTGACGGTTTTATTAGGCATCGGTTTATATAATGCAGATTCAAAGGCTTGCAGCCGGGTGAACTATCATGGAGCAGACTCCACATTTGTGATAGCACGGTGTCTTGACTGGAAAACCCCGATACCCACCAACCTTTATGTTTATCCAAGGGGAATTCAGAAGGAAAGCTCCGACCAGCCGGGTGCCATTAAATGGACTTCGAAATACGGTGCAGTCTATGCTGTTGGTTACGACGGAGGAATCACAGAGGGAATGAATGAGAAAGGCCTCGTTGTAAACGGCCTTTTTTGCAAAGGCACGGTCTATTCCAATCCTGACACAGAGGGCAGACCCCCGATGTCGCTGGCAATGTTTGTGGGTTGGCTTCTCGACCTTAATGCCACCACGGATGAATGTGTGGAAGTTTTGCAAAAGCATGATTTCAACATCGGCGGTGCTACATTCGACGGAGGCACTGTATCGGCCCTCCACTGGGGCATTACGGATGCCAGCGGAAAGAGCGTGATAGTGGAATTTGACAACGGTGAGATAAAAATCAACGACATGGGAGACTATTGGGCAATGACAAACGACCCCCAATGGCCATCAATGAAGGCGATATTAGACTATTGGAATAACGTAGGCGGCACAAACATGCTCCCGGGAACAGTGAAGAGCCCTGACCGTTGTGTAAGAGCAAACTTCTTTGCACATCATGTTGAGGCCACATCCGATCCGGATTTAGCAGTGAGCATAGCCAGAAGCATCCTCGTGAACTCTTGCGTGCCTTACACGTATCTCATCCAGGGAGAGCCCAATGTGTCATCGACTCAGTGGCGTTCTTATGCCGATATCAAAAACAGAAGATATTTCTTTGATATTGTCACAAATTTCGGCCTTTATTATATCGACCTGAATAAATGTGATCTGAAGAAGGGTGCATCAATATTGAAACTCGACACCTCAAAAGAGACCAAATTGATGGGAGAGGCCAATCATGCTATGGAAAAATCGAAAGGCTTCACTCCAATGTATTGAAAATTAGTAAACCGGCCCTGAGGGCAACAAAAATAAAAGAAGGGGTGTGTCAAAATTAATTATTTGGGCACACCCCCTTAGGTTTGAAGTTATATTGAGGCCCGTGTAGAGACTTACATCGTAGTCTTAGTGACCATTATCGATTTAAAGGGAAGAGACTCGGAGAGTTTCAACTTTAGAGATAACCCTGCACAAGCAACTCCGGTGGAGTAGCGCAGTGTAGGGATTAATATGCCTCTCCTTTCTTACTTATCGTCGGAGACTCTCAAGCTGTCGTCTAAGACAAGGATAGAAAAATAAAGCATTTCTCATACTAAGTGTTAAAAAATTTAGAAAATTAAGTTAAAATCAGATTGAAATTATCTAAATAATTTAAAATAAAAATATGTTTTATAACATAAATATAGCTATAAGTGGATAAAGATGAGCGGAAAAGGAAAATAAAATTAAATTTTTGTGTTAAAAATTATCGGATAATGATTAATTTTATTTAAAAAAGTTATAACTTTGCCTACTAAGACATTTGAAAATTTTTTTAATTAACCGTGTTTCGTCGGTTTCGGGAGAAGAAGACGAGGCATATACAAACCAAACATTAACTAAATTTTTAAAGTATGAGAAAACTGTTTCTTATCCTGATGACGCTGATAGCGTGTACGTGGGGATTGCAGGCTCAGACCCGCACCTATCACGGTACAGTACTTGATGCGTCAGACAATTCACCTCTCGTAGGTGCGACAATTATGCCTATAGGAGGCGGACAGGGTGTGGCTGCAGATATCGACGGCCAATTCACGCTGACCGTTCCTTCCAACGTAAAAAAGGCAAGAGTTTCTTATGTAGGTTACACCACACAAGACGTTGATCTTAAAGACGGAATGGTCGTAAAGCTGTCAAGCAGCGCGTCTAATCTGGATGAAATGATCGTTGTTGCGTATGGTACTGCAAAGAAATCAGCTTACACGGGTTCAGCATCCGTTGTAAAGTCTGATGAAATTGAAAATTCACTCGTGACAGACGTTACTTCAGCTATTAACGGTAAAGTAGCCGGTGTGCAGATGTTGAGCAGTGATGGTGCTCCGGGTACGACACCAAGCGTATATATCCGTGGTACAGGTTCATTGACCACTTCCTCCGCACCTCTTTATGTAATCGACGGTGTGCCTATGAATTCAGGCGCAATGCTCGACCTCAGCCCGAGTGATGTGGAAAGCATGACTATCCTTAAAGACGCGGCTGCCGCTGCTCTTTACGGTGCTCGTGGTGCTAATGGTGTAATCCTTGTAACCACAAAGAAAGGTAAAGAAGGAAAATCCAATATAACGGTTAATGCCAATTGGGGTGCAAGCTCAAGAGAGATTCCTTACTATTCTACAATCTCCGGTGCTGCCGCCAACTATCAGAAGATGTATTGGGCAATCCGCAATTATTATCATCTTTCTCAGAATGCATCCAACGCGCAGGCTCATGCATTGGCAAACGCCGAGCTTTCCGGCGATCCAAACTCAAATGTCTTCGGTTATCAGGTGTTTAATGCTAATGGTCAGGATTTGTTTGATTCCGACGGTAACTTTAACCCCTATGCAACATTGGGTTATGTGTACGGAAACAACTATCTGATCCCCGACGACTGGCGTAAAGAGCTTCTCAGAAACGGTTTCCGTCAGGAATACAACGTTTCAGCATCAGGCGGTGGTGAGAAATATGACTATATGCTCTCATTCAACTATCTTGACAATCAGGGTATCATCAAGAATTCAAGTTTCCAGCGTATGACTACTCGTTTCGTTGGTAATTATCAACTTATGAAATGGTTGAAAGTAGGTGCCAATATGCAATATTCATGGCAGAAGCAGAATTATCCCGACGGACAAACAGAGGCTGGTTATTCAGACAATGCTTTCTACTTCACCGACATGATGGCTCCCATCTATCCGTTCTATGTAAGAAATGCAGCAGGCAAAGTCTTATATGATGATGTAACAGGCAATCCGTTATTTGACTTCGGTATGAGAGGCCTTGGTGCTCCTAACCTCAACAGAACTTTCTCTGTAGGAAACCCGATGGGAACATTTGTTTATGATGTCAACGAATACCTCTATGACGTGTTCGACGGCAAATGGTCAGCTATAATAACTCCGGTTGAAGGCTTGACAATTTCCGGTAACTTAGGTTACTATGTAAGCAATGCCCGCGCCAACTATATGAACAATAACCAATATGGCCAGATGGCGCAATATGGTGGTTTTGTTCAGCAACAGGCTCAGCACGACCGCACTTTGAATGTCCAGGCGCTTGCTAATTACAACAAGACTTGGAGAATGAGCACTTGGGACTTCCTCCTCGGTTATGAAAGCTATTCATTGCAGAGCGACGGTATGTGGGGTAACGGTAGCATGACCTACAGTAACTCTAACAATACTCTTTCCAACGTCAGCTCACAGAAAGACCTCGGCGGCTCCAAAACTATGTATGCAACTCGTGGTATCTTCGCACGTGTGAATTATGACTATGACTCAAGAATATTCGGTAGCGTTTCCTATCGTCGTGATGCTTCATCAAGATTTGCTCCGGGCCACCGTTGGGGTAACTTCTGGTCACTTTCAGCTGCTTGGGACATTGCAAAAGAAAGCTGGATGCAGGAATCATCTGACTGGCTCAACATGTTGAAACTGAAGGCTTCTTTCGGTCAGCAGGGTAATGATAACATCGGTAACTACTATGCTTATATCGATCAATATGCAATGACCGGCGTAGACGGTGTATGGAATACTTCTTCACTCGTTTATAAGGGTAATCCTGACTTGACATGGGAAACTTCAAATGCATTCAATATCGGTGTTGACTTTGCATTCCTGCAGGGTAAACTTCAGGGAACTTTGGAATACTTCTCACGCCAGACTTCCAACATGCTTTACAACAAGCCTGTTCAACCTTCTTTAGGTTATACTTCGTTCCCGATGAACGTGGGTAGCATGCGCAACAGCGGTGTTGAACTTGAACTCAATGCAACTCCGGTTAATACGAAGAATGTGCAATGGGATCTCAACTTCAATATCACTTATCAGAACAATAAGATTATAAAGCTTGCTCCTGAACTCAACGGAGAATGGGTCAACGGTTCATACTACTGGCATGAAGGAGAATCAATGTATAATCTTTATCTTGTGCAGTATGCAGGTGTAGATGAAGAAACCGGTATGCCACTCTATTGGGCAAAAACTGAAGATGGAGATGAAGTAGCGATGACTAATTTCTCAGTGGCAATGAGTGGTACAGGTGATGACTATTATCAGGGTATTAAATATAAACCTAATCGTAAGAAAACAGGCAATCTCCTTCCTCCTTTCTATGGTGGTTTTGGAACAACTTTGACATTCTTTGGTGTTGACGTGTCTGTTCAATGCGGTTACCAATTCGGAGGCAAGATGATAGATAGCGGTTATCAGCAATTGATGCACAACGGAACAAGCCCGGGTCGTGCTATGCACATAGACGTATTGAAGGCTTGGACAGAAACAAATACGAATACAGACGTGCCCCGTCTCGACAGGTTTGCCCCTTATATGAACCCGACTTCCGACCGTTTCCTGATCTCATCAAAATATTTTTCAATCAACAACATCTCAGTGGGATATAACTTCCCGCAGAAGTGGATTTCAAAATGTGGTCTTAGCGGTTTGAGAATATATGGCGCTGCCGACAATGTAGCAATCTGGAGTGCTCGCAAGGGTCTTGACCCGCGTCAGGGATTTGTATCCAGTGCCTCAAGTTCTTATTCAGCAATGCGTCTGATTTCCGGTGGTGTTAAACTTACGTTCTAAGAAAAAAACAGCTATGAAAAAAATATATTTATTATCATCCTTCGCTCTGGCAGGATTGTTGACATCCTGTTACGATCTTGACACCGCTCCTATGGGGAGTGTGATTACAGAAGATCAGAGAACGGATATTATGGAAAAAGATCCGTCAAAGATCGATGCAATATCTGCAGGTGTTTATGCCAACTATAACGGCTTCGAATTTTGCTATGGAGATATGCTCGACTTCGGATATCCGGCAGTAATGCTTCAAATGGACAGCCGCACGGCAGATTTTTTATCAGGCAATGCAGACTTATACGGATGGTTTTCTGAATGTGCGGAATATCTCGATAATACATACAACAATCCCTATACGCTTATTCGTTGGAGATTGCCTTACAACATCATTTATGGTTCGAATCAGGTGCTTTCTATCATAGATCCGGAAACCACCGATGACTCTCTGAAATATTATCGTGCGCAGGCACACGGTAACCGTGCATTCGCATATTGGTTCCTGGCCCAGCTTTTCCAGTTTAACTATGTGGGACACCAGGATGATATGTGTGTGCCTATCGTAACAGAAGAGAATCAGGAAGAGGAGGCAAGTAATGGTGCTCCTCGTGCAAGTGTGAAGGATGTGTATGATTTGATCCTATCCGATCTTAATAATGGTATAGAATTGATGAGCAATAATAGCGCTGCAGTCCGTGCTGACAAGAGGTATATTGATATCAATGTTATGTATGGTCTTCGTGCCCGCACTTACCTCTGCATGCAGGAATACGCAAAGGCTGCTCAGGATGCTCAGATGGTAATCAACTCAGGAGCTTTCCAGCCGCTTAGCTCAACTCAGGCAATCGGACCCGGTTTTATCGATCTGACAGCTCAAAACTGGGTATGGGGTATTTACATGGCATCTGAAGATGTTCACGGTCTTTACACACTTTCCGGTATGTTGGGATCTTACACCTATGGTTATGCCTACGCAGGAATGTGGAAATGTTGCACCAACACAATGTTTAGCAAGATTTCGGATAACGACCCGAGAAAACTTTGGTGGATAAGCCCGGCCGGAGTTTCCAACGCTCAATACTACACTCAGGCCGACGGCGATGCAACGGCTTATCTTGAACAAAGCGGTTTCCCTCCCTATTCCGTGACAAAATTTGCACCTTATGGAAACGTTCTCGGTCAATCAGTAAACCAGGCGGAAGTTCCCTTGATGCGTATCGAAGAAATGTATTATATTCTTGCTGAAGCCCAGGGTATGGGTGGCAGCCTCTCGCAAGGTATTGCTACTCTTGAAAACTTCGTTAATAGCTATCGTTGGCTCGACAAGAGTAATCCTTACAAATGTTCGGCTTCAAATACTGAGGAATTCATCGATGAAATTTTCTTCCAGAGAGAAGTTGAATTCTGGGGCGAAGGTATGACATATTTCGATATCCTGCGTTTGAACAGAGATGTTGACCGTAGAGGCACAAACTGGGAAGACCCGACTTACAGGATGACCAACTATGCTTATTATATTCCGGCTGAATCTCCCGTGCTCTTGACCATGATTCCTCAAGCGGAAATCGACAACAACTCTCAGATATCGGATGCAGATAATAATCCTCCGGGTGTAGCTACACGTTAATGGTTTAACCTAACAAACAAAAGAAAATATGAAATTAAATAAATATTTATCGTTGGCGGTTGTCTCAATGTTGGGAGCAGGATATTTCACTTCTTGCGACAACTCTAAAGACAATGACTATGTCAGCGAATACGACGGAGCTCCCGGTATCTATTTTTCGACAACGGAAAATGCATATCTTGAGCTTGAAGAAGGCAAGTCTACAATCATATATAATGCATATCGTGATGTAGCAGGAGAAGAGACCACAGTGGCTCTTACTGTAAATGCTTTGGATGCCTATGATGTTACTGATATCTATACTTTCCCTTCATCAGTGACTTTCCCGGCGGGTTCAAAAGTTGGAGAAATTGCAATTGGATATGATATCAGCAAAGCTGAATTAGGCGCAGAGCAACAGTACCAATTGGTGCTTGATGCAGAGCCCAATCCTTTCTCAAGCAATTCTGTAATTATAACTCTTGTTAACCCTGCTCCTTGGACTTATCTTGGCACAGGCCAATACTACGACTATGGCTGGGGTGTAAGCCCTTCAAGTACTGGTCCGGTAAATGTGGCTATCTACCAGCAAGGAGTTAACAAAAACATTTATCGTATTTCAAATCCATACGTAGGTTATAATGATGAAACCGACAGCTATTTGCAAATCCGTGTTCTTCAACAAGGTGAGATTTATTTAGGTGAACAAGTAAACATCCCGGATCTTGTTGCTTGGGATTTGTATTACATCACTTACGACCAGGATGATCAGAGTGACATTTATCTTGCATTCCCGGGCCTTTTTGGAGGTCTTGAAACACCTGACAACTGGACAAACTGCCATGTGGTTGAATATCAAGAAAACGGTCTTCCAGGATTTATAGAATTAGGAGCCCTCTATTATGCTGCCTCAGCAGGTGCGGCTTATGGCGACCTTTCTCCATACGTAGAAATCTACTTCCCGGGTTACGTTTCTTATGACACAACTCTTAGCATCAGTTATGAGGGAACTCTCACAACTCAAGGTCAGGATGAATATGTATTGATCGATGCTCAAATTGGAGAGGATATCTCAGAAGCAAGAGCAGCCGTATCAAAAGATTTGACTGCCAACGATCTTGTGACTGCAATTGAGGCTGGAACTGTAGACTATACTACATTCAACCAATCCGGATCTGTAAAAATTCCATTCGACAATATGGAAACCGGTCAATACAATTTAGCTGTAGTAGGCTATGTTGATGGTGAAGCTAAAAACTATAAGACTCTGTCATTCTTCTACGTGGCTTCTGATTCAGACTATAATCCGAACGAAGGATGGAATTCTCTCGGTTATGTAGTTTACTCTGATGGATATGTGGTTGCTTCAGTATTCACAGGTACAGACCAGATTTCATATTGGGTAGAAATTCAAGAAAACGAATCTACTCCGGGTCTTTACAGACTGGTTAATCCTTATGGAACTCAATTTGCAGGTTTCTTCGAATCAGGTATAACCAGTTCGGATACTCCTCCATGCTACCTCATTGTTGACGCAACAGATAAACAACACGTAAAAGTTCTCCAGACTGAACAACCGCTTACATTCAGTTTCGGCCAGTTGTCTTATACTTGGTGCTGGGCTGATATGTGGGAACAAATGGGTGCAACTCAGGAAGAGATCGAAGCTGAGGAGGATGTTTATGGAACTCTCGTTGACGGAGAAATCACTTTCCCGGCTACTGCGCTTTGTGCAATCTGGAGCGATGAACCCGATCAATGGTATTCAGCAAACTATTCATTGGATTATGATGCTTACTTGAATGGAAGCAGGAATCCTTACTACTTCAATGAAGACGGAAGCATGTTTGCTCCTTTCTGCATCGATTTCAATACTTTGACTCAGGAAGATGAGTTTGCAACTCGCAGCTCTGTATTATCCAGAAAAGTTATAATGCCGCGTTCAGCAAATATGTTGAAAACACGCACTCTTCCTCAGAAAGCTAAAGAAAATCCAAAGGAAAGAAAGCTTAAGAATGCTAAATTGGAAAGAGTACGCAAGGTGAAATAATTTCTGAAAAATTATTTTAGTGAAATAGATTGAGGGTTGTGTCTTAGGATACAGCCCTCAATTTTTATACTACAGAGAAATTGGTTTTGTGTATATCAGCTCGAATTCATAACTTTGGAAAATGAAAAGAAAATTACATAAAACCTAATCAATGAAATTCGAAATCAAACTTTTATTTGCGGCTGTTCTGTTTTTCAGTTTTCTGACCGGAAAAGCACAGGGAACCCTGGAAGATTATAACCGGGCATATTCCTTGGGAAAAAAATATAACTACGGATATGTTGAGAATGCAAATCTGTCTCCTCATTGGATAGAAAACACTGATTCATTTTGGTTTATAACTGAGAAAGATGGCGATAAAAGCTATCATCTTATGGATGCTTCAACCAAGAAAGAGAAGCCTCTATTCAATCAAGAGAAACTTGCATCATCTTTAGGAAAGGAAACAGGCAAGGAGTTGAATCCCGGAAAGCTGAATTTGGAAAGACTGAGAGTTTCTCCGGATTGCAAGGATTTGGAATTCGTTTATGAAGGAAAGAAATGGAAATACAATATAAAAAACGACAGGCTTGAAAACCTCGGAGAGCTGCCTCCACCACCCGTGATGCCTCATTGGATGGTGGTTGATGAAGAGAAATCTGACTCCGAATCAATATCTCCCGATGGAAATAGATCAGCTTTTGTAAGAGATAATAATGTGTGGCTAAAAAACAAGGAGACCGGAGAAGAAAAACAGCTGACCTTTGACGGCACTATCGGCAATTATTATTCCTCTTATATTTCCTGGTCGCCGGATGGCAATAAAATTGCAATGAATAAGATCCGACCGGTGGATAAACGCTATGTATATTATGTGGAATCATCACCGGCAAAAGGAAGTCAGCCCATACTTCATAAACAGGAGTATGCAAAACCGGGAGATGAATTACGTCAGAAAACTCCCGTTATCATAGATGTTGAAAACCTTAAGGTATTGACAGTTGCCGGCGATTTGATTGCCAATCAATATGAGCTATACGGACCGGAATGGGATTCTGAATCTGAAAATATATTATTTGAAAATAACGAAAGGGCCCATAAAAATTATAGAGTTTTAGAAATGTCGGCAAAAGATGGACAAGTCCGTCCTTTGATTGAGGAGTCTCATGACAAATATATTAATTACTCACGAATTTTTCGCCATTATACGGAAGATGGCAAAAGGATAATATGGAGCAGCGAAAGAGACAATTATAATCATCTTTATCTTTACGACAAGGCCACCGGGGAAGTCATAAATCAGATAACCAAAGGACCATGGTATGTGAGAGAAGTCATAAAAGTTGATGAGCCTAATGAAAAGATATATTTTTCAGCCAACGGAGTCAACACCGACGAGGATCCATACCACATCCGGT
Source organism: Muribaculaceae bacterium (assembly GCA_022509105.1). Taxonomy (GTDB): domain Bacteria; phylum Bacteroidota; class Bacteroidia; order Bacteroidales; family Muribaculaceae; genus Lepagella. The sequence continues at coordinate 1,927 of JAFLTV010000032.1, read as the reverse complement.
ATTATTCTATAAATTTCGATGGCTCGGATATGCGGGATCTGACTCCCTCTCCCGGAATGCATAGAGCTTCTTTTTCCGACGATTATAAATATCTTATTGACGTTTGTTCAACCTTATCCGAAGCCCCGGTGACAACCTTAAGGGATGCCGCAACAGGGAAAGAAATAAAAAGGCTTGGAGAAGGCAACATAGAGAAATTATATGAGGCCGGATGGAAAGCTCCGGAGGTGTTTGTGGCTCCTGGACGAGACGGAAAAACTCCGATGTGGGGAGTGATATATCGGCCCTCTAATTTTGATCCGGAAAAGAAATATCCCGTGATTGAATATATTTATCAAGGCCCGGGAGATCAATATGTGCCTAAATCGTTTACGCCATACTATCGGCATATAATGCCGTTGGCTGAATTAGGATTCATAGTAGTGATGGTCGACGGTATGGGCACCTCCTTCAGAAGTCGGGAATTTGAAAATATATGTTATAAGAATCTTGTAGATGCCGGATTGCCTGACCATATAGCATGGCTAAAGGCAGCCGGAGAGAAATATCCCTATATGGATCTGGAAAGGATAGGTATCTACGGAGGATCGGCAGGAGGTCAGGAATCGTTAAGTGCACTGTTGCATTATCCCGATTTTTATAAGGCTGCTTATTCTGCTTGCGGATGTCATGACAACAGGATGGACAAGATATGGTGGAATGAGCAATGGCTCGGTTATCCTATTGATGAATCATATATAGAGGCTTCAAATGTAGAAAATGCAGCGATGTTGAAGAGACCTTTGATGCTTGTGGTGGGAGAGATGGACGACAATGTAGACCCGGCCTCAACCATGCAGGTGGCAGACGCGCTAATCAAGGCAAACAAAGATTTTGAATTGGTAGTCTTGCCGGGCGTTGCCCACACACTTGGAGAAGAATATGGAGAGCATAAAAGATTTGATTTCTTTGTAAAAAATCTTCTCGGAGTCACCCCTCCCTCCTGGGACGCAATCACCTATCCATGAAAACAAAGGTTCTTGCAATAACATCGTCTCCTGGAAGACGAATAAAATCTTAATTGATAAGTTTATCTTGAACCTAAAAGATTGGATAAAATGACGGGTAAATGTTGATAGAAGTTATTGTAGGGTTTAAGTAAACACCTATTTGAGAATAACCCATTTACCCGTTTTATCGGACCCTTCTCGCTTAATTAATTGTTTGTCTTTTAATTCTTTCATAGCTCTTCTTATAGTAGGTATGGATATACCCAATTTCTTTTTAATATCATTATAAGTTAGGTTATTATCATTTTTTAGTTCTTCAAAAACTTTTTTTGAAAATTTAGACAATGAATTTACATGTTCATTTACATGTTCATTTACATGCTCATTTACATGCTCATTTACATGCTCATTTTGTGAGGTCTGTTTGATATTTTTCTTTTTTAGAGAGTCTGTTTCTTCTTTTATGCTCTCATTTTCAAGGATAGTTTCAGCTGTCGCTTCTACGACAACTCGAAAAGTAGTTAAGGTATCTACGTCAAATTTTGCAGGAGGATTATCATTTTCTTTTAGCATCTCTTGAACTTTGGCAATTCCTCGATTGAATTTATTAACGTATTTCATCCCCTTCATGGCTTCAGCCACCAAGGGATTCCGGTAATCATTAACCATGGGAAAATTCTCCGGTCTGGCTTCTCCATATAAACCTCCGGGATTCATCACCTCGATATAATCATCAAACTGATATAACCTGATTGGCATATTAGATTGAAAATCTCGGTGCATACAGGCATTCATTACAAGTTCCCTTATAGCTCCCTCCGGATAATTCCAGACAGTCTTTTCACGGAATAAGGTTTCAGGTACGGGTCTTTGTGTTATGATGGCATCCCTTACAAATGACTCAAGTTTTGGGAGTAATTTGTATAGTGGACCCGAAA
>JAFLTV010000031.1 GCA_022509105.1 Muribaculaceae bacterium | reverse complement strand
AGTTTGCCTTGAAGGTTTTAACCTTCATACGGCTGTCGATTCTTAAATCTGCCATTTGTATTATATTAAAAAGTTTATAAAATAATTATTTAGAAGCCTTGGCTTTGTTTAATTGTGCTTGGGCTATCCTCAGTTTGATTGATTCAATGTTTCGTTTATGATATTCGGCTTTATCAATTTTACTTTTACGATAAGAAGCTTTTGTTGAGGGAGAAGACGATGATTTTATCAGTTGGGCATAACTTTCATTATCCCGTTTCATCGCATCTTTCTCTCTTTGCATTTGGGCTCTTAAATCTACAATTTGCTTTTGATAGTAAGCTTTATTACTCATGGTCTTAAGTTTTATTCTACTATCACAAATTCTGTTCTTCGATTCGCTTCAAGGTTTGTTTCATCAATTGGTTTAGATGATCCCATCCCCACTGCTTTGAGACGCGATGCATCAATTCCTTCTTTGTTTACAAGAAAATCAACTGCTGCTTGGGCTCTTTTTTCTGAAAGCATTTGATTCGAGTCGGCATCTCCTTCTGAAGAAGTATGACCCTCAATATTTAGTTTAAGGTCAGGATTTTGTTTCATCACCTTTGCAAGGTCATGAAGTGCAAGCTTGGCATCGTCATTGAGGTCTGCTTTCCCTTTTTCAAACTGGGCGGCATTGAAGTTTTTCTCTATATCCTCAATTTGAGCCACATACACAGTGTCTCTGACAACTACTTCTTTCTCTACAATTACTTCCTTTTCTACCACCTTTTCACCCCGGGGCAAGCATAAAGCCACAATCGCAGCAGCTGCAATCAGACCCAACAAGAGCCATAACCACCAGGGAAGGCCTTTTTTCTTTTCTTCTCTTACAGGAGGAACATATCCATTAAGGTATTCGAGACGGAATCCTCCTTTCTTACCAAACCCTTTATCGGCTTCTTCAAATTTAGCTACTTCTATTCCATATTGAGAGGCATGGTTTTGAAGATTTTCAAAAGATTTCTTAGTCCACATCTTATTGACAGCAACTTTTTTACCGTCACCATCTGTCAAAACTTCTTCCGGAGCCTTGAAATAACCATCCCAATCTGCGTTCGTGCCTTTTTCATCTGCATAAATGAATATCTGGCCGGTGCCGTTATCCGTTGCCAGGGAGTTTGGAAATGCTTTTCTCAAATCTTCCAAAGTGGCCTGCGGATACATCACCATGTAGGCATGCATGATGCCCAATGAGGTGCGGTTTTGTGCTTTACCGTAAACTCTTACTTTATTTGCCATATTGATAATTCTAACATTTTATTCGTTATCGTCTTCTTCAAATGACACTTCAAGCTCGGGTTCGTTTTTCACCATGTCACAGAGCATGAGGATAGCGCTTTCGCGATCAATATCAAGAGCTTCAGCCATAGCAAGGAGATTGTAAACTTCACCAGCTGTCAGAACTCCATCGCAAAGGAGCATCTGCATTACAGCCTGGAAAACTTCGCCCGCTTCTTCCGGGTCAACCTTGGCGGCATGTTTCACAGCGTATTCAGTAGCCGCTTCAGGTGTAAGATTTTGAACTTCTACAACTGCAGCCGTCATATACTTGTTGAAGTCTTTTTCGGGTATACCAAATGCATCTGCAATCTCATCAGCAGTGATACGTTCAACCTCTGCATATTCTCCATCAGCCCAGATGCAGGCTGCCAATAATGAAGCTAATGTATTTGTTGCTGTTTTCATCGGAATAATCTTTTAAGACGGTTTTTTAGAGAATTCTGTGCTTTACGGGCTTTAGCCATACGTTCACATATAGCTTTTCCCTCTTTTGTGCGTTTGTCTACTTTACCACTTTTTGTTTTTTTCAAAGTAGATTGAGTCTTTTTGGTTGCCTTAGCCTTTGTGGCACGGGCTTTGGCAAGCCGGTCTTTGAGTTCTTTGTACTCTTTAGTACGCTTATCCATCTTGCCGGAAGCAGTTCTTTGTATTGCCATTTTCTGTATGTTTTAATGTGTTGTTTTTGATTTAGCGGGAAAGCATTTCTTCCATTTTTGACTTGGTAGTGTTTTTCGGTATCAGATTTACTCCATCAAGTGTAAATTCCGGAAGGACAGCAACCCAATCATCTGATGTTGCCACCACTACATTCAATCCACAATCTTCTTTCACTTTATTCTGGAAATCGCCGACCGTCATGTCTACTGTGAAGTTACCTTCAGCCTTGCAGCCTATTTCAGATAGGTTGGCGTCCAACACTTCCTTATGTTGACCTGTAGAAGAATCTATGAATTCATCGCAGCGTTTGTTGCCGTTTTTAATTCTCAAATGACCACCAAACATTTCTTTGAAATTATCCTGGAGTTCTTTAATGCTCATTTCGGGTTTAACCCTAAAGGTGACTTCTTCGATTTCTTCTTCCGGATTATAATCCCCATTAACAAAATCAATAAGTTTACTACCCAACGTTCTGGTATTCCATTTGTTATCAGTTTTAAAATCGTTTTCGGAAGCTACCTTCCTAAGGGCTGCAATCGTATTGCCATGCACTCGATAGGTTTCTACAGAACCGGAATCGCGAATCACTATTGTGTATTCACCCACATTCGCGGTGTTACCGGAACCATCACCATATTCGTTCACTAAATTTTTACCAAACTGACGAGTATTCCAATCCGGATTAAATTTGAACCCCACGGATTTTGATGCTTCTCTAAGTGAATCTTTCACATTATCGAAGATCTGGCATACACGGATAGAGCCATTATCTTCTTGGGTGATGATGTATTCACCACTAATTGCTGATTTGATAGCCATAGTTTTATGTTTTTTATTATCACAATCTTTTATGTCTTTTCTTGATTTCGTTTCACTAAATTGGTTTTCATTATCTGTTGAAATCATAATGTCGTCACAGACGCTGAGATTTTTTTCGGTTCTAAGTTCATTTAGCCGTGTGGAAAATTTCTCCATCATCTCATTATAGAGATATCCATTTGGGTTTGTTTCAGAATGACGAAAAAAAACATCTCTCAAGGCTTTGAAATTTGAATCTTTCTCTACCAGTGGTCTCACATCTTCTCTTGTCAGATAATCATTCAAGTCCCGGTAAGTAATTATCTTATATTTTTCAGCCATTACTCCTTTAAGCATAGGAATATTATAATTAGGAGCTAACACAAAGTAATAGGGCTTTTTTTCTCTTTCTCCGACCTCTTTCCCTTTGTTTATTAGCCATTCTGTGTATTTTACGTACCGGTTAAGTTGTGTTTCATCCCCTTTATCGCTATCCTTTGTATTTATTTCAGACTTTATCTTATTTTCAATTACAATCAGATTATTGGAATCCTTGATCATTAAATCTATTCGGCCTCCATTTGAAGCATCTTTGGAATCTATGCCGTTATCCAAAATTTTAGCTGAAACTTCCCTCTCAACTTCATAACTCTCTTCCAGAATTATTCCCAGACTTTTGAAAAAATTAATCCAAAGAGTTCGATACTCCGGTTGCCTCATGAAATAAGCAATGGCATTTGAAATCCGGTTTTCGTCATCCTGTATTGCACAAATCTGGAATAAGGAAACATCTCTTTTATCTAAGTGAAAGTCCGGGGAAACTTTTTTCACTTTATTCCTGCTCCACAATTCAGTATTGTTTATGAGATTATGAAAAATATTGCCATAATCTGTCATAAGATCCGGATGATGGGATGAAGAATCAGGATATATATAGCTTTTTAGAGAGGTTTTAGGTTGATTATGATCTTTAATGGCAACATATAATCCTCCTTTTTCTTTTTTATTTAAAGCCTCTTTGGAGTAATGAAGGTATAGGCGAACATGATCCGCAGGCACAAATACTTCTGCTGCCCTAAAAGTTATGAATACATTCTGCTGTTCGGCCTTATTAAAAATGTCCAGAATAGACAAGCCTCCATATTTCACGTCGCCTTCCGGTTGGTTATGAATAAACCACTTTTGTTTTTCACTAATTTGAGGAAGACTTTCTTTTAAATCTCTTTTTCGAGGTTCTTCCACTCCGGGCACAAATTCCAATCCTTTTGCCATCCCTATCACTTCAAAACAATCTTTAGGACCATTTTTCACCATTAGCATATATCCCACATCGGTGTGTTCTGCCGCAAAACTACCTGAAGCGTTAAGATACAGGTAATGACACCCGTTATCTGCCTGAAATAAGTTTATTATCTCATGCCCAAGATTTGACGACAGATAATCGCCTACAAACATCCTGTTGATGACTATACCCGGTCTTGACAATGACTCTTCCTCTATTCTTCTATCAGGAGAAGAATTCAACCCTTTCTCTGCCAGGCTTCAAATCAGAGAAATTTAAAAATAAAAAAAGCGTGAGAGCCTGCATCTCTGCCCGTCTCACGGTTTAAGGCTCTCGCATTGCCCTCGGAGTAAGACGAGCAACGACTTTGAGCCCTCACATAAATTATGAAAACGACGGATGCACCGATTCGTGCATCCCCTTCGATTACGATTAATTCACGGAGCATCCATCGTTGCTTCGTTCTTGACTCCGTTTTTGAACTTGCGAGATTCTAAACCGCCAAGATCGAAGCGTTTCGATAACGCTTTTATGTCTGAAAGCATTCCAATTAGGCTCTCTTGCCTCTCTTTGCTTTCAATCACAAAAGTATTAAAATTCTTTTACATTGCAAAAATAAAATTTATTTGTTTCTTTTCCATCGTCCGAATTGTCCGAGTTTCTTTGTAACTTTACAATATGCTTGATAAGAATGTAATAAAACTCCTTGAAGAAAAATCGGGAAATAAGCTTGATTCATCGTCAGCTTGTGAACGTCTGTCGCTTGATATAGAATCAGAAACCGGAGAAAAGCTGGGTTTTACAACCCTTAAACGACTTTTGGGATTCACCTCCGAGCAGGCTGAAGCCAGACAGTCAACGCTGGATATTCTGGCCCGATATCTCGGTTTTAATTCTTATAAAGAATTGGAAGACGGCCTTAATAATAAAGGAGACTCTGACTTCGATTCAAATTCTGAGACTGTTTATTCTTCCGGGCTTTCTGATCAAGCAGAAATAAATCTTACTTATTCCCCTAACCGCAGGTTGAAGCTGAAGCATATAAAGAACGATGAGTTTATAGTTGTGGAAAGCTGTAACAGTAGTCTTCAGGCCGGAGACATCATTTTTGTTGAAAGTTTCACTTCGGGTCTTCCGATGATTGCCAGGGAGGTGATTAGAAAAGGGGAGAGGTTGGGGAGATATGTAGCAGGAGCCAAATTCGGTATAAAGCTATAATATTTTTAGTAATTTCAATTTATTCCGCCTCCTTTTTCATTTTCCCATTGCTTTAACTCTTTTTCTATATTCAAAAAATTTTTTATCCGTGTTTTCTTTAAAATATTTTTGACTTTCATCATCCACAATTTCATAAAGATCTACTCGACTTACCCGGGGAAACATTTTTTCATAATATAAAATATCCAGACATTTTATAATTCCTTTTTCATAAAGGCGCGTTATAGAATCATCCAATTCCTTGGTGTAGATTTCATTTTGGATCAAATGATCGATCTTTGCCATGAGCGGCGGATAGTAATTATTCAATTGCCGTTTAACCTCTAATCTCACGCTTTTTTCCAGGTCCGGCGCCACGCCCATATCAAGATAATTCGGATTCACAGGTGAAACTGAGTTGTTATTTCCTTCTTTAATTTCAGAACCTTTAACTACCAGGGCATTTTTTCCTGCATCTTTTGATTCAGGAGCTTTTTGCTCATTGGGTGAATCTTTATAGATTTTTTCAGACAAGTCTATTTTTGGAACTGTTTTTCCATCGTTTAATTCTTCAATATTTTCTTTTTCCTCCATTTCTGCCTGACCTTTAAACCCTCTTTCCTGTGAAATGCTATCTGACCCGGCTTCCTTCTCATTATTTTCATTAAAAGGATACCAAACAAACAATGCCAGGTTTACAAACAAGATAATCAAAATAATTGCCGGGATTAAGTAGCGACGTGATTCCGAATTATTATTCTTTAATCTATTATAGGCGTTCTCTTTCTTCCGACGGTCGCCTGTTGTCAGATGGTTTATCGGTTTACGGATTTTAATTGGGAAACAACGGGTGGCAACATTTTTCCGGATATAACCAAGAATTTTCCCAAAAGAGTAATAATCATCATAAATATTAGGACTTTCCCCTCCTAATACTTCAGGAGAGGCGAATTCTTTGGAAAATCCACCGGTGAGATCATGAGAATCGGATAACGAATATCCGAAGTCAAGAAGCATGGGGCGAGCTCCGTCATGAGTCATCATGATATTGGAAGGCTTCAAATCTCCGTGAATTATTCCGTTGTTATGGAGATAATCCAAAGCATCTGCAAATTGATTGATAAATCTTTCAATATTCTTTCTTTTGGAGAAATATTCGGGATTGCTTTCTATGAATTTATCCAGCGAAGTTCCTTCAATCCATTCGGTCACAACATATTCCTCCGGAGAAAATATCCCCTCCATAAAGAGATATCTTGGAATATTGGGATGTGATAATGAAAAGCCTATCTCATTCTCTTTCCGGAAAGCAGCCCTCATCCGGGAATCGTTTTCAAATTCCGGTTTTATTTTTTTTACAAAATGAAGTTTTCCATGGAGTCGCATCTGATAACACATGCATGTGGCACCTTCCTTATCTTTGATCAATTTAAGATAAGGAGAAGCTGTAAATTCCTTGTTATCAAAGCCTGAATCCCCGTTCATGGCTTAACTTAAGCAATTATGAGAATGATAAATTATTTAAATTTTCTATAATATTATCAATTTAAACTGAGAATTTGAGCCATGATGTAACCAACATAGCAGCAAAGCAGAACTCCGCCTTCCCATCTGTTGATGACTTTGTCTCCGAATTGTCGGCCGAAAATCCAAAACAGGATTGAAGCTCCGGTCATTATCAACAGATCGAGTATTCCAATGCCTCCAAACGGGAGAGGGCAAATAGTGGCTGTTATTCCCAAGACCATGAATATATTGAAGATGTTGCTTCCTATCACATTTCCTACAGCAATTCCTGTCTTCCCTTTTAAGGCAGAAATTATAGATGTAGCAAGTTCAGGCAAGGAACTGCCGGCAGCCACAATGGTCAGACCGATAAGTGCCTCACTCATACCCAGAGAGGAGGCTATACCTGAAGCTCCTGCCACAAATCTGTCGCCTCCAAAAACCAAGGCACCAAGGCCTAAAACCACCAGGCCTATCGCTTTCCAAATATTCATTGCAGGTTTTGAAGAGACCTGTTGTGCCGAAGGGTCTTCAGGCGATGCTGTTTTAGCCTGGGAAAACGTATATCTCATGAATATAAGAAGGAACAGGAAAAGGAGAATTCCTTCCGGACGTGTGATCTCTGAAGGACCTTTGACTCCCAGCCATGGTCCTGCTCCTATGGCAAGCAAAGCCAAAGAAGACAATATCACCAAAGGTATTTGAGTGTTGAGTATGGATTTCTCAATTTTAATAGGGCGGATAAGAGCGACGACACCGATAATGACGAATATATTGAAAATATTGCTTCCTACTACATTACCAATTGCAAGCGGCGCGCTTCCCTTCAAGGCAGAAATTATACCTATGGAGAGTTCCGGAGTAGAAGTGCCGAAAGCCACTACCGTAAGACCTATGATAAGATCGCTTACTCCCCATTTCCTTGCAATGGCCGAGGCTCCGTCGGTGAGCCAGTTAGCTCCACCCAAAATCAATAAAAGACCTAATATAAGCCAGACTATATCCATAATATAGTTTTTACTTTGATAAATCTATAAAAGATTTCAATATTGGAACCAAGGCAAGGTTTCATAATTTCCTTAGTTTTTCCTGCTACTTTCCTAATTGTCAAAATTGGCGGTTCTTGAAGCCGATGGGGATCAGGCTTGTTCTATAAGGTATGATTCGATATTATGGATTTCCGGAGAGAAACCTATTCCAATTTTCACCAACTTTCTGGAATCAGAGGCAAAGGGAGCTTCATAATGCTTTTTTTCAATCTGTCTCATGGCATCTTCAGCCGAGCCGTTAACTTTCAATTCAATTATATAGACATAATCAGCAGTCTTGATAAGCATATCTATGAAGCCTTCTGATGTGGAATATTCAGCCTCTACATCAAGGCCTATAAGGGTAATGAGACAATAGAAGATTGTATGGTAATAATTTTCATACTTATCTACATATTTATGAAGCTGATTAGGAATAGATGACAGGAAAGAGGATAGAATCTTTAGGAATTCCTTCACTTCTCCATCTTCCAATGCATCTTCCATATCGTAGATCAAAGCATGGCGATCATCATTGGAGTTAGTATACACTTTGAGAATATTACTCAATATGGCCGACTCAACTTCTCGGTTGGGATATCCCAAGGTGTAACGTTGACGCCGATTCTCATAAGCCTTTATAGTGAGATAGCCTGTCTGATAAAACAAAGGAACAGGGTCGGCGGTATACATGGAAAGGTCTGTTAATGCCGCTTCCGGTACCTTCCTGCCTTTGAGTTTTTCCACATCGAAGTCATTTTCCAGCAATGATTTTGATAAGATGGTAGGCATACCGGACTTACACCAGAAATCCTTGAATTCTCCCTTTTCAAAGACATGATTAATGCTATAAGGATTATAAATATCCAATAAAGAATTTGAGAAATGATAGCCGTCATAATAGAATTTCAATTTTTCATAAACCTCTTCTTTATTGGAATTAAATTTTTGCGCTAAATTTTCAACTCCCATGTCATAATAAATATGCAATTCCTCCGATGTTATTCCGCAGATACCGGCATATCTGTTGTCAAAAGTGATGTCATTGAGATTATTTAACCCACTAAAAACGGATACTTTACCATAACGGGTCACTCCGGTCAGCATACAGAACTGGATATGTTCTTCCGCACTCTTCAACACAGAATAAAAACCATGAAGCTGTTCCCGATATTTCTTTTGAAGTTTAGGTTTATCTATTGAGGAAGAAAGGGGAGCATCATATTCATCAATTAATATCACCACCCTCTTTTTTGAGACTATTGAAAGGGATCTTATCAGATTATGAAACCTATCCTCAACGGTAGAGTTTGAAGCAGGAAGATCAAATTCCTTTTCATAATCTTTGATTCTCTCTGTCAAATGTAAATGAAGCGTTTCCTCATTATTATATGTCTGTGCACTGAGATTGAATCGCAAAACGGTATATTTATCCCAGTCTTCCGGATAAAGTTTATCTATTGCCAACCCCTTGAACAAGTCTCTGTTTCCTTGGAAGTATTCAGCCAAAGTGTCTAAGAAAAGGCTTTTACCGAAACGACGTGGCCGGGCAAGAAAATAATAGGTGCCTTTTTCTATCATTTTATGTATATATTCCGTCTTATCCACATACAGAAATCCACCTTCTCTGATTTTTCTGAAATTGGCTGAATCAACAGGATATTTTATCTGGCTCATCACTTAAATTTCTTATTTCTAACTAATAATTGCTAATTCTCAGAAAGCGGTGCCGTAGTCGGAGCGGTCGAGGTTACGGTAGCCGATGGCTTCAGCGATATGTCTTGATAGGATAGGTGCATTGACTGCCGCTGATAAGGCCATAGAATAGCCGGAATCTGCCGGGGAAGGGAGGGCTTGTGAATTCTCAAGATCGGCTATTGTTCTTGCCACTCTCAGAATCCTGTCGAATGCCCGCGCACTCATACTCAATCTTTCCATCCGGTCTTTCAGTTTATCGAGTCCTTCCTTGTCAGGCCATGCATATTTTCTCAGCAACCTCGTATTCATCTGGGCATTGCTATAGATTCCTTTCTCTCCTTTAAAGCGTTCCTGTTGAATCACTCTTGCTTTTACCACTCTTTCACGGATGGCCTTGCTGCTTTCCGCAGGCACAGTGTTGGCTATATCATCAAAAGGCACAGGTTGAATCTCTATCTGAAGGTCGATCCGGTCGAGCAAGGGACCGGAAATACGGTTCATATATTTGCTGACAGCTCCCGGCAGACATGTGCAATGCTTTGTAGGATGTCCGTAATATCCGCAAGGACATGGATTCATAGAAGCCACCAACATGAATGAAGCCGGATAATTTACCGTATATTTGGCTCGGGCAACAGTGATGGTCCTGTCTTCTATAGGCTGACGCAACACTTCCAGCACCTGGCGTGGAAATTCCGGAAATTCATCTAAGAAGAGCACGCCGTTATGAGCCAATGAGATCTCTCCCGGCATAGGATTTGTGCCCCCTCCTACCATAGCTACCGGCGAGACCGTGTGGTGAGGAGTGCGAAACGGGCGTTGCGTCATGAGCATCGACCCTCGTCTCAGTTTCCCTGCAACAGAATGTATTTTTGTTGTCTCCAGCGCCTCTCCAAGACTCAATGGAGGAAGAATGGTTGGCAAGCGTTTGGCCATCATGGATTTTCCGGCTCCGGGAGAGCCTATCATCAGTATGTTATGGCCACCGGCACACGCCACTTCGAATGCCCGTTTAACTATTTCCTGCCCTTTTACTTCCGAAAAGTCCATATCAAAAACAGAGGCTTGGGAAGCGAATATGCCGCGAGTGTCGATAACCGTAGGTTGAAGATCAGATACTCCTGACACCAAGGCTATGGCCTCTGCAAGATTCTTGACGCCAAACACCTCTATTTTATTAACTACCGCCGCCTCAGTTACATTAGCTTCAGGCACGATAAGACGTTTGAATCCCAACTCCCTTGCTTTTATTGCCATCGGGAGAGCTCCCTTAACCGGCAATACCGAGCCATCAAGGGATAATTCACCCATTATCATATAGTCGGCAAGATGTTCCGAAGGTATTATCTGATGGGCAGAAAGAACCCCTAAAGCCATCGGAAGGTCGAAGGCGGCTCCCTCCTTCTTGACATCAGCCGGGGCCAGATTGATGATCGTGCGACGATGTGGAAAAGTGACACCACTATGATTCACGGCAGAAACCATCCTTTGCTGACTCTCTTTCACAGCAGTATCGGGCATCCCGACTATAGAAAACATCGCTCCCTTCTCTCCGAATGTTTCTATGGTGACCGGAAATGCATCAATTCCTTGTATGGAAGCTGAATATACTTTTGATAACATAGAGTGGGATAGAGTTAATTTGAGGTCTTTACGGTGTCTTTCTTTGACGTCATTTTCCGAAATTCCTTAACGGCAAGATCAAAGTCGGAACCGCGATAGATTTGCTGGCCTTTTTTGTTCAATACTATGTAATAGGGTAGAGAGCCTACCTTAAGTTTCATCACTGATTCATCAGCCAAGCCGGCAGGCGCCCATAATCTTGCTACATTTTTCAATGAATCTCTTTTTATGGTATTTTTCCAGACTATTGAGTCGGGGTCAAGGTTTATGTCGGCGATTATCCTGGATGTGGAATCGGAAAATTCTTTTACCACTGTTTTCAATGAATCTATCAATTCCTTCCGGTTTTTAATATCATTTTGCCAGAACATCAATAGCCCCGGCTGTTTACCATCGAAGAAAAGGGTGTCGGCGCCTCCTTGCATTGATCTTAAGGCGAGAGATTCGATTCTCGCCGGCTTGGCTGCGGAAAGAGTCATCTGGTCGGCGCGGGCCGCTATTGTGATCCATTGTTCTTTATTATCCACTGAAGAAAGCGTTGCCATCAAATCGCTATAGCCATTTTCATCGACGCTACGGTCGAAATAGCATAAAAGCAAAATCAAAGACACAGGATCTTCAGGATTATTTTCAATAAACGTGGCCACTGACTTATTAATGCTTTCAGCGTTGGCTCCCTTAAGGGTCTGAAGGTTTTCCTCTCTCCAAGCCGTAAGCTTCTGATTTATATCATTCCCGGCCACATTCCAGCTCAACGGTTCATTGGAATCTCCTGAAATAGCTATCTTGTTGCCTCTTTCGGCATATATCACAAGGGGAATTTTAGATTTTTTAGCCGTGAGATATATCAGGGTCGGGAGTTTTGTCACTCCCCTTAAACTACACTGACCTTTCATCACGGAGGCGACAGCCTGAATCGTCAGGCCTCCTTTTTTATCAGTGGCGTAATATATGACGTCGAAATTCTCCGATAAATCTTCGGGAAGCGTAAAATCAAGGAAAAATTCGCTTTTTCCGCAACCGGCAAGCAATAAAACGAAGAGAGCGTATAGAAATTTTCGCAACATGAATATGATGAAGATTTATTTTTTAGTAATGGTGCCGTCGTCGGCTATTTCTATCCGGGTGTTGGGAAAGTCTGCCTTTGTGAGGCTGCGCATGTTTTTTGCTACAGAATTAGTGGCATCTTTTCTTGGCCCTTTCCCTTTCTGCTGTATAAAAGAATGTATTTTGCCACTCTCAAAAGTGCCGTCGGGATTTAGATTTACAGTAACGACAGGAGCATAGCCGCTAACTCCGCCGAGGCCCATACGATAGGGGGTGCAGAAATTACCGAGACTATACATTATGAGATGATCTTTATAGAGTTCCACCGCACGGTTCACGTGTGGCCCATGGCCGTAAACAACATCGGCTCCCGCATCTATGGCTGCATGAGCGAAGGCTTCCACATTTCCGCGGTTCTCTCCAAAACAAGTTTCTGTCTTATGTGGCACATGCTGAAACTTAGGTCCCTCTCCTCCTCCATGGAAGCTTACAACTACAAAATCACATTCGTCGGCCAATCCTTTAACAGTGTTTGCCACTTCATTCATGTCGAGAATGCTAAGTGTGCCTCTATTGTGTCCGAAAGCTGCAAACCCGATTTTCCTGCCGTCAATTTCTGTTACGGCTGTGGGGCAGCTTGCTCTGAGACCGGCAAAGAGAATGCCGTTTTCTTTCAAGGTTTTCTGTGTCGATGCCAGTCCTTCCGGGCCGAAATCATTGATATGATTATTTGCTATCCCTACGAAATCATAACCTGCATTCACTAAGTTTTTCACATATTTTGTGGGCATCTTGAAAGCATAACATATTGAAGGGTCAGAACATTTTTTAGCTTGGCCGCCCACATCCAGCAAAGTTCCTTCGAGATTGCCGGCCGCAATGTCTACAGCGGAAAGAATTTCCGTTACATCGCTGAAAAGATCGGCGCCATCATTGGCCGGAATGTAATTGCCGCCAGAGGGATATGTGGTTCCCATCATAATGTCGCCGGTGAATGCCAAAGACAGAGGTTTTTTATTAATGTTTTCTGTTTCAGGCGTTTCCGGAATTTCTATTATTTCAATAGAATCAGGGAGCACAGTCGGATTATGTTGAGAACTGTTAGCCGATTCTCCCTTCATTGCGCAGGAAGTCAGGCAAATAGCTAAAGAAAGCAATGTTGCGATTTTCAATTTCATAACTTATTCCTAAAAATATGTTTAAAAATAGAAGTCTGAAAGTTTGACTTTTTGTCATAAAAACCTCCTGAAACCAAATAAAAGGAAAGGAAGGTTATCTGTTGATATACAAAGGTAACGAATAAAGCTGAGGAGTCCAAAAAATAGTAAAAAAGCCCCCTTTGTTTTTAGTTAATTACAGTGTAAAAATTTGTTAATTAAAGTTGAAGGTATTGAAAACAAATAGGTTATGGATTAAATTTTAAGTAACTTTGCATACGGAAAAACAAAAGAATCCGAAAATTAAAGAGTAATGAATCTGAAACACAAACTTTTAATTCCACTTTTCCTCGTAGCGACATCAATAGCTCCAGCCATAGGGCAGACACAAAGAGATATACATAAGCAAATGCATTCAGAGCTTCTCGCAAATGCTAAAAACAGCATAGATAAGAGCGCTCTTCAAAATTATATCCAGCAGGAAATCGAAACAAAAGAGGCCGCAGAAACATTTGCCAATCTTTCAGCAGAAAGCGCGGCATTGATTCCCGACCTTATCAAAGAAGCTAAAAGCCATTTCGGTAAGAAATATGTTTGGGCTTCCAAAGGTCCGAACACCTTCGACTGCTCAGGCTTTACCAGCTATGTCTACAAACAGTTTGGCATTAAAATCACAAGCTCTTCACGCGGCCAGTATACTTTAGGCCAAAGCGTCAACAAAAACAATCTGCGTCCGGGCGACCTCGTGTTCTTCACAAGCCCGAGAAGCGGAAGCGGTGTGGGCCATGTGGGTATGGTTGTGACTGCTGACAACAATAATCAGACTTTCACTTTCATCCACGCTTCTGTGAAGAAAGGCATAACTATCAGCGAAAGCACTGAATCTTACTACGCAAAAAGATATGTGGGTGCTCGCAGAATTATAACTGAATAATTCGGTTACCTAAAGATATAAAGCAGCCGGTGAAATTTTTCATCGGCTGTTTTTATACTGGTAGGCCAAAGGCCTGATTTTACTGAGGATATCAGGACAAGGGTTCTTATTTATTGGAAATTCTTATCGTTTGTGAGTAGCTGCCTATTTCCGGCGCTCCTGCCGGCAAGTCATCTTGAGAAGAAACGATCACCAAGGGATAATTCACTGCAAAAGCTTTCAGTGAAGCATCTTCCTGAAGCAGACTGCCCGTAATGCTTAAAGTATAAGTCCCGGCCGGAATATCTTCTGTAGAGAAACCTGCAGCCAACGGGTTTTCGGGATTACCCATTAAAGGCACACCGTTAAAATAAAACAAAACGTTTGAATAGGCTGTCGGTTTACCGTCGATAGACTTCACTTCCAGATTTTCTACGGATACATCTTCACCTTCAACCGTGTAGAAGCTTTCACCGGAAGTTGTCACTCCGTTAAGCGTCACAGTCATGTCGACAGGTGTGAAATCATCGCTGCAAGCCATTAAAAACGATAAAGGCAATAAGAAAAGCAAATAGTAAATCTTTTTCATAGTTTTTATTTTTAAGTTGTTAAACTTTTTAATATTAACAACCCGGAATATCTAATGGTTTATTGTCCAATTCCACAATTTCTGACGAAGTTTATTAAAGGGGGTCTAATTTTTAATTACCTTTGAAATTCAATTGACATCATACACTTGCTTTAGAAAATAAAACATGGATAGGGACAATTTTGAAAACATTGACAACATGGAGGAAAAGAATCATAATGATGATTTCGACAACACCTTCATAATGATCAGACATAAAGGAATCTTTATGCCTTCTCCCCTAAAAAAAGGAGACAAAGTGGCTTTTATATCTCCGGCATCTTCAGTAAAGGAGGAATATGTTATCGGAGCAATGAAAAGATTTGAAGAAAGAGGTTATATTCCCGTTCTGATGAAACATGCCCTTAACCATTCCAGCGGATCATATTCCGCTACCAAAGGAGAAAGATTACTCGACCTCATAGATGCAATTGAGGATAACGATATAAAAGCTATTTTTTGCACCCGCGGAGGATATGGCTGCGTTCAGATGTTGCCAAATTTTTCTTATAGCATCATAGCTTCCCATCCTAAATGGCTCATTGGATTTTCTGATGTTTCGGCGTTGCTTGCAATGTGGTGTGTTTCCGATGTCGCTTCAATCCATGGTCCTATGGCAAAACATTTAGCCACGATGCCAGAAGATGATCCATGTACAAATGCCCTTTTCAATATTCTGGAAAGTGGAGGCAGATTCAAATATCTGATGCCTGCGTCCCCTTACAATCGCCAGGGTATAGCTTCAGGAATTCTAAGAGGAGGAAATATGGCTGTTTTAAACGGATTGGCAGGCACGCCTTATGACATTCTGGATGTTGATCCCGAGGAAGATGTAATCCTTTTTTTCGAAGATGTCAACGAGCCGATTTATGCAATCGAACGAATGCTCTGGCGACTGAGTCTCAGCGGAGCACTTGATTCCGTGAAAGGCATTATTTTCGGCAAATTCACTGAATATAAACCCGATAGAAATTTCGAATCTGTCGAACAGATGCTTGACTTCTGGACCGAACGCATGCTGATTCCTGACATCCCCATTGTTTTCGATTTCCCTATAGGTCATGTCGACCTTAATTATCCCCTTGTGGAAGGTGCAAAAGTGGAATTGGAAGTCACGGATGATACTGTCTCTTTAAAAACAATATGATATGGAATTAAAAGAGGTGCAGGAAAAAGTAGACCATTGGATAAAGACTGTCGGAAACGGTTATTTCTCCGAATTGACAAATATGGTTTTGCTTACGGAAGAAACCGGCGAGCTTGCAAGACTGATAGCCAGGATCTATGGCGACCAGATTGCAAAAGAGGGCGATTTGCGTAAAAGCCTTGGAGAAGAGATGGCAGATGTGTTATGGGTATTGGTTTGTCTGGCAAACCAGACCGGCGTCGATCTCACGGAAGAATTTGAAAAGAGCCTCAAAAAGAAAACGCTCCGTGATTCAGAGCGTTTCCTTTAGATTTATCTGTAAATACGTTTATTTTTTCAAGATAGTTTTACCCTTCTCGATTGCCTGTTCGTTCATCGGAATGAGTTTGTGATGACGTTCAGGTAGTGATTTCTTGAGTCCCTTCACTACATTTTCCATCGGAAGTTTATATGGCATCGCTTCCAGCAAAGCGCCCATAACCACCATATTGTAGGCTTTCGGGTTACCGATTTCGAGAGTGGCATCCATGGCGTCTATAGGATAGATTTCTATATCGTCACGTTCAGGACGATTATGGATGCCGTTTGTGTCGTAAATCAATATTCCACCCGGTTTCACCTTCGGAGTGAATTTGTCAAGGCTCTGTTGATTCAAGGCAATCACGATATCATAACTGTCAAGCACGGGTGATGAGATTTTTTCATCAGAAAGAATGACAGTGACATTGGCTGTTCCGCCACGCTGTTCCGGTCCGTATGAAGGCATCCAGGTCACTTCCTTGTCGTCCATAAGCCCGGAATAGGCGAGAATCTTACCCATTGAAAGGACTCCTTGTCCGCCGAAGCCCGCTATTATTATTTCTTCTTTCATGGTATTTTCAATTATTCGTTCTTAAGATCTCCGAGAGGATATTTCGGGAACATATTTTCCGCCATCCATTCATTAGCTTTTTCAGGGCTCATCTTCCAGCCGGAGTTGCAGGTTGAAACGATTTCAACAACTGAAGTTCCTTTCTTGGCAAGCGAGTTTTCGAATGCTTTTTTCAAAGCGGCTTTAGTTTTTCTGACAGCAGCCGGAGTATGCACTGACTGGCGAGTCACGTAGCAAGTGCCATCGAGAATGGCCATCAGATTTGTGATTTCCAACGGGTGGCCGTTAAGGTCTACTCTACGGCCGTAAGGCGTTGTGGCTGTCTTTTGTCCGATAAGGGTTGTGGGAGCCATCTGTCCGCCGGTCATGCCATAGATTGCATTGTTAACGAAGATCATCACGATATTTTCACCGCGGTTTGCTGCATGAATACTTTCAGCGGTTCCAATAGCTGCCATGTCGCCGTCGCCCTGATATGTAAAGACTGTATTTTCAGGCCAAAGGCGTTTGATTGCTGTTGCAACAGCCGGTGCACGTCCGTGGGCAGCCTCAACCCAGTCTACATCAATATAATTATAGGCAAATACTGCGCAACCCACCGGGGATACTCCCACTGTGGTCTCTGTCAACCCCAGTTCTTTGATCACTTCAGCCACAAGCTTATGCACAACGCCATGGCTGCAGCCGGGGCAATAATGCATGTGGACTTCATCAAGCAATTCAGGAGCGGAATAGACCTTGTTTTCTTCTCTAATTATTTCGTTGAGTTCCATGATAATCGATCTTAAGCATTAATGATTTTTTCCTCGAGAGCGTCCACAATTTCCTGAGGACTCGGAATGATACCGCCCATGCGTCCGAAATGTTTCACCGGGATGCGGTCGTGAACAGCCAGGCGAACATCTTCAATCATCTGGCCGGCATTCAGTTCTACAACCAGGATGCCTTTCTTTCCTTCAGCGGCTTTTTCGATTGCCTCGCTCGGGAAGGGCCAAAGAGTGATCGGACGGATGATTCCGGCCTTGATGCCTTTTTCGGCAGCCATCTCGCGGGCTTTGTCACAAATTCGGGCCACAGAGCCGAATGCAATGATGAGATAGTCAGAACCGTCAAGACCGATCTCTTCCCAGCGTGTTTCCTTTTCCTGAATTTCTTTATATATAGCCTGGAGCTGATGGTTAATTATTTCCATTTTAGAGCTTTCCAGTTCCAAAGATGTGATGACATTGCGTTTTCTGAGGCCTGTGCGACCATTGGCAGCCCAGGGACATTGTTTCTTCACCTCTTCATCGGAGCGTCTCGGCTGCTGTTCGGGAAGCACCACCTTTTCCATCATCTGGCCCACGATGCCGTCTGCCAGAATCATGGCCGGAGTGCGGTATTTGAATGTCAGTTCTTTGCCGAGGCCTACGAAATCCACCATTTCCTGCACTGTAGACGGGGCAAGCACTATCAGATGATAATCGCCGTGGCCGCCACCTTTTGTAGCCTGGAAATAATCTGCCTGTGAGGGCTGGATGGTGCCGAGACCCGGACCACCGCGCATCACGTTAAGGATCAATGCCGGCAACATTGCTCCGGCTATGTAGGATATTCCTTCCTGCTTAAGGCTCACGCCGGGAGAGGATGATGAAGTCATCACTGCTTTTCCCGTGGCTGCTCCGCCATATACCATGTTGATGGCTGCAACTTCCGATTCTGCCTGCAACACTACCATTCCGGTGGTTTCCCATGGCATTAAGGCTTCAAGTGTTTCCAATACTTCCGACTGGGGAGTGATAGGGTAGCCGAAATAGCCATCAAAGCCGTAGCGTATAGCTGCATGTGCCACAGCTTCGTTTCCCTTCATTAAAGTAACTTCTCCTTTCATATCTTGTGGGAATTCTGTTTTTGGTGATTAGATTATGGGTTAATATCTCAGTCAACCTTCACACGATAAACTTCAATACATGCATCCGGGCATACCCAAGCACATGAACAACATCCTGTGCATTTATCGGGCTGCGCCATATATGCAAAATGATAACCGCGGTCGTTGACCTCATTCGGCTGCAATGCCAGTGTGTCTGTAGGACAAGCCACCACACACAGATCACACCCTTTACATCTTGCGATGTTAACAGTTACTGCTCCTTTGACTTTTGCCATGTTATTATTTTGATTTAAGGTTTTTTCTTTACTACGCAAATGTAATGAAAATCTTTTATTATTTATAGTTTTTAAGAAGAATTTCTTTCAATTTTCTCATACCCTCCGTGGCTGTGGCCTTAATCACCGTTATCTGAGGTGGCAAAATGACATTTTCAGCCGGTTTCGGATCTATATAATAAATGGGGATGCCTTCTCTCACAAAATTTATAAGTCCGGCAGCGGGATACACGTTGAGCGATGTGCCTATCACCACAAAGATATCAGCCTCATACACCCATTCGGCCGCTAATTCCATATTCGGCACCGGCTCCTGGAAAAATACGATATGAGGCCGCATCGGATGACCGTTTTCCCCTTTAGTGTCGGGAGTGGTTTCAAGATGCTCCATATCAAGGGCCTCAACATAATTCGGATCCACCACCGATCGAATCTTCATCAACTCTCCGTGAAGATGGAGTATTTGGGTAGATCCGGCTCTCTCATGAAGATTGTCGACATTCTGTGTGATCACATACACATCGAAATCCTTTTCAAGTTCGGCAAGGATCTTATGGGCATCATTAGGTTCCTTGCCCACCATGTCTTTTCTGCGTGCATTATAAAATTCATGCACAAGTTTGGGATTCCTCCTATAGCCGTCGGCCGAGCAAACTTCCATCACAGGATAGTTTTCCCACAACCCTCCGGCATCTCTGAAGGTAGATATTCCGCTTTCGGCGCTGATCCCCGCTCCGGAGGATATCACTAACTTAGGCTTTCTCATAATTACTGGCTTTTTCGCGAATTTATAAAAAACTTTTTTAATTGCAGGGCCTATTCGGGAAATTTTTTATTAAAATCAGCAAGCTGAATTTAAATCAATTGAAAGTAAATTTGTAATTTTGAATATAAATTCCACTAATAAAACAAGAATTTTCAAAAAATTCACAATATCATGGGTTTCAGTTTTCGCCGGCTTATTATTCCGGGAGCCCTGATGGCTCTCTTATCCTTTACTTCCTGTAAGGAAAAGAAAGAAGACAATAAGGCCACAGTCTCGCCTCCGGTGAGAGTCACTGTCATGAAGGCCGCAGATCAGGATATAGACAACACAAGGCTATACTCGGGCACTGTAGCTGTGGCTAACTCCACCACGGTAAGCTTTTCAGTGCCTGGCACAATCACTAACCTTTATGCCTCGGAGGGTCAGCATGTAAGCAAAGGGCAGATGCTCGGCAGAGTGAAAAGCGGAGAATATGAAAATGCCCGCAACATTGCATACGCGCAGCTTGCAGAAGCCCAAGACGGCTATGAACGTCTCAAGAAACTCCATGACGCCAACGCTCTGCCGGACGTGAAATGGGTGGAGATGGAACAGAAACTGAAGCAGGCTCAAAATGCTGCTGAAATGGCCGATAGAATGGTAGCCAACGCTGTTATAACGGCTCCTGTCAGCGGCACTATCAGTAAAAAATTTGCCGATGTCGGCCAGACTGTCATTGCTGTGCAGCCAATCTATGAAATTATTTCAACAGATGCCCTGGACCTTGAAGTGCCCGTGTCTGAAAATCAGATCGGGGATTTCAATATCGGCAGAAAAGCATATATAACCTTCGATTCGGAAAATATACCCCCTGTCGACGGTCATGTTACGTTTAAATCCGTAAATGCCGATCCGTTGACTCGAACCTATACCGTTAAAATAGCAATCTCCTCAATGGGAGGCAAGATAATGCCGGGCATGATTGCCAACGTGAAATTTGAAACTCCGAAAGATCTCTCTCCGGAGTCGAGTGTCATTGTGCTTCCTTCGAAGGCTGTCTTGCTGAATGAAGACAACCAGCTCTTTGTGTGGGTGGTCAGCAACAGCAGGGCCGAAAGGAGATTTGTGGAAGCCGATGAGCTCTCAGCAAACGGAGTCATCATCAAGTCAGGTCTGCAACCCGGCGACAGTGTGATTGTCGAGGGAATGCAGAAAGTGGGCACCGGCTCACTTGTGGAGGCTTTAACAAAATAACAGGAAAAGGGAATGGAAGACAACAATATTAAGTCTGCACCGAAGAATGAGCCATCCCAGCAACCTGTAGATGCTGCGTCTGCGTCCTCGCAGGATTCCTCTTCCGAACAGATCCAACCGGCTCAGAAGGTGCTCCCGCAGTGGGAGATTCCGGGACCTCCACCACCTAAGCCCAACGCCTTTGTGGTGATGGGCATGAAATATAGCAAAGAGATTATCCTTATCTTGGCTATGTTGATGGCCCTTGGAATTTATGCTCTCGAAGTGATGCAGAAGCAGGAATTCCCATCTTTTACGGTGAGGGAGGGAGTCGTTGCTGCCATATATCCCGGCGCTGATGTGGAACAGATAGAGCAGGAAGTGCTAAAACCTCTGGAAGATTACATTTTTTCCTACAAGGAAGTAAATAAAAATAAAACTCATTCAAGAGTGACTAATGGAATGGTCATCATATTCATAGAGCTGGATGATGATGTCGACAAAACTGAAAGCTTCTGGAATGAGTTTAAAATCGGCATGGAGCAGGAGAAGCTGAAGCTTCCGGCCGGAGTGTTGGGAGTGGAGACTATCAGCAATTTCGGCGCCACCTCATCTTTGCTGATTACTATGCAGAGTTCCGACAAGACCTACAGGGAGCTAAGCGAATATATGGATGGCCTCAAGGATGCGATCAGGCCTGTGGAGAGCGTCGGTTCGATGACTGTATATGGGAAACAACAAGAACAGATCGCTGTTTATCTCGATCCTCAGAAGCTACAGCATTACGCACTCAGGGAGGAATCTTTGGGAGCGACTTTGCTGGCACAAGGTTTCAAGACCACCGGCGGAAGTCTTAAACAACCTGACTTCACCGTGCCCGTTTATGTGGCAAGGGCTGTGGAATCCATCGATGATGTTGCCGATATGATTGTCTTGAGCACTCCCCAGGGAGGAATTGTGAGACTCAGGGATGTGGCTGATATCAAAAAAGAATATCCTGATCCGGAAAGCTATATCACCAATAATTTTGAAAAATGCATCCTGCTCAGTGTGGGCATGAAAGATGGCTATAACGTTGTTGAAATGGGCAAGGAGGTTCAGGGAAGGATTGACAAGTTTAAAGAGACTCTCCCGGAATCCGTCACTCTTTTCAATATCACCGACCAACCTGTGGTTGTCAACAGTTCCGTGAATTATTTCCTTGTTGAATTATTGATTGCGGTAATAGCTGTGGTGGTGGTAATCATGATTCTGCTTCCTTTCAAGGTTGCTTTGATAGCGGCCATGACGATTCCGATCTCCATCTTCATTTCCATAGGGTTGTTCTTTGCTTTCGGAATCGAGCTGAACACAGTGACTCTCGCTTGCCTTATTCTTTCGTTGGGTATGATTGTGGATAATTCCGTGGTGATTATCGACGACTATGTTGAATTGATATCAGAGGGCTACGACCATTTTACGGCCACTCTGAAAGCAGGAACGGAATTCTTCAAGGCTATTTTTTCAGCCACGCTTGCAATCTCAATCACTTTCTTCCCCTTCCTTTTCACAGTGAAAGGAATGTTTCGCGATTTCCTGAATGATTTTCCATGGGGCTTGACCATCATACTTTTCGTGTCGCTGATTATTGCAGAACTTTTGGTGCCCTATCTGCAGTATAAACTAATCAAAAAGCCTATATATAAGTTGCAGGAGGAAGCCTTAAAATCCGGCAAGAAGAAGTTCACAATCTTCTCCATTATGCAAAAAGGGTATGACTGGCTAATCACCAAATGCTTCAAATGGCCGATAACTACTCTCGTGGTCGGAGTGCTTTGTGTTGTCGGAGGAACATATCTTTTTATAAAGACCCCTATGCAGCTGATGCCAATTGCTGAGAGAAACCAGTTTGCAGTTGAAATCTATATGCCGACAGGCACCTCTGTGGAACGCACGACTCAGGTGGCCGACTCTTTGGAGAAAATTCTGTCGAAAGATCCTCAGGTTGTATCCATCGCTTCCTTCCACGGATGTTCCTCCCCGAGGTTCCAGACCACTTATGCCCCTCAGATAGGGGGTCCGAATTACGCTCAGTTTATTGTAAACACTGAAAGCAACCAGGCCACGATCGATGTGCTCAACCGATACACTGATAAATATGAAAATTGGTTTCCGGACGCCCTCATCAGATTCAAGCAACTTAGTTATTCCACGGCGCAGCATGCCATAGAACTTCGTTTTTCCGGTGAAGACCGTGCAGCCCTGCAGCTTGCTTGCGACACGGTGATGCAGATTGCACGCAGAATTCCGGGGCTTCGCAATGTCCATTCCTCTTTGGGAAATCCCCTGGTGGCCGCACTGGTGGAACCGGAGAGAACACGGGCTCAAAGACTCGGTCTTAACAGCATAATCCTTGAAACCACTCTCGGAATGAGATATAGTTCAGGTCTTCCTGTCGCTACAATGTGGGAAGGCGACTACGGCATACCTGTGGTGTTGAAAACCAAGGCTGCCCGGGAAGGCACTCCTGAACAACTGATGAACGAGCCTGTGCCTGTAAATGGCATTGCTAATGTGCCCTTAAATGAAGTTGCCACCCTTAAAGCTAAATATAACAAGGGAGAAATAATTCATTATGGAGGGGTTCCGACTGTGGCGCTTATTTCAGATGTGCAAAGAAACATCAATGTAATCGACCGCACAATCGCCCTTATGGACAGCATTCAGAAAATAGATCTTCCGCAAGGTGTTGAAATCACCCGGGGCGGGGAATGGGAAACCACCATGACCACACTTCCGGAGATCGGGCTCGGTCTTGCAATTGCTGTCTTCATCATATTTTTCATCCTCTTGCTGCATTATGCCGATGTGGGCACAGCTGTGATTCTCCTCGTCTGTCTGTTGCTCTCAATCCCCGGAGCCGCAATCGGGCTCAGAATCCAGGATGTGAATATTTCGCTCACCTGCGTGCTCGGTATTGTATCCCTTATGGGTATACTTGTGAGAAACGCTATCGTATTGATTGACTATGCCGAAGAACTAAGAAACAGCGGCATGACAGCTTACGACGCCATATATCATGCCTCCATGCGGCGAATGAGGCCAATATTCCTCACCTCGGCCGCGGCAACTATGGGTGTGCTCCCTATGGTCATCGGCGACAGCGCCCTGTGGAAGCCTATGGGAGTAGTGATATTCTGGGGAACTCCCATAACAATGATCTTTATCCTCACAGTGATTCCGATCGCTTATTCCATGATCAAGATCCATAAGAAAAATGCCGATCAACCTCTCAAAGAACCCCTCGAAACCCATCTTATGTAATCCTATGAAAAAATTATTTCTATTCGCAACCATTTTTTTCACGATGGGCATTCTTAAAGGAATGGCACAGGCTTCCGACTCGGTTTATTCGCTTGAAAAATGCGTTGAAATGGCTTTAGGCAACAACCGCAAGGCCCTTAATGCAAAGAATAATATCGAGATGGCCGCAGAGCTTAAAAAGGAGGCCTTCACAAAATATTTCCCGGAGATTTCAGCTGCCGGAATGGTTTTCTGGGCGAATCATGATATCCTCCAGTATAATATTCTTGATATAATCGAACTTGGCATCATAAAAAACGGAAAGATGGCCGGAGTGCAGGCTATGCAGCCTGTCTTCACCGGTGGGCGTATCTATAACGGCAACAAACTGGCGCAACTCGGGGAAGAGGTGGCTGAACTTCGTAAGACTCAGACCGATGATGAATTGCGTCAGACCACAGAAACGCTTTATTGGAAGCTATCAACATTGAAATCCACACGAGGTGTGCTACTCACCGCAATATCAATGCTCGACACCCTCCAAAATCAGGTGAAGGTGGCCGTAGACGCCGGACTCGTGACAAGAAACGACCTGCTCAAGGTGCAGCTGAAACACAACACGTATCAATCCGAGCTCGTAGACCTCGATAACGGCATCCAGCTTGTGAAAATGCTTTTGGGCCAATATATGGGGCTCGGCACAACCGGGAATGTGGAGATTGAGGCTTTGGCCCCCGACTCGCTTCCGGAATTTCCTTCTCAATATTATATCCCGACTCAGGATGCGCTCCTTCAGACTTCCGACTACCGGCTCCTGGAAAAAAACATAGAGGCAAAGAAGCTGGAAAAGAAAATGGAGTTGGGAAATAATCTTCCCACTGTGGCTGTTGGTGCCGGCTGGTATTACCACGACCTCCTGGATCAGAACCATAATTTCGGAGCAGTGCAGATAGGAGTGGAAATCCCTTTGTCGGGATGGTGGGGCGGCTCCTATTCGTTGAAAAGAAAGGAGATTGAAATCGCCAATGCAAAAAACGAACTTGAAGACTATTCCGAACAGCTCCGCATCGGAATGCAGGATAAATGGAATAACCTCACTGCCGCTCATCGAAAGATGGAGATTGAACAGGAGGGCATAAGTCAAAGCAAAGAGAATCTGTATCTAAATCAGATGTATTATGAAGCCGGCATGTCGACGATTACAGATCTGCTTGAGGCGGAAACAAGCTTCAAAGAGGCCCGCGACCGCTACGTGGCTGCCTACGGCGCTTATCGCACAGCGCTTTCCGCCTATCTGATCGCCACAGGCCGGTAAGATATTTGTCATTCATTTTAAATTTTATTTCAAAGACTATTATAAGTTTTATGTTTGAAATCGTAACAAAACGGGAGTTGGCTGCCAATATAACGGAAATGAAGGTGAAGGCACCTCTCGTGGCAGCATCTGCAAAACCGGGGCAGTTTATCATACTGCGCACAGATAAATTCGGCGAGAGAATCCCTCTCACCATTTGCGATTACGACCCGGGAGAGGGGACGGTCACTATCGTAACCCAATCTATCGGTATCTCAACCCGCAAGATAAATTCTTTCAATGCCGGTGAATATTTTGATGATTTCGCAGGCCCGTTGGGAAATCCTTCCGACTTACTGGAATTGCCGGAAGAGGAGCTTAAAAAGCAGCGTATCCTCTTTGTTGCCGGAGGCGTAGGCACTGCTCCTGTCTATCCTCAGGTGAAGTGGCTGAAGGAGCATGGTGTTGAGGCAGACGTGATTATCGGTGCCAAAACTAAAGAGCTTTTCACTTATGTCGATGAAATGAAGTCGGTAGGAAATGTATATCTCTGCACTGACGATGGTTCGGAAGGTTTCCACGGAAATGTAACCGGACTGATGAAGGATTTAATAGGAAACCAAGGAAAAAAATATGACCGGTGTATTATTATCGGTCCTATGATAATGATGAAATTTGCCACCCTTACGGCCAAGGAGTTCAACCTGCCGGCCGTGGTATCGTTAAATGCTTTGATGGTCGACGGCACAGGGATGTGTGGCGCTTGCCGTGTCAGTGTCGGGGGAAAGACTCTCTTCACATGTGTCGACGGTCCTGAATTTGACGGTCATCTCGTAGACTTCGACGAAGCGATGCGTAGGCAAAACATGTATAAAAACAACCCGAAAACTAATCCTGCAACCCATAAATGTGAATGTAATGGCTAATAAGATACCAAGAGTGCCCGTCAGGGAACAAGACCCGGCTGTGAGGGCCACTAATTTCGAGGAGGTAAGCTATGGATATAACGCCGAGGAGGCCTATCAGGAAGCAACGCGCTGCCTCAACTGCAGCAGACCGCGGTGTGTGGCCGCGTGCCCTGTTCATATCAAGATTCCGGAATTCATATATGAACTCACTGAAAGGAATGTGGCCGGCGCTTATGCCATAATCTCGCAGGATAATTCCCTACCCAGCGTCTGCGGGCGTGTGTGTCCGCAGGAAAAGCAATGTGAGGGTGCCTGCATATTAGGTATAAAGGGAGAGCCTGTTGCATGCGGTTCTTTGGAAAGATATGTGGGCGATTGGGCTATTGCCCATCAGGATGAGCTTCCCCGGCCTCAGATTGAGAAAAACGGCAAGAAGGTGGCCCTCGTGGGTTCCGGACCGGCTTCCCTGGCTTGCGCCACCGACCTTGCTAAATTCGGTTATGAAGTGAAGGTTTTCGAGGCTCTCCATCAGCTTGGCGGAGTTCTCGTATATGGTATTCCGGAATTCCGTCTCCCGAAAGAGGGTGTGGTGGAAAAGGAAGTGAATTGGGTGAAGGGCCTCGGAGTGGAGTTTGAAAATGATGTGGTGGTTGGTCGCACTTTCACAATCGACGAACTTCTCGATAAGGAGGGCTACGATGCCGTGTTTATAGGTTCGGGAGCCGGTCTTCCCAAATTCATGGGCATAGAGGGTGAGAACCTCAATGGTGTTTTCTCTGCGAATGAATATCTCACACGAGCCAACCTTATGCATGCATACGATAATGCCTACGACACTCCGATATATCTTGGCAAGAAGATTGTAGTGGTGGGAGGTGGCAACGTTGCCATGGATGCAGTCAGAACAGCCAAACGTATGGGAGCCGAAGCAATCATTGTATATCGACGCAGCGAGGCTGAATTGCCGGCAAGAGCCGAGGAGGTGCATCATGCCAAGCAGGAGGGAATCATTTTCAAGATGCTCACAAATCCTGTCAAGGTGTTGGGAGATGAAACCGGCACGGTGGTGGGTCTTGAATGTGTGGA
The DNA here is from genome assembly GCA_022509105.1 of Muribaculaceae bacterium. Classification (GTDB taxonomy): domain Bacteria; phylum Bacteroidota; class Bacteroidia; order Bacteroidales; family Muribaculaceae; genus Lepagella. The sequence goes on along the minus strand of JAFLTV010000031.1, from coordinate 2,245 downwards.
GATGGAACTTGGCGAGCCGGATGAAAGCGGGCGTCGAAGCCCCAAAGAGAAACCCGGAAGCAATTTCGTTATTGATTGCGATGTGGTCATAATGGCTCTCGGCACAAGTCCGAACCCTCTTATAAAGCAGACCACAAAGGGATTGGAAACCAATAAGAGAGGCTGTATTGTAGCAGACGAAGAAGGGGCCACGAGCCGACCGGGTGTCTTTGCTGGCGGCGATACGGTAACCGGGGCTGCCACAGTGATCCTTGCAATGGGTGCCGGCAGAAAAGCGGCTAAAGCAATCCATGAATATCTTCAATCTAAATAATAAGACATGGCTGTAAAGGCTAAAAAAGCTCTGGGGCAACATTTCCTCACCGACCTCAGTATTGCAAAAAGGATTGCTGACACAATCGAAACGAATAATCTTCCTCCTGAAGCTTCACAATGGGGAAAGATTCCTGTTGTAGAGGTGGGACCCGGCATGGGGGTATTGTCGGAATTTCTCATGAAGGCCGGCAGGGAGGTCAAGGCCGTGGAGCTCGATTTGGAAAGCGTGGAATTTCTCAAGAAGGTATTTCCAAAACTTGAAGTGGTGCATGCTGATTTCCTGAAAATGGACCTCTCACAGATTTTCCCCGGAGATTTCGCCCTTATCGGAAATTATCCCTACAACATCTCGTCGCAGATATTCTTCAAGGTGCTTGATTATAAGGAGAGAATTCCCGTGGTGGCCGGTATGCTCCAAAAAGAGGTTGCACAAAGAATCTGTTCCAAACCCGGTTCAAAGGTTTATGGAATCCTTTCGGTATTGCTTCAGGCCTGGTATGATTGCGAATATCTTTTCGATGTGCCTCCCGGTGTGTTCAATCCTCCGCCGAAGGTGACAAGCGGCGTCCTTCGACTTGTCAGAAACAGCCGGACGTCTTTAGGATGCGATGAAAAGAAATTCAAAATGATCGTTAAGACCTCTTTCGGCCAGCGTCGTAAAACCTTGCGCAATTCAATCGGCGCCCTTTTCTCGGCCGGTTCTCCCATCTTGAATGACTCTATTATGACCAAAAGGCCGGAGACTCTTTCAGTGGATGATTTTATAAGGCTCACGCAAGCTATGGAATAAACCCTTCAAACCTAAACCATTATATATTCCGAAACCATGAAAATAGTGATACTCGACGGCTATGGCCTTAATCCCGGCGATCTGAGCTGGCAGGAATTTGAAAAAATGGGTGAAGTAACGGTCTATGACCGCACTTCTCCCTCTGAAGTGCATGACAGAGCCAAGAATGCTGACGTTATCCTCACCAATAAGGTGGTGTTGAACAAGGAAACAATCGATGGGTTGCCATCTTTGAAATATATCGGAGTTTTGGCCACAGGCTACAATGTCGTAGATATTGAGGCCGCACATTCGCGTGGTATTACGGTTACAAACATACCGGCTTATAGCACAATGTCGGTAGTGCAACAGGTATTTGCCCTACTTCTTGCCGTGACAAACCGTCCGGAGCATTACGCCCTGGAAACCCGCGCCGGAGAATGGAGCCGTTCAAAAGATTTCTGCTATTGGAACACTCCCCTAATTGAACTCGCCGGTAAGAATTTCGGAATTGTGGGGCTGGGAAATATCGGCATGGCTGTAGCGAAAGTTGCTTTGGCTTTCGGTATGAAGGTTTTGGCTTTCACGTCTAAAGAAATCGAGGATTTGCCCGATGGCATTGAAAAAGTTACACTTTCCGGGTTATTCAGCTCTTCCGACATAATCAGCCTTCATTGTCCTCTGACAGCTCAGACGGATCAACTCATTAATGCTGAAAGTATTTCCGAAATGAAAACCGGCGTTATTTTGATAAACACCGGCAGAGGTCCGCTCGTAGATGAAAAAGCTGTAGCGGAAGCTTTGAAAAGCGGTAAGATAAGAGCGTTCTGCGCCGATGTGTTATCCACAGAACCGCCAGCTGGAGACAATCCCTTGCTCGCGGCCCCTAACACCTATATCACACCCCATATAGCCTGGGCTACAAAAGAGGCCCGCGAGCGGCTTATGAAAATAGCCGGTTCCAATTTGAAAAGTTTTCTATCAGGTAAACCGGTGAATGCTGTCTGACAATCATTTAATTTAGTTACTAAGAGGCGACTTTTTAAAGGGAACCTTATAAAAGAAAGATCGAACCATCCTCACGGAAAGTCCGATCAAGAAAATATAAAGTTTGGGGAAAGTGGGCGTTGACGGATTCGAACCGCCGACCCTCTGCTTGTA
>JAFLTV010000030.1 GCA_022509105.1 Muribaculaceae bacterium | reverse complement strand
GATTCAAGATTTCTTCTTCTTTTGCTGTTAATTTATCCATACTGATTAATATTATATGGCAAAGATATAACTATTTTTCATAGTTATAACTATAATCTGTAGTTAATAAATGTTAAGAAAAAGGATTCTCATATTTATTCTCCAATTTGATTATCTTCGCAACTGAGAGGGAGGGCCACCACTTCAGCAAGAGTTGTAAGAAAAAACAATGCACAGGGACGTCTCCTATAACCCTTTTTCATGTATGGCCGTATGTCTGAGTTTGTAAATGAGTATTATATGAAATTTATCGTGTATAAATTATAAATTTTTAATTTATGCAAATTTATCATTTATAAGTTATGAAAATACTCCCGCGTCCTTTCTACTATTATTTTTCCAATTATTTATACAAATTTCAATTTTTAAGAATTATTTATTTTTCGGAATTTCAGAATTTATCCTCTTTACTAATTTTTCAATAGTTTCAGGTAATGGCTGAAGATTTGAAGGCTCTCTAAAATCCTCTTTGCGGCTAAAATAATCTTCTTTAAGTTCTTTATATTCCTCTATTGTCAACCTTTCAATTTCTACCGGATATTGTTCAATATAACAGTATATATCTATCGCATCATTGACACCAATCATTTTTTTCAGCATTTTCCCCTTTCCATGTACTTTCAAATTATAGGTGCCAAAAATGAAATCATAGATACCATATTTACCCTCATTGTTCTTATTAAAAATAGTAGACCAATCAGCTTGTTGCATTTCCATTGTCATGCCTAACATTTTGAAAAACCAAGGACTCCATTTATGACCCTTATGGTCAGACAAAGCATCACAATTAACAGTGAAAAAATCATTGTTCTTAGAATAAATGAACTTTGGATAATATTTGCCGGGAATAGTATCTGAAAGAGCACCATGTTTTAAGTCTTCTGTTTCTTCCCTCATATCAAAGGGAACGAATGCCATATTTGAAAGAAATGATAGAGAAGCTATATCATCATTATATTTTGGCCGCATCACGCTATCTAATCCTGAAGAATTTGCAATTCTGCCATATCTTCGCTCGTTTCGGGAATAGGGCCTTGCATCAGATTTGTCATATCCTTTTACTTTTCCCTCCCCAAAGAAATATTCGAGCATATATTCATTATACATTTGTAGCGTATCAGAAGGAGTGGCTCCCGTACAATATTCCCTTGCGTATGTTATAACCCTTGTAATTGGTCTGTCACCCGGTTTAATCTCAATATCAGACAAAGTATAAACTGCTGGTTTCAAAAAAATGGTGTCTTGGGAATCGGTAATCGTTACCGTTTCATATCCAATTGATCTTAATGACAAAGGCAGATCTTCTTTTTTTATTGACACCTCTCCGGCTTCATCTGTAAATCCTAAAATCATGCCATTTGAGGATAAGACAGAAACTCCTGAAACACCGGTTTTATCATTTATATCAACAACAGTTAATTTATCCGCATACAACAGACCATAGTATATATTCAATAAAGCCAAGACAAAATATAATTTTTTCATCCTAAATTTTATATTTTAAATCCAAAGCCTCTTTGTTTCACAAAAATAATTACAAATAATGCCACCATGCAGATTAAAGGGATAATATATAAAATTTTATTAGGATTATCCATTGCATTGACTATGAACCAATAGAAAAGAAACACAGAACTTATATTTGATAGCCAGTTATTTATTATAATTTCTTTTGGCTTTTTTATCCAAAACCATATAGAATATCCGATAGCCACACTAAATATTACGCCTCCAATGATTGCGGGAATGATTAAATCATTCAAATACGGCATCAAGAAAAGACAGGAAAACGCCATATCCATAAGTATAGTTAATGTTTGGCTTCTAAGAAAAGCGTATAATCTTCTATTTTCTATTTTGTCTTTTTCCATTCTTATGATCGGATTTTTGAATAGATGAAATTAACCATTTCTTCTTATTTAATGCATCATAATAACATTCATCCTCCCCGAAGATTATCTAATCAATATTAATTTTTGTTCTATTATTCCAAACGTGCTTTATAACCCTTTAGGAATCCTATCCATACCCAGATTGGGAATAAGGAAAATATACATGAACTTATTAAATCCCGGGTTAAGAAAATATAGGTAATGAAAAATATACAAATGAATGAAATATATATTAATTTTCTTTTAGCATTCAATGGATTTAAGGATTTATTTGTAGCAAGTATCACTGTTGCCCAGATTAGATAGGAAAAGAGTATCACACCAAGAATAATACCTATTATGATTTCTATCTCAAAATTAGTTGGACTAAATTTTTCAAAAACAGCAATAATCAGTAACCCTAAAAATAATATTAGTATAGTGATTAAACTGACCGGGCTCTCCAACAAATTTTTTATTCTATGATTCATACCTTGATATATTTTCTTAGAATTGCTGTTAGAAAAATTATTCCACATAAAATTACTCCTCCCCATGGAAGTTTTTGACTGATGTCGACTCCACATAAAACCAGGATGGTAAGACTCACGAAGGTGATTCCAACCAATATAAGCAGTCTTATTAATGTCGTTTTATACATTCTTTAAATTACTTTCGATTCCATTTATTCCTTAGTTTTACCTTATAAACGTTGCTTTGCCCCATAAATTACAAGGCAAAGCAACCCTTTGTAAATATAAGAAACTGTCTATTTCGGACCTTCAATCACTATTTCATTAATTCCTCCTACATATATTGTGTCCGTGCGATTTGGAAGTACAACTAAATTAGCATTTTGCATACTGACAGATGCTTCTTGGAGTGATTGCAGAGTCGCTTCATTTATTGTATTATAAATGATATTCACATCTCCTCTGTAACCACTCATAGTAACCAAAAGCATTTCATAGAGGTCGTGACATGTGGGAGAAGCATAAATGAATATACCTACCTGTTTATTATAGCTGCAAATAATCCTATCCGTTAAAGCAACCTTGTCAAGAATATTCATGACGCAATCTCCGGTAGCTTTTATTTCTTTTGCATCAAGTTTTGAGGCATTAGCAATTTCAAACCACCCTGAGGTGTAGATCTCTTTATCAAAAACTATTGTTTCCGGTGGTTCCTTATCAGTTATTTCTATATTCGGCACTTTTGAAAGTTCATTGAAAACATTTTTCAATGAAATGGGAAAAGCAACGAAACAATAGAATACTAAACTAACTGAAATTAAGATTAATTTTTTCATTGTTAATTAATTTTTAGTATGATTGTTATAACCATGCATATTCACTTGAATTCGGTTTTTACCATCATAGAGATTTTGCATGAAGTCATTGAAATCTTCTAATGAAAGGTTTTCTATGGCTGCTTTATGATTAGAAATATAATCTTTCCCTAACAAATTGTATAATCTTATATTATTATGCCAATAGGCATTAGTCTGAATCATATTTTCATATTGGGAACGAAATGCTTCTTTCACCCTTTGGAATTGTTCGGATGTCGCTCCATCCTGAAGAAGAGTTAAAAATAATTGTTCAGCAAGTTCTAACATCCTGGGAGCCTGGTCTTCATTAGTTTGAAGGAAGTAAATTAAATTCCATTTCCCATTTGTAACATCATATGAAGAATAAACCTGAGGAGTATATACTCCGCCTTCTTTCTCTCTTAATATTTCAGTGTAAATAAGGGAAAGAATATCTCCGACTAAAGATACTTTTACCTGATTTTCTATTTCATCATTTACATTTTCACCACTATATAGCCCATATAACCAGTCAGCCGGAGCACTCATCTCTACTGTAAAATTATCTGTTATTCTACCTTCAGCACTGTTTACAGAAGATACAGTTTCTTTCCTTTTCTTTTCAGTAGTTGGAAGTGAGGCGATATAAGTTTCTAATAAAGGCTTTATAGTTTCTATATCTATGTTCCCGGTGAAGAGAAATGTGTAATCACGTGGATTGGAAACAGACTCCTTATAAATTTCAATCATCCTGTCATAATCCGCATTTTTAAGAACATCTGCATCTATTGCCTTCAGCATAGGGTTATTTCCGGAAGTGGCTTTTTTCTTATGCTGTTCAAAAATAAACTCCGGAGATTTTTCTGCGGCTTCAAATTGTGGTATAATCCTTGAAATGGCTGCTGAATAAACTTCCTTATTTGGATTAATATCTGTGAAAGCAGTGTAAATGAGTTCAAAGAGAGTCTGAAGATCCTTGACAGTTGAGGTTCCGCTTAAATTTTCAGAAAAGCCTCCTATGCTGTAATCAAGACTTACATTTTTACCATTTAGGTAACGTGATAAAGTTTTATTATCAAAGTTTCCGAAATTGGATAAACTGAAAGCATCACCAATTAAGAGAATATTATCAGCCTCACTTTCAGGGAAAGTCTGTTTCCCTCCTTCCTTGAAGGCTTGAAAGATAATTTCATCATCCTTTAAGTTGGTTGGTTTTACTATAACTTTAATACCATTTGAAAGAACCAACTCGGTAGTCCCAAATTTACCCTCTTCAATATTTTGAATTGTACCTTTTGTTGGCAGTTCTGAAATAAGTGGTTCTACCGGTATATCATCAATGTAAGCATCATAACTTCGGTTTAAGACATCATTAACCACAGCAAAAGCCTCAATTTCTGATGGTAAGGTTTTATCCTCCCTCTTTTGTTGTTGTATGAGTAAAACCTGATTGTTTGGTGTGATTATTTGAGAAACAGCCTGATTAAAAGCTTCTATCGGGAGCAATGGAATTAAAGAGTTAAAAAATTCACGCTCTGCCTCTATACCCATTGCAGGTTCATTTTCTGTAAAAGCGTTTATCAGTTCCTTTGCGAGAATGGCATTATTTATATTGTTCCTTTCGTTATACCGCTTATCATACATAGACCTTTTATTCTCTATTGCCCGGTCAAGTTCTGATTGCGTGAAACCTGTTTTACATGCTCTTGCCACAATTCCCAAAGCATCTTCAAGAGCATCAAGTTCATTTTCTTTTGCAATGGCAGTAATATTGAAAACTCCTTTTGTTTTTGATGGATACATATCACCAAAATAAACCCCTGCATTGGCATATTTACAATCAGCATCAAGAGAATGTTCGTAAAGCCGATTGTTTATCATTTCTGATATAATATCATGTATAAGGCTATTGACAAAAGAAATGTCTGTATTTTGATATTCTAACGGAATCTTGTCATACTTTATCTGAAAATCAATCCTGCCATTGGTCAGCTCCGAGTCTTCAAATGCAAAGAAAAGAGGTTCTTTATTGTCGCTAACCCTCACATACTCTCTTATAGGAACATTTTCAGGCATGGGAATATCTGAAAACATTTCTTTCACTTTTCTTTCCATTTCATCGGCATCGAAATCACCCACAATAACAATTCCTTGTTGATCAGGTCTGTACCACTTATGATAATAATCCCGGAGTGCTTCGTATGGAAAGTTCATAACCACCTCCATTGTACCGATAGGGGTAAGCTGATATTGTGGTTCTGAAAAAATAACAGGAGCCATAGCAACTCTGAAACGCTGGCGTGGGTCATTTCTCATTCGCCATTCCTCCTTAATAACTTTTCTTTCTGCATCTATTTCTTCGTCTTCCAACAATAAATCGCAACTCCAGTCACGGATAGCAAGAAGTACACTATCCATCAGTGCCACGTTGTCTGTTGGCACATTGTCGATATTATATACCGTTTCTTCATAGTCGGTATAAGCATTGATATCTGCTCCGAAACGAATACCCTTTGATTCGAGATAACGCAACATCGAGTCACCGGGATAGTGTTTTGTTCCATTGAATGCCATGTGTTCCAAGAAATGAGCCAGTCCATATTGTTCCGGTGTCTCAAGTGCTGATCCCACTTTCTGTGCGATGTAGAAATTAGCTCTGTTTTTTGGCATTTCATTATGAAGAATGTAATAAGTAAGTCCATTCTTAAGCACCCCATATTTAACCTCCGGATTGAGTGGTAATGGTTGTTGTGCATGTGAAAAGGCAGCACATACTATAAATAATGAAATGCATAATATTTTTCTGATCATAGCGACTTTTTTCACACAAAATTATAATACTATGGTTTCTTTTCAAACTACAACACCTTACACTTTAAAGTGTAAGGTGTTGAAAACCAATAGGTATTAAAAATATTTTCTTACAATGCCTAACTTAGGCCGGTTTTATTCAAAAAACTTAAATATTCTTCTTTATTAGGGGAATCGCTTTTGGAAATAAGAGATTTCAATCGTGATTTATAGACATAGATATTTTTTAATTCGGTGTCCATGAATAAACTTATAGATGGAAGTGAAAATCCACAGAAAAGAAACACAGCGAGCCGATATTGTGATTTTGAAAGTTTTGGAAAATCAGATTTAAATTTCATCATTAAATTATTATGATAACCATTTAAAATCTCAGTTAATTCCAGGATAGATTTATCACTATTGAAATTATTTAATACTTCTTTTACTTCGTTGTATATCCTTTTTGATTCATTTCCGGTGTCTTTACATTCAAAGTAAGTGACGGCCAGATCGTCTAAAACGTTGAATCGAGATTGAAATAATGATGTTATTTTGGAAGTTACAATTTTATTATGATTATCACTTAAAAAAAGGTTTTGTTCTAAGTTGTGTATTTTCAAGATGTCATTTTCATGTTCAAGCTTAAGCAATTTGTTACGTTTCCTGTAGATAAGCCATATTATTACTAATGCCATACAACTTATGATAGAAACAAATATAGCAATGAGGGTGTGGGCTTTTGCATTATTGGCTTTTATCCATGCATCGCGAGTGGCAGAATCATATTTAACATTTAAAGAAAGGCTTGATTCCTCCAATTTGCGTTCTTCACCGATTCCGGTGGCAGCCAGCTGCCTTAAACTATCGATTTGTGGCAGTTTATCTTTTTGTCCTCCCTTTTCAAGTATCTGATATTGCACATTTCGACAAAGATATTCGTCTGTATTATTATGGGGCAACTCAATTGCCTCGTTAATAAGAATAAGGGCAGAATCTAATTTGTTAATATGGAGATAAGCATTTGCCCAATGAGCAAGAGTATTGGAAGAAATAGGTTTATCATCATATATACTTTGCCAGATGGAGATGGCTTTATCTGTCATATCATTTTCATCATAGGTTCTTGCAAGTTGGTCAAGAAAATATGATTTATAACTTTCTGTGGCATTATCCATAACATCAGGTATCATTGCCTCCATTGAATCAAGAGCTGTCTTGTAATCTCTTTGCACAATAATAGATCCGATAACCGACATTCGTGCATCTCTGAGAGGATCCGGTAAATTCAATTCTTCGAAAATCTTTCTTGCCTTCTCGGCGTAATATCTTCCAACAGTGCCATTAAATCCCTGTTGATAAACTTTCGAAAGATAAAGATAAATAAAACCAAGTTCTGCTTTTCGGTCAAGTTGAATAGCAAGAAATTCAGCATCTTTAAGATTTTCCAACCATCCTACAGGATCACCTTTCTGTTTTGCGTCAAACGACTTGACTATATTCCATTTTATCTCATCAGAATTTAATTTACCTGAAAATATAGAATCTCCTTCTTTTATATCCTCATCCAATAAATTTATAGAAGATGCATAAATCCCTTTTATATATGTCGCATGTAGAAATAACCGCATTTTCTGCTTTTCAGTAAGTTTAGTGGTATCAATTTCAGTCAGGATTTTCCATGATTCATCGCCATTCGTATATGCTATCTTTTCTACAAAATCAAGTTGTTGTTCAAACTTGTTTTTACAGGACGAGAAACCAAGGAGAAAAAGCAATAAGAATATAATATGGGGAAAATATCTCATTTCTTTTGACTTTTATATTTAGAGTATTTTGGCATAGGATAAGGAGGAATTAAAAAATTATGGTTTCAAACATCCTATCGGCACTATGTATATTCCGTCTTCTCTCCTGTAAGCATAAGAACCTACTGCAGTCAGAATCATTTTGAATGATGGGGATTCCATTTTAGTGGTATCTAATATATCATTTAATTTATTTAAGTTTTTAATACCCTCTTCAATTAATTTGTCTCCTCCCAATTTTATTTCAATCAATCCGTATTTACCGTTTCGGAGATGCACCACAGCGTCACATTCCAATCCATTGCTGTCACGATAATGAAAAAGATCTCCGTCAATGGATTCGGCATATACCCTTAAATCTCTTATGCACAATGACTCAAAGAAAAATCCGAAATCACTAATCCGGTTGATTAAATCGTCCGGACCTATTCTTAGAGATGCAGTGGATAAAGAAGGATCTATGAAATATCTTGTCGGTGTGGTTCGAATAGACGTTTTAGATCTTAAATTAGGATTCCATGCTTCCAAATCCTTAATAACAAATATCTGACGTAGTGCATTTATATATTTTGAAACAGTTTCTTCAGATATTGAGGAATGTTCATTAGCTGCAATGTCGTTTTTAATTTTGGTTATAGGAGTTTGACCGCCTTGGTTTCTTGCATAGGATCTCAAGATCTTTCTTGCCAAATCAGGATTCCTATCCACCCCGTCTAATCTTGAAATATCTTCTTCCACCACAACATCTACATAATCAATGGCTTGTTCTAATGAAGCTTTCATAGATAAATTATGATCAATTCCGAAAGGCCAGCCCCCTCGACAAACCAAATATGCAATATCCTTAAGATTTAGTTGATTGATTCCTCTAATCTCTTTGGGACCGTTAAAAAGATCTCCCAATGAAACCTCTCCTGAAGATTCCCCCGATTCAAACAAACTCATTGTATACATATTTACAAATGCAAACCTGCCGGTGCCGGTGTGATGAATCTGCTTGCGAGTTTCTTCATTAAGAGGGGTGGCTGACCCCGTCAGAATGAATTGGCCCACTTTACGGCGAAGGTCTACCTCACGTCTGACGGAGTCCCAAAGAGACGGAATCTCTTGCCATTCATCAATCAATCTTGGAGTGTCTCCGTGCAGCAACAGGGAGGGATCTATGCGAGACAATTCTATATTTTGTTGTAATGCAGCAGTGTCATTAAGGTCTAAAATGCTTTTTGATTTTTGACCGGCTGTTGTTGATTTTCCACACCATTTTGGTCCACGAATCAAGACGGCACCTTTGCTTTCTAATTTATTCTGGAGAAGCTGATCGGCTATACGAGGCAAATATTTCATAAAATAAAGAAATTTAGGACTCTAAATTAATAATTTTAGTTCTATTATACAAATTATTTATTCTATTGATTAATAATATATTAAGAAATCAAGTTGGATGATTGTGGTGGTTTTGATTGGATGATTGTGGCGGTTTCGGTTGGATGATTGTGGCGGTTTCAGTTGGATGATTGTGGCGATTTCGGTTGGATGATTGTGGCGGTTTTGGTTAGTCACGAAGAGGCGGACAAACAGAAAGTCCGCCTCTTCGTGGTATCATGGTGGATATGTAGAACCTCAGACTGCGAGGTATCTCCGATACTTCTTGTCTGAGGTTGAACATCTTAAGCGTCGCCGACGCTTTCCCTCCTCTTCCTAGGATTATCTGACGACAACCTTCACAGAATTCTTGCCGCTCTTCACGATATAAAGGCCTGCAGAGGCTTTAATTGAGCCGGTTTCGGCTACTTTGCCTATGATTCTGCCATCGAGCGAATATGCGGATGCACCTTTTTCGGCATAATCAACGATGATTTCACCTTCACCTCCGCGAACTCTCAAGGAATTGGAGAGATTATCGTTTGTTATCCCTTCTATTCCGGCTTCATTGAGGTCGGCGCTTCCTATCACTACGAAGCAGTTCGGCGGAACTGTCACAGTGCCGTTGACGGCATCGAAAGAGGAATGGGAATTATAAGACTGTACAAGAATCTTATAAGCGCTGTTATCCTTGTTTTTGAAATCATAGTTTATTGTAAGTCCGCTGCCGGAATAGTTGGGGTTGATGAAAGTAAGCAGCTCTTTGCCGTCGGCTGTGGTGGAATATAGCCATCTGCCGTTATTCCAGTTATTGGAATTGCAAGCGATTGTGAAATTGGCATCCTGGGTGAAAAATTCCGGATTGGAGAATCTCACTTCGATCAGCTGGCAATAGTTGTTGTAAAGACCCCAATGGTTAGGTTCGTCAAGCAGATTCCAGTCAACTTTCTTAGGATCCGTGTTATTGCCGCCGTCATCATTTTTAGTGTTCTGAGCGTTGCCCATTTCAGAGAATTGCCAGATCATGTGGGATCCGGGAGTCATTATCATTTGAGCAGCCGCGGAACCACATCTTTGCATGCTTGTTTCAGCGTTGCCTTTAACGCCTGCCACTCCCCATTGGTCTTGCTTATAAGCGAGTCTCTGCTCATCATGGCTTTCAAGGTAAGAGACAGTGGATCCCCATGTGCGGCTGTCTTGCACAGCATAAAGACGGTTCATATTTGAATCGGAAGGATAACCCATTGCAAACTGGCAGGCTGCGTCATTTACATTAGCCCAGTTTATCTCACCATCTGCCGCCATTTCGTTTTCCTCCTTAGCGCCGGCAAGGTTTTCATTGATGCAATAACCGTTGGGGTTAACACTTTGGATTACACTGTTGAGATATGCCATCTCTTCAACACGGCTTGCATTGTAGGCGTTTGTGGCTGCGTCTCCATTGTTGGCATACGATTCGTTCAGGCCAAGGCCCTTCACGAGGTCGAAGCGGAAACCGTCGAATTTATATTCCGTCATCCAATAGCGGATAACGTCAGCCCATTGTTCCTGCACCATAGGCATTCCCTGGTTCCAGTCGTTGAGCACGCTATAGGCGTGAGGAGCGTTAAGGTTATAGAAAGGATTTTTGCCCGGAGGATACATCTGATACCATGGATGGAGGCCGTCGCTCTGATTAAACACCATGTCGAGAATCACGGCCATGCCGTTTTCATGGCAAATGTCGATGAATTCTTTATAATCGTCGGGTGTGCCGTAAGCTTTATCCACTGCAAAATAGAAGTTAGGGTTATAGCCCCAGGAGATGTTGCCGTTGAATTCCATAATCGGGAGAAGCTCAATCGCATTTACGCCCAATTGTTTGAGATAAGGTATTTTCTCGATTGCGAGCCTCACTGTGCCATTGCCTTTTGCCTGACCCTCGGTGCCTGTGAAATCTCTGAAAAGGAGTTCATAGATTATAAGGTTCTGTTTATCGGGAGCGACGAAGTCGGTGCATTGCCAATCATAATCATTCATTGATCCCTGATAAACGGCCACCGGTACATTCAGGCCGTTCAAGGCATCAGTGGGATATTCGGGAAGGCCGGTGAAAGCACCCGTGTCAAGATATTTGTCGTTGTAGGGGTCGAGCACGAGGCGCGCATAGGGGTCGCCCACTATATATTCTCCACCGTCTACTATGAAATAATAGCAATACATGGTGTCGTTGTCAAGACCGTTGACGGTAGTCCAGAAATAACGGCCGTTTTCAGTGTCCTGATAATTCATGGCTTGTGAGCTTGTGAGTGCATATTCGTTCCATGAACCCACCAGGAGCACCTGATTCTTTTCGGGAGCCCCGAAACAGAAAGTGACGCTGCCGTCGGCATTTTTCACCGGGCCCATAATGGGAGTGCCACCCGGATAATCTGCTTGCTTAGCATCCTGCACATAGGTCACGGATAAGGATTCGCTCATTGTCTCGCCGTTGGCCGAGGCCGTTCCGACCACTGTGTAATCGCCCGGATTTGGGAATAGATATTCTTTATCCAAAGTTGTGGCATTGGATGCCGAGGCAATGGTTTCTCCATTGACTGAGATGGAAAGTTCGGCATTCTGGGAAGCTGAAAGCGTGAATTTTACATAGGCCGTTTCCGGAGTTATAATGCTGTTGGCATTGGAAGTGAGGCTAACCTGCAGACCCTCTTCGTATACCTGAAGGAAGATGTCGGGGCTGGTCTGGGTTGTACCCTTGTCGTTGCGGAAAACGAATTCCAGGCCCACAACATTTGTGGTTGAAACCGGGATGTTATAGAATTCCCTGATATCTCCGACGTAAAGCATCCATAGATTTTCGGAAACATATTGAAGCAGATATTTGTCGGAGTTAGAGCTCCAGGAAGGTGCTCCGTTCCATTGGGAAGTAGTCGTGTCGTAACCCGTATGGGCATAAATTTTTGTTGTGGCTGAAGCTCCGGCAAAAGGAGTGCCTGTGGCGTCAAAATAGATTTTGACATCTTTCGACGAAAGCTGAAGCGGAGAAGGATCCGAATAGACTGTCTGGGCATTGACTGCCGCGATGCCCAGAATCGCCAAAAGCAAAGTAGTGAAGTAATTTTTTAACATATAATATCAGATTTATAGGTTTTGCTAACAGAAGTCAAAGTTAATAATTTATTTTTATAAAGCATTACAGAAATATTGTTTAATTACTGCATTTTCAGAGAGGCTTTTCTCTAAAATTTTAATATTGAGAACTTATGCTTTCAGCGTGACACAGAGACGCATAAGCTCAACAAAATTAGAAAACGGAAACTAAATACATTTTTGTGATTGAGGGATTTTGACTAATTTTGAAACGTGGAAAATTTGTTCAGACCCACGGGCTATTATATCATAGTAGCGACGATGGCAGTTTTGGCTGTTATCGTGTTCATAGCATTGCATCGCGTCACAGCCGGCTATGGCATGATGCGCAGCAAGCATTGGGGGCCCTCCATTAACAACCGTTTGGGTTGGTTTATAATGGAGTTGCCGGCTTTTGCGTGCATGGCTGTGATCTGGGCATTAAGCCCGAGAGGAGGAAATCCGGCTCCGTGTGTGATGGCGGCTCTTTTTGAGCTCCATTATTTCCAACGCGTTTTCATATTCCCCTTTCTGATTCGGGGTAAAGGGTCGATGCCTTGGGCAATAATAATCATGGGGATGGTGTTTAATGCCATAAATGCCTATATGATAGGAGGCTGGCTCTTCTATCTTTCTCCGGATTCACTTTATAGCCCCGGTTGGCTTCTCTCCCCTTTGTTCTTCTTAGGCACAATTATCTTCTTCATCGGCATGGCCATCAATCTCCATTCCGACCATGTGATAAGGAAGCTTCGGAAGCCGGGCGACACGAAACACTACATTCCTCAAAAAGGATTATACAGATATGTGGCTTCCGCCAATTATTTTGGTGAGACTGTGGAATGGGTAGGATATGCTATCCTGACATGGTCGGTGGCGGGTGCCGTTTTCGCTCTCTGGACATTTGCCAATCTGGCTCCGAGGGCCCGCAAGATTCATGCAAAATATTGCGATGAATTCGGGGATGATTACAAATCGTTGAACAGGAAATTCATCATCCCTTTCCTTTATTAAAAATATCATGACTGACACAAAAAAACTCTTTACCGAAGCCTCAATAGGTCCTGTGAAATTAAGAAACAGGACGATACGTTCTGCGGCATTTGAAGGAATGGGTAAAGACAACAATCCCACCGGTCAATTGAAAGACTATCATGTATCGGTTGCCAAAGGCGGGGTGGGTATGACTACGATAGCTTATGCAGGCATTTGCCGTTCGGCCTTGTCGTTTGAGAGCCAGTTGTGGCTTCGGCCCGAAATCGTCGGTCCTCTTCGCGACATCACAGACGAGATACATGCTAACGGTGCGAAGGCATCGATACAGATAGGACATTGCGGCAACATGACCCATCGCTCAACAGCCGGTTCCACGCCTGTGGGGGCCTCCACAGGATTCAACCTTTATTCTCCCACCTTTGTCAGAGGTCTTCGTAAGGATGAGATGAAGGAAATCTCACGATATTTCGGCGAGGCTGTAAATTTAGCGCGTGATGCAGGTTTCGACTGTGTTGAAGTCCATGCCGGCCACGGTTATCTGATTTCACAGTTCCTTTCGCCCTATACGAATCATCGTCGTGACGAATACGGCGGATCGCTCGACAATCGGATGCGTTTCATGCGTGAATGTATGGAGGAAGTGATGAAGGCTGCCGGAAATGATATGGGCGTCCTTGTGAAAACCAATATGAACGACGGTTTCCGTGCCGGATTGCAGGAAGAGGATTGTCTGATAGTGGCCAAGGAACTTGAACAGTCAGGTCCCCATGCCCTTGTGCTATCCGGAGGATTTGTCAGCAAAGCGCCTATGTATGTGATGAGAGGTAAAATGCCGATCCATACTATGACCCATTATATGAACCAATGGTGGCTCAAATATGCTGTCAGGATGTTTGGGGATATAATGGTGCCGTCGCATAAATTCGAGCCTCTTTATTTCCTTGAGCAGGCCCGGATGTTTCGGAAAGAGCTGAAAATGCCTTTGGTCTACGTCGGAGGAGTCACAAGCCGAGAAGATGCCGACAAGATTATTGACGAGGAAGGTTTTGAATTCCTTCAGATGGGGAGGGCCCTTCTTAACGATCCCGGATTTGTCAATAAAATGAAGGAAAACCCCGGGCATAAATCGAAGTGCGAACATATCAACTACTGCATAGCCAGAATGTATTCGAAAGAGATGGCATGCCATCAGCATCTCGAAAACCTTCCGAAAGGAATCTGCAAGGAAATTGAGAAAATAAGAAAAAAGAATGGCAAATAACAGTGACCTGTCAGGAAGGTTTGCGATGGTGACCGGCGCAGCCGGGGGTATCGGTCTGGAATTTGCAAAAACACTCGCCGGCCAAGGCGCTTCGATTATTCTTGTCGACATAAGCCGGGATAGACTCCTGAGCGCTAAAGGGCTCCTTGAAAAAGATTGCAGAAGAGTGGAATCCCAGCAGTTTCTCACACTTCAGTTAGATCTCACGGAAGAGAATTTCATTGATAAAATCGAAGGATTTTGTCGTGAAAATTCTGTCTTGCCCGATATTTTAATCAATAATGCGGGGATATTCTCTTTTTCTCCGATGACGGAAACCTCTCCAAAAAAAGTTGAGACTTTTATCGACCTTCATGTAAGGGCCGTTTCCTTGCTGTCGCAATGGTTTGTAGGAAAAAGGACGGTCTTGAAATCCGGCTGGATGCTGAATATGTCGTCTATGTCATGCTGGATGCCTATGCCCGGCCTTGCTCTTTATTCTTCCACAAAATCCTATATCAGGGTCTTCACCCGAGCCTTGCATTATGAAGTCAGGGATTACAATGTGGGAGTGACTGTGGCGTGTCCGGGCGGTATCGCCACAGATCTGTTCGGACTGCCGGAAAAATGGAAAAGATTTGCCGTAGCCATCGGGGTTCTTGACACTCCGGAAAGGTTTGCGAAGAAAGCCGTCAAACGTATGCTTAAAAAGAAAAAGCAATATATCAACGGCGCGCTCAACCGTTTTTCAATTTTCTTTATAGGGATTTTGCCAACAAGCCTCCGTATGCTTGTAAAACATAAACTACTCGACAAAGGTATCAAAAGATAAGTGCGTTCTTCCTTTCTGCAACTCCATCGGATTCCTTTACAAATAAGTTCTTGGGCGGTTTTTGCAATTGCCCTGGCGATATATTGGGTCACAGCCGATCCGGGGGCATCTTATTGGGATTGTCCTGAATATATAACTACGGCCTCCCGGCTTGAGGTCGGTCATCCGCCGGGCAATCCGATATGGATGCTTGTCATGAGGGCTGCCACAATCCCCTTTCCGGCTCAACATCATGCCTACGTCATAAATTTATGCAGCGGGGTTTTTATGGCCTTTGCCTCATTTTTCCTTTGCAAAATAATTTTTGTAATAGGCAGCAGTCTGCTGATCAGGCTCAGGAAAAAATTTAAATTGACGGCAGCCGGGATATCAATAGTTTCCTCTTTCATTGCGGCAGGAGGGTCATTATGTTACGCCTTTTGCGATTCGGCCTGGTTTTCTGCTGTCGAGGCTGAGGTCTATGCCATGTCGGCGATGCTTACGTCTGCCACTCTCTGGATCATGGTTGTGTGGTGGTTTGAAAAATCGAAGTCCCGACGATTGCGGCTTTTATTCCTTCTTTCCTATCTTATCGGCTTGTCGTTGGGTGTGCATCAGTTGAATCTCCTCTGTATTCCGGTTTTTGTCCTTATCATGGTCTACAGGCGCCATCCCGGAAGATTAAGCTTCCCTGTGGCCATCTTTTGGATGGTTGTGTCCTTAGCGATAATAGTTTTGATTCTCTACGGCATTATGCATGGAATATTGAAATGGGCTTCCATGTATGAACTGCTGTTTGTAAACGGCCTCGGGATGCCGTTTAATTCCGGAGTCATAGCCTTTGCCATAATTCTCGCTATGCTTTTAATCATTGCCATAGCCGTCAGTCAATATCTGAGAAATTATCATACAGTCAATGCACTTTGGATGATAGCATTTGTGCTTTTAGGGTTTTCATCTTTCGCTCTCATATTGATAAGAGGAGCGGCCAATCCCTATATGAATGAAGGGGCCCCATCCGACATTTTCGCTTTGACATCTTATATTGAAAGAGACCAATATACCTCCACACCCTTGCTGTATGGCCAAACACCATATAGCAATCCGATGTTTGAGGAAAACATAGAGGATGGCACGCCTTATTATGGCCGATATGCCCTTGAGAAAGGCAAAGCTTCTTATATCAAGTCTCGACCTGATGCAAGACTCAAATATCGGAGTGGTTTTGTTACAGGGTATGATTCTGTGGAAAACCAACGCATCATGCAAAGAAAAGGAGACGGCTTTATTCTTTCCGATTATGAATTCACCCAGGTGATGACCCCCGAATTGGATATGTGGTTCCCAAGGATAACCTCCCGAAACTCCAACGACAGGGAAGCGTATGCCGACTGGGCCGGAATGACTGAGGAAACCATGCACAGAGTGGCAATTTCCGAAGCTTTTGATTCCGTTGGAAACCTGGTCAATAAAATGAATGATAAGGGAGAAAGGGAAGAGGTCTTTTCTTATCGGCCCACTTATGGGCAGCAGTTGCAGTATTTCCTTACCTATCAGACTTTCTATATGTATTTCCGATATCTCCTATGGAATTTTATGGGGCGGCAGAACGACTACCATTCGATAGGAGAGATTGACCATGGAAATTTCATAACCGGCTTCCCCTTTGTCGATGACATGATGTTAGGCCCGATTTCAGCTACGCCTGAGGAAATAGGACTTAAAAATGCGGGTAGAAACAATTATTATTCCATACCCTTTATCATCGCCATTGCAGGGATAATTTGGTTTGGCTGCCGGGATAGGGTGAGCCGTCGCATCCTGACACTCATAACCTTGTTTTTTATAATGACCGGATTGGCCATTGTGGTTTATTTGAATCAATTGCCGGCAGAGCCTCGCGAGCGCGATTATTCTTTCTTAGGGTCTTATATGGCTTTCTCAATCTGGATAGCTTCGGGATTTGTAGCTTTCTTTTATGGGCTTCTAAAAATATTGCCAAAGAGATTATCCTATTTGATTATCATTCCATTCAGCCTTTTTCCCGCTACGCTTATGGCTGTGGAAAACTTTGATGATCACGACCGTAGAGGAAGATTCGAGACCACATATTATGCCACATCATTGTTAGATTTTGATGAGCCGGCTGTTATCTTCACACATGGTGACAATTCCACTTTTCCGGCATGGTATGCTCA
This sequence comes from Muribaculaceae bacterium, assembly GCA_022509105.1. GTDB lineage: Bacteria > Bacteroidota > Bacteroidia > Bacteroidales > Muribaculaceae > Lepagella. Next base: position 12,435 of record JAFLTV010000030.1, on the reverse strand, counting down.
GGAGGTTTTGGGGAAAGGCCCGAAGCATGTCTCGGTTGATGCCACTTATCTGAATCTCCCGGCATATATCGTGGCATTGAAAAATCAGACCACCAAGGAATTCCGGATAATGGCAGATGAATCTCAAATAGCTTACGGCGCCTTTAACACTGTCTATATTCCTTCCGAAAGTTATTCCGAGCCCTTACCTCTGACTGATGTGTTGAAAGAACTATATGAAGACGGTTCCGACTCTCCGGCATTTGCAACCTCTTTAGTGACTATCCCGGATTCAGACGGAGATGATGTGACCATCAATCTGCGCGACATCAGCGGCGGGAGTTCCTACCTCACGTTCAAGCAACTAATGGTGCTTGACATAATTGCATCCCAATTGAATTCCAAGACACCGAAAGCGGTTTATTTCCCCGGAGAGATCGACTGGAAACTTTACAAGGGGTTGAAAAAGGCGTTGAATCCCGCTCTTTTCGGAAAGGTTTATGCTCCGCATTTATCAGTTGCCGAAATCAACAGTCTTATGACGAAAAGAGTGGAAAGGGAACTTGAAAAGTTGGAGGCGCTCAATCCCAAGCCTCATTATGCCGATCCTGTGACTGCGGATAAATCCGTGCGTTATCGCGGAGAGCTCATTATTGCGGCTAATGAACTTATAGAAAGAGGAGACACGGTCTATCCGAGGAAAATAATCGAATCGATCGAGAAATATTATCCCTATTCGGAATTATTGCCCGGCACATTCACGGTTGAGGATTCAACATATTATGAGGGGAAAGAATATCTGCTATTGGTTGAGAATCTTTACTCGCAAACCGGCAATGAATATTTGAAAACGATTTCGGGAAAACAAAGGCAATTAATGGAAAAACGCCGGAACCAATGGTTGAAATATTATGGCACACTTACAAAAGAACAACGACAAACCCTCTCCAACCGCAGCAAGCGGTTGCTCCTCTAAACCTCTTTTTATCATAGGATATATGGCAAGCGGGAAAACCACTTTCGGGTCAGCGCTTTCAAAAAGGCTGAAGAGGCCCTTTATTGACCTTGACCAATATATTGAAGAGAAACAAGGGCAAACAATTGCCGAAATATTCGCAGAATCGGGAGAGGAGGGATTTCGGGAAATCGAACGCCGGTTGCTCCATGAGGTCGCAGAAAACGGAGATGCCATAATTTCATGTGGCGGTGGCACCCCATGTTTTTTCGATAATATGGATTTTATAAACTCAAGAGGAAACTCAGTATTCCTTGAAGCAGACGAGGAAAGGCTTTTGACGCGACTGATTGAAGGAAGCGCTTCACGGCCGATCGTCAAAGGGAAGAAACCCTTGGAAATTAAAGACACTATAGAGAGGCAGCTTGCCTTGCGAATGCCATATTACAACAAGGCGAAAATCAGATGGGACGGCAACCTTCTTGAAACCGCCGAAGAGATAGAAAAGAATGTCGAGGCATTTATTAGGCATAATCCCTTTGTTTTTTCGGAGTCTTTTGTTTAAATTTGTAACTGTTAGGAGACAGCGCTAAAAAAGAAATCGCTTATCCCTCCTCTGATCATAAAGAAATGAGCGCACAAAATACCACGACAGACCTTGATCTTGAAACAAAATTATCACCGGTAGAAGAAAAGATTAAAGAGCCCTCATTCAGCTTAGGGCTTGTTGCAAATTACACAGACACGGATGAAACGCGATTTCTGCTTACTCCCGAAGGCTCGGGGCTGCTGACTTCGTCGGGTATAAAAGTGCTCATGGAAAAGGGAGCGGCCAGAGATATCAGTTTCCCTGATGCGAGCTATCGTGAATTCGGTGTGAATATAGTTTCACGCACGGAAGCTTTGAAAGCCGACGTTGTTTTATCTTACCGGCCCTTGCATCCCCATGACATACATAAAATGAAGAAAGGAGCCGCCTTATTCACCATGATGGGTAAGGGAGTCTTCGATATAAATGTAATTAAAGCCTTGTTGGATAAGGAGATAGTGTGTGGATGTTTCGACAACTTCCTGAGTTTCAACAATGAGCCGGTGTTTGCCAATATAGTGGATGAAATAGATGGGCGCGGTTCCATCATCTATGCCCAGGAATATCTTTCCTATCTTGGAGGAGGCAAGGGAGTGTTGCTTGCCGGAGTTGCGGGGATAAATCCTTGTGAGATTCTGATTATAGGAGACGGCACGGTGGTTTATTCGGCGGCGAAAGCTGCCATGGCGGCCGGAGCGTTTGTAACCCTGATGAATAATGATATATCAGCTTTGCAGATGGCGAAACAGGTGTGTGGCGAGAATCTGAACACCATTGCCATTCATCCGCGTGTATTGTTTAACAGAGTTAAAAGTGCCGATGTAATCCTTATCGGAGAATGTACACGGCCCTTTGAATTCCCGAAAAATCTGTCGCCGGCCCTTAAAGACTCAGTCTATCTGTTGAATTTCCAGGAGACACATCCTTCAATATCCGTGCCGCGCACGGTAGCGATGGCTCTTTCCAATTGCCTTGTGAATTTCTTTGATGATGTGATCCTGAAAGGAGGTATCCACCACATGATAGCCACTACTCCGGGCGTTCAGACCGGAATCATCACTTTCCACGGCAAGCTTGTAGACAAGCTCATAGGATCGTTTCTGAATCTTCCGAGTGTGGATATCAAAGTTATGCTCGCGGCCACAAATTAAAATCTCAGTCCGCTTAACAGGGTTATGATGGCCGAACAACCGACCCTTATACACATATTAAAAGCTAACAGATGGGGAGGTATCGAGAGATATGCCCTTGATATATGTCGCCATTTCCAAATGGCAGGATGGAATGTAGCAGCCTTGACACGAGATGCCAAGGCTGTTGACGTTATGTTTCAAAAAGAAGGAATCTCTTTGCTTCATGCCCCTTTAGCCGGACTTTGGGATTTTCAGTCCATACGCTTGCTTGCCGACAAACTTAAAGACACCCGGGGAGCAATAATTATTCATGCCCACGGTTTCAGGAATGGTTTCACTGCCCTGGCAGCGAGGAAATTATCCGGGAAAAAGAATGTAAGGGTGATAGTTACTCGCCATAAAGTGAGGAGGGGAGTGGATTCCTGGATTCTGAGGAGGATTTATAGAAACGTAGATGCCATGGTGTTTGTTTCGCGTGCGGCACGCGACCGTTTTCTGGCAACCTGGCATAATCGGGAACTCCCTTTCCCGGCTTCGAGGATGCATATCATTCATAACAGCATAAACCTGCCTCAAAATTTACCCGGGCCTTCGGAGACATCCCATCCTTTGACGGCCATGTTTCATGGCCCGCTTAAATCCGGAAAGGGCCTGGAAACCCTCATAGACGCCATGTCTCTTTTAAAGGGGAAACGGATAAGACTTAAGATTGTGGGGAGCGGCACTCCGGATTATGTCGACAAATTGCGTCGGAGGGCTCTTTCCCGTGGTGTCATGAATCTCATAGATTGGCATAAACACACCGACACTCCGTTGCCTTTGATCCAGGATTGTGATTTCGGAGTGTTACCCTCTGTGGAAGAGGAGGCATTCGGATTGTCAAATCTTGAATATATGGCTATGGGGAAGCCGCAGATATGCTCTTCTAATGGTGCTCAACCGGAATATATCACCGACGGATGGGAAGGTTTTCTGATACCTCCGGGAAATCCGGCCTTTCTGGCTGAAATGATATCGAAATTGGCTGCCGACAGAGAGCTCCGGCTGAGGATGGGACAAAGGGCTTTGGAATCATTTACGCAACGACTCTCCTGGTCTCGTTTCATCAGGCGTCTCAATAAAATCTATCTTCCCGATGTTCCCAATTCAGAGACCAAAGACTCCGAAACATAATATATCTATAAATATTTTAGTTCATACCCTATAATGAGATCAACTGCTGACCTATAATCCGTTCCTAATGTCTTTATAATAAAAAATAATTGTTCTCAAATTTGTGAATTTCAAAACAAAAGGCTATCTTTGTATAAATAATCCGGCTATGGAAGTTTCCTTTGAACATGAATATCTCCTTAAACTTTATACAGAAGGACAATCAGGCGAAAAAAAGGAATCATGGAGAAAACACAATATAAACTAACTGAAAATATGTTTCCCAATAATCTAATTCATCCGGGAGAATATATTAAAGACGAAATTTTGTCAAGAGGAATAACTCAAAGACAACTTGCAGAAAAGATTGGAATGCAACCGTCAATCTTGAATGAAATCATAAATGGGAAACGATCTGTAAACATTGAATTCGCTATGCTGTTGGAAGCGGCTTTAGGAATTGATGCTGATATATGGATCCGTCTTCAAAATCTTTATAATAAACAAAAAGCCCGAATGAATCCTGATTTCATGTCTCGCTTGTCAAAAGTAACAAGAATAGCCTCAGTATTATAGAAATTATAAAGAAAGGAAGAACTTTTGACAAAATCATCTTAGATTGCAGAAGAATAAGTACTGGAGGAAATATAAAAAATAAAAGGGCCTTGTTCTCATACCCGGGTGGTGATCTAATTGCCTTGTTTAAAAATCCCATTCATAATCTTGACGATTTTGAATTAAATTTTCCTTTATAATTAGATAAAAGATGTCAGATAAAGAATTAAATAGTTATAGATTTTCATCGGGAGAAGATCCAACCGATGAAATGCTTGCTGCTATAATGAAAGAAGTGGCTGAAGATGCCACTAAAAAACAAAAAGAAGCTGAGATTAAAATGAAATTTGAATCTCAAAAGGAATATGATTCTTTCAAAGATGATATTCTTAAAAGAGTGATGGAAATAAAATATGGCAAATAATATTCATAAGCCTGAACTAATTGTTATAGCCGGACCCAACGGCTCAGTAAGACCTCAGTGACTCAAAAATCATTGCCAATATCCAAGCAAAGGATGCCTGGATTATGAGAAGGAAAATTAATTGATAAAACCCTATTATTTATTTAAATTTGCAGTGAGGTTTAAAAACTTTTTACAAGAAGGAATCCCGGACGGAGAGTTTCAAAATTAAGGCTATGAATACAAAGGAATTTATCAGGAGGATTACAGAGACTGTGGAGGATTATATAGCGGCTGAAGAAAGTTATAGCGACGATGTTCAGCTGGAGATAAACACAGTGGATTGGAATATGGATATAGCGGATCCGGAGAATGATCTTCCGAATTGCGACTACTATCCTATAATGGATCTTGTAAAGATGAGTGCGGAGGAGCCGGGGAAATGGGAACCCGACGAGGAAACAATCGAGTCGGTGGCTGCCGAATATGTCTTTACAGATGATTGATTCTGAAAACAACTTTATATAAAAAACACTATAAACAAGGTAAAATAATGGCTGAAACATTGGTAAAAACAGATTTCAAATTTCCCGATCAAACTGCAGTTTATCATGGAAAGGTTAGGGATGTCTATACAATCGGCGATGATCTGATGGTGATGGTTGCAACCGACAGAATCTCAGCATTCGACGTTATACTTCCTAAAGGAATTCCCTATAAAGGACAGGTATTGAATCAAATCGCAGCCTATTTTTTGGATGCTTCTGCAGAGATCGTGCCCAATTGGAAGATGGCAGTGCCCGATCCTATGGCAACAGTGGGCCTGAAAGCCGAAGGAGTGCCTGTGGAGATGATTATCCGCGGTTATCTCACAGGAAGTGCCTGGAGAGAATATAAAGAGGGATGCCGTGAGCTTTGCGGCGTGAAACTTCCCGAGGGAATGAGAGAGAATGAAAAATTCCCGGAGCCGATCATCACTCCGACAACAAAGGCGGCTGAAGGTCACGATGAAAATATCTCAAGGGAAGAGATTATCGCCCAGGGGCTTGTGAGCGAAGAGCATTACAAAGTGATGGAAGACTACACACGCAAGCTTTTTGCATTAGGCACAAAGATGGCAGCCGAAAAGGGTCTGATACTTGTTGACACCAAATATGAATTCGGAATCAGAGACGGCAAGGTGATTTTAATCGATGAGATCCACACTCCCGACTCCTCGCGCTATTTCTATGCTGACGGTTATGAGGAAAGATTCGAGAAAGGAGAGCCGCAGCGTCAGCTCAGCAAGGAGTTTGTGCGCCAATGGCTTATAGATCATGATTTCATGGGTAAAGAGGGCCAGAAGATGCCGGAGATGACTCCTGAATTCATCGAGAGTGTTTCGGAAAGATATATCGAGCTTTACGAACACGTGACAGGTAGGAAATTCCACAAAGCAGATGAAACAGACTTGGCTGAAAGAATAAAGACCAATGTAGAGGCATGCCTCATTTCCTTGAAAAAAGATTTTTAAAAAAGAAAACGGTCGAGAGAAATCAGACCGCGGATTTTTTGAGGCGTCCGCTGATATATTCAAGGGCTTCGGGTAATTCCGGGGCCCTTTGCAGTTTCATAACAGATAGATATATGAAAATTCCCGTCACCACTTCCAGAATCAGGAGGACAGCCGGGGAAAGCTCTAACTTGCCTAATCCCCAGCATGCCACACACATCAGCAGGGTCACTCCTGCAAATGGAAGTATGTCGGCAATGAGTTTAAGCCAAGAATAGCCTGTGGCTTTGCATACCATGAAAAGCACTATTATGAAAGTGACGATAGATGCCCAAAGCTGTCCCCACACGAGCAGGCTCACGGAGTCAAACCAAACTGTGGAAAGGATGGCCGCAGCTATGGCTATGTCTTTAATCACCTCTATGGAGAAAAGGCGTTTGCCGTAACCCAAAGCCAGCATATAATTGCCGAACAGAGAGACAAAGACCACAAGAATCCCCCTGACGCAAAGAATCTGAAAAAGCACAATCGCCGCATCCCACTTATTGCCGAAAAGAGTATGGAAAAGGGGAGCGCCAACAACAGCTAGGCCTGCTAACAGAGGGAAAACGATAAAAGATGTAAAACGGTTGATACGTGTCATATACCGCTTGAAATCCTCCGGGGAATCCTGCACACGCGACAGCAGCGGCACGAAACTGGAGGTGAAAATCTGAGATAAAGAAGCGGATCCCATTTTGCTCCATTTGTCGGCCTGGGTGTAAATACCCAAAGAACGCAAAGAATAGAAGGCGCCTATCACGAAAGAATAGACAGTGAGGAAGAGAGTATTGAGCATGGAGGAAGAGAAAACGCTGAGCCCGATTCTCCAAACTCTTTTGAAAGAATCTTTTTTTATCCAGCAAGTGGGGTGCCAACCTCCCGTGGCCCATAAAACTCCGGTTTTGACAGCGGCGAGAGCCACAGATTGCCACACCAGGGCCCATGCGCCCCAACCGTAAAGAGCAAGCCCTATTCCAAGCGCTCCACCCGAGATCTGCCCTATGACGTTGGCTATCGCTATCATTTTCACGTCCATCAGCTTCATGAGGCGATTTGTCTGGACGATAGCGAGGGCATTGAGCACAAAAGTGATGAACATCACTTTGGAAAGCGGAATCAGCCGCTCATCTTTCTGAAAGATATCAGCTATCAGGGGGGCGCAAAACCAGAGAATGAAATAAATGGTAATGCTGACAATGAGATTAAACCAGAATACGGAAGAATAATCTTCCTGAGAAGAATGTTTCTGACGAAGGAGAGCCGCGCCGAACCCGCTGTCGGCAAAGATTATAGCGAACGCCTGAAAAACAAGCAAAGCGCCCACAAGACCGAAGTCTTCCTGAGAGACGACATTGGCAAGTACAATTCCTACTACGCCGTAAAGCACCTGAGAAGCCACACGGTCTACCGTGTTCCATTTCAGGGCCCGGGCTGTCTTAAGCTTCAGCGACCCGTTAACCTCCTCATTGTTAGAATCAATCATCTTTCGTCACCACGGTCTGATAATTCTCATCATCCGGATCATAATCATCATCTTCCTCCTCTTCTTCATCGAGAGTCTCTTCATCATCGGGGGAATCATTTTCGGCATCCTCTTCCACTTCGTTTTCATTGACCACAGGATTGTCGAAAGATGTGACCGGAACAGCCGATTTGTCATAATCCTCGACCATACTTTCCGGAAGGTCGAAGAGTTTGCCTCCACCCGTCTTTTTGATATTAGGATGCCCTTTATAATAAATTTTGGTGGTTCCGAGACCTTTGACAGTAAGATTATCTATGGCCCAGCATCCGATGCTGCCTGTGCCGAGGATTTTGCAATTCACATTTTCCGCCTGAAGCCGGTCGGCATAGATGGTGCCGGTTCCCACCATACGGAAATTGGCATTTGTGCAGCTCCCGGATATGTTCACTGTGCCGTTGCCGGTGGTGAGCGATGCTGAAAGATTAGTGCATTTTATATCCTCCACGATAATTGAGCCGTTGCCGGTCTGATTAGCGTTAAAAGTGGCACAGGGAGCCGGGTTTTCCACGATGACAGTAAGGTCGGAAGAACTTTCCACAGAATTCAGGAATGAAGAATAAAGATAGAGAGTGGGTGGGATTTTGTCTTCCCATTGCGTCATCCCGAGTTGAACTCTGAGAGTGCCGTTGCCTTTCAGAGTCAGTATAAAGAGCTTGTCACATCCCGGAGGAGCCACATATCTGGCCATCCCCGTGGAATCGGGAAGATTTTTATAGACAATGTTGACGTTGGCATCAATTTTAAGGCGTTGAAACTGACCTATTTCCTGAGTATAAGTTTGTTGGGCCCACGTCAAGGCGGATGTCAGCAGGCAAATAAAAGAAAAAGCGAATTTTAATAATCTCATAAAAGCTAATTACGGTCTTTTTCTCTTTATGAGAAATATGAACATTTTATTTCATGGAAAATATCTTCAAGTTCAGCGAGCGATTCAGCACGCAACATTCTGATTCTTGTGGGTCTGAAATCGGGTAGACCCTTGAAGAGCGGGGAGGCTGCAAGATGACGGCGAATATGAAGAATGCCGCTTTTTTCCTCCTTCCCCTCAATGCTTTCCCGAATTTGCCTGATAATCAGATTGAATTTATCTTCCACAGGGGTTTTAAAATTAGACCCTGATTTTATCAAAGAGTTTAATTCCTTGAAAATCCAAGGTGCGCCGATAGCTCCTCGGCCCACCATCACGCCATCGACCCCAAACTCTTCGAAAGCATTGAGTGCCCCTTCGGGAGTAGTGATATCACCGTTGCCAATCACGGGTATTTCCATTTCGGGATTCTTTTTCAGCTCCCCGATAAGAGTCCAGTCGGCGCTGCCGGTATACATTTGAGATCGGGTCCTTCCATGTATGGAAAGAGCGGCGATGCCGCAATCCTGCAGACGCAGCCCGAGGTCGCAGATAATTTTATTTTCGCAGTCCCAGCCGAGTCTGGTTTTGACAGTCACCGGAATTTCTACGGCCTTGACCACATCACGGGTGATTTGCAGCATCTTGGGAATATCCCGGAGCATACCGGCCCCGGCACCTTTCCCGGCCACTTTCTTCACCGGGCATCCGAAATTGAGGTCAAGAATATCCGGCTCGGCCTTTTCCACAATTTTGGCGGCCTCCACCATGGCTTCCGGTTCTCGACCATAGATCTGAATAGCCACAGGCCTCTCCTTATCATCAATTTTCAGTTTGCGCACTGTGGAAGGAATATCCCTTACGAGCGCTTCCGAGGAGACAAACTCCGTATAGACCATAGCTGCCCCTTGCTCCTTGCAGATAAGGCGGAAAGACGGATCGGTGACATCTTCCATAGGAGCAAGCAAGACAGGGCGTTCTCCAAGGTCTATATGAGCTATTTTCATATCAGCGTAAGGATAGAGAGGGGTTTTGAAAGAAACTCTTCAGCCACATCTCTCATTTGAGCGGCTGTGACTTCCATGATCATCTGTGCTGTTGTGGAAATATCGTTTACTTTATCGAAATACAAGACGCTTTTGCCGAGAGCCATGGCTCTGTTTTCGATATGATCGCTTGAAGCTATAAGCTGACCGCAATATTGTCTTTTTATTTTATTGAAAGAGGATTCATGCATGGTTTTCTGGCACAATGAATCCAGCTCCCTCTCGATAATTTTCCGACATTTGGAGATATTTGCCGGATCACACCCGAAATATATCAGCAGCAGTCCGGTGTCGCTCAGCAGGCTGACATTGCTCTCAACAGTATAGACATAACCCTTTTTATCACGCAGCTCCCGATTGAGTTTGGAATTCATGCAAGGGCCTGCGAGATAGTTGTTTAGGAGGAAAAGAGGGAAACGCCTGGGGTCTTTTCTGCCGAACACTCTGGCACCCATAATGGTGTTTGCCTGATGATTGCCCAAATCGCGAACCTCTTCAAAACGGTCCATAGGTGGCGGAGAAATTCTTTTCAAAGCGTTATCTCTCGGCATGAGCCGGCCGAAATATTTCTCGACAAGGCGAATCATCTTTTGGTCGGGCAATGGAGAGACGCAATAAATCACCATGTTGCATGGCACGTAAAACCTGTTGATGAAATTCCGGCAATCTTCCGAGGTGAGATGCCTGACGCTCTCCGGCGTACCGAGGATATTATGGGAGAGGCCTGAGCCTTTGTAAGCAAGCTCTTCAAATTCATCAAAAACGCGGTCGGAAGGAGAATCCAGATAGCTGTAAATCTCTTCTGTGATAACTTCGCGTTCCTTGTCTATTTCCTGCGGAGGAAACTGACTTGAACTGATAAGATCGAAGAGAAGCTCCACGGCTCTTTCCTCATATCCGGCAGGCGCGTTGGTATACACCATGGTCTCTTCTTTTGATGTGTAGGCGTTTAGTTCTCCCCCCACAGATTCCATGTGGGAAGATATCTGCCAGGCGCGACGTTTGGAAGTGCCTTTGAAGATCGTGTGTTCCACAAAATGAGCGAGCCCTTCGCGGCTGCTGTCTTCGTCGCTGCTGCCTGCATTGATAACCACGCCGATATAGCTCACGAGTCCGTCATGTCGACAGCACACGGCCCTCATGCCATTGGAAAGAGAAGAGACAGAATATATATTGTTGGTATTCATCAAAATCTTAATAAGATTCTTCAGGGGAGGGGAAATCTCCCGATTTCACATCTTTAATATAATTTTGGATAGCAGTGTTCATAATGCCTGCCAAGTCGGCATAGCGGCGCAAGAACCTCGGGGAGAACCCTTTATTAATTCCGAGCATATCGTGCATCACGAGCACCTGGCCGTCTACCTTACCTCCGGCGCCGATTCCAATCACGGGGATTGAAAGCTGTCGGGCCACCTCTCCGGCGAGTTGTGCCGGGATTTTTTCCAACACAATGGCAAAACAGCCAATCTCTTCAAGCAGACGTGCGTCGGCTATCAATTTGTCAGCTTCTTCCTGTTCACGGGCACGCACGTTATAGGTTCCGAACTTGTTGATGCTTTGAGGGGTCAGGCCGAGATGGCCCATAACCGGAATTCCTGCGCTTAGAATCCTTTCGACAGATTCCCGAATTTCGGCGCCACCTTCCATTTTGACAGCCTCGGCATGACTCTCCTTCATGATGCGTATGGCGGAAGCGAGGGCCTCTTTGGAATTTCCCTGATAAGATCCGAAAGGAAGATCGACCACAACAAGAGCCCTTTTTGTTGCTTTCATCACAGATTTTGCGTGATAAATCATCTGGTCGAGCGTGATGGGCAAGGTGGTGACATTGCCGGCCATCACATTAGAAGCGGAGTCGCCGACGAGGATGACATCCATGCCGGCCTCATCGATTATCTTGGCTGATGAATAATCGTAGGCGGTGAGCATAGAGATTTTCTCTCCACGATGTTTCATCTCGATAAGGCGTCGGGTAGTGACTTTTCTGGAATTGTCTATAGTATTGGTTGACATTATGGTATGTTTATTTTCAAGCGTTAATGGTGAAACCAGGAGAGATGGCGCAACATCTTGCTGTCATAACCCCTGATATGGGAACAGACTCTGACAACCATATAAGAGAAATAGGCCGCCAGAATGATAGCGAGCGAAAAGCGGAAATCCATTCCGAGATTCAATACAATGAAAATCGTCATCATAGGTGCTTCGACACACCCGGCCATGACGGCAGCCATTCCAAGGAGTGTGAAAGCCGGGATGGGAAGATGCGTATGAAAGACTGTGTTGCAGAACATCGAGAAAAGGAATCCGGCCACAGCTCCCGCATACATGGTGGGAGCAAAATCACTGGAGACTCCGCCGCTTGCATTGCAGGCTCCGCAACCCCAGCATTTTAGAATAAGAATAATCGCGGCAGTGATCATCAGGCCCCATTTCCCCATGTGGAGACCGTTCAGGATATCTCCTTCGGCCAACTTTTCAAAATTGGCCTGTATAAGGTCAGACATCATAGGATAGCCCACACCATACATCGACGGAAACAGGAAGATACAGATTCCAATCACCAGGCCTCCGGAAATGTTTCTCAGCCATGGGTTGTTTATCTTTTTAAAATAAGAGTCTGTGAGATTGATCACCCGAGTGTAGTAAAGGGAATAGAATCCGCAGAGAATTCCGAGTGCAATGACAGCGAAAAACTGAATCGGCTCCGGGAG
>JAFLTV010000003.1:74530-85156 GCA_022509105.1 Muribaculaceae bacterium | reverse complement strand
TGCTAAACTGTCGTAGGAGTAATCCTACCACGAGTTCGAATCTCGTTCCCTCCGCTAATAATCGCCTGACGAATTGATAATCAATTCATCAGGCGATTATTTTACTCAATATTTCTGAAACGGCCGTCGGTCAATTCGAGTCGGCAGAAATTATCGTGATATTTAAGGGAGTTGAAGGCCGATAGATTTGATGTAGCTTTCTTGTGGGACGCAATTTTTAGTCTTGCATTGCTTGATAAATTTGTTTAATGCTACGGCGGCTCTTTCTCTGTTCGGTTTCAGCTCTCGTATCTCCGCATAAGTATGATGTGGAGCTTCCGCAAAACTCACAATCTCTTCCCATTCTTCGGGCATGACTATTCCCATCATGCAACTGTTGTCTATTTTCTTGTAGGGCCAGAAGGTGTAGCCTATGTTGTTTTCTTTCATTGCCTTTACGAAATCAGACTGCCATTGGTCAGTGTTATGGCCGATTTCGCCCATATACATGGGCCGGTTGCTCCAGTCACGAAATGAAATGAAATTGCCGATTGCTTCTGCGGATGCATCTCCTCCATAGCGGTGGCATGTGAACATGATCTGTGGATCCCGACTGAAATCGAAATCTCTTAGCGGCTCGAAATTACTGTTCCATTGAGGTGCACCGATGAGGATTATATGATTCGGGTCCACCTCACGGATCACAGGGACTGTCCGGGTGTAAAGATCGTTGAGTTGGGAATTCAGTTCATCGCGGTTTTCAAAATAAGTCGCAACCGGCTCGTTTATCAGTTCATATCCTAAAATTGTCGGTTCGTTTTTATAATACTCCGCAATCCTTTTCCAGATATCCATGAATTGTTGCTGAGATTTCTCGCTTTCCATTAGCCAAGGATAGCCAAAAGAGTCGTCGATATTGTCGCCTGTCTGGCCTCCGGGTGCATCGTGCATATCCAGAATAAGATAAAGATTATTAGCCTTACACCAGTCAACAACGCTGTCTATGCGAGCAAAACCGTCTTGGTTAGAGGTCTTTCCCATATAGTCCTCATCTGTGAAAAGTTTATAATGAAAAGGGAGCCGGATTGTATTTGCTCCTGTGGAGGCTATAAAATCTATATCATTCCTGGTGATATAGTTGTCTTTGAACTGTTGCCAGAATTCAGCTGCCTTATCCGGACCTACAAGTTCACAGAAGAGTTCATTGATGAGCCTGGGAGAATTCATTCTTTGAAAACCGAACATATATCCTTCCGGATTCAGCCAGTTTCCAAGGTTTGTTCCGACTATATATAGTTTGCTCCCATCGGGTTGGATTAAATCTTGCCCCTTCACCTGCACGAACTGCTGATTCGGAGTGGCCTCTTTGGATTTTGCCGCCGATGATATGACAGTAAAATTCAAAAGCAATATTAAAGTGGAAACGCTTCCCAATAGTATTTTTTTGATAGCCATTTTATTGAATATAGTAAAGTTGAACGATAGTGGAAATAAAGAAAACCCGCTCCGCCTTACGACGAAGCGGGGTTGCCAATCACTTAATTATTAGTATAGAATCATTTACTGACTTTATCTGTGTTCCTGGATAATGATATCCTTAACTGTCACCGTAGTTCCCGCCGGGTTTCCTCCGAAATCAAAGAATATATTGACGGGGTTAATATCTAATCCGGGAAGGTTGACCCATTCATAAGTCACTTCTTCGTAAGCTACGGTTGCAACTCTGTCTGTCATATAGAATTTATCATCATTGCCATCTTCTGTAACTTTGAATGTTACGCCCGGAATGTCTTTGTCTGAATAAATTGTCATTCTGAAGTCGTAGTTTTTGTCAGCAGAAGTGGTAATGTCGGTATGGATTGCAAACTGTGCCTGCCATTGGTCGGTAGTAGCTTCGGGAAGATAAAGTGTAAAGGCCTTTCCATTTATCTGAGTATCCGGATCTGCTATCTGATTCCAATTGGGAGCATACCAGTAGGTGAGGTTATATTCACAATTGGTCATCAGGTTGTCATCGCTGTTTACGTCTACCCAGTTGGAACCGCCGCTGTCGCCTTCCTGATGTTCTTGGATAAGAATATCCTTGATAGATATAGTCGCTCCGGGTTGAACTCCGGCAAAGTCGAATACAATCTTGAAGTCAGGCATGTCGGCTGCCACATTCACAATCTCGATAACGTTGTCTTCATAAGCCACGAGAGCATGACGGTCAGCGCTCCAGAAGGATTGATCGGTGAAATCGGTAGGCTTGATTGTTGCCCCGGCAATATCACATGTCGGGTTGATAGTGATTCTGAAATCGTAATATTTGTCACCGGAGAAGCTCAAGTCTGTTTCAAGAGCAAATTGAGCCTGCCATTGCTGGTCGCCGGCACCATCCGGATAATAAAGATCATAACCATTTGCAGTCTCTGTGATTGTCGGGTCAGTGCCGGGGCTCCAATCGCTGCCCATAGCTGTATAAGTGGAGATGTTGGTCACTGTTCCTGATTTCCAGATATTGTCTGCGCTGTTGACGTCTACCCATGAAACGCTTCCGGAATTTCCGGGATCCTGATTCGGGAGGATTGTGCCGTCATCATTAGCATGATCCTTGATAACTACCTTTGTTATTTCGAAATCTGTGTCAGGATAGCCGGCAAAGTCAAGTGTAAGAACAACCGGACCGTCCCAACCCGGAACATCTGACAAATAGAAGTAAGAACCGCCTGCATCAAATGCTATCTGATCCTCTGTGAAGAATACTCCGTCGTCTCCATCAAGGTGTGGCTTGATGGTAACTTTGCTGTCTACAGATGCTTTCACGCAGATAGAGAAGTCGTAGGTGCTTGCAGAGGAAAGGATGATATCTGTGCCGATATGAACCTGTCCTTGCCATTTGTCACCTCCCATTTCAGCCGGTGTGTGAAGCTTGATGCTTTCATTGGTTACAGTGACTTCAGGCTGGTTGGGAAGTTCGCCCCATCCTCCGTCGGCAAACCATGTGCTGTTGAGAACCACATTGGCTGTTCTCCAAAGGTTGTATTCGCTGTCATATTTAAAGCCCTCGAATGGTTTGTCGGCTGCATCCGCACCTTCCGGTTGCAACAGATAGTGCCATGCTATTCCACCGTTGTCACATACAATTTCAATCTTGTTTTTGTTCATGTCAATAACCTTGAACTTCGGATTGTTGTATGTGTCCATATTTGGCAGGTAGCCGATGAGAGTCCCTTGTGGGAAAACGAGGAAGAGGTCAGTGCCTTCGGGCACAAGGTTGAAGGTTGTTTCCTGTTTTTGTGCGGGGGCACAATAGTCATTGTCATCGTTGGGATTATAGGATGAATAGGGCTCAAGATCGGTGATCTCTTTATTGATATAGATTGTGCCGCTTTCTCCCGGATCATAGGTGTAAAGGCCGCTGTCGTTGCCACCGTTGTCGGCGAAAGTCATGCGGTTGTCATATACGCCCCAGTCTTTTTTGTCGTAAGGGGAGGCGCTCCACCAGTTAAGGCCGTCTGTGCCTGATTCTCCGCAACCAAGGTGTCCTTGTTCATTTCCGGCGATTTGCCATACTTTCGACTCATTGTTGGTGAGGAAAAGTATATAAGGCGAGAAGTCTACAAGCGTATTGTCAATATGGAAAGTTGCGGTCTGAACCCCTTCGGATATACCGTTGCGGTTACCTACCTGCATTTCAACTTCATAGTCGCCTGCGATGGTTACTATGTCGGTATATACCGGGCGTGTTGACATAACCGGGTTTGCCTTCGTGTAAACCTTCCAGATGGGATAAACACCCATTGCAGGGTTGCCGTTGGCATCTGCGATGGTCAGTGTGACCTTATTAAGAGTCTGGTCTACATCTGCCTTTATCGTATAGTTGCCGGCTTGTGGGATGCCGTTCGGGTCGAGGCCGTAGATCTTTTCTTCTGTACAGGAAGAAGCGGCTATCATCACCCCAAGCACCAGCGTAGAAGTTATTATATTTATTTTTTTCATGATGTAAATCTATTTAAGAATGCTGAATTAATAGGCATTTTGGGTGATTGTGCCTTGTGCCTGATCCACTTCGCTCTGTGGGAAAGGAAGATATTTCTTGCTGTCGCTGTAGGAGCCTTTTCTGCCATTGGCAACTTCATCGTCCGGTACAAGCACTGAGGAAGCTTTGCCGGTTCTGATCAAATCCCAGTAGCGTTTTCCTTCTCCAAGGAATTCCCATGCACGTTCCTGAATGATATTGTCTTTGTTGGCGGCTACACTTCCAAGACCTGCTCTTGAACGAACTGCATCAAGCCATCCCTGAGCATCTCCCGAACCGGCGCCATCAACCACGAGTTCTGCAGCATTAAGCAATGCTTCTGAATAACGGTAGATTCTGAGGTTGTTGTTGAAGTTAAGCGACTGGTCGGCAACAGCTCCGGCATTAGCACCCTGCAATGGAGCGTATTTGCCGATAAAGTGTCCGGTGTCCTGGTCACCTTTCTGGTATGAACCTTCTTCGGGAGTCCAGATAGAAACATCGCGACGCAAGTCATTTGCATCATAAGACTCATAGCATGAATGACGGATTGTGCATCCTCCCCATCCATCCTGATGGATACCGTCTCTCATGTCGTAGCCGCGAGCGCCGGTGACTTTAGGAGAAACAGTTCCGCCGGGACCATTTGACCATCCCCAGTCTCTGTTGCCGGCTGCATCTGAATAATTGACTTCAAAAATTGATTCTTCACACCATTCGTGGTCTGTGTCCCAGATCTCTGAGAAATCCGGATGCAGATTATATTCTGAAGAATTGATTATCTCCTTCATATATTCCAAAGCCTGAGGATAACGAGCCTTGTCGTTCTGATACATCACCAGCTCAGTGTAAAGCATATAAGCAGTCGGAGTGGTTACCTGACCGACATTCAATGTCTCGGACTTCCACTTCAAGGCCTTCATTGCGATAACTTCTTCAAGGTCAGTGATAATGAAATCATAAACCTCGTCGGCAGTATACTGTGTGCCTAAGAAATTTCCCGAAAGGTTTGTTGTGTAGTAAACAACATTACCCCACCATTTCCATAACTGGTTGTAATAGAAAACACGGAGCACGCGAGCCTGTGCTTCATAGAAAGCCCTGTTTTCAGGAGTCAAAGCATCCGCTGCATAGTTCTCAATATAGAACAATACGTCGTTACATCTCTTAATGCCGGAATATGATGTGGAATAATTTCCGGTCATTACCTGAGTAGGAGCAACATTGAAATTAAACATCGCCTTCCATTCAGAGAAGTCGTTGGGGTCGTTTCCACCGGGATAGCATTGGTCGGTCATGATTTCGGCCTGAAGATTCAATGCGTTGTAGGTTCCGAAGTAATCATACCAATGCAATGGGTCGTAAGCAGCCACGAGAGCTTCGCGAATAGCTGCGTCAGTAGTGTAATACTGCTCTATATTCACGCTCTGGTTAGGAGAAGTCTCAAGCCATTCTGTGGTACATGATGTCACACCCATGGCTCCTGCTCCTAATATTCCAAATAATAATATTTTATTTAGTTTCATAATGAGTAATCTTTCTATTGTAAATTAGGTTAGATTGTAATATTAAATCCTACGTTGAAGATACGTGCCTGTGGATAAACACCATAGTCAATACCAATGCCTGTTCCGGAACCGACTTCGGGATCGAATCCATGATATTTCGTGATAGTGAAGAGGTTTTCAGCACTTACGAATACCCTGAAATTCTGGAATCCCACCTTGCGTATAAGATTAGACGGGAAAGTATAGGAAACTGTAAGATTACGCAATCTGCAATATGCGCCGTCACTAAGATAAATGTCGGATGATTGCCAGTTTCTCGGATCGCTGATTAAAAAGCGCGGTAGATAATTGGAGGTGCCTTCTCCTGTCCAGCGGTTAAGCATCCATGCAGGCATGTTCTTTGCAGGAGTGTCGCCACGAAGAGATGCATCATAAATCTTGTTGCCCCATACGCCTTGGAAGTATGCTGTTAGCTGAATGCCCTTCCATTCTATGCCAAGGTTGAAACCATAAGTCCAGGTCGGCATTCCTTTACCGATCTTCGTACGGTCGTCGAAGGTGATTGTACCGTCATTGTTGCTGTCAAGATAAATAAGGTCGCCCGGCACTGCATAGAACTGATCGGAAGGAGTCAGGCCATATTGTGAATTGTAAGCGTCTGCCTGAGCCTGATTCTGAATAACGCCACCTGTCTTGAAGCCATAGAAATAGGGGAATTCTTCACCGTTCATGGCTCTGGAAATTGTGCCTGCCGTGCTATTGCTTGCAAGCGCCATCCATCCGTCGGCATTACCAAGGTCGATAAGTTTATTCTTTTGCCATGTGAGGTTACCTCCGAGGCTTATGTTCCATTCTCCGAATCTGCGAAGCCAGCGAAGTTCCATTTCAACACCGCGGTTTTCCATGGTACCGACGTTACCTAAAGGTTTGGATTCTCCCACGTAGGTCGGAATCATCATTTCCATAAGCATGCCGTCGGTTTTCTTATAATAGTAATCCACCGTGAATTGCAATGAATTGTTGAGGAAAGCGAGGTCTAAACCGACGTCGGTCTGTTTTGATTCCTCCCAACGGAGGTCGGGATTTGCAAGACCGTTGGCTTTTGAACCATACCATTGGCCGCTTCCTTCCGGACCGAAGTAATAGTTGTTGTTGCCGCTTGCTGTTACTGTATAACGATAGTCACCGATTGATTCGTTACCGTTCTTACCCCAGCTGAAACGTACCTTGGTATTGCTCCACCATTCGGGACGTTTTTCAAGGAAGGGTTCGTTTGTCAGATTCCATCCCAAAGATACAGAGGGGAA
Source organism: Muribaculaceae bacterium (assembly GCA_022509105.1). GTDB lineage: Bacteria > Bacteroidota > Bacteroidia > Bacteroidales > Muribaculaceae > Lepagella. The sequence continues at coordinate 78,362 of JAFLTV010000003.1, read as the reverse complement.
CGTTGCCCATTTGTTGTTTGAACCGAAACGTGAAGAACCGTCACGGCGGATAGTAAACTGAGCCATATAGCGTGAGCCGTAGTCATAAGAAACTCGTCCGAAATAGGAGAGAAGTTTCGGCCATGCGTTGTTGGGACCTCCCCAACCGTTACGGTTCTGTCCGTTATCGCCGGTTCCGGCTTGTGCCTGTGCTACATCAACGTAGGGCTTGTCATAGTTGTAAAGCATATTGGCAGAGGCTCCCAAGTAATAACCTGTGGATTGTTTTGCCGACTGACCCAAAACTACGTTGATGTGGTTTTCACCGAAGTTCTTGTCGTAAGTAAGCAAGTTTTCAATCTGCCATACATAGCCTCTGTTCCAGGATGAGCTTGCCGAGGCCTGGTCTACTGTGGTTGAGTGGAGGTTGTTTTCATAGCGTGCCTCTGAGTGTGATTCGCTTCCCCAGAAGGAAAGGTCGGCGCCATAGCTGATACGATATCTGATCTGATCCCAGATCTGGAGTTCGCCGATAAAGTTGGCTACGAATTTATGACTCCAGTTCTTTCCGGCGGGGAAAGAGAATGCATATAGCGGGTTGGTAAGTTCCTGATATCCGCCTCCCCAAGCTTCCGGAATTGTGTAAAGACCTCCGTCGGCTGTGTAACGAGGGATATAATTGGGAGTGTTGGCATAATAATCGAGCTGTGCCTGAGCGTCTGCTCCGTATAAAACAGGAGCTAAAAGGGGCGACATACCCAGGGCATTCGTGATGGCGCCTCCATAATAGCCGTTCTCTGCACCAAGGCCCTTTGAATGGATGCGGGCATAAGAGATATTGGTCTGGATTGTAAGCTTGTTAAGCCATGAGCGTTTAGCGGATTCATCAAACACAGTCATATTGAGGTTACTTCTCATGGTCAGACGATTGTAGTCTGATTGACCGTATTGACCACCTATGATACCTTTTTGGTCATAGTATCCTAATGATACGAAGTAGTTCACCTTCTCAGTGGCACCGGAAACTGTAGCCTGATGGCTCTGCAGGGGGGCCTCATTATAGAAAATGGCATCCTGCCAGTCATAACCTTCACCTAATGAATAAGGATCTGCATAAGGGGCAGCCTGGCCCATGTTCAGATAGCCTTCATTCTTCATTACGGCATATTCCGTAGCATTCATCATGTGAATTTTTTTGCTTCTTCTTTGCCAGCCGTAGGTGAAGTCGTAAGTGACTTTTGCGCGGCCGTTTTCTCCGGCTTTGGTAGTTACGAGGATTACACCATTTGCAGCACGGGCTCCATAAACGGCTCCGGAAGCTGCATCCTTCAATACTTCGATACTCTTGATGTCTGCGGGGTTAAGATAGTCGATTCCTCCTTCAATCGGCATACCGTCTACGATATATAGAGGATCCGAATTGTTGATGGTGCCGATACCACGGATACGCACCTGGGCAGCTGCTCCCGGTTGTCCGGTGGCAGAAGTCACAGTCACACCGGAGGTGAGTCCCTTAAGCGCATCATCTACACGCACAGGGGCGGTCTGGGCTAATGTGGAATCATCGACTTTTGATATCGCAGCCGTTACAACACTCTTCTTTTGAGTACCGTAACCAACAACTACAACATCATCAAGCAATTGAGAGCTTTCCTTTAAAGTGATAATGAGGTTTGATTGTGGGCCGCTCACTTTCATTTCATAGCTTTCGTATCCTACATAAGAGAATACAAGAGTTTTTCCGTTGGCAGTTTGCACTGAAAATTTGCCGTCGATATCAGTGGCTGTGCCCATGGTGGTTCCTTTCACCATCACGGTCGCACCGATCAACGGTTCTTTGTCCTGCTCCGATACTACCGTACCGGATACGGTGACATACTGGGCATACATGTTAAAACATGCCAGAACCGCCATGAGTAATAAGGTTAATTTTTTCATTAGATCATGGTTTTTGATTAGTTATGTTAGGTTTTTGTTAGTTAGTTTCTTGTTTATAGTTATAATTCCGGGTTTGGGGCCTTCTCTCCATAAAAGGAGCGATGGCTTATTGTTTCTGGAAAATACGCACATAATCCACCATCATGGTGATTGGCAGCGCATTCTCATTGACACCGTTCCAACCGCCCCAATCACCTCCCCAGGCAAGATTCAGAATAGGATAAAAAGCCCGGTTGAAAGGCCAGCTCTCATGGTCTGAACCCATGCTTGCGCGAGTGGCCGTTAACTGTACTTTCCCGTCTACATAAGTGGTAATCGCATCTTCTGTCCATTCAATAGCATAAGTATGGAACTCTCCCTCAGCCCCCGGTAGATACATCTCATGGGTTTTCTGAGTGTTCATGGTGTGATTGTATTTCCCGGTGTGGAGAGAGGATGAAACATAGTTAGGATTGACTCCCACCTCCTCCATTATGTCTATTTCTCCACAATGGGGCCATGGATCACTTCCCCAGTCTACATTGGAAGGCATCATCCAGAAGGCCGGCCAGGTCCCTTTGCCGGATGGCAGGTTTATACGTGCCTCGATATACCCATGTGTCCATCCCGTGGAGGGTTTCGCGTTCATCCTGCCGGAATATATTTTTCCATCGCTTCCTTTAAAGCAATTGATATGCAGGAACCCATCTTTTACTTCAAGTGTCAGTTTACCATCGATTTCACGACTCGTGTAAGTCTGTAGTTCATTATTTACCCAGCCGGCAGGCTGATTTTCGATTACCCAGTCGGAAGAGGGCTTTCCTTCATAATTGAATTCATCGCTCCAGACCAAGGAATATCCCTCAGGAGCTGTCACATTATAATTCAACTGGCTTACTTTGATTGTGCTGACTGATTCTCCACAGACTAATTGCAACGTGCCTTCACGTGTGTCTTCACCACTATTGGTTTCAACCGATATTTTAACCAGGCTATCTCCCGCTCCTCCCTTGGAGGGATTGGCTGACAGCCATTGTGAATCACTTGTCAAAGTCCAGTCGCCGTTGGAGGTAATAGTCAGCTCTTTTTCTGCAGCTTCCCCGCCAAACATCATGGAATTTGACGAAGCATAGGCATTCATCGCATAACCCTGAACCACTTCAACACTCTTTACAGTTTTATTTCCGGAAATGATATTCAAAACTGCTGTTCGTGAATCCATTTCTTTATTCGCCTCGACTGTTATTTTTACTGCCACTGTTTCATTTTTAACTCCTCCCGAAGGCCGCAATGATATCCAGGATGCTTCTGTTCGGATAGCCCAGTCTGCATCAGAAGTGACTGTTAAATCTATGGTTTGAGCGTTGTAATCCGGATTTAATGAAGCCGGGGTAACCGTTACAGCCACTTCTTTAGAGACTGAACCCGGAGAATTAACATCATTATCATTGTTCCCACATGCGATAAAAACGGGCGACAATAGGCAAAATCCTGTTATAAGGACCTTATGGATTTTTTTCATGATATTAGTTTGAATTGAAAGCACTTACACATTTATAATTCACAAATATATAAAAAAATTAATACATTTATATATTTTTCTTAATTTTTCTCAAAAAAACGGCATAATATTTAAAAAATTAACACATTAATATCCTTTTTCTAACTAAAAAAGCATTCCAACATAACCAATTTTTGTAAAAATGGAGAGATTAGCAATTTTGAAGGACAAGGCTGGGAGTGCAGAGAAAAATAAAAAATAGAAATTGGGGGCACCTGCGACGAAAGACTAAAAATTGGAAGCATCCGAAGACTGGCAAATTAAAGCTGACGGGAGACAAGAGGACCCCGCCTGCGGCGAGACAGAAACCGGGACCTAACCACCCAAAGACAGACAAAACATCTGCCGTGAAGGAATCACACCCAAAGACAGACA
>JAFLTV010000003.1:12446-74430 GCA_022509105.1 Muribaculaceae bacterium | reverse complement strand
TTTATTCTCTTCGAGGTTGTTTATTCTTTGAGTTTGTTTATTCTTTGAGTTTGTTTATTCTTTGAGTTTGTTATTCTTCGATTTCGATGTCTTCTTCGAAGAAGTCTTCGTCGCCGTCAGCTTCGATGGCTCCGAAATCATCGTCTTCATCTTTTGCCGAGGCTTTCCCGGTTTCTTTTGAAGCTAAAATGTTGCCGATAGATTTTGTCTTATCACCATTGAGCTTTTCTTCGATGGCCTGACGCACTTTCTCTTCAAGTTCTTCCATGAGTTCCGGATTATCGTTGAGGGCCTTTCTCACTCCTTCCTTACCTTGGCCTATCTTCGCATCTCCATAGGAGAACCAAGCGCCGCTTTTCTTGATAATGCCGAGCTCCACACCATAGTCTATGATCTCGCCTGCTTTGGAAATACCTTCTCCAAACATGATGTCGAATTCGGCTTTCTTGAATGGAGGCGCCACTTTGTTTTTAACCACTTTCACTCTTGCAACTCTTCCAAGCGGTTTGTCGGAGGAGTCTTTTATCATTGTGGAAGGAGCAATCTCCATTCTCACTGTGGAATAGAATTTCAGGGCGTTACCGCCTGTAGTTGTCTGTGCCGGGCCGTACATGTTTCCGATCTTTTCGCGAGTCTGATTAATGAAGATACAGCATGTGCGTGTTCTTGAAATCGCTCCCGTGAGCTTTCTCATTGCCTGGCTCATAAGACGAGCCTGCAGACCTACGTTCTTGTCGCCCATTTCTCCCTCAATTTCCGCTTTCGGGGTGAGGGCTGCCACAGAGTCGACCACAAGCACATCAATAGCTCCCGAATTAATAAGCTGTTCGGCTATTTCAAGAGCCTGCTCTCCGTTGTCGGGCTGCGAAATCCAGAGATTGTTTACATCAACTCCGAGTTGCTCTGCATAAAAGCGGTCGAAGGCATGTTCGGCGTCTATGATAGCACAAACACCTCCCATTTTCTGGGCTTCCGCAATTATATGGATAGCCAAAGTGGTCTTTCCTGATGACTCGGCGCCAAAAATTTCAGTTATCCTGCCTCTTGGCACTCCGCCGACTCCCAAGGCATAGTCCAATCCGATTGAGCCGGTGGACACTGTCTCAATATCCTGCACGCCGTTGTCGCCGAGACGCATGATCGTGCCTGTGCCGAAATCCTTCTCAAGGTGTGCGAGCGCCATCTCAAGAGCTTTCTTCTTTTCTTCAGTGTCGCTAATGCGCACTGCTTTTTTAGCCGTTGTTTTTTTCTTTGCCATGTTTATGTTGTTTTTAAATTTTTCAATCAGTGGTTTTTCCCCTATTTTGTTTTATGTTGCAAAGATAATAACCTAACTATCGTTTTTCATAATTTTTAGGCCACGATTTTATACTCTTCCACATTAAATAATCTTAATAAAAGAGGTCTCACTGCCATATTTTTGCAGTGAGACCCCCTTTACTTTCAAATTATTAGAAGTTTATATAAAAATTAATTAAGCGTCGATGTTTGCGTATGTTGCATGGCTTTCTATGAACTCACGTCTGGGGCCCACTTCCTCACCCATGAGAATCGAGAAAGTGCGGTCGGCTTCAGCCGCGTTCACAAGATTAACCTGCTTGAGCATCCTGTTTTCCGGATCCATGGTGGTTTCCCATAATTGTTCCGGGTTCATTTCTCCAAGACCTTTGTAGCGCTGTAGCACCATCTTGTCGCGGTTGCCCTCGCAATGAGTGTCGACAAAGCGTTGAACCTGTTGTTCGTCCCAGGCATATTCCTGAATTTTCTTCTGTCCCTTGGTGCTGCAACGATACAACGGCGGAGTGGCGATATATAGATAACCGTTGTCTATTATCGGACGTATCTTGCGATAGAAGAATGTCATCAGAAGTGTGGCGATATGAGCACCGTCGACGTCAGCATCTGTCATAATGATAATCTTATGATAGCGCAATTTAGTCATGTTAGGTTCTTTCTCATCGTCTTCGGTACCGATTGTAACGCCGAGAGCCTTAAACATATTGACAATCTCTTCGCTGTCAAAAACTTTATGATCGAGTGCTTTCTCTACGTTAAGGATTTTACCTCTCAAGGGAAGGATGGCCTGGAAATGGGGATTACGTCCCTGTTTTGCGGAACCGCCGGCAGAATCTCCCTCCACAAGGAAGAGTTCGCATGCCGCGGCATCACGACTCATGCAGTCGGCCAATTTTCCGGGGAGGCCGCTTCCGGCCAACGGTGATTTTCTCTGCACTTTCATGCGTGCATTATAGGCGGCATGACGTGCTTGAGCGGCCAATATGACCTTGTCTACTATTGCACGAGCCTGTTTCGGGTGCTCCTCGAGATAATAGCGCAATGCTTCCGAAACAGCAGTCTGCACAACACCGGCCACATCATTATTTCCAAGCTTAGTCTTGGTCTGGCCCTCGAACTGAGGTTCCGCAACTTTCACCGACACTACGGCCGTCAATCCGTCGCGGAAGTCTTCTTTGGAAAGTTCTATCTTAAGTTTGTCGAGAAGATGATTGTCTTCTGCATATTTCTTAAGGGTTGTTGTCAGCCCACGGCGGAAGCCTGTAAGGTGAGTACCTCCCTCAATAGTGTTGATATTGTTGACGTATGAGAAGATATTCTCGCTGAAAGAGTTGTTGTAGGTGAGAGCCACTTCCACAGGTACTCCGTTTTTCACTGTGTTAAGGTGGATGATATCATCAATCAGCGGCGTCTTGCCCTGGTCGAGATATTTCACAAATTCCTTCAGACCTTCTTCGCTTCTATAGACTTCTCTTCTGTAGTTGCCTTTCTCATCCATTTCCCGGCGGTCGGTCAATGTCAAAGTAATTCCGGCATTCAGATAAGAGAGATCCCGCAGGCGGTTGGCGAGAGTTTCATAATCATAAATAGTTTCTGTAAATATGGAAGCATCCGGATGGAAGATGATTGTAGTGCCGGTGTGGTCAGACTCACCGATAACCGTAAGATCGGTTGTAGGTTGTCCGAAAGCATATTCCTGCATGTGGATTTTTCCATCTCGATGAATCTCGGCACGAAGATAATCGCTGAGAGCGTTGACGCAACTTACACCCACGCCGTGAAGACCTCCGGACACTTTATATGTGCCCTTATCGAATTTACCACCGGCATGGAGCACTGTCAACACTACTTCCAAGGCAGATTTATTCATCTTGTCGTGCATATCAACCGGAATGCCACGACCGTTGTCAACCACCTTTATGGAGTTGTCTTCATTGATTGTCACTTCTATATAGTCTGCAAAGCCGGCAAGCGCTTCATCGATGGAGTTGTCTACCACTTCATATACGAGATGATGGAGACCTCTCGACGAAATGTCGCCGATATACATCGCGGGACGTTTCCTCACGGCTTCAAGCCCTTCGAGCACCTGGATATTATCGGCTCCGTAATTGCTTTGCTGTTCCTGCTGATATTCTAAATTTTCTTCCATTATATTCATTTTTCTACTACAAAATTACTTAAAAATGACATCATTTCAAACTATTTGGGACTCTTCGGGGTAATTCACCTTTGTAAAAATAAACTAATTAGGTAATTTTGGCCGTTACAGAAATAGCTTATTCTATGTGAAATGGATAACACCTATTGCTGTTTCTGAGTTTATAAGCCGACTGACCGTGCTTAAATAATAAGGAACTATTACAGATGTGCCAACGGTTCATGTGCCTAAAGGAACAAGGAATGCCTATATAGAGGCATGGGGACTTGGAGAGGAAGTTGAAGAAGGAATAATTAAAATTGCAGAATAAAATTAACGTGAGCCGATAAAGAGCTCACGTTAATTTTATCAATTATTATTGTAGAAAGTTTTAACAGGGAGTGGTTTATAGGGAAAAATTGAAAAATCATTAATAATTAATGTTAAACATATTGGCGAATTTATTGTTAATCAAAAAAATTGTTAATTTTGCCCCACTAAATAGTATTGAATGAAAAATCTTGTGATTGTTGAGTCTCCGGCTAAAGCTAAGACCATAGAGAAATTCCTTGGGAAGGATTATACCGTAATGTCAAGTTACGGCCATATACGCGATTTGCGCAAGCACGGCTTCAGTATCGATGTCGAAAACAATTTCAAGCCGGAATATGAAATTCCGGAAGATAAGAAAGATCTTGTAGACAAACTTCGCAAAGCCGCCAAGTCGGCAGAAACTGTTTGGCTTGCAAGCGATGAAGACCGCGAAGGGGAGGCTATTGCCTGGCATCTTGCCGAAGTGCTCGGGCTTGACCCGTCAACCACCAATCGCATAGTTTTTCATGAAATCACAAAGCCCGCTATATTGAAGGCTATAGAAAATCCGCGTCATATCGATATCGACAGGGTGAACGCACAACAGGCCCGGAGAATTCTTGATAGAATCGTGGGGTTTGAACTTAGCCCCGTGTTATGGAAAAAAATCAAGCCGGCATTGTCGGCGGGAAGAGTGCAGAGTGTTGCTGTAAGATTGATTTGTGAACGCGAAAAGGAGATTCAGGATTTCAAACCTGAACCTTATTTCAGGGTATCGGCTCTTTTTGCGAATTCCAAGAATGATAAATTCAAAGGAGAGCTCTCCGACAGATTGCCTGATTTCAAGGCAGCCGAAAAATATCTTGAATTTTGCAAGAATTCCTCTTTCAAGATAAGGGATGTTGCAGTCAAGCCATTAAGCCGCGCCCCTTATCCTCCTTTCACCACCTCCACTCTCCAACAAGAAGCTGCCAGAAAATTAGGTTTCTCTGTGAGCCTTACAATGTCGGTGGCCCAAAAGCTGTATGAAGGCGGTAAGATCACTTATATGAGAACCGACTCCACCAACCTTTCGGATATGGCCATGGCTGAAATTAAAAAATATCTTTCAGCTAACTTCGGCGACTCCTATCTGAAGATGAGAAAATATCACACACACAGCAAGGGAGCCCAGGAAGCTCATGAAGCCATAAGGCCTACATATATAAGCAACGAACAGATTGATGGCACCGCTCAGGAAAAGAAACTCTATGAATTGATCTGGAGAAGAACCATAGCTTCGCAGATGGCCGATGCTGAAATTGAAAAAACAGCAGTCAACATAGACGTTATTCCCTCGGGCCGGACTCCAAATGTTGATGCCGACGACTCCCTTTATTTTAAGGCAGAGGGAGAAGTAGTGAAATTTGAGGGCTTCCTTAAGGTCTGGAAATCGGAGAATGCAAGACAGCAAGAGTTTGTAGAGCTGCCCAGGCTTTCTGTAGGAGAAAATGTGAAAGCAGAAGAAATAACAGCTTCCGAGCGCTACACAATGCCCCCTGCACGCTATTCAGAGGCTGCTTTGGTGAAGAAAATGGAAGACCTGGGCATCGGGCGTCCGTCAACCTACTCTCCGACAATTTCCACTATCCAGCATAGAGATTATGTTAGAAAAGGTGAGAGCGAAGGAGAAAAAAGGGAATATGTAACGCTAAGGCTGAAAGACGGAGAAATCAATGAATTGAGCGTTTGGGAGAAATCAGGGAGCGACAAAGGGAAATTAGTGCCCACAGATGTAGGAATGGTTGTCAATGATTTCCTCACAGCCGAGTTCCCCGATATTCTTGACTATAATTTCACTGCGAAAGTGGAGGAAAAATTCGATGACATAGCGGAAGGCAAGCTTGGCTGGCAAAAAGAGATTTCTGAATTCTACGACGGTTTCCATCCCGGCATTGAGAATATCAACGCGAAGCGTGGAGAACACAAAGTGGGGGAACGTTTATTAGGAAATCTGCCGGAAAACGGCAAGCCGGTATATGTAAAGATCGGGCGCTTCGGTCCGGTTGTGCAGATCGGGGATGCAGCCTCAGATGAAAAACCCTTGTTCGCGAGTCTCAGAAGCGGACAGAGCATATCTTCGATCACAATGGAAGAGGCTCTCAAGCTTTTCGAGCTGCCAAGGACAGTGGGTGAAATCGACGGAGAGATAGTCACTGCCGCAGTGGGACGTTTCGGTCCGTATATAAAACTGGGCAATACCTTTGTTTCAATTCCGAAAGAATTAGACCCATTGACCATCACTCTTGAGGAGGCCAAACAACTCCTTGAAAAGAAAAAAGAGGATGAAGCAAACCGCCTTATCAAAAGTTTCAGCGAAATGCCGGGACTGGAAGTGTTGAATGGAAGGTTCGGTCCATATCTTGCCTATAAACCTAAGGGAGCAAAAAAAGCGGAAAATTATAAAATTCCGAAAGGCACAGACGCCTCCACACTCACTTTTGAAGAGGCAAAAAAATTAATGGAGGAAGCTTCAAAAACAGAAAAAAAATCGCCCTCAAAGGGCACAACAACAGCAAAAAAGGCAAAAACCGTAAAAAAATCGTCTAAAACAGCTAAAAAAAGCTGATTCTATGCCGTTTCTATTTGTATAAATGAAATTAAAATTACTAATTTTGCCTTTGAAACCGATAAACAAAAATACACACATAAAAAATTATGACAAAAGCAGAAGTTTGTAGCGAAATCGCAAGAACCACAGGTTTGGAAAAAGGAGCCGTTCTTGAAGTGGTTGAAAAATTTATGGAAGTAGTGAAAGACAGCCTCGCTCATGGAGAAAATGTTTATCTCCGTGGTTTCGGTTCTTTCATTGTCAAGACTCGTGCTGAAAAAACAGCAAGAAACATTTCTAAAAATACTGCGCTTATTATCCCGGCTCACAAAATTCCGGCATTCAAGCCTTCTAATACCTTTAAAGAAGAAGTGGCAAAAGGATAACCCAGCCTTTTATGAAAATTTTCAACAAAGGGAAGAAGTTTCAAAAACTTTTTCCCTTTTTGTTGGTTATATAGATAAAAGCCCGGCAATCGGGAAATAATCGAAAAAAGTATACAAAAACAAAAACATTAAAAAAACATAAGTTATGGAAAAGAACTGTTGTTGCAAAAGAAAACATTCCTATCATTTTCATGTAACTGAAGTAGAGGAAGGTAAGATTAAAGACGTATTCGGTTTCAACTTCGGCGGTCACCACGACCTCAAAAAGATGGTTGAAGCAATCGTTGCTAAAGGCAATATGACTGAGAAACACGCAAAAGAACTCGTATGCGGTCTGCGTCTTCTCCACCATGTATTGAAGAAATATCCGGGCAACCCGATCTTCCAAAGCATCATGCCTGCATTTGAAGACTTCAAACATGCCCTCAAAGATGAATATTGCACTTGCGAAACAAAATAATCCAACCTTCAAAAACCGATTACTATGAATTCTGAAAATAAACCCAAACGTTCATACCATTTCCAGGTATGCGAAGTGGAAAACAATAAAGTGAAAGATGATTTCTGCTTCAACTTCGGTGGCCATCATGACCTCGCTCATCTCGTTGAAAAAGCTGTGGCTGTTGGAAACATCACAGAAAAACATGCTAAACAACTCGTTTGCGGCGTGCGTCTTCTCCACCATGCGATGAAGAAATATCCTGAAAACGAAGCAATCAAGGCTTTCGCACCGAAATTCAAAGAATTTAAGGATGCCCTCAAGGCTCAGGCTAATGCCAACGAAAAATAAATAATTATCAATAAAACTGAGAGAGCGTGTCAAAACATAATTGGCACGCTCTATTTTTGGGGGAACGGGGGAGTATTTTACTTTATGGAGGGTAAACAAGTTTAAGGGTTTGTGTGTTAAGATAAATAAAGAGATTTTAATAACAAGAAACTAATAACCCTAAAAACCACTAATCATGGCTGACAACAATAACCTCAATCAGGATCAGAATCAAGATCAGGATCCGTTTGCACATCCGATAAGGAACAACAACTGGTGGCTCTATATCATTGGCGGACTTGTTCTTGCCGGAATCATTATCTGGTTTTTCATAGATTGGTCTTACAAAGATCGAAACAAAGAGCCGGAACCTCAAGTGGTGGAACAGGTGCTTCCCGCAGACCAGGCTCCTGTGATCGATGAAACCCTTCCGACTGTGACTGTGGAAGACAGCATGCCGAACAACACTCCGGCAAACTAAAGCTGAAGCCGTAAAGAATATTATATCACATCAGGATTACGAGAAAGAACAAGGAGGCTTTTTAAAGGCCTCCTTGTTCTATGAGATTGGCTATGCGGTCGATTATAGCATCTTCTTCATTGTCATCGGGCTTGAAACTCATCTTCATGTTCATTCCGAAAAAGCGTCCGAAGGTTTGCCAGAAACCGGCCCTGAATGAACCTAAGAATGCTTTTACGATATTATAAGAACTCTGGTCGGTTTCCCGATTGATCAGTTTCAAGAGTATTTTCCCCTGGCCTTTGGTCATAGTCTTAACCACAGGCTTATATTGCTCGAATATATCCTTCTCAAGCTGTTTGAGGTGTTGTTCTCTCACTTTCTTGTCGGGGATGGTCTGGATGTATTCATACGTCTCGCAAAGCGTAGAGAAAGCAAGTTTAGCATAGGGTAATGTCTTCCTCACATCTCTAACTGTGCGCCAATAGAACTCCTCCTGTTTCTTGTCTTTGAATTTCATCGGAGGATAGACATATAAATCCCGGATAATGGTCATTCTCACAGAATCGCCATATTCGTCTACAAAACGGTAATAACCTACGTAGGCCTTGACTTTCACTTCCGGATTAAGGGGCAGGTTAGACACATCGGTTTTCTCCGCATTTGCCGTAATGCAGCCACCAAGGAGAACTATCAGAAGGGTTATATGTCTCAATAATGTATGCGGATTCATTAATAGTATTAGGGCTTTTTCCCCGATTTTTGTAAACTTACTGTCTGCTATTATTTCTTAACGCAAAAATTCCGGTTATAGTCTCCGGACCATATTTCATCAATGAGGATATGATGGAAATTTCCGGGTTTATTTCTCTTGCCAACTCTTTTCCTCTCTCTATTATGATGGAGTTTTTTTCTAAAAGTTTAAATTCATTTATATCAAGATTTCCGGCTAAAAGTTTCACAACAATGAGATGAAACCGTTGATTCAATTCTTTCAGACTTCCAATCGAAAGGTCGGAATAAATTTCCTTCAGCTCCGGGGCATAATATTGATAGTAGGGATATTTCCCGTAAGCGGCTTCAATTGCGGAGCTATGGTTCTTTCTCCAGTTGCCATGTTCGGAAAGCATGATGCTTTCTATCTTGCCTGCATTTCTAAGCTGACGCCCTCCTCCTTCGACAGCCACTGTGAGCATCAAATCCCTGCCTCCGGTTTCCGTTATGAGTGTTCTTGCAAAGTCGCGGGTGTTGCCCATAGTCTCGTTGGCTCTGATTATGGCATCAGCTTCCGTTGCTTTTCCTACAAGGGCCCTCAGCCATTCGGCATACCATATCGAGGCCGGCAGATAGGGAGGAAAGCTCACCATTTGTTGTCGGGATTGGCATCCTTGAGGATTCGGTTCCATCGGATTTTTCCGTCGAAAAGACCTCTTTCTTCATCAAATGATGCTATCACAAACATCGGAGAACCCACTATGTGATCTTCCGGCACAAAGCCCCAGTAGCGGGAATCTGCTGAACGGTCGCGGTTATCACCCATCATCCAGTAGTAATCCAGCTTGAAGGTGTAGTATTCGTTTGGCTCCCCGTTGATATATATCTTGTCGTCTTTCACTTCGAGGTCGTTCCCTTCATACACTTTGATCGCCCTCTCATAGACGGGAAGGTTATCGAGAGTGAGATGGAGTGTCTTTCCCCTTTGAGGTATCCAGAATTCGCCCATATCGGGACGGCTCCAACCGTAATCGTTGCCCAAAGGGAATATGCCCGACGAGGTGTCGAAGAGCCCGGATTCTCCTTCTCTAATCAAAGGACCGTTCACCTCTTTCCATCCCTCTACAGTCTTCTTCATCTCATAAGTGAGAGGCACATTATAGAAGGCAACGCCGGTTGTGGGATCTTCAAAGGGTTCTATACCATGGTCTTCGGCTCTGACCCCTATCTCCTGCCATTTTTCAAGAGAGATGCGGCCGCTCACCGGAATCAGATAATTAAACTGTATATGATCCGGCTCCGCTATCGGTTTGCCGTTTATAAACACTGAATCATTCCTGATCATAAGTCTCTCTCCGGGCAAGCCTATGGCACGCTTCACATAATTCTCGCGGCGGTCGACGGGCCGCCACACTATCTCTCCGAACAGTTCCGGATGCGCCTCCATGTATGCCCTTGGATTTGCTATCCCGTTTTTCTTGAGATCATAGCTGATCTGATAATAGTCGGGATTCTGGATTTTAAGAGCCACAGTGTCGCCCTGCGGATAGTTGAACACAACTATGTCTCCGCGTTTGATATCTCTTAAGCCGGGCAAACGATGATAGTCTAATTGAGGATATTCTATATAGCTCTTGGTCTCGATTATCGGCATTGTATGTTGCGCCAGAGGGAAGTGTAACGGTGTCTGAGGCACTCGCGGTCCGTAGAGATATTTGTTCACCCACAGATAGTCGCCTACAAGCAAGGATTTCTCCAGACTTGAAGAGGGAATCTTATAGTTCTGTCCGATAAAAGCGAAAATAATATAGACCAGAATCAGGGCATAGACTATGGCATCGACCCAGCCCATTACGGTTCGAGTCGTTTGATTGGGGCTCTTTTTCCACCAATTCCAGGGTATATAGGAAGTGATATAAATGTCTACAAGCAGGAGCCAGATTAACGCAAGCCACGGATTGCCCATCCAGATGACCCATAGGAAAAAGAGCAGCGAGACTATTCCGAACCTTATCCAGCGAGTGGTTTTAACCCCCCGGATTCTTTCTTTAAAAGTCTTGGAGCCTCTATTTTCTTCTTTAGGCGGATTTTTATCTGTTATTTCGGGTTGTTTATCAGTTGTCATTTCCTGTCTTTTCTAACTGATTATTCAAAGATGCCTGTGGTGGCTGTCACGTCGGAAAGGAAATCTCCGATTGTGAAGAACCCCTTCTTTCCGGCAAGCCATTGGGCGGCGCTGACAGCACCACGCGCGAAGCCAAGGCGGTTTTTGGCATCATGGGTCATGATAATTGAGTCACATTCAGATTCCCAGGTGACAGTGTGAATCCCCGGCACTTCTCCTTCACGTCGGTGATACACCGGCAACACGCCTTCATCCGGTTTCTCGCCGAATTCTTTTTCTATCCATCTTTTGAAACGCGATGAAATAGCAGTCAGCTGTTCGGCAAGAGTTACAGCAGTGCCCGACGGATGATCAAGCTTATGCACATGATGGATTTCAGTGAGAGAAGGAGTGTAGGTTTCAAAGCCATCCATTATGCGGGTCATATACCGGTTGAGAGCCATGAAAATATTCATGCCGATTGAAAAATTGGATGAATATAGAATTGTGCCTTCACCTCGTTCGGCCATATCTTTTATGGCCGGAAGGGAATCGTTCCAACCTGTTGTGCCTACCACAACGGGCACCTTTGCCGCAAAACAAGCCATGATACCACCTACGGCGGCATCAGGTCGAGTAAACTGTATGGCCACATCCGACTCCCGAAATTGCTTGCTGTTGAAGTCTTCTATGTTGTCTATGTCTATGATACAGCTGATTTCAAGATGGCGGCTTCTTGCCACTTCCTCTATCAATTTCCCCATCCTTCCATGGCCTATGATTGCTAATTTCATCGTCGGTTGAATGTTTTTAATCAAACAATTAAATCATTTAGTTAAACGAAATTCCCTATATGTTTATTTTTATATCATCTCTCCCGGAGGCTGCTGAATCCGGAAATGAGGCTCTAAAACCCGAAAGAAATATTGTCAATGTAAAGAGTCAGGCCCTCCGTTCCTACGTAAGGTTCGCCGCAGGAGGATGAAGCCATCACAAGCACATGAGTGGGAGTTTCATCTGCGTCTGCCCATCCTACTTCCTCCACCTTCACAAGTTTGCCTTTCGAATTCTTTGCATAATAGGCTTTGTCGCCATTCAGCAATCCCATATAGGGTTTGTAAAAAGATTGTTTGGTGATATCGCCATAATGAATCGGAAGCTGATGGCCAGTGGTCCAAGGTATCGATTTGTTATAGCGTTCTCGTCCTGTGCCTACTCTCTTTGCATAGATCTTTCCGTTTTCCTCCCAGCGTTTCTGGAGCAAGACGTAGACTTCGGCGTTATCCCTTCCCTGGATTGTTTTCTTCGAGCTCAATCCTGTTGATTTCACCTTCGTATTTGAGTTGGGCATCACCACTTGATAATCAAACACCAAAGCTTTTGGGCGTTTAGTATAAGGAATTCCCATCTCCATTTTAGAGAAAGGCCCTTTCGGCGAGGTTATCGGCTCATAAATCCGGCCTAAGAAGATAGTTCCGGCCACCATCACATCCATATTTACAATCCCGAGGGCTTTCACTTCTTCCATTTTTGCGGAAAGCTTCGCGCATTTATTGCCGTTATGTTGCGCCGGTTCGACAGTGCATGAACCTTTGACAACTCCCATCACCTTGGCATAGACGTTGCTTGTGGCCCATGGCGAGCCTCCCTGGTTGGAATATGCCTGATTCCCGGTGATGGTGCCTTCGGGCGCTATTTCGTATAAGGTCTTTTTATTTCCACCAATAATCTTCGATTCCGTAATCTCTCTTTTTTTCCATTTTGAAAAATCTCCATACGGTATCGGCTCAAGCCTCAAAGCCAATGATGAGCTTGCGATTATTCCTATAAGTGTGGCTAATATGGGTATCCTCAAAATATTCATGATTGTCTTTTTCCCTAAAATAATATGCAAAATTAACACTATTAACGCGAAAGGGCAAACTATCAAATTTTATTTTTAACTTTGTAGCCTTAACCCTCTTTTATCTTATTGATATTCGCTTGATTGCAAGGATTGTTACAATCTTTGGCGAAGACCTTTTAAAAAGACTGCCATGATAAAAAAATCGTTTCTTCTGTTTGCCGCATTGATGGTGGCCTCTCTGTGTCATGCCCGGAACTTCACTGTTGATAAAGATCTTTCTTATGGGCCTGACCTCCGCAACAAGATGGATATATATCATCCCGACGACACAACTGCCAACCTCCCTGTGATAGTCTGGTTTCATGGAGGAGGCCTCACGGGAGGAGAAAAATTCCTTCCGGAACAGCTTATGACCGGCGAATATGTGGTTATTGCCCCATCTTACCGGCTGATGCCTTCAGCCACTCTCGATGAATGCATTGACGATGCCGCCGCAGTTGTGGCCTGGACCATGGATAATGCCGAAAGTCTGGGTGGAGATCCTTCGAAATTATTTGTTTCCGGTCATTCTGCCGGAGGATATCTGACAAGCATGATCGGCCTTGATAAGAAATGGCTTCAGAAATATGGTAAAAATGCAGATGACCTGGCCGGGCTGATTCCTTTCAGCGGCCAGGTGATCACACATTTTGCCCAGCGTCAGAAACAGGGAATATCAGAACTGACCCCGACTATCGATGAATATGCACCGTTGTTTCATATCCGTAAAGATGCCCCGCCTTATGTCATAATCACGGGCGATCGAGAAATGGAGCTTTACGGCCGATATGAAGAAAACGCATATATGTATCGGATGTTGAAGCTAAACGGCCATCCTTACGTCTATATCTACGAGCTCGACGGTTATGACCATGGCGCCATGCACGCCCCGGCCTATCATATCCTCAAAAACCACATACGCCAAATCCTCAAGCCTTAAATTCTCTCTTCCCATATTGTTCAGAGAGAAAAGGCTCCATTCAACGCCGGGTTTATTCCGTTGCCAATTCCTTGGAGGCTTCTTTCTTTTCTCTCTTCTCCCAGAGCTTGGTGATCTCTTCCAGAGATTTGCCTTTGGTTTCGGGCACCATTCTTGAAACAAAGAAAGCAGCTGCCACGCATATTGTGCCATAGAGGGCATAAACGAAGAAATGGCCGAAGCTTTCGCCCATATCGCCCATCGACATGTTGTATAGCGGGACAAAGGTGGAGGATACTATGAAATTGAAAATCCATTGGAAGGCGACAGCTATTGCCACAGCCCCGCTTCTGATAGTGTTGGGGAAAATTTCAGAGATAAGCACCCAGCAGATCGGCCCCCATGAGAACATGAAGCATGCCGAATAAACCATTATGCTCATCACCGGCACTATCGGACTGACAGAAACTATATTGGAGAAAGCCACGCCTAAAGCGCCGATCGCCATACCTGCCGAACCGTAAATGAGAAGCGGTTTGCGTCCAAGTTTCTCGACCGTGAAGATAGCCACGAGAGTAAAGAGGATGTTTACTATACCCATGATTACGGTCTGCACCATAGGATTACCCATGCCCATGGAGTCGAAAATTCGGGGAGCAAAATAAAGAACGGCATTGATGCCGACAGCCTGCTGGAACACAGACAACATCACTCCGATAAAAATCACGAGGATTCCGAAAGAGAGAAGTTTACCCTTATCTTCTATAAGAGTGTCTTTCACATTCTGAAGGATGGCTTTGCCCTTGGAGACTCCGTTGATTTTTTCAAGTATTGACAGGGCCTGACTGTCTCTGCCTTTCAATGCGAGATAACGCGGAGATTCAGGCACAAAGCATACAAGCACCGAGAATAGGCCTGCCACAAAGGCTTCGCTTCCGAACATGTATCTCCATCCTGTCTGGATTGTCCATTGGTCGGAGGTTGAACTGACCTGATAGACTGTTTCTCCGATTTTTTCTATAATAGGATTGGTGTGTTCGCCAAGGATCAGGAAATTTACGAAATATACGGCCAATTGTCCGAATATGATGGCAAACTGGTTCCATGACACAAGTTTACCTCTTATTTCAGCCGGGGAAACTTCCGCAATATACATAGGGCAGATTGCCGAGGCAAGACCCACTCCTACGCCACCGATTACACGATAGATGTTGAAAACGATAAGAGTGCCGATGTGTGGAATTCCTTTTTCCCATAGCATGAATTCCGGCCAAAAAGATCCTAAAGCCGACACCAGGAACAAAATGCCTGCCACAAACAGACTTCTTTTCCTGCCCAAGCCTGAGGCACACAGGCCTGAAAGAGCACTGCCGATTATACAGCCAATAAGAGCGCTCGAAGAGGTGATGCCATGAATCACGTCGGTGTAAACAAAATCCTTGGCTCCAAGAAAAAATGCTTGCAGTCCTTTTTCAGCTCCTGAAATTACGGCGGTGTCATATCCGAAAAGAAGGCCTCCGAAGACGGCCACAAGAACTATCATAAAAAGATAGCTTTTGCTCCCGGTTTCTTTTTCTTTCATTATGTCTATAGATTAGGTTAAAAGTGTTCAAAGATGCTCTTCGAGCAAAATTTAAGAAAAAATATCAGTGGATGATTGTCAATAAACAATCATCCAACTGATTAAATTACGATGTAAAAAGGGAAATATTATACATACATATTCACAATAGCCTCATAGAGTTCCTGTTTGCCGGAAGTCTGTTTCGGCTCGCCATTCTCTTTAGCGTATTTCACAAGGTCTTCGAGAGTAAGTTTCCCCTCTTCGAATTCTTTGCCCTTACCGGAATCGTAGGAAGCATATCTCTCTTCAATCATCTTCTTGTAAGGAGATTTTTCGAGCACGTCGGCCGCACTGAGAAGAGCCCTGGCCATAGCATCCATGCCGGCGATATGAGCGATGAAAATATCTTCCGGATCTGTGGAGTTTCTGCGGGTTTTGGCATCGAAGTTTGTGCCTCCGTTGCCGAGACCGTTGTTGCGGATCACCTGCATCATAGCCTGGGTGAGTTCATAATTGTCGATGGGGAACTGGTCGGTGTCCCAGCCGTTTTGATAGTCACCGCGGTTAGCGTCAATCGAGCCGAGCATTCCGTTATCCACAGCAACAGCGAGCTCATGTTCGAATGTGTGGCCGGCGAGAGTGGCATGGTTAACCTCGATATTAACCTTGAAGTCTTTTTCAAGACCATGGGCCTTCAGGAAGCCGATCACGGTCTCAGTGTCTACATCATATTGATGTTTCATCGGTTCCATAGGTTTGGGTTCGATAAGGAAGGTGCCTTTAAAGCCTTTGGCGCGGGCATAATCGCGAGCCATTGTGAGGATGCGTGCAAGATGTTCTTTTTCACGTTTCTGATCTGTGTTGAGCAGGCTCATATATCCTTCACGTCCGCCCCAGAAGACATAGTTCTGCCCTCCGAGCTCAATTGTGGCATCGATGGCGTTTTTGAGTTGAACGGCTGCACGGGCCACTACGTCGAAATCAGGATTGGTGGCAGCTCCGTTCATATATCTTGCATGGCCGAACACATTAGCGGTGCCCCAAAGATTCTTGATGCCTGTTTCAGCCATTTTGCCTTTGATATAAGCAACCACCTCTTTAAGGTTTTTTTCGTATTCTTCGATTGAGTTGCCTTCATCCACAAGGTCTACATCGTGGAAACAGAAATATTCGATGCCAATTTTCTGCATGAATTCAAACCCGGCGTCAGCTTTGGCTTTAGCGCGCTCAACAGGATCGGCGGCACAATTCCAGGGGAAATTCTTTGTTCCGCCTCCAAACTGATCGCCGCCTTCGGCACAGAGAGTGTGCCACCATGCCATTGAGAATTTAAACCATTCCTTCATCGGTTTGCCGAGAACAACACGTTCTGCATCATAATAACGGTAAGCGAGAGGATTGTAGCTTGAAGTGCCTTCGAATTTGATTTTCCCGATTCCGGGGAAATATTCTTTTTTTGCCATTGATTAAATTATTATTTAAGTTTTAAAGATTTATCAGATAATTGTCACGATTAGACAGAATCTATCGCGAGTTAATTGTTTTGGAGCAATCCAACCAGGATAGATTTCCAACGTGAATAAGCTTCCAGGTAATCCTGTTGATTCTTAAGGTCTGGTTCGACCACTGCCAGCTTCTTCAAAGACGCAAACGCTTCGTCGTTGTTTTTATAAATGCCGCATCCCAATCCTGCTCCTTTGGCCGCTCCCGCCGCTCCGTCGGTTTCATAAAGTTCTATGACGGCTCCGCTTGTGGAAGCAAGCGTGGTTCTGAAAATATCCGAAAGAAACATGTTGGCTTTGCCGGCATGAATCTTATGGAGTTCCATTCCCATATCTTTCATTATATCCATGCCATAGCAGAAAGAGAAAACAATGCCTTCCTGGGCGGCGCGCATAAGGGTGGCTTTATTGTGATTGTTGAAGTTTATGCCATGGAACGAACACCCGATTTCTCGGTTCTGAAGAAGGCGTTCGGCGCCATTACCGAAAGGTATTATAGAAACACCGTCCGAACCTACCGGCACACTTTCCATTATATCGTTCATTTCAGCATACGACATACCCTCCGGAGCAACGGTTCTTCTCATCCAGGCATTAAGGATACCTGTGCCGTTGATGCAAGCCATGATTCCAAGGCGAGTGAGATCGGGAGTGTAGTTTACATGTGCGAAAGTGTTGACACGGCTTTTGGGGTCGTATTCCACTTTTCCGGAAATGCCGTAGACCACTCCGCTTGTGCCGGCAGTAGAAGCGATTTCACCGGGATTAAAAACATTGAGCGATAGGGCGTTGTTAGGTTGGTCGCCGGCGCGATAAGTTATTGGCGTGCCTTCTTTAATGCCTAATTCACGTGCCGCTTCAGCGGATACAAGACCTTGCACGCCAAAAGTGGGTGTCAATTCCGGAATCAGAGACTCAACAATGCCGAAATAATCGAGAAGGAATTTGGCGGGTTGCTTGTTTTTGTAATCCCAGAGCATACATTCCGACAGACCCTCGATCGTGGTGTTGATCTCTCCGCTGAGACGCATGGCGATATAGTCGCCCGGCAGCATGAATTTATAGATCTTTTCGAAGATTTCGGGCTCGTTTTCTTTAACCCATGCCAATTTTGAAGCTGTGAAATTGCCGGGAGAATTCAAGAGATGAGAAAGACATATATCTTCTCCAATCTCCTTGCAGGCTCTTTCTCCATAGGGGACAGCCCGGGAGTCACACCAAATGATGGCAGGCCTGAGCACATTGTGGTCTTTATCTACACATACGAGGCCATGCATCTGATAAGAAATTCCTATAGCCGAAATCTGATCATGACGGGCTCCGGCATCCTGCATAACCTTTGAAATCGCGAGCTTCATATTGTCCCACCACATTTCCGGCTCTTGCTCGCTCCAGCCGGTCTTCACGGAAATGATGGGAGCCTCGGTTTTCGGGAAAAAATCAGAAGCGGCAATCTCGCCATTGTCAACATTCACCAAAGAGGCTTTCACTGAAGAGCTTCCGACATCTAAACCTAAAAGATACATAAAATTAAATTTTTAACAGAGCTAATCACTTTTGTGGAAGCTCAAGATTTTTCAACCAAACTGCCAATTCTTCAAGCATGACGTCATGGTAAGGGAAAGACTCTCGGAATCCCCATCCATGGCCGCCAACCGGATAGATATGAAGAGCTGCCGGCACTCCTGCTTTATTCAGAGAAAGGTAGTATAATACTGAATTCTCGCGAGGCACGAAACCATCGTCATCGGAATGGAATAGGATAGCCGGGGGGGTGTCTTTTTTTACCTGTTTTTCATTTGAATAGAATTCAAGAATCTGGTCGTTCTGAACATCTCCGAGCAGATTGTCTCGGCTTCCTTCATGAACATAGGCGGGATCAAAGGAGATTACAGGATAGAAAAGGATCTGAAAAGCCGGCTGACTCTCACCTGTAGTATGGGTGGCATAAGTGGAAGCCAGATGGCCACCGGCGGAAAATCCCATGATTCCTATTTTATCGGGATTAATATCCAGTTGCCCTGCTTTTTCTTTAAGGGAAAGGAGAGTTGTTTCAACATCTGTCAGCGGCAGGTCGGGATTTCCGTTAGGCAGATTATATTTGAGAACTACCACATTTACACCCTGCCTATGGAAAAATGGAATCCAGTCATAACCTTCATGGTCCATGGCATGACCCTGATAGCCTCCACCCGGCAGAATGATAACCGTCTTGGAATCAGCTCCTTCTCCGGGAGCTTTAAAAAATTCGGCATCGGTGTCGCAGAATCTCACGCCATTGACTTCAGAGTGTAAGACAAAACCGGAGAACATGATAAACAGTAGAACCAATAAGGGAGAAATCTTTCTGAAATTCATAATAGAAATTTAATAAAAGCAAAGATAATCATAATTCTTTATGTTTAGGTTTAAAACTTCTTCCAAAATTTCTTAATTTTGTGTCGGATACCTAAAATTCGGATAATGAAAAAAATATTATTGTCGTTAATTTACGGAATAGCCATGCCGGTTTTGGCAGAGGTGACCACCGTCAACAATCACTCCTATTTGCTGTCGATGCCAAAAGACATGAGCGCGGATTTCACCGACCTGTCTAACACTTATTTTCTGGCAGATTCTCTGTCATCTTTCGACATAAATACCGGAAAAGGGAAAATATTATGGAAGCGCCATCAGTTGATGCCGCGTCAGGCTTTTAACACCAACACATTCTTGCTTCAGCCTTTGAAATCTCTTGATTTTCCTGACACAGCTTATCCCCAAGATCCGGAATTAGACTTTTCAATAACTCCGATAAATGAAAACACGATAAGGATACAGGTGCATACCGCGCCATATTATGTGAACCGTGATTCGTCGTTGATGCTGGTGAAAACGCCTCTTGAAAACAGAGACGGATGGAAAGTGAGCCGCGAAGCAAACGGTGATGTCTCTTATGTCTCGAAAGAGGGAAGCGTGACAATAAAAGCGGATCCCTGGAGAATAATAGTGAAAGATAAAGATGGAAAGGAACTGACCAGAACAAGAGCCTGGCTTGATAATGACAGCACGCAGGTGAAAATAAGTCCTTTCAGTTTCATCAAGAGGGGTTCTGACAACTCGCGGTCTATCAATCCTGTGTTTTCCATAAGACCGAATGAAAGAATCTTTGGACTTGGAGAATCTCCCTCAGGATTGAACAAGGTGGGTCAGAAAGTAAATCTGTTTGTAACCGACCCTCAGGGTCCGGAGACTCCTGACATGTATAAGCCGATACCGTTTTTCTTCAGCAACCGGGGATATGGTATTTTCATGCATACCTCCGAACCGGCCACTCTGGATATCGGACAATCATATATCGGAGCGAACAAGATCTATATGAATGACGAGGATATGGACTTCTTCATCATCTTCGGAAGTCCGAAACAGATATTATCCGAATACACAGCCTTGACCGGACGGCCCGACATGCCCCCGTTATGGAGCTTCGGCACATGGATGAGCCGCATAAGTTACTTCACTGAAGAGGAGGGAAGGGAAGTGGCCTCAAAACTTAGAGAAAACAAGATTCCAAGCGACGTGATACACTTTGACACAGGATGGTTTGATGTTGATTGGGAGTGTGACTATGAATTCTCTAAAGAGAGATTCAAGAATCCTAAGAAAATGATCAATGACCTGAAGAAAGATGGATTTCATATAAGCTTGTGGCAGTTGCCTTATTTTGTGCCGGGTAATAGATATTTCCCCGAATTAATAGAGAAAGGTTTATATGTGCACAACGGCAACGGAAGTTTACCCTATGAAGATGTAGTTCTTGATTTCACTAATCCGGAGACTGTGGAATGGTATCAGGATAAAATCGGAAATCTGATAGAGATGGGGGTTGGAGCGATAAAGGTAGACTTCGGAGAGGGCGCCCCCGTAAACGGAGTATATCATAATGGAAAGACAGGTTGGCAGGAGCATAACCTTTATCCTTTGAGATATAACAAAGCTGTTTCCGACATCACGAGAGAGAAGAGCGGAGAAAATATCATCTGGGCACGTTCGGCGTGGGCCGGTTCGCAACGTTATCCGGTGCATTGGGGCGGAGATGCCGCCACCACTTCAGCTGGAATGGAAGGCACGATACATGCAGGCTTATCATTAGGCCTTTCAGGATTTCCGTTCTGGAGCCATGACATAGGTGGATTTGTTACCGATACTCCCGAAGAGCTCTACAGGCGTTGGCTGCCGATGGGTTTCCTGACATCTCATTCACGTGCTCACGGAGCGCCTCCTACCGAACCCTGGTTGTTTGAAAATCCTGAATTTGTCGACTATTTCCGCAAGGCGGCCGAACTTAAATATTCATTAATGCCCTATATAATTGAGGAAGCCGAAGAGTCAAGTTCAAACGGTTGGCCTATGTTCAGAGCCTTATTAGTTGAATATCCTGAAGATCCGGGTGCCTGGAAAATTGACGATCAATATATGTTCGGCAGCAAGATAATGGTTGCGCCATTATTGGAAGCCGAGGCGTCAAGCCGGGAGGTGTATTTGCCCGGTAAAACAAATTGGGTTGATTACCAGACAGGACAGAAATATGCAGGAGGATGGCAAAAAATTTCCGCACCGGCCGATGGTCTGCAGGCAATCATCTTAGTACCGGAAGGAAGCTCCATCAAGCATGTGCCGGTGGCGCAGAACACTTCAGAGATAGATTGGGATAAAGTTTACATAAAAGAATTTTAAAAACACACAGCTTTAGAGGAAGCTTAGCTTTAGAGGATGTGCCTAATTAATTATTTTGGCGTATCCTTATATTGTATCGATGTAGATTTCAAGGGCTGACTCAATTTCATTTAATGGAGGATGGCATCCCACTACCGGCTCGCTGATTTTCTCAAGCAGCGTGAAATCAGGTTGTCCGTGAGTGCTGTTCTTCTTGTCATGGGCCATAATGCCGATCAAATCGGGAATGTCCTGACAAGAAATGCCGATAGAGCCGTAGAAAGGTTTAAGGATATTATTGGCATACATCCGGACTTCTTCTGATGGGAACCCTTTTAATATCCGGCTGAGGATAAGTTCCACCAACATTCCATGGGCCACTGCGTAACCATGGAGAATAGGCTTCCCTTTTTTGAATGACAGGCTTTCAAACGCATGGCCTGCAGTGTGCCCGAAATTAAGAATTTTTCGGAGGCCTTTTTCTGTAGGATCCTGAGCAACCACCATATCCTTGATTTCAACACATTTTTTCATGGTTTTTTCCAAAATTTCCGGGTTGTTCAAGACAGCTTCCACATCTGAAAGTTCTTTATAAAGAGCCTCATCGGCAATCAGGCCCGTCTTGAGCATCTCGGCATATCCTGACAGCAGCTCTGAATCAGACAGGGTGGCAAGTGGAAGGGAAGATATGATAACTTCGGAAGGAAGATGGAAAGCCCCGATTTCATTTTTTAAACCATCGAAGTTAATTCCGGTCTTACCCCCTGTTGCAGCATCAACGGCGCCTAACAATGTGGTAGGAAAATTGACGGTTCTTATTCCACGTTTGAAAGTCGCAGCCGCAAAGCCTCCGGTGTCTGTAACCATACCGCCTCCCACATTTACTACAACGCTTCTGCGTGTGGCCCCGATCTCTTCAAGTTTTTTCCAAATATCCATAATTGTATGGATATTTTTCCCGTTTTCACCGGGAGAAATCGAGATAGTTGCAGAGTCATTTATTGTTTTTGAATCTGAGAGGCGTGGAATAACTTTTTCCATGACATTAGAATCTGTCACCACCAGCACTTTATCCGGATGAAGGTTTGCAATCGCTCTGTCGAGTCTTTTTGCCGGATTTGAGGGAAGATTATTTTTAAGCCATTCGGCAAAAGACTTCATATCGGAGAAAATCAGATCGGCACCCTCTTTCACAAATTCTTCACGAGGAATAGGTCCTGTGGTGACTGCAATCGTGAAAAGTCCGGCAGCTTTCCCCGCTCTCACTCCCAGGGGAGCGTTTTCAATAACAAAAGCCTGAGATTTATCCACCCCTGCTTTTCGCAGGCCTTTCAAATAAGGTTCGGGGTGAGGCTTTCCGTTTTCAACATCAAGAGCAGTGACCATCCTTTCTTTCGGGAAAAATCCCGGATAATCCTTATTGAGGTTCTCTAAAAGGCTCCCTTGAGCAGAGCCGGTCACCAAAACAGTGTTAATTCCGGCTTCTTTTAGGGCTTCAAGCATCTGGTCGGCAAACGGCATTTTTTTCTTTTCTCCGGCACCTACGAAAAGTTCTGCCTTGCGTCGGTAGAGATTGCGTTTTTCTTCTTCAGTTGCATCGCGACCCAGTTCACGTTTGATGAGTTTCTGGATTGTAGCGTCACCGGTCATGCCTTCGTAAAGATAATATTCGTCAGGATCCGTCACCAGACCGAATTCCGTAAACATATCATACCAGGCTTTTGCGTGAAAAGGCATGGAATCATAGAGGACTCCATCCATATCGATAAGGGCCGCTAATTTATTGTTCATTTCCATTAATATATCTTATTGATGAGACCGGGCATATTTGGCGGCAATCTCTATAAATTGCATCCAGCCGTTTTTGAGGTATGCCATGATGTTGATGTCGGGTTCCCATTCGATATTTTCTCTGATTTTGGTGTCTTTATTGTCATCAAACCCGGTGCCACCAAGTCTCACTTCCGGATGCTTCATATCCCCCTCGAGATTCACACCAAAGGGAAGATGGAAAGGAGATTTTTCCAACGCAAGATGGTAATATATCTGCCCATTCATATTGTTGATACCTCCCATTCCAATCCGATAGTCATCAAAGCTAAGATGGAAGGGATTGACTTGCAGGAGATTGTCGTGGAAGAAGCCGGTTATATTGAAATTGTCAATTTTGATAGGTTCGTCGCCATGAATCAGCAAGAGGTGGGTAATGCGTTCTATCTTGCCTTTCCTGACAAAATTGAAATCAGATCCGTTGATATCAAATTTTGCAGAAAGAGAAGGAGCCATCATAAACATGGAAGGATACATCAGGAATTTGCAGTCGATTTTTGCCGAGATATCTCCGGAGAGATTTTCAAGTTCAGGAGCCTTAGAAACTACCTGCGGGAAAACCGTGTAGAACGGAGCGAAACTGAAACGATCCACATCCGCTTTCAGGTCCATGAAAATATTATCTATTTCACGCGTGGAATAAGTCCAGTCTACAGCTACATCAGCATAGGGGGCGCCGATTGAAAGCCTCTTTAAAGTTGCGACTCCATCTTTCAAGATAATGTTGGTGGAAAGAGGAGAGAATTGATATTGCATGTATTCCGCTTTCGAAGAATGAAGACGAATATTGGCAAGAATGTTCCGAGGAATCAACACACAAAGGGAATCAGCCTTTGAGTATGGTTTGACGGCAGGTATATAAAAGACGCTGTCTACCCCTTGTTGAACCAATGCTCCATAATATCCCCATGCCAGCTGGTTGATATCAACGTTGGTGAAATTGATATCGGCGTCAGCTTTTATTAATACAGGATAATAAGCTGTGAGAAAATCTCCGATTCCATCGGCAACTCCGGCTATTGAAAAAGAACTTCTCCCAATGTCGACGCGGCCTGCATCGAAGCTATAATGATTAAGATTTGTAGAGAGATTGGCGTCCGATATCTGAAACGGATAGAGATATGAAGGAGTGGAAAATGATCCTTGATCCAGTGACACATCTGCATTCAGGTTCACAAGATTCAACATAGACTGCAACATGCCTCCCCCTTCATATTCCAGATACAAAGGAGTATGGGCTATTTTATTTTCCAACAACCGGGAATCGGCATCAGACGGCAAAGAGAATTGCGGAGCCGAAGAAGCCGTGGAACTGACAAGATTGCCTCGCGCCTTTAGGTTGAGTCCTTGAAGATTCACTTTTGTGGAGTTATCCACCAAGTCAAGATTGCCGACATTGACTTTGAGGCTGCCATCAGGCGACATTCCTCCGGCTACAGAATCATGGATATTAAGGTTGAGAGAAAGTTTGGAAATGTCGACAGAAGATTGTTTCCCTGAAACAGCTTTAAGATTTGCGACATTAAATCCGAAGTCTATTTTAGACCCCTGATAATTGTTGTTCATGGGATAGGTCGGGAAAGCCGCATTATATTCCGTTGCGAGTTTTGTCATCGACAAATCCGGAATGCCTTTACAGGAAATATTCAAGGAATTAGATTTCAGGCTTCCAGCAATCAGTATGTCTTTCAAGCCCTTCTTTCCTAATTCTTCAAGCATTGCTGACAGAGAAACCTCCCCGTCAAGTTCACCCGACAATTTGTAAGGACTTGACGGCATTAGGTAGGAGAGGGTTTTCATAAGGACGCTTTTGAATTTCACGTCTGCTTCCACATCTTGGGATTCTCCTGTTAGATTCCCTATCCGTGCATTAGCGTTCAAAGATATCCCCTCGCCGTTCAATTGCAGGTTTGCTATCCGAAGCCATGTGTCGGAACTGTCATGCGGCTGGAAATTAGCTTCAGCTTCCAGAAAAATATCATCAGCCACTACCGGTTTTTCTCCCTTGGGGGAGAAAGAAAGATTGGCATCCTTAACAAACACCTGAGCATTTAAAGCCGGAAGATTTTCCTGCTTAAGACTTAGGTCTTTATTTGTATCCACTCTATATGGAGCAAGCAATCTCAGACATAAATAGACCGGCAAATTACCGGCAAGATCCTTTGGAACCGGAATTTCTTTAGCCAACTGCTCCGGCATTAGTTTTGTAAGCGCGAATAAATCGGGGAAATTCACCTCCAGAAACGCCTCTTTTAGATCAAGCATATCTTTGTCGGCTGAAAGATCTGCTTTCAAATCAATTCCTATATCTGCAAATTTCAAAGAAAGATCGGAAAGTTTCAAGGAGATTTCAGGAAGTTTCAATGTTGTGTTGGCATTAAGAGAGAGAGGCACGGGAGAAGGAGTGGCAAAATTTCCGTAATGACCGGAAATATCCCCCTCAAAGTTAAAACTATAATTATAATCCCCCTTATTGAAGAGACGGAAACCATTGACTTGGGCCATCATCCCGATATCTTCGGGCAAATATAGGAAAGAAAAGTCGAGAGGAGCCTCTATAATTATTTCTCCTATCTTTATATCTTTCGGCATTTTGAGCTTTTTCTTCTTCTCTTCGGGAATGATTGAAAAATTATTGAGAGAATCGCTCACTATAACCATATTTACTTTCGGGGTGACAACATGGATATCTCCTAATTCAATCTCTTCATGCATTAATTTCTTGACATTGATTTTTCCTTCGATCCGGGTGATTGAAAGGAGAGAATCGACATTCAGAGGGAGATATTTTTTAACTTCGAGAGTGACACTGTTAAGGGAATGGCTTATCACTTCCAGCGAATCGACACGGAATTCAAGCCAGGGATAAGAAGAGAAGATTTTGTAGTCGAGGCTTCCGATCTTGATATCGGCATCAACAAATTCGGGACTTTTTTCTTCAATGAGACGTGCAATCCGTTGTGGAGAAAAATAGTAGGACACACCCCACAAAGCCAAAGCTATTAAAATAATAAGGCATCCGATGGTCCAACACACAGCCTTTAGGAATGTGAGCCAGGGATTCCTCTTCCTTTTATAAGGGATTTCGGAATCATGATTCTTTTGGATATTTTTTTCGGAATTATCCATTAAACCTTAGCTTAAGGGTTTTCTTGCGGTTTCCTTGCAGTTATATGAAAACAGGCTGTTTTTTTCTCGAATTTAACGTAACATTTTCCTTGTTTTTTAAGATCGAGGAGCACTTCGGCAAGAAGGTTTTTGAGGTCGCCTTCGTTAATTTGCCGGTTTGGGTTGAGGCAATAGAAATTGGTGTATGAAAGATCGAAAGTTGTGCCATACTGATGTGTGGAAGAATCCGTGGCGTTCACATTTACGCGAACGAGTTTTTCCACAGTCTTCGGAGTGCGCAGCAGGCTTGTCACCTTAACACGATAGGAATCTCCTCCTCGATTGGAAAGAGAATCTATAAAATTTTTGCCTATTTCAGTGAGAAGATCGGCAGCCTCGGGAACAAGATATGCCAACGAATGAGTAAGGCTGTCTACCTGATAATATTCATTGCTCGATATTTTGACAATAGGCCGCTTCATAAAATAAGCTGATGTGATATCTGTGATAGGCTCTATGCCTAAATCCATAGCTGTTTCCAGCTGAATGTAGTTGGAATCGTTAAAGACTTCAGCCAAAGGCCCGATATTTCTGACTTTAATACCTCTGACGCCGTTTATGGGTTGAAGATTTTGGTTCTGAGCTTTTTTAACGGCAGATTCGTCTTCAACAGAAATTGTCGTGAGCGCTGTATCCTCTTCAGACTCCGAATCTTTCTTTCCGCATGAGCAGATGGAAATCAGAACTAATGAAAATATCAATATGGAATGAATTCGGCTAATCATAATTGCAAATTTAGCAAACCGGAGTGAGGTATACAAAATAAAAGATAATGATTAATCCTTTGGAGATAAATGTAGTCATATAAAAAATGATAAAAAACAAACAGTTATGAAAAAGATAATCTACACACTGATAATGCTGTTTTCAGGCATAGGCATGGCGATAGCAGCCGAAGAGCCCACATTTCCGGGGGGAGCAGACGCCTTGAAGCAATATATATCTAAAAACACACACTATCCTCAGGTTGCCCGGGATAACGGAGTGGAAGGAATCGTAAGTGTCGGTTTTATTGTAGCGCCCGACGGTAGTATAAAAGATGCTAAAATAGTGAAATTCGTGGATCCCGACTTGGAGAAGGAAGCTTTAAGGGTTGTCACAGGGATGCCCGCATGGGAGCCGGCAGAAAAAGACGGCACCCCGATAGAGGCGCCGTCGAAAGTGGATATTCCCTTTATTCTTGAAGAATAATTATTATTTCTTCTTAGCTTTGTCAGCTGCAGGTTTTTCATTAGCAGCTTCCGGTTTTGCATTTTCACCCTCCTTTTTTTCTTCTGAAGGAACGAAAGTTGCTTTAATAGTCATTTTCAAGACATCGTTCGGTTCAAGGCCCAATTGTTTAGCCCTGCCGTTGGTCAAAGCGTGAGCTGTTGTAAGGAATTCACCGGTTTCGCCGCTCTTGAGATTAGTCATTGCGATAGAAACTATAGCGGGGAATGAACGTGCGTTTCCTATTTTACCTTTATCCTGAATTGGCATGCTGACAGCTTCGCCGTTTTGTTTTGTGATCTTCACTTCGCAAGTCACTTCGTTGTCCATGTCGAGTTTCTGACCATCAGTTTTAGAAGTCACTTTGCCATAAAGGTCGTCATCAAGCTTGGGCAAGTTGTCTTTAGCGGCAGCCTGAGCAAGAGTTTCGCGTGAAGCGGCGTCATCCTTTTCCTTTTTAGCAGTTTCGATAGAAGTCATCAGGCGACGGAACTCAGCCTGAACGATGCTCATGTTAGGAATAGTGTCGGCGTTAAGGGCAGAAGTGAGACTTCCTGTATAGACGCTTTTATTTATGGTTACATCCATCTGGTCGCTAAAGCTCAGCATATTGCTTGCCATCTGCATACCCATCATAACGCCACGGTTGTAATTATCGTCGCCTTCTCTGAGAGCGTTAAGACCTGCACGAACGCCTTCAAGATAAGCTTGCTTGGCACTTGCTTCGTTAAGAGTTGTATCTCGTTTGGCTTGCTGAAGATATTCAGAAGCATTCATCTGGCCGAGATAATACATCAAAGAGTCGGTTTGTGTGGAAGAATCTGAAAGAGAGCTTCCTCCGTTTTCACAAGAAACCATAAGGCATGCGATTGCTGCCAGGGGTAAAAGTTTAACAAGTTTCATTGTTATCAATTTAGTTTGTGTTTAAAGTATCGGGTTCAATTGGTTGCGAGATGACGACTTCGATAGTGTCGCCAAGAGGCACCATATTGTCAACGGTCTTGCCTTTGCAGGAGCTTAACAATAGCAAAGCAGCGACAATTGTCATTGACGCTGCAAAGTTAAGGAATCTTTGTGAAATCCCCATGTATATATCAGTTAACTTGAATAAGTTGCACCCAGAAAAGCAATGGAGAAGAAGGAGGAATGCCTGGGACGCCTTGGGGGCCGTAGGCAAGATCGGACGGGATATAGAATACCACTTCGCCGCCTTCCTTCATTAATTGAAGACCTTCGGTCCATCCCGGAATCACACGGTTGAGGGGGAATGTGGTCGGTTCGCCACGATCGATAGAGCTATCGAAGATTGTGCCGTTAGTGAGATTCCCGACGTAATGCACAGTCACTTGGTCTGTTGCGGAGGGACTTTTTCCGGTTCCTTCTTTCACCACCACATATTTCAGCCCGGTAGCTGTCTGAGCGTAGGTTGAATCTGTGGCAGTTTCGCTTTTGTTGGCTTCGTTGTTGAAGAAGTCGGCATTGTATTTTGTGCCGTTGATTCCGGGCACGGGAGCCACTTCAACATTTTCAACGATTTGTGCAGTTTCCTGATTGGGGTCTTGATTGTTTTCTTCCGCCTTTTTGTTGCCGCATGCTGAAATCATCATTGTTGATACAGCCAAGGCTGAGGCGGCCAAAAATAAATTTGTTTTTTTCATTATAAATTATTTGACTGAAATTAATTCCACATCGAAAATCAGAGTGCTGTGAGGAGGAATAACATTGGGTATCCCTGCGGGGCCATAAGCGAGGTCTGAAGGAATGAAGAATGTGTATTTTCCACCTTCTTTCATCAGTTGGAGACCTTCAGTCCAACCCGGTATCACACGGTTGAGCGGGAAAGTTGCCGGTTCGCCACGATTGATAGAACTGTCGAAAACAGTGCCGTCAAGAAGTTTGCCGGTGTAGTGAACAGTCACTTCGCTTGTAGCGGTCGGCTGTTTGCCGGTGCCCTCTTTTTCTACAACATACTGAAGTCCGGATTCTGTTACATGAACTCCGGGATTCTTTCTGTTTGCTTCGAGGAACTTGTCGCCTGCTTCGCGAGCTATAGCTTCGTTTTTCTCATTTAGTTTCTGGAGGTATTCATTTAAGACTTGCTGAGCCTCTTCGGCAGTCAATTTAGTCTCTTTACCTTCAAAAGCGGCATGAACTGCTTCATCGAAGTCTTCCTTATTAAGGTGTTCAACGCCCATTCCTTTAAGTTGATGGCCCATGGCCATGCCCCATGCGTAACTTAGTTTATCCATAATTTTGTTTTTTATTTTTTAACTTTTAATAAGGCCGATGCAAAGCATGCAGCCAATTATCACTAATATAATAACGTTGAAGTTACAAAAAAGTTATGAAAGTGGTGAAAGAGGAATTAATTTAGTAATTTTGTGGAAGGTTTGTAAAAGAATAAAAGTGGAGCCCGATAACAAAAAAGAGAAAAACACCGAGCCTTTCAATCCTCGCAGGGAAGTGATAACTTTTGAGGATGTTATAAAGGTCGCCCCGGGTCTTGAAAAGCATCCCAAACTTGTCAACTGGGCTTTTAAATTGCTTGCCATTGACAAGGTGAATTATGTTCACGGCAAATATTGTCCCACATTGGGAGTTGAGTTTGCCACCCGGCTTGTGAAGGAGGAGTATAAATGGAAATTGCGAGTTGACAATTATGATATCCTTCAAAGATTTAAAGAGGGCCCGTTCATCACTGTGAGCAATCATCCTATCGGCAGCTACGATGGCATCATATTGCTACACCTCGTAGGTAGCGTGAGACCCGATTATAAGGTGATGGTGAATTTAATCCTGAATCAGTTGCAAGCCATGCGTCCGGGCTTCATAGCCGTAGATCCTCAAAAGAGCGACGATCCCGAGAAGCGCAAAATCACGATGCAGGGAATGAGGGAGGCTTTGCGCCATGTGAAAGAGGGTCATCCATTAGGATTCTTCCCGGCTGGTGCCATTTCCAACGTCGACTGGCGCCTGAGGATATCAGACCGTCCGTGGCAACAGGTGATAATTAGATTGATAAAGCAGCTGCAAGTGCCGGTTATTCCAATATATTTTCATTGTAAGAATTCAACGTTCTGCAATATCCTGGGCCGCATCGACTGGCGTCTGCGCACCATGAGATTGCCTCGGGAGCTTTTCTCTTCCTATGGGAAAGAGGTACACGTATCCATAGGGGATCCGATTTCTGTGGAGGAACAAAACAAATATGAAACACTTGAACAATTAGGCGCTTTCTTAAGAGAGAAGACCTATCAACTCAAAGAGATGAAATGACTGAATCAGAGGAAATATCAAGAGTAAAACAACGTTTTACAATAATAGGGAATTCTCCGGCGCTTATAGAGGCGATCGGAAGGGCTGTAAAAGTAGCTCCCATAGACCTTTCCGTGCTTGTCACGGGCGAGAGCGGCAGCGGCAAGGAGTTTTTTCCTAAAATTATCCATGCCTACGGAGCAAGGAAACATAAGAAATATATTGCCGTAAACTGTGGAGCAATCCCGGAAGGCACTATAGACAGCGAGCTTTTCGGCCATGAAAAGGGTGCCTTTACAGGCGCTATCAGCACCCGAAAAGGATATTTCGAAGAAGCCGATGGCGGCACGATTTTTCTCGATGAAGTCGCAGAATTGCCATTGACCACTCAAGCCAGGCTTCTGAGAGTCTTAGAAACCGGGGAATTTCTGAAGGTAGGTTCTTCGGAAGTGCAAAAGACGGATATACGAATAGTAGCCGCCACAAACGTCAACTTATTGAAGGCAGTGGAAAAAGGAAAATTCAGAGAGGATTTATACTATAGGCTTTCAACAGTGGTGATAGATGTGCCTTCACTCCATGATAGAGGGGATGATGTCATATTGCTGGCAAGAAAATTTGCCGCCGACTTTTCGGAAAAATATGTAATGCCCGGAATCATGTTCTCGGAAGGAGCTCAGAGAGCCATGCTTCTATATCGCTGGCCGGGAAATGTGAGACAGTTGAAGAACATTGTGGAACAATTGGCTCTTTTCCATGTGGGAAATGAAATAACACGCGAAGAGCTTTTGCAATTGCTTCCGATGGATTATTCCAGAAACGCTTCCTTGGTGGCCCCCGGGAAGGATATGAGTTACGAAACGGAGAGAGAAATGCTTTGGCAGTTGATCTACCGAATGCGCAACGAACTGACAGACCTTGAAAAAGAGATAGAAGAATTGAAGGGGAAGAAGGAAGGCGATATTAACGAAAGAGAGCCGATTCAGACTCTGATTAAATATCAGCCTGCCGAGGATCAGGCCGTAGTGGAGACGGCTGTTGCCACGGAAGTTCCTACGACATTAGAACAAGCGGAGAAAGAAGCTGTGGCTGCCGCTTTGAAAAGAAACAAAGGAAATAAGAAACTCACGGCCGAGCAGCTGAACATATCCCAAAGGACCCTTTATAGGAAAATCCATGAATTGGGATTAGACCTCACCGGAGAGCCGACTGAGTCAAAAATTTAAATATGATAAAGCTAAAAGAGAGCATTAGAAATATAATAAAGTCGAAATTGAAATGGCTGGCTATGCTTCCCTTGATGGTGATGCTTCAAGGGTGTATCCCCTCTTATAAATTCAATGGTTCGGCTTTGAACTATGATATTTATAAAACCATAGATATCACGGAGTTTCCTATTCGTGCCGCTTTGGTTTATCCCCCCTTGCAACAGACCTTCGAGAATAAACTGCTTGACACGGTGACGCGACAGACCCGGTTGCAGGAAATCGATGGTAATGCCGACCTGGAAATGACAGGAGAGATCACGGGTTACAGCCTTTCTCCTCAATCCGTGGGTGAGGACGCCTACGCAACCGAAACACGCCTTACTATTACGGTAAGGGTGAAATACACTGATAACAAGAACTCTGAAAACGATATCGACCAATCGTTTTCCGCTTATCGTCAATTTTCAAGCAGTCTCATGTTGACCGATGTGCAGGATGATTTGTGTAATGAAATATGTGAGGAGCTTGTCAACCTGATTTTTAACGCAACGCTTGGTAACTGGTAAAAACAAGAAAGAATTGGAAGATTTAACGGCAAAATATCCATATTATGTAGTGGCTCTGCTTGAAGATTATAACAACAGTAAGCGGGGCTCCGATTCCCGCCGGTTGTTGCGAGCCAGAATCCTTGCCAATATAGGCGACCGTGAAGTGGCAGAAAGGCTCGTGCCTCCTGAAAAGGATGATGAAGACAAGAAGAAGGAGGAGAAGGGCGCCTTTGATCCGATCGATTCATTTCTTTCCAAATTCGGGCATGATCATAAACCTTTAGGCTATATGAAGGATCTTGTGGAGGAAGAGAGTCATGAGGAAGAGAATCAGCCGGTTTATACAGAGAGGGAAAGTGAAAAATTGCCGGTTAGAGAGGAAGAGAAAAAAGAAGAAAAAAATCAGCCGAGTCTGTCAGAATTGATAAAAAACAGGAGATATTCAGAGGCTTTGGCAATTATTGAGCTCCAAAATTTGAATAATCCGGAGAAAAACATTTACTTTGCAGACCAAATTCGCTTTATCAAGAAACTTATAGCGATAGAAACTTATAAAACCAAACCAAAGGGTTGACGTGTCAGCCCGCAAAAGAAAAGATAAAGATGTATATTTTTCTTAGCATTCTGATTGTATTGGCATGCGTCTTATTGATAGGCGCTGTATTGATTCAGAAATCAAAAGGCGGAGGCCTCGCATCCGACTATTCACAGGGAAACCAATATCTGGGCTATCGAAAGACCACAGATTTTATTGAAAAAGCCACATGGAGTCTGGCAGTGTTTATTTGCGTGATAAGCATATTGACATCATTCACTATCACAAAGCCGATAACCAAATCATCAATTAATCCGACTCCGGCTGAAACAACAGCTCCGTTTAGCGCTCCGACCAATGCTCCGGCAGCTGAGTCAGCTCCGGCACCTGCTGCTCCTGCAGAAACTCCGGCTCAGTAAAAACAAACATACAGAGAAAATAAACGAGTCATTCTTCCCGTCGATATGAAATTTGAGATGGGAAGAATGACTGTTTTCCATAATGTGAAGTAAGAAGGCCGGATAAATTCGGGTGTGCAGCAAGATGAAAGACAGAGGAGTTAGAAATTAAAAGGGAATGGCTTAAAGAGTGTGCAGAGATAAAGATTGATAGTCGGCTTTAAAGTCAGAGTCGTAGAAGAAGATAAAAATATGAAAGCGAATTTTATTTTAAGGAATTTGAGGTTGCTGACAGCAGTTATATTATTTTTTTCGATTAATAGTCATGCCCAGAAATCGATGCCTGTTGTCCATTCGAAAGTCGGGGATAAGTTAGAGACAAAAAACGGGGAGTTGACAGTGACCTGTATAGGTCAGAAACATGGTTTCGGGAAAGGAGAAAGTTATGATGCCGATATCAGGTCGCCGAAGTCGGCATCCTTTGTTCCCGGTGGAGAGAAATTTTATGTGAATTCACTTGAGGGGGGAAAGACTGTGGCATATAAGACCGAAAGCCTGGAAAAGATAAAAACCATAAGTCATAATTTTGAATCCGGGACTGGGCCGATGTGGCTGGCACCGTCAGGCTATTATGAATTCACACACTATCCCGGAGGAGAAAATAAAAGCTTTATGGGAAAACCCGTAGAGGAGGCCATCACCCGAGACGGCAAATATATGTTTGTGCCCTATTACCGGCGCACATTTGATATAAATGCCCAGGATCCGTCGGCTCTTGCAGTGATAGATGTGGAGAAAGATGAAATAATATTGATGACAGAAACCGGACCATTGCCGAAAATGGTGGCTTTATCGAATTCCGGAAACTTGCTTGCCATCACACATTGGGGAAATAATACGGTAGGATTTCTGGATATATCGGATGAAGATCCTCATAAATGGCATCATTTACCGCCGATTACCATAGGAAATAAATTGAATCTTAACTATAGCCTGACAAAATCAATCGACAGAGATTCCGGGAGCGGCTATTCCTTGCGAGGGACAGTGTTCCTGCCGGGCGACAGTTTGCTTCTGATAAGCGGCATGGGCGGACCTTTGGCTGTGATAGATGTCAAAAAGATGGAATGGATCGGGATGATACCTTCCTTAAGCCAGATGAGACATGTGATAGTTAAAGGTGGAAATATCTACATGAGCAGAAACTCAAGCGGAGAAGTTTTTTCCGTGCCTTTAGACAGCCTTGTGCAAGCCATAGGCAGGCAAAGAGGCAGCACCCGGGAATTCAAAATCCCTGGAATCAAGCATGTGAAAGTGGGGGGAGGCGCCCGGACATTAAAAGCCTCTCCAAGCGGGAAATATCTCTTTGTTGCATGTAATTCATCATCGGCATTATATGTGGTTGACTCGGAAAAGATGGAAGTGATCGGCAGTATGGCAGTAGATTCCTTTCCTGTGGGTCTGGATATTTCTCCGGATGGAAAATATCTCGTGGTGACTTCTCAAGGCAGGAAAAACGGCGGAGGGAATGCGGTGAACATTTATGAAATTGAATATTCCGATCCGGCAGAGGAGGCAGCCTCTGCCGCCGTGGCTGCCGAGCTAAAGAATCCGCAGCATGAGGAGCCCGAAATTAAAGAAACGGTTGAAACAAATTCCGTTGAGAAAGACGATTCATCGCTTATTTTATGGATAGGTATAGGGCTATTAGGGATATTGGTTGTCGGCGGCATTTTTGGATTTTATTTTAGAAGAAAAAGGGGAATTGAAAGCAGAGGCTGAAAGGAATGTAAAGCAAAGTTATCAAAGGAAATATATAAGGGAAGGTGAGAGGCAAAAAAAGTTTGGGCGAGAGTCAAATTTTTGTTAATTTTGCAATAGACGTCGGGTGGGGTGTGTGAAGATTAAAACTCAGAAAGCGGCGTAGTCAAATTAACTAAAAAAATCTCTATGAAGAAAAGACATATCCTGTTGACATTCATCTTGTTTATATCCTTATGGGGATGGGCGATGACAGATCAGCAGGTGATATCCTATATCAAACAGCAGGCAGCCGCCGGAAAGTCGCAGGAACAAATAGGCCAGGAGCTTTTGTCAAAGGGAGTGACACCGGCCCAGGCGCAAAGAATCAGAAAACAATACGAATCACAGCAAACGGAAGCGAAAGGGGCAGCAGGGAATACAACAGCTGCCACACGAAGCCGTAAAAGAAGCCAGACGGCAAATTCCACAGCTCCCACTTTGGTGGTTAATGAAAACACCGGTTTTATGGAGCCGGAATATAACGAGGTGGTATGGATTGAAGAAGATTTAAATATGCCTCAAGAGGGTAAAAAAATCTTCGGCCATGATATATTTTCGAGCAGCGATTTGACGTTTGCCCCCAACATGAATATCGGCACTCCTGTGAACTATCGCTTAGGTCCAGGCGATGAGGTGATCATAGATATTTGGGGCGCAAATGAAGAGCATTTACGCCAGACCATCTCTCCCGAAGGAAGCATAATGATAGAACAGTTAGGTCCGGTGTATTTAAACGGCATGAGCATCAACGACGCCAACAAATACATAAAAAGCGCTTTCTCAAGAAAATATGGAGGTATGCTTGATGCTGAAACTGATATCAACCTGACTTTAGGAGAAGTGAGATCAATCATGGTGAACGTGATGGGAGAAGTGCGTTCGCCCGGCACATTTGTAGTCTCTCCTTTTGCTTCGGTTTTCAATGCACTCTATCTTGCCGGAGGCGTCAAAGAGATAGGTACGTTAAGAAACATCCAGGTGTTACGCAACGGGAAAAAAGTGGCAGGAGTCGACCTTTATGAATATATCATGAAAGGGAAGACAAGCGGGAATATCATGCTCCAGGAGGGAGACGTGATTATAGTTCCTCCTTATGAAGAATTAGTGAATATCATTGGCGAAGTCAAGCGTCCGATGTGGTATGAAATGCGTCCCGGAGAAACCTTGGCCACACTTTTAGGATATGCCGGAGGATTTTCGGGCGATGCCTACACGGGAATGGTGAGATTGCAGCGCCATAATGATCTGGAGAATGTTTTGTATAATGTGGAAAAAGGAGACTTTGCAGCCTATAACCTGCAAGACGGTGACCTGGTTACTGTAGGTTCCATATTAGACAGATATACGAATAAAGTTGAATTGAAGGGAGCAGTTTTCCGCCCTGGAATGTATGCGTTAGGTCCCGAAGTTAGAACCGTGGCACAACTTATAAATGTAGCCGACGGACTGAAAGAGGATGCTAATTTAGGAAGGGCCTTGTTATATAGGGAGGGTCCGGAACTGCAGCTGCAGATACTGGCTCTCGACATAGGAAACATTATGGACGGCACTTCCCCGGATGTTGAGCTCAAGAGAAACGATATACTTGTGATTTCAAGTGTGGAGGAGATTGTAGACCGCGGTTATCTGACAATTTCGGGTCAGGTTACAAATCCCGGACAATATCCCTATGCTGAAAACATGACCATAGAGGATTTGATATTGGCGGCAGGAGGACTACGTTCAGGTGCCTCCACAGCCAGAATTGACATTTCGAGAAGAATTGTAGATCCGGGAGCAACCGAACAGACGGAACAGCTTGCGGAAGTCTTCTCAGTAGCAATCGACCGGACCTTGCAGGTAGGCACCGGTGTGGGTTTTGAACTCATGCCTTACGACATGGTGACAGTGCGTTATAGCCCGGGATATGAGGTGCAGGCATCTGTCAATATTTCAGGAGAAGTTTTGTTCGCCGGAGATTATGTTCTCGAGAAGAGGAATGAAAGAGTTTCCGACCTGATTCAAAGAGCAGGAGGCATTTTGGATGCCGCTTATGTGAAAGGAGCACATCTTGAGAGGAAACTTTCGGAATCGGAATATGAGGCAAGAAAGGAAACGCTACGGCTTGCAATGATGAACAGCAATAATAGCGCCGATTCCATTTCACTAAGCAAAATAGACGTTGCAGACACGTATAATGTTGGTATAGATCTGGAGGCTGCCCTGGAGAATCCGGGAAGCTATGCCGACCTGATATTGGTGGAAGGCGACCGCCTCTTTATCCCTCAATATCAAAGCACGGTAAAGATTTCCGGCGATGTGATGTTCCCGAATTCAGTGGTGTATGTTCCGGGCAAGAAGCTTAAATATTATATAGAACAGGCGGGAGGTTATGGCGACAAAGCCAAGAAGGGCAAAGTATTTATAGTCTATTTGAATGGAACGGTTGCCAAAGGTAAAGGCAGCACACCGATAGAGCCCGGATGCCAGATTATAGTTCCGAGCAAGTCGAGCAACGGTATTAACTGGGCCCAGATAATGACTATGGCCACAACCTTCAGTTCGGTGACAACATTAGCCGCCACAATAGCCAGTTTATTTAGGAGATAGAATAATTATGAGGGAGGAAAATTCCGAAAATAAAAATCCGGAAAGCGAAGAAAAAGAAATAGATATATTAGAACTTGTCTATAAGCTTTGGTCGCGAAAGAAGCTATTGCTTGTGTGGGCCTTATGGGGAGTTGTGACAGGTCTGGTCATAGCATTCAGCATCCCGCGGGAATACACGACCACAGTGAAATTAGCACCGGAATATAACGGCACATCACGTTCGATAAGCGGCGGACTCGGAGCCTTGGCTTCTATGGCGGGTTTCAATACGTCGAGAAGCTCCTCGGTGGATGCAGTTTTCCCCCAGCTTTATCCAGACATTGTAAGCTCTGTGCCCTTCGCAACAAGTCTTTTTGATGTAGTTGTCGAAGACAAGGATGGCAATAACTACACCGTAAAAGATTATTTAACCACGGAGATAAGCAGTCCCTGGTGGGGAGGAATCATGAAACTACCGGGGAAAGTTATAGGCCTATTGAGACCGAAGGAGGAAGAAAACGTGGATGCCGACCATCAGACGAGCAATTTCCAGTTGACTGCAGAGGAGATGGCCTTAGTGACGGCTTTAGGCCAGCGTATAACTGCGAATGTAGATCAGAAGACGAATGTGATAATCATAGACACCAAAATGCAAGACCCGATGGTCAGCGCAATTTTGGCCGACACCGTTGTGGCTCGTCTGAGAGAATATATCACAACTTATCGCACAGATAAAGCTCGTAAAGACCTTGAATATGCGATGAAGCTGAATGATGAGGCAAAAGAAGCTTATTATGAATCTCAGCAAAGGCTGGCCGATTACATGGACCGCAACCAGAATCTTGCCACACGCACTGCACAGGTGACAAGGGAACGACTCCAGAATGAGGCTTCCCTCGCTTTCAATCTTTATAATGAGACATCTCTACAAGTGCAACATGCAAAGTCTAAAGTGCAGGAAACAACTCCGGTTTATACCATACTTACTCCGGCCACAGTCCCCATTAAACCGACTTCTCCACGAAAAGGGCTTATATTGGCAGGGTGTGTCTTCCTGTCGATAGTGGCATGTGCGGCCTGGATTCTATTCGGCTCTTCCATGGTGGAGGAATATAAGAAAAAAGGGAAAAAACCGGAGGAAGACTCTGAAATTGAATATCACGATTTCAAAGATCAGAACGAATAATCCATAAGTGAAGATTAAAGGTTCTCAGAAATTCATTATAGCTTCCTTGCTTTCAATCCCTTTGATTCTGTCGGCCAACGGGATTGGAGAAAAAAATCAAGACATAACGTCGTTGATTGGCTTGATAGTGGAAAACGACTCTATTTCCGTTGAAGAGAACTTTTATGATTATATAGGGGAAAGTTATATCGAAGAAGACACAGATGATTTCGACTCTTCTATAGACGGAGTTTTGGCTTATATGGGAGAGGTTTACAGCGAACATGATTTTTATGAATCGGGAGGATGGGCAAAGGTTTCACCTTTAGCGCCTAAAAGAAACTCCAATACCTACCGCCAGGATAATTACAGAAAAACATCAGGAAATTCAAAGCAATGGGGAGCTTCCGGAAAAATGGGCACTTATAATCCAAAAGTGACGGAATTGCCGCAATTTCTAACAAAAGATTTCCATT
Organism: Muribaculaceae bacterium; assembly: GCA_022509105.1. Lineage (GTDB taxonomy): Bacteria > Bacteroidota > Bacteroidia > Bacteroidales > Muribaculaceae > Lepagella. The sequence goes on along the minus strand of JAFLTV010000003.1, from coordinate 34,931 downwards.
TGCCTATTAAAGGGAGGCTTACTTCCGGATATGGATACCGTCCTAAATTCGGCAGAGTCCACAAGGGAATTGATATTGGTTTGAATATAGGCGACACAGTCAGGAATGCCTTGCCGGGAGTGGTGACAAAAGTGTCGTATGAAGAAAAGGGTTATGGTAATTATGTCATAGTGACCCATTCCGGGGGATATGAAACAAGATATGCCCACATGACTCGCAGCATAGTCACTCCGGGACAGCAACTCAAAGCCGGACAGGCTGTAGGACTTGGCGGAAGCACCGGGAATTCCACCGGACCTCATTTACATTTCGAAATAAGATATAATGGGGAAGCTTTGGATCCGCTCACATGCTTTGGTCTGGCAAAAATTTATCGTTGATGCCCGTCACATCAGATTTATGAGTTTTTTGGCAGGCGGAGCTTCGGTAAAATAAAAGGAACAGAAGTCCTACAAGAATTGAATATCCGGCAAATATTAACCATGGTGCACTCCAATCGCCCATAAATAGTCTCATCATGCCGGTGCCTGAAGCAGAAGGAACCATCTCCCATTTACAAAAACTATTGACAACTGCTCCTGCAGCAATCATGCCTCCGGTTGCCCCAATCCCGTTGCTCATCATCATGAGAAGACCCTGACCGAATCCTCGGGTGGATTTGTCGCTTTTCTGATCCATATAGATATGTCCGGCAATATTAAAGAAATTAAATGCCACACCATAGACAATCATAGAGGCCAGCAACCATATCAAGCCGTCGCCGGGATTTCCGATTCCCAGGAAGAGAAATCTAAGACACCAGGCTGCGAGGGCCAGAAAAATGACGCTTTTGAATCCCAATCTTTTCATGGCAATCCCGGTTATAAGAATAAAAGCCGCTTCCGACATCTGTGAAACTGAAAAAAGCAATGTAGCGTTCCCGGCGGCTAACGAGCCTGCATATTCATCAAATGCCATAAAATGGTTTATGAAAGGGATGGCAAAGCCGTTTGAAATTTGAAGGCATACTCCCGTGAAAATCGCAAAAATCAGGAAGGTTCTCACTTCGGGAACTTTGAACAGTTTGAAAGCTTTAAAGCCGAATATATCGGAAAACGAAGATGATTTCCCGGGATTAGGAACAGGCGTTACAGGCAATGTGAGAGAATAGAGAGCTGTAAGAAGTCCGAAAACCGAACTTGAAAGCAGCTGCATCGGAGTATATTGAAACCGGGAAGAAGCAGCCGGATTAGCGTCGTTGATCGTGAAACCGAAAACCCCGTCATAAAGATAAGCAGAATTCACAAACCACATCGCCGCAACGAAACCAATAGTGCCCCATACCCGGATTATTGGAAAACGGTCTACAGGCGCTTTCCCTTCCCTTTTTAGAAGAGCAAAGGTTGTGGCATTAGCCAAAGCCATAGTCGGCATATAGAAGGCCAGGAATGCGACGTAAATCAGGAAAAAGGGCCAGAAAGATAGCTGAGGATGAGAATCCGCATATACCCACGCCCCAAACATAGCTATGGAAGCGCATAGATGGCACATTGACAACAGACGAAGGGAGGGAACGAAACTGTCTGCAAAATGTCCGAAAAGAGAGGGAGTTAAGAGCGATACGAGTCCCACAGCGGCATAAAACCATTGAATGTCGGCTCCAACGCCGCCTGCTCCGAGCAATTGCCCGAAGCAGGAAAGATAACAACCCCAGACGGCAAATTGAAGAAAATACAAAAGTGACAATCGGCTTTGCATAATTCCTTCTCTGTCTTCAGGTTAATTTACAATAGTAAGTAAGCGTTTAGAACTTTGCCTCAATTCCGAAGAAGGCAGTAGTGCCCGGCATAGGACATCCATATACAACTTCGTATTTTTCACCGAAAATGTTGTCAAGCTTTACAAATAAAGTCACCGGGATTTGAGTTGCCCAATTGTAGGCAGCCCTTAGATTTATCAGAGAATAATCTTCGGTCTTATCGGGATTTCCGTTGTGCAAGCTCCATATATTGTTGTTCTCAAGCGTGAATTCGAAATGTCCCGGATTGTAAGACAAAGAAAGATCGAGTTTGTTTTTAGGAGCGTAGAGCACTGTCGCATTGTTAGTGTGAAGATATGCATAACCGGCGTAAACCGACCAATTCCTGCAGAACCTGTAGGTGGCGTCAAGTTCAAAGCCTTTGTTTATGAAGCTTCCCGTGTTCATATTTAGAGGTTTGCCGTCAACCATGGTAGTCTGTATCATATCTTTTCCATCGATGAAATAGAGAGCAACGCCATAATTGAAATTACCGTTACAAATGGTCTGACGATAAGATAGTTCATAATTCAAAAGATACTCCGGTTTCAGATTATGGTTGGCTGGTGCATAAAGATAGAGCTCACGAATATTGGGTGAACGAAAACCTTTGCCAAATGAGAATTTTATTTCAGACAATTCCACCGGACGGATTATAAACCCTGCCTGGGGCACCCATGTGTTGCCATATTGTGAATTATGCTGTAGTCTTACTCCGGCATTTATGGAGAGGAGATCGTTGATAAGCCCCTGTTGCATCATTACGTAGCCGGCAACTTCATTTTCATTGTATTTTGACTCCGATTTATTGAAGGGTCCGTCAGTTTCCGGGTTATATATTGCCGGTTTGGGAGTGTTCCAGACATGACCTCCCCAATGTTGGAAGTCAATACCGACTGAAAGGTCGTTATCCACCCATGGATTGACTGTTTCAAAAATTGAGAATCCCATGTTGTAGTCGTTGAGATGAAACAGATAGTTTCTGGGATTTGCCCCGGGACTGTTTCCATCGTCAAGCCTATGGTGGCCCCAATTGATGTAGGCCTGCACGCCACCGTTGACAATATCATACTTATTGTGGGCATAGACAGAAGCGTTGCCGCGGGAAATCTGTGTCCACATGTTTTCCAAAGGAGATTGAATAGTGCCCGGATTGTGTGCTTTGCTTTGAGTCATATCCGCATTTGCTCCTACACTCCAATGAGAGGAAGCTGCATATTGCAACTGCAGATATTCCGAAGCAAGCCAATAGTTGGATCCCTGGCGATTGTTGTCGCTTCGGTCGAATTGAGCTGCGGCTACTGCCGAAAACTTATCTTTTTTATAAGCTCCCGAGAGATTGAATTTAAATGTGTAGAAACTACCGAACATAGCACGGGCTCTTCCGGAGAAACCGTCGTTCACATTTTTTTTGGTGATGATATTGACAGAACCACCCATAGCTCCCGATCCATAAAGAAGGGATGACGGGCCTTTGACCACTTCCACCTTCTCCACGCCATTGACAGAATAGGTGTCGGGGTTTGCATGACCGTAAAATCCGGCCCATGTGGGCATACCGTCAATCATAAACAACACTTTGTTGCCCCCTCCGACACCACGGATATTTACAGTGCCGGCTGATCCTCCGGAAACTCCGTAACCTTCCATGCCTCTTTCGCTAACGAAAAAGCCCGGAATATGGTTTTGCAATACTGGGAGTAGAGATGTTTCAGAAGATTTGTCTATCTGAGCGGAGGTAACTGTTGTTACATCCAACGGTGTCAAGGCTACATTTGTTTTTATAGGAGCTGTAACGACTACTTCTTGTAGAGATGTTGTATCATTGGGATTTCGGCCCCATACACCGGAAAAAACTGAAAGACATAAAGCAGAAAAAATTAATTTTTTCATGGTAAGTAAGTGTTTAAATCATTTTGAGAGTGTAAAATTAGTGAAATATTTTAATAATTGTTCATTATATCACTAATATGTTTAATAATATCAGTAAAGTTTATTCTGTTTGTCAAATTTGCATAATATTGTTACTTTTGAAATCGAATTAAATGAAAGCAGAAAGGAATGGACGAAAGAGAATTTTTTGATAAGCTGGCTCCTCAATGGGATGAAAATGAAATATTGTCAACGCCGGATAAGGTTGAGGAAATACTTGATTATATAGACCTGAAGGATGGAATGTCGGTTTTGGATTTAGGAACCGGAACAGGGGTCCTGTTGCCTTATTTGGCGAAAAGAATAGGGGAGAAAGGAAAATTGACAGCAGTGGATTATTCAGAAGGAATGCTTTCAAGAGCAAAGCAGAAATTCAACATGCTGAAACCATTGCCGGAATTTATCAGTATGGATTTTGAGAAAGAGAATATAGAGGGGGAATACGACAGAATCATTCTATATAGCGTTTATCCTCATCTACATACTCCGATTGATACGTTAAAATGGTTGAGAAGCGTCAATCTTAAGGAAGATGGTAAAATTTTTATTGCCTTCCCATGCAGTGAGAAATTTATCAATAATATCCATAAGGAACGAGAATCGGAAAGCGATATATTGCCGCCGGCCACCAAACTGGCACAGCTTTTTAGAGATTGCGGTTTAAATGCTGAGGTGAAGGCACAGAATGAAGGGGCTTATGTGATTGAAATCAGCAAATAATCGTTTAATAACAGTAGGCAATACAGTAACGGTCAGCAATCAGGGCCGAGGAAATCATAAGGCTGAGGAAAACATAAATGTTGGGAAAATCTTTGATAAGCCTTATCTAAACTCTTTATTTCTTCAAGCCGGAAAGCTCTTTACGAAGTTTATCAATCTCAATGCGATAGGAGTCTATTTCGGATCTTAGCCGGTCGTTGTCCCGGCTGAGTTTGTCATTTCTTTCCATCAGGCGCTCGTTTCTTTCAAAAAGCAGATCAACTTTGTTTTGAAGATTTTCTATCAGGCTATGGTGTTCATGGTGATGGTGTGAGCCTTCAGAGCTGTGGGCCTGTTTGTGAAATCTGTTAAGAAGCTGATTGAAAAGATCGCTGTCTGTCATGTCGTTTAGATTTCTTTCTTCGGCATTTTCCTTCTTCCTGATGATATAATCTGAAAGGTTCTTAATATGGAAAATTTCGCAAAGTCGTTCCTCCTTCTCAATTGGAAGAGGGCTTTTCCCATTTTCAATGGCAGAGAGGAAACTTTGGGTCATCTGGAGCAAGCCGGCGAGTTCACCTTGACTCATTCCATTTTCTTTACGAAGACGGGCAATATCGAAACGAGACATTTTGTAAGTAAGTTTTAAGGTTAAGGAGAGAGAAAATTAATTGATGGAGTTCAAGGTGTCGACCAATAAAGAATAGTCCGGCATATCAGAGTCTCCGGAAGTGAAAGTTATGACGCCTTGAGGGTTTGATATAAAGATTCGAGGGATCACGCTTGGAGCAAACAGGGAATATACTTCGCGGGTGGTTTGGGCCGAATAAGGAATCGTAAGGTTGTTTTCTTCCCAATATTTTGCCACACTTTCCGGGCCTTCTTCACGAGAAATGGCGATTATCACAACCTCCGGATCGTTTTTAAAGGTTTCCCAGACTTGTTGAACAACCGGGAGTTCCTGTCTGCAATCCGAACAAGATGTGTTGAAGAAAACAATCATCGATTTTTTGCCTTTCAGGCTTTCTGTAGAAATAGTTGCTCCGTCGGAACATACCACTGAAAAAGAGGGCAAGGAATCGCCCGGTGACAGGGCTATTCCTTGCGGTTCGTCATCAGAAATGCATCCTTGTGATGTACACACGAATACCATAAAGAAAAAATAAAATATTTTAGTCATCATTATAAAAATGATGGGATCTCAATTAATCTTCAGCCGGAGCCTGATCGATAAGATCCATGAATTCATCGAGTTTCGGAGTGATGATTATCTGAGTTCTGCGGTTCATTTGTTTATGAGCCTCTGTGTCATTATCGGTTACAGGATTATATTCACCGCGACCGGCAGCAGATAGTCTTGCAGGATTGATTCCGAAATCATTCTGGAGCACTTGCACCACTGAAGAAGCTCTGAGGGCAGAGAGGTCCCAGTTGTTGCGGATATTTGTTCTGGAGATGGGAACATTGTCAGTGTTGCCTTCCACAAGCACGTCGAAATCTTTGAAGTCTTTAAGGATTTTTGCTATTTTTTCGAGAGTGGATTTAGCCTGAGCACTAACCTCATAGCTACCGCTCTTGAAAAGCATGTTGTCTGCCAATGAGATATAAACCACACCCTTCAACACTTTTACATCCACATCATTGAGTTCTTTTGTGTCGAGCGAGCGAGTCAGTTTATTGGTCAGGGCAAGGTTGAGAGAGTCGGATTTTGATTTGGCTTCCACAAGTTGTTTGATATATTTGTTGGAAGCATTGATTTCATCCACAAGTTTCGAGATATTGGCATTTCCCTGACTGTTGTTTTCCATGCTCTTTGAGAGAGCGTCTTTCACGTCTTTGAGGTCGTTGCGAAGATCATTGTTAGTCTGGTTGCAATTTTCGAGTTGTGCCTGGAGGCTCTTCACATCGCCGTTGCAACCGAGAAGTTCATCGCGTGTGCTGCCATACATAAGCTGGAGCTCATCGTATTTTGTCTGTAGATTGGTGTAGTCTTTTTTGGATACGCAGCTTGTGGCAAGCAACGCTGTCAACGCAAGACAGAAAATTGATTTCAGTTTCATAAGTTTATTTTTTGTTTTAAAATTTTATTTGAAAAATATCCCAAACATAAGGCAAAGTTATAACCATTTTTTGTATCTGAAAAACCAATAGGTGAGAAAAGTAACCAAAACCATTAAGAAAATGGCAAAAAGATAGCCTGCGGGCACCACCCATCCGTTGCCCATGGTCCATTCCCAGTTTAATTCCGGCATCACCTTGAAGTTCATGCCATAGATAGATGCGATAAGGGTAGGGGGCATAAAAATCACCGCCGCAACTGAAAGAATCTTGACAATCTCGTTTTGCTCGATATTTATAAGCCCCAGGGCAGTGTCTTGCATATAGTCAAGACGTTCGAAGCTTATTTCCCCATGGGTCACGAGAGAATCGATATCCTTTATCATCAGGGAGAGGCGATTGTCGACTGAATCGGGAAAACGTGAAGATCTCATTATGGCTGAAATCACTCTTTGGAGGTCGAAGATGTTTTCACGCATCGACATGGTTTTCTCCTGGAGACTATTGATTCGATGCAACACGCTTTTATTTATATTGTCGCTGGAATTGAGATCTTTTGAGAGGGCTGAGATTTGTCGGTTGATAAGTTCCACCATATCGGCATCATAATCAATCAAAGACTCCAACATTGTTATCAACACCTCATATCCGTTGGAATTTTTTGCCGGCGAAGCGAGAATTCTTTTATCCACATCATCAAACGATGAAGGATGAATGTCATGATCAGACACCATAAAACCGTTGCGGGTAATGATAAATGTGGTCGGTTCTATAATGTAGGAATGGTCACGGCTAATGAAATAGTTGCAGTTGGCGATCACGGCATCCGGAGACTCGGAATATTTAGATGTGGATTCTATCTCTTCAGCCTGGGCCCTTGTCAGAAGTTTGATGCCAATGAAATCCTCCACTGCCTTTCGTTCCTTCGCCGTGGGGGAGTCGAGATCTATCCATAACAGATCATCCTTATTCAGCTCCTTTAGGTTTTCGGGATTAAAATTCCTGATTATCTGTCGGTCTTTTTTATAATGGATTGTAATCATTAAATCTCAACTGAAAAAAGGAAATAAGCCGGAATCCGGTGATATGTTTCACAAAATTAATAAATTTATTGAAGTTTCTCAAAAGTAAGACCCCTGTCCTGTTTTATGTTGAAACTGTAAACAGGCTCATTATAAGAGGGATTCGAGGGTTTGGCATGCGGCGTTATAGCCGGCCATCACTCCTTTGCGTAATGCCGAGAGTTCGAATGTGGAGACCTGCCCCGGCACTTTCACCTGTATAAGATAATCGCAAAGGCGCATATCTTGAGGCATGTTGGCCTTCAGCATAAGATGAAACGAACGGTAGGCTATGTTTATGATCGATTTTTTCTCCATATCTGTCTGACGCAAAGGACTGCAATTGCATCCATATAAGGTTTTGACATATTTTCTGATTGCCCATGCCGGCAGATTCCTTAAAACGCCTCCGTCAACATAATTCACACCGTTTATTTTCTGGGGATTGAAAACGATCGGAATGCTGCATGAAGCCAAAACCCTTGGCACGATTTCCCCTTTGCTCCATCCCACGGATTTACCATGGTCGATGTCGGTGGCACAAACTATCACCGGCGTGTTCAATTCCTCCAGACGTTTCACGGGAAGCCAGCTGTCAAGAAGCTTCCCGAATCTGTCAAGGCGTAGGAACCCCTCTCTGGGAATCGACCATTCAGTGAAGTCTCCGAATTTTGAAGCATCGGTGAAACATTTTATTATATCGTTTGGGGTTAGCCCGGCAGCATATAGTACGCTTGCAATCGCTCCGGCCGACACTCCGGAAAAAATATCAGGTTTGATGCCAAATCTTTCAAAAGCCATAAGAACCCCGATATGCGCAAACCCTTTAGCACCTCCGCCGCTCAATGCAACTCCCACAGAGGTGTCTTTAATTATTCCGAAATGCTCGAGTAATCCTTGAACCTTGATAGCCATGCAGTTATTTTTCTAAGTTTATAATCTCGCCTTTATTTTCTTCAGATGAAGCTCCGGCCTCTTCTATCTCTTCTTCATCTTTTTCTTTTTCCTCTTTTCGAGATCCGAACAATTTGTCGAAGTCTTTACGGAAAACCACCCCCAGCCCTTGGGTGGTAAGGGCTTCACGCAAATAATAGTTCTGGTCGTTGAAATGATTATAGGCCTTCAACCGGAGATTGCCGTTTTTTGTAAGTAGATATTCGATGTCAAAATCACCGATGAAAGTGGTGTTGGAAGTGCTCTTGTCCCTATATCCGAAGTTACCGTTAATAAGCAAGCGATTGTTAAGGAGTCGGGAGGAAAGAGCCACATCTACCTCTATATCAGAAAAATCTCCTTTGTCGCTTCTGAAAGATGGCGCCACCGAGACTTTATCGGTGAGCTGGCCGAGCATATTTGTCAGCTGCGAGGATATTGTTGAAGAAGCCACGGCAGCCAGTTCTCCTCCATTTCCGCTCATGCCCATATATTCCGGCGTGTAAAAACGATTAAGAGCCAGAAGATAAATAATCTGACGGTTCATCATGTCGTCGGTGGATATTATACTCTTCACCTTTCTTTCCACATCTTGAGTTAGTGTGGGCAGTTCGATGTCAAAAGTGATATCCGGGTCCTGCATGTTTCCGCTGACAGAGAGAATGGCATCCACAGGCACATTGGTTCTCGTCAGATCGCGGTCATTCTGAAAACTTTTGTCGAGATCTGAAAGGTTTGTGTTGACTCTATAGGCGGCGCTGATATCGAGGTCTGCCCTCAGAGGGTCACCATTGAAGGAAATCGAACTTCCCTCCTTGATTTTGAAATCTCTGAGGATTATATCCTGCAAAGAGAAATTATAATTACCTTCATCGATTTCATATTTTCCGTAAAGTTGCATTTCATCATTATCACTTTCATATTTCACCTGCATGGCGCCACGGCCGCGGGCAGTGATTTTATCTCCGGCTGCCGGGTCCATCACAAGAGTGAAGAGAACAGCCGGCGTGACCGTGGCCCTGATGTCGAGACCGAACTTTGACATCGATTCATTATTTTGCTCGGTCACTTTCTTTTTAAACAATGATTTGAAATCCAGCTCTTCCGGTTTTTCAACAGCTTTTGCAGCTTCCTTCCTTCTGTCGGAGAAGGTCAGAAACTGATAATCCTGAGCATATTGACGGTCGTCAAGCACAAAAGTAAAAGAAGAATTTCCAACAAGAGTCATATCTGCCGAAATATCCACAAACCCGGGGATGCCCCGAATAAAGGCTGAACCGGAGCCATAAAGCTGGCCATACCAGTCAGGGTTAATCTCGGAGGATGTGTCATAGCATAAGAAATCTGTGGCATCTGAAAGACGGAAAGTAAAGGAGGGGTCATGGAAATATCGGTGGGTCAGTTCTCCTGTAAGCAACGCGGAATTCCCGTTTTTATCATAGAGTCTGAATCCCGGGATATCGATTTTGCCCCTGTTGAGGATTACGGAATCCGAACCATGATACACAGTGTTGGTGTAGTCAAGTTTAACAGCCACAGAATCGGCAAATATTTTCCCGGTCATGTCGATATCCTTGAAAGTTCCGAAAAGGAGGAGATCGCCTGATGCGATGCCTCCTACATGGGAAGAAAAGGCAGCCATAAAAGGTTGGATAAATTCCACAGGGACTTTATCCGCATTCATTTGGAAAGCCAGGGAATCCTTCCCCAGCCAGATGCCGCCGTTGGCTTTCACCAGTTGCCGGCTTTCTTTAAAAATATCGGCGCTGATTTCAATCTCTTTGGCAGAATTGTTCCATCGGCTTGAGGCGTAACATTCCCCGATTTGTGCTCCGTTATAAGAGAAATTTATGATTTTAAGTCTTTCAGTTTCCGCCACAGGGTCTTTGCTGAACAGCGAGCGACCCGTGACTTCTCCTGTTGCAACTCCTCCGAATGTGACATAATTGATCTTAAGGGTGTCGAAAATATAATCGACATCGATGTCGGCCAATCTTACATTTAAGGCATCCGAGTAATCTTCCGATGCCACTCCGTCTATTTCTACAAACTGCTCGTCGTGCCATAATTTCAAACCGTCGACTTCGAGACGTTTGTCGCAATATGTGATCCGGGCCGGATTTATTATCCATTCAGCCTCTCCCATATCCAGAACGGAATGGCGGAAATCTACAGTGAGCTGGGGCTTTGACGACAAAGGATTCTTTTTCACCTCTCCCGTGAGCCCTAACAATCCTCGAAAATCGGAATTTTCAGTGTTTATCCAGTTTATATCAGTTGTGAATTTATTGTTCTCGCCATTGGCTCGCAACTCCACTTGCAGCTCCCCTTTTTTAATCGGGAAAGTGGTGGCAAGCTGCAGGTCCATCTCTCCTTCATTGCCGTTGAAATCGATAAAGACCCTGCTGTCTGAAATCAACTTGTCTTTCCCTTGTTGCAGATATGGGATATCTATAGCTAAATTCGCAGTGTTGTCTGCTCCGTTAAGCGCTCCGTCAATAGAAACGGGCACTAACAACCTTATCGGGAGATTGAAATATTCCGTAAGCGTGTTGTCAAGTTTGATATTAAATTGGAAATCCAGATCCGACATCAGGGATTGATCCGGCATTTCCTTGCTTTCAACAAATGCAGGGAAAGTCTGATCCACCAAGTTCACAACTTGTGCCGCCAGACCCTTGAATTTCATCGTTCCCTCTATAGTTCCTTCAATCCAGTCGCTGTCAAGGCTAATCAGGCGTGTGTTGTCTTGAAGCTCTGATTGCAGTGACAGTTGATGGAGAATCAAAGGTTTTTTGTCGGCTGGTGGAAGTATGGTTAAATCGTTTATGAATAAACTCCCTATAATATCATCGATAGTGGTGCCTTCGCCTTTCACGTCTAAATTGCCGGAAAAAAGATAACCGTTAAGCCCTTTCATGTCGACAATATCCGACAAATTTAAATCTGCGAGGTCGCACTCCAGATCAATCTTCATTAGCTCGGGGCTAATATCTCCAGAAAAAATCGCGTCTACTTTGCCAAGGCGATTGTCAATATTAAGATTTCCCGAGATATTTTCCATATTTTTTTCAACATCTAAGGAGATGTTGTTATATGAGTTGTTTCTGAATTCGATGTTATCCACGATTAAAGAAAGGGAGCCAAAAGGATCTTTACCTTTTATTCCGCCGTCGGCTTGCAGGGATGCCCTTACGTCTCCTATAGGAATTTCCGGAAGAATCCGATCTACCATAAATTTTTCGATATTGACTTCACCGGAAAATTCATGGGTGTCATTTGATGCCGAATTATATCCTCCGTCGACTATAACCTGCATAATATCTGAAAAGACCTCTATATGACCGCTTATCAAGTCGTTGGTTTTAGCCGCTATCAGATTTCCGGATATGCTAAGGTTGCCGGTGTGAGATAGTATTTCAGAAACTTTATCAGGTATCTGTTCCAGACCCGGAAGAATTTTTGAAAAAGTTTCATGCGGGATTTCCACTTCGAAATCATCAATATCGGCATATAGATTTTTAATATCGGAAAGGGAGGAAATCTTTCCCGACAATTTCACTAATGCCACCGAAGGATTGCCGAATAAAAACTTATCGATATCAATATTATTTGCGGTGCCTTCTGCGATAAGATCCAGAGGCAACGGTTCGTTTATTTTGCCTAAAGCCGGCAAAAGAAAGGAAAAATCCGAAGGATTTATATAGCTGCCGCTTATTTCTAAAGAATGAGGGTTGTTTTTGAGATTGTCGGCCAAATTCTCTCCTTCGTTGAGCGGAATCTCAATAAGTGGGATAAAAATTCTTGACGAAGGAAATTCTATTTCCAGGTCTTTAATGAATATTCCTCCACTCCCGAAACTTCCCCGGAGAGCAATTTTATCAATTTCTGTCAGACCGGGCATAGAGAGGGAGAGTCTGCGCAAATCCACGTCAATTCCTTTGTCGCTTATTTTTGGGAAAGTGATATCTGCGGCTAAATCGGAAATTTCGATATGTGAAAGATCCAGTTTCCCTATCTTGTTGTCAGGGCCCATCCAATTTCTTGAAAATGAAACAGAGCTTTTTCTCAAGACAACGCTATGAAGGGCTAATTCAAACTCCTGCTTTTCTTTCTTTTCTTTTCCTGAAAAAGCGTCGATGATGAATTGGATGTTTAAAGGGCCATCTTTTTCATCCTGGATTATACCACCGTGAAGGCCGATGATTTCACCGTAAGTGAGTTCAATTTTCTTTTCCGTGATGAGCTTCCAAAGGCGTATGCCGGCTCCCACTGTTTCAATTCTGATACATTCCTTACCCTCCGGATCATAGACCTTCAACCCTGTTAGCCTTACTTCATTAAATGGAATAATCTTAAGATTTTCCACTTCCACCTTTGAACCGAGGAAAAGGGAAAGCTGTTCCAATGCCAGATCCTTGACGTAGTTGGTGAAGGGAGGTAGCGACAGCAGGATATAGACAGCTAAGAAGAGGCCGACAACAAACAAAGTTAAAGTGAACAGTATGCTACGGCCAACTTTATAAAATGTTTTGAAAACAGACCCCGGTCTATTACCCATTTTTAAATGGCGAGAAAGTTGATTTTAGTTTTTACATTATAACCCGATAGCAGGGTGGGACCATCAGTGGGCATCGAGCCAATTGGATGCCACTCCGCTTGAGGCTGTTAGCTTCACGTCTCCTTTATAGGCGTTTTCCATGCACCGGGTCACAATTTCCTGCACTTGCGGCAATTCTTCGGGAATCACGTCAAAATTCAATTCATCATGCACCTGCATAATCATTTTCGACTTAATTCCCTTCTCCCTGAATTCCCGGGCTATATCCACCATTGCCACTTTGATGATATCTGCAGCCGAACCTTGAATAGGGGCATTGATAGCATTGCGTTCGGCATAACCTCTCACCACAGGGTTCTTGCTGTTGATGTCGGGCAGACGCCTTTTTCTTCCCATTTTTGTCGAGACATATCCGTTGTCGCGTGCATGTTCCACAGAGTCGTGCATATACCTCTTTATCGTAGGAAAGGTTTCGAAATAATTGTCGATTATTTCCTTGGCTTCGGAGCGTGGAATTCCAAGCCGGTTGGCCAATCCGAAGGCGGATATACCGTAGAGGATTCCGAAGTTGGCGGTCTTTGCATTACGACGCTCATTGGCCGTTACTTCTTCAGGCTTTTTATGATAAATTTTTGCTGCTGTAATTGCATGTATGTCGTCTCCGTTGCGGAAGGCGTCGAGCATGGTTTGATCTTGGGCGAAATCAGAGACAAGGCGGAGCTCGATTTGGGAATAGTCAGCACTCAGGAAAAGATGTCCCTCGTCAGCTATGAAAGCGCGCCGGATTTCCCGTCCTTGATCTTCCCTCACCGGGATATTCTGCAGATTCGGAGCCGAAGAGGATATTCTTCCTGTGGCAGTCACAGTCTGATTATACACCGTATGAACTTTTCCTGTGGCCGGATTTATGGCTGCAGGCAATGCCGTGAGATAGGTTGTCAGAAGTTTCTTCAGCTGGCGGTATTCCAGAATTTTTCCCACAATCGGATTTTTCATCGCCACTTTTTCCAACACATCCTCGCTTGTGGAATACTGGCCTGTCTTTGTCTTCTTAGCCTTTGGGTCAAGCTGCAGTTTATCAAAGAGAATCTCTCCCACTTTCGATGGAGAGCCAACGTTAAATTCTTCGCCGGCAAGATCGAAAATCTCGATTTCCAATGTAGAAAGGCGGGTTTCTAATTCGCGTGCCGCATCATTGAGAGCTTCCACATCCAGTCTCACTCCCGAGATCTCCATCTCGGCAAGCACTACAGATAAGGGCAGCTCCACATCTTCAAGCAGCCGGGTCATTCCCTCTTTTTCGAGATGCTCTTGTAGCGTGGCTTTGAGCCTTAAGGCAAACACAGCCTCTTGACATGCCCGCTTGGCTATTCCATCTTGTGAGGTAACACCGACTTTCGAACCCCTTTTCACGGAGAATACCGGCTCCGGCTGCATCGTGAATCCGAAATATTTCAATGCCAAAGTGTCGGCGGCATGACGCATTTCCGGTTGTATCAGATAATGGGCGAGCGAGACATCATAATAATTCACTAAAGCCGGAGAATCATCATTGCGCAACCGATGTGCAAGAACATAATCCCGTTTGGCTTCAAACGTGACTTTCAGGATATCCTGCCGTGCCATAAGATCCAAGAGCAACCCGATTCCTTCGTTATTTTGAGCGTCAATATAGTAAGCTTCTGTTTCCGATACAGCTATGGCGCCTCCGAAGATTGTTGCCTCCATATCGTTTTCACCATCGGCTATCAGGCAGATTCCACATTCGTCTCCCCCGAGTTTTTCCGACAATTTATCGAGCTTCTCTCCGGAATTTATTATCTCCCAATCTAAAGGACGTTCATCTTTTTCTATGGCAGTCTTTTCTTCGGCATTTTGGTCGTCGAAATCGAATAAGGAACCCGTGAACCCGCTTTTTTGTTCTTGCGATTGGTTGAGCCGTTTTTCAACCCTGTCTTTAAGCGACCGGAATTCCAATTCCTTGAAAATGGCAAAGAGTTTTTCCTTGTCTTCAGGTTTGCGTTTCAAATCATCGGGAGTTGCATCAAGAGGCACATCAGTGCGGATTGTAGCCAGAAAATAAGAATCCAGAATCTGCTGACGGTTATCCTCTATCTTCTTTTTAAGAGCCCCTTTCAAATCTTCGGTGTGGTTAAGAAGGTTTTCAACGCTGCCGAAGTCATTGATAAGTTTCACGGCTGTTTTCTCGCCGACTCCCGGACATCCCGGGATGTTGTCAATCTTGTCGCCCATCAAGGCCAACAGATCGATAACCTGACCTGTGTTTTGAAGGCCATAGCGGGCACAAACCTCTTCTTCTCCGCGTAATTCAAAATCCTGGCCGCGATAGGAGGGCTTGTATTGCAGAACATTCGGACTCACTAACTGACCGAAATCCTTATCCGGAGTCATCATATAGGTTGTGAATCCCTCCTTTTCAGCCTTCTTGGCAATTGTGCCGATTACGTCGTCGGCTTCAAAACCTTCCACTTCGAGAATCGGGATGTTGTAGGCCTTTATTATCTCTTTTATGATGGGAATTGACAGTTTTATGTCTTCCGGTGTCGACTCCCTTTCAGCTTTATAGGAAGAATCGGCCTCACTGCGGAATGTGGGTCCCTGAGGGTCGAAACAGACTGCTATATGCGTGGGTTTCTCTTTTCTTAGTATCTCCTCAAGAGTGTTGACAAACCCAAAGATAGCAGAGGTGTTAAAACCGCCCTGAGTGAGTCGAGGCATCTTTATCAGCGCATAATAAGCTCTGAAAATCAATGCGTATGCATCCAGCAGAAAAAGCCTTTTCTCTTCCATAATTTTAGTTTTAAGCTTTGTTTTTGTTGAGCTGTTTCTCTCTGATAGCCTTAAAAGGCCTTGATGAGATAATAGTTTTTCTTTCCTTTTTGTGCAAGGATATATTTGCCGTTGAGCAGTTCTTCCGCTTTTACGACATAGTTAGGGTCCGTCACTTTCTTCTTGTTAATGCTAACTCCTCCTTGCTGGGTCATTTTGCGGGCTTCTCCTTTTGAAGGGAACACTGCAGTTTTCACTGCCAGGAAATCCAATAATGGCACACCTTCCTCAAGTTCTGATTTTGCCACTTCAAAAGTGGGAACTCCTTCCATTATCTCCAGCAGTGTCTTTTCATCAAGCTTTTTCAGCGCCTCTTCAGCTTTATTGCTGAAAAGAATCTGGCTTGCTTCGACAGCTTTGTCATATTCCTCACAGCCATGCACCATCACAGTCACCTCTTCAGCCAACCGCTTTTGCATGGGGCGAGCTCCCGGATTCTGATCGTGTTCTTCAATGAGAGTGTCGATTTCATCTTTTGTAAGTGATGTGAATATCTTAAGATATTTTTTTGCCTCTTCATCGCTGACATTAAGCCAGAATTGATAGAATTTATAGGGAGATGTGTATCTTGCATCAAGCCATACGTTGCCGCTCTCAGTCTTTCCGAATTTAGTGCCGTCAGGTTTTGTGATCAGAGGGCATGTGAGGGCATAGGCTTCTCCTCCGAGTTTGCGTCTGATGAGTTCGGTACCGGTGGTGATATTGCCCCATTGGTCGGAACCACCGAGCTGAAGCTTGCAGTTTTTATCTTTATAAAGAGTGAGGAAGTCAAAGCCTTGGAGAAGCTGATAAGTGAATTCAGTGAAGCTCAGGCCGTCTCGAGCCTCGCCGTTAAGACGTTTCTGCACGGAATCCTTTGCCATCATATAGTTCACTGTTATATGCTTTCCTATTTCTCGGGCAAAGTCAAGGAATGTCACGTCTTTGGTCCAGTCATAGTTATTCACCATCTCGGCTTTGTTGGGAGCATCGCTGTCAAAATCAAGGAATCTTGCCAGTTGCTTTTTGATGGCCTCTTGGTTATGGCGTAGAGTTGCTTCGTCAAGAAGATTGCGTTCAGCGCTCTTCCCCGACGGGTCGCCGATCATTCCTGTGGCGCCTCCTATCAGGGCTAAAGGTTTATGACCGCAACGTTGGAAATGCCTCAGCATCATGACTCCGCAGAGATGACCTATATGAAGACTGTCGGCAGTCGGATCTATTCCGAGATATGCCGTGGTCATGCCCTTTTTAAGTTCATCTTCTGTGCCCGGCATCACGGTATGAATCATGCCTCGCCAGGTCAGTTCTTCTATAAAATCCATAATAATATATTTCTTTATTTCAATAATTTTTAATTTATAGCCTCGATAGGAAATCCATAAATTTTCAATATCACCAAGGGATATAAATAATTTAAAGGATTATTTATGGAGCCAGGTCATGAGTGTGAGCCCTATGGCATTGAGAGTTTCTTTGCTGATACCGTCCATATTGTCGGAAGTGGTGTGCCAACGTGGATTAAACCCGGTTTCATCCTCAGGATGATATTCGATGATATCAATTGCAGGAATTCCGGCTTTGATTAAATTGATATGATCATCCATTATAGCACTTCCCATGCGGTTGAGAAACATTTCACCAAATCCAAGACCGGAGGCTGTGCTCCAGATAGCTTCAGCCACTTGTGGCGCCGAACGTTCGGAATAATATTCCCGGCAGAATTGAGCATCTTTTCCGCCAACCATATCGAGAAGCACGGCCACCTGAGGAGAATAGCCTTCAACCGGAAGATGTTCTGCAAAATATCTGGCTCCCAAGGCCCAGGATTGATCGTCTCCCTCAGTGCCCCAGTCTTCGGCATCTACAAAAAGTATGTCGACTCCTTTTTCCGAGCCTGATAATTTAAGCTGGCGCGCTATCTCAAGCAAGACTCCGACACCGCTGGCTCCATCATTGGCTCCGTCTACAGGTTGCTTCCGTTTTGCCGGATCAGGGTCATTGTCGGCCCATGGCCGGCAATCCCAATGGGCGAGGAGCAAGATTCTGTCTTTGGCATCCGGATTAATCTGTCCGAAAATATTGCGGGAATTGAGGTTTGTGCCGTCAAATGCCTTGAGCATCATATTTTGTTGAATCACTTTAGCCCCATGACGTTGAAGCTCTGCTACGAGCCAGTCGCCGGCCTGTTGATGTGCCGTAGTGTTGGGCACGCGGGGCCCGAATTCAACCTGACGCGCCACATAGCGATAGGCGCTGTCAGCATTAAAGCTCACAAGGGGAGCCTCTGTCATGACATCGCCTGCTGCCACGGATTCGCTTTCAGCCATAAACGCCATGTTATCGCGTGTCTCGCTGCTTGTTTTGGCTCCGCAACCGCCGGCCATCGTAAGGGTGATTCCCAAAAGACCGCTAAGAATGATTTGTTTCAATTCCATTATCGCTTAGAAAAGAATTTACTATCCAACGGAGCTTCCGGGGCGAACCTCTCCTTGCGGACCAATCACCACCAGCCTGCCGTCGGCATCTTGTGCGCTCAGGATCATTCCTTGAGACTCCACTCCTTTGAGCTTGCGAGGTGCAAAATTAGCAATGAAGCAAACCTCTTTGCCGACAAGGTCTTCCGGCTTATAGAATTTTGCAATGCCGCTCACTATTGTTCTTCCTCCCATGCCGTCGTCGATCTTGAATTTCAGAAGTTTGTCGGCTTTAGGCACCTTTTCACATTCCAAGACTTTCCCGACGCGTATATCCATCTTTTCAAATGCCGGAAACTCCACAGTTTCTTTCACTGCTTCCGGTTGCCAGGATTCGAGCAGATTTTTCTCGCGTGCATCTATCAGTTTTTGCACTTGAGCATCCACCACATTGTCTTCAATCTTCTCAAAAAGCAGCTCCGGCTTTCCGATTTCAATGCCGTCAAGAATGAGGTCAAACTTTCCTGCCATATCCCACTTAAGCTCTTTGATTCGAAGTTGCTCGGCAAGCTTTGCCGCCATGAAGGGAGTGAACGGCTCAAACACCACAGAAAGATTAGCACACACCTGCAAGGCAAGATTCAGAATAGTGGCTGTCCTGACCGGGTCGGTCTTTATAAGTTTCCAGGGTTCGTTGTCGGCAAGATATTTATTACCTATCCGGGCAATATTCATCGCATCTTTAAGCCCTTCACGGAATTTGAAATTGTCAAGGTTGTCTGACAAAGCTTTCACTGACTCTCTCACTTCCTGAATCATCTGATGATCTTCCGGAGTAAAATCGCCGGCTGCGGGCACCATGCCGCCATAATATTTATGAACAAGCACAGTGGCACGGTTTACAAAATTACCCAGGATTGCCACAAGTTCATTGTTATTTCGAGCCTGAAAATCTTTCCAGGTGAAGTTGTTGTCTTTGGTTTCCGGTGCGTTGGCAGTCAACACATAACGCAACACGTCTTGTTTGCCGGGCAATTCACGCAGATATTCATGAAGCCACACAGCCCAATTTCGGGATGTGGATATTTTGTCGTCCTCAAGATTGAGAAACTCATTGGCGGGAACATTCTCCGGAAGATTGTAGTCGCCGTGTGCCATAAGCATAGAGGGGAAGACGATACAATGGAAAACGATATTGTCTTTGCCGATGAAATGAATCATTTTGGTTTCGGGATCTTTCCACCATTTTTCCCATTCGGGTGTGGCATCGATGGTATTGGAAATATATCCGATAGGGGCGTCAAACCATACGTAGAGCACCTTACCTTCGGCTCCTTCCACCGGCACCGGTATACCCCATTTAAGGTCACGGCTCACGGCCCGAGGCTGCAGACCCATATCCAGCCATGATTTACATTGGCCGTAGACATTGGGACGCCATTCCTTATGGTTCTCAAGAATCCATTCGCGAAGTTTCGGCTCCCACTTGTCAAGAGGAAGATACCAGTGGGAGGTTTCTTTGAGCACCGGTGTGCTTCCCGAAAGAGCCGACTTGGGATTTATAAGGTCAGATGGACTTAGGGATGTGCCGCAGGCTTCACATTGGTCTCCATAGGCTCCATCTTTTCCGCAATGTGGGCATGTGCCCGTGACATAACGGTCTGCAAGAAATTCTCCGGCCTCTTCATCATAAAGCTGCATGCTGGTTTTTTCAATAAATTCACCTTTATCGTAAAGGGTCTTGAAAAAATCAGAAGCCGTCTTATGGTGAGTCTTGGATGTGGTGCGTCCGTAGATATCAAAAGAAATGCCGAGTTCTTCAAAAGAATCTTTTATCATGTTGTGATAACGGTCTACGATATCTTGCGGGGTCACTCCTTCCTTTTTAGCCTTTATAGTGATGGGCACTCCATGTTCATCGCTACCCCCGATAAACATTACCTCTTCACCTTTCAGACGTAGATAACGGGCATAAATGTCGGCAGGAACATATACGCCTGCCAGATGCCCGATGTGCACGGGTCCGTTAGCATAGGGTAATGCCGAGGTAATCAGGGTTCTTTTATATTTCTTTTCCATATTGTCAGAAGTGAAAAACGCTTTAAAATTTTTAAACTTCAAAATTAATAAAAAAGAGTTTTCGTAACAAAAATACAATTCTTATATAAAAATTAATTTTTTATTGTAATTTTGATTTTATCAATATAATTGATTTCATATCTCATGTTGGTTAAACTATATCGATTTGCACTCCTATTGGCTTTTCTTCCTTTGTTGGCTTGTGGTTCTAAAGAGAAGGAATACACAAAGATAGATTCTGAAATATATGCTCCTTCAATTTCCGATAAATTTGAAATAAAGGGAACGGAAGAGTCAGCAAACACACTGATCAGAGTTAAAAATCCATGGCAGGATGCCCTGGGAATTGATAAAGAGCTATTAATCGTAAGAGACAGTGTCAACCCGGTAGATTACGAAGGAAGCTATTTAAATGGAGATGCCCGCAGAATCGTCTGCATGTCTTCAACCCACGTAGCAATGCTCGATGCATTAGGGGCTGCAGACAGAATTGTCGGTGTTTCAGGAATGCCCTATATTTCCAACAGATATGTGAGAGAAAACCAAAGCCGGATTCCTGATGTGGGATATGAAGGGAATATGGATTATGAAACTCTATTGGGAGCGCATCCTGACCTTGTGCTCCTTTATTCCATAAACGGGGAAAGTGCCATAGAGAAAAAACTTAAAGAATTCGGAATACCGTTTCTTTATGTCGGAGATTATGTGGAAGAAGATCCTTTGGGAAAAGCCGAGTGGGTGATTCCTATTGCTGAAGTTATTGGAAAAAGAGAAGAAGGGATAAAACTTTTCAACGATATCTGCAAAAGATATAATGCGATGAAGGAGAAAGTGGCGGATGCAAATCTTAACAGGCCAAAAGTGATGCTTAATGCGCCGATTGGAGATTCCTGGTTTATGCCCTCAGTAAAAAGTTATGTGGCAAGAATGATGGAGGATGCAGGGGCAGAATATGTCTTCAAGAAAGAGACGGTTAGCGGTTCGATTCCTATTGATATTGAGGAGGCCTATCTTTTGGAAGAGCAGGCGGATTTCTGGTTAAATCCGGGAGGGATGAAATCGCTTGAAGAACTGAAAGCCACCTTCCCTAAATTCGGAGAAGCGAAGACGGTGAAGGCCGAAAAAGTCTATAATAACAATCGTCTCACATCGCCCGGAGGCGGGAATGATTGTTTTGAATCAGGAGTGGTGAATCCCGACTTGATATTAAGAGACTTGATAAAAATTTTCCATCCCGATCTAATCGAAGAAGACTTCGTGTATTATCAAAAACTAAATTAACGTGAGTCGAAAAACGAAACTCACGTTAATCTTATGTCGAATTCACGTTAGGTTGATATTGTGTTATTTGAGTTTGGAGATTTTTGATTGCAATTCATGATTTAGTTTCATGAATTCATTCAATTGAGAAGGAGTCAAGTCTCCTTTCATTTCTTCCATTCTGCCGACAAAGTCATAGTATTCTCCTATAAGTTCTGTATATTCTATGACTGCACGAGGATCATTATGGTTCATTTTTTCAATGACTCTAATCATTTTCCTATAAAAGTTTTTATATGCCCTCAACCAATCGGCAGCTGTCAGGTCGTCGTCACTATAACCGGAATAGGCGGCTTCATCGGAATAGGATCTAAATCCGGAGAAATCTTTAGACATGAATGAGGGATCCATAGAGGCGGCATAAGTGCCTTTCAGAATATCTTTGTATTGAATTTCATTAAGGGGCGCGGATTTCAAGTCATAACGAAAATCCTGATAATGTTTATTGATGAAGGTGCCTAATAAAACGTAATAATATGGCGAGGTCTTGGAATCTCTAACAAGTTTCAACTGACCTTTAAATCTTCCGCTCAATTCATTCCTGCCATTATCCTCTGCTATCAATATATTGAAACTGTAATCTCCGGGAACAAGCTTGTCTGAAGCTATGTTGCCAATCAGATAAAGATATGCACCGGCCGGAGACGTGAGATATTGATATTGTCCGCTGATTTTGTTTTTCTTGAAATTAAATTCAATCGTGAAGTTTTTAATGCCGTATCTGCCGATGGCTCCATTCAAGGTAATCTCTCCTGTGGATAGGAATTTTAATTGCGATGTCAGTATTATATTTTCCGGAATATCTTTGTCAAAAGGAAT
>JAFLTV010000003.1:10733-12346 GCA_022509105.1 Muribaculaceae bacterium | reverse complement strand
TTTCCATTATCATCTTTAACCACTTCGCATACGGAGTCCAGGACTTTGAAACAACCTTTAAGGTCTCCTTCAATTTCCGGGCTAAGAATCTTTACTTCTTTTTTGCCACATCCTGTAAGAATAAATGATAAAATAATTCCTAATGTGAGAAAAAGTTTTGTTTTCATAGAATTAAAATTATTATTTATGCAAAAATAATGAAAGCAGTTTTCTTCTGTGAGAATTTCAGATTATTTCTTCAAGTTCTGTTTTGGCCTTTGAAGAGCCTTCTTCGTTTGTAGACTTATGTGTTAGATACAGAGCTCCGGCTATCAGCAATATTCCTATTGCAAGGAAAAGCAAAGCAAGCGGGCTCCACATCTCAGCATCAATCTCCAATACGTGTTTGAAGAAAGACACTATCAACACCATCAATATCACTTTTCCTAATGATGATTTCAAGTCGTCGACGCTGCTGATTTTAAGCCAGGTAGGGCGAGTGGCGGCAGGTTTGTCTTCCGGATCTACATTCGCTATGAATAATTCATAGACCCCGACGCCAAAGATAATCAACACTAAGGCAAACAGAAATACGTCTACTGACGACACAAGTTTTTCAAACAGGGCTTCATATCTTTCATAGGGATCCTGAAAGAAGCCGATGAGGCCCTTTATGATAAGTCCGAATCCTTGGATAAACAATATGAATGAGGACAGGATGGCGCCCACCACAGCAATAAAGGCGAAATAGCGGGAATAATAAAGGATATCTTCAAATTTCTGAATAAGATAGTTGTTCTTCTTCAGATAGTTTGGAAGCTTACGATCGATGTTTTCAAGACGGTCTTCCAATTCCTGCAGGAGCGCCACATCATACTCATCACGGTTTATTATTCGACCTCTCAGCCATTTGGCTTCGTCGGAATCTATCTCATCCGGGGTCTTACCGTAACCCAAAAGGAAGGATGCGATTTTGTCTACAAAAAAGTCTTTATAACCCTCTGTGAGTTCTATATGGTTAAGGCGTTTTATCCTGAAAAGCAAATCCAATTTATCAAAGTCGATTTGCGTTATGTCGGCATATATTTCTTCGAGTTCCTTAAGAATCTCCGGAGTCACTTTCCGGGTCTTTAGTATATCCTGTCTTACATCCTGTAACGGTCTCATGGCTGTTGTTTGTTAGAAAGTTTAGCATATTCGAGTATTTCAGGGCGATATTCGAAATGCATTGTGTCGAAATGATACCATCCGCCTCCCCAAATGAAGCCATATTTCTCCATGATATGTGCAACCTCTTTCGGGAAACGATTATAATATTGGATTTTACCTTCTTCGCCGGCATTTGGATATTTCCATAGCCAATAATCGGAATTATCTACACCCAAATCTATAGCGATTCCATAGCTGTGAGCGCTCAGACGGTTGGCGCCTCTGACGTTTCGCCAATAAAATGTGCCGGCACTTTTCATATATTTCTTGAATTCCGGATGTTGGGCAAGCTCGGCAGCCGCTTTTTTCAATTGCTCGGCAGCTCCGTTCACCGAAGTAAAGGGCAAGGACTGTCCAAACCAATCTACTTTCACCAGATTGCCGGAAACCTGACCTTGGGAATTTCCATACATTTTCTTAAACAA
>JAFLTV010000003.1:3618-10633 GCA_022509105.1 Muribaculaceae bacterium | reverse complement strand
TCACCAGATTGCCGGAAACCTGACCTTGGGAATTTCCATACATTTTCTTAAACAAGGCCTCATTCCTTGAACGTCCCGCGTCATTAAGATATCCCGGTTCTTTATCCGGACCGTTGTAAGTCGTATAAAACATATCCTTGAGCGAAGAATTGTCGAGCATCTCAGTGAACCCTTTCTCCTTGCCGTCGTCGTAAATCATCCTGCTTCCGTCGGTAAATATTACCTCTCCGTTTTCATATCCTATTATAAAATCCGGATAAGCAGCAATCAGAGCCTTAACTCCGAGAGGATAGTTGTCTTCAGGAGAAACTTCAGTGATATCTTCAGCACTCTCTACGGATTCGATACTGTCTTCGCCATTATCTTCTTCAGCCTGTTTGTTTCCTCCGCAGGACGCCAACAGCAAGACTGTGAAAATGAAGGTTCCGAAAAGGATAAATCGGTTTTTGAGGATTCCGGTTTTATCTGAATTCAAAAAATCTCTCATAATTTAAATGATATCTATAAATTTATGGGTGGCTTATGGGGGAGAGGAATCTATCCGTGTTGGCTTCTATCACCGGCATCATTATTTCCCCTCTATTGATTGAGAGAGTCTCGATTATGGCTTCAATACTTAGAGGCGATTCATCCGTTTCTGCCAATATAAGTTCCCGGGGAGTGATTTTCAATGCGTCAGGGTTAAATTTTTCTCCAAATGAAAGGTAGATTCCGGCATCTGTCAGCATTTTTGCTACAGTAGGTTTACCACGGAATCCATGCACCACCCAATTTTGCGTCGGTTTCATGTCTCTTCGGAGTCCCACAATGATGTCATGAGCCTTCACATCATGAATGATAAGAGGTTTGCGGAGCTGTTCGGAAAGTTTTATCTGACGTTGCATCACCAACAACTGGCGAAACATCAGTCCACCCTTTACCTTATCAACGCCACATTCTCCGATTGCAACAACACAGGGTAAAGAAGCTGCAGACTCCAAGGTTTCCCACATCTCCCGAGTTGGTTCCTCTATTGTGGTCCATGGATGAATGCCTACGGAATACAACTGTCCTTCCATAGGATGAAAATCCATAAAATCTGCATTCACCACAGCCAAGGGCCGTGGAGCCGGATGATGAGTATGAATGTCAAGGCACCGGATCATAACCACTTCCTCCCCAGGGATTACATCTGCATATTCTCTTCACGGCAAGCCAGCTTCCTTTCACGGCTCCGTGCTTCCTCAATGCCTCTATGGCATACTGGCTGCAAGTGGGCGTATAGCGGCAAGCCGGCGGAAAATGTGGCGAGATTGCATGACGATAAAATTCTATTATGTATATCAACAATTTAGACATCAGTCTTTTTCTCCTTATTGATTATCTGCTCCAACTTCTTCAAAACCTTCTTCATCTTGAATTCAATCGACGAATAGGGTAGGTTTTGATCATGAATATATATAAAAGAAACGGAGAAAGTGGCGATTTCATCTTTTTTCTTTTCCACGGTCTCTTTTAATTGAAGCCGGTTAAGCCTATATGCCTCCCGGATTCTCCGTCGCAAAAGCACTCGGTCAACAGCTCTTTTTCTTTTTTTCTTGGGCACCGTTATCATCATCTGAAGCCCCGAAATCCCTTCCGGAACCTGGTCTCGGAAGTTATCTGTGAGCTGTTGGGGCGAAAGCTGATTGTAGGTCACACGTAAAGGAAACTCATAGAAGGATGTGCCTTCTCTGAAAAGTCTTTCCACAAGGCTTCGGTGATGAAGCCGTTCTTCTTTGCCGAATTTATAATTTTTTTCTTGCGTCCTATCCATAGCCTAAAGCGGACGGTTACACAAAATCAGACCCGAAACGGTTTTTCACGTCATTGACGATGTTTCGGATTTTCTGCTCCTCATTCATGGGATAAATGAGCAGGGCCTTGTCGGTGTCAGCCACAATATAATCCTTAAGGCCGGCCGCCACTATGATTTTGTCGCCTTCGGCGGCAAAAATCGATCCGCTGCAGTCTTTTGTTATCACCTTGCTGTTTTGAGTGACATTCCCCTCGCTTGTGCGAGGCGAACTGTCATAAAGCGCTTTCCAGGCTCCCAGGTCGCTCCATCCGAATTCCACTGTCTTTACATATACGTTGGAAGCCTTCTCCATTATCGCATAGTCTATGGAAATGTTGATGCAGTCAGGAAAATTCCTTTCGATAAATTCCGGC
The DNA here is from genome assembly GCA_022509105.1 of Muribaculaceae bacterium. Classification (GTDB taxonomy): domain Bacteria; phylum Bacteroidota; class Bacteroidia; order Bacteroidales; family Muribaculaceae; genus Lepagella. The sequence continues at coordinate 8,443 of JAFLTV010000003.1, read as the reverse complement.
TCTTTCGGGGTGGCATATACTCCGGAGGGAGCATCCAAAGTCTGAGAAATTTCCGGGGAATATTTTTCGAATGCCTCCAAAATTGCCTTGGCCGACCAAAGGAAGATGCCTGCGTTCCAGAAAAACTCTCCACTATCTACGAATAGGGATGCCATGTCATGGTCTGGTTTCTCAGTGAACGATTTCACTTTGAAGATACCGGGATATTCTTTCTCGGCTGTTCCTTGCTGGATATATCCGTAGCCGGTGTGAGGAGCAGTGGGTTTTATTCCCAGGGTAAGCAGTCTGTTGCCTTTCTCCACAAAATCGAAACCCTCCTCAATGGCCTGACAGAATTCCGGCTCTTTCAAGATAAGATGGTCGGATGGCAGATTGACTATTACAGCCTCCGGATCCATAGCGGCTATATGATGTGCCGCCCAACAAATGCACGGGGCAGTGTTGCGGCGCGCAGGTTCCAAAAGTATGTTGCTCTCCTTTATTTGCGGCAACTGCTCTTTTATGATATCTTTATATTGGTTGTTGGTTACAAGTATAATATTTTCAGGTTTCACTGCGGGACAGATTCGGTCTACCGTCATTTGAAGCAGACTGCGTCCTGTGCCGAAGAAATCAAGAAATTGTTTTGGTTTCGAGCTCCTGCTGAAGGGCCAGAACCGAGTGCCTGCCCCTCCACACATTATTACGCAATATCTCATTGTAAGTCTTTTAAAATCAAGGATTATTTTTCTTCAAACTGATGTTTCACCCCTTCCACCACATTCAACATATAGTCGCCGAGTTTCTCAGCCTCGCCGATCAGATCCATAAAGAAGATACCTTCCTGATAGCCATATTTGAGGTTGTTGATGTTGAATATGTTTGAATCCCGCAAGCTGTTACGCAGATTGTTGATTTCCCTTTCTTTGTTATATGCCTTGATGATGAGGGAGTCTTCGGGTGATTCCATCTCGTTTACTATCTCGAGCATGTTGTCCATGGCTTCTCCGATAAGGCTAAACATGTCGTTGATCTCTTTCATCACAGATTCGTCGAATTCCACATGATTCTGATGCTGACGGTTGACAGTGCGGCCCACATTATAGCATCCGTCGGCAATGGATTCGATCTCGCTGATTATGCGCAACATTCCGGCAATCCTTAACTTACCTTCCGGACTGAGCCTTCCCTCGGCCACCCGGTTGAGGAATTTGCCGATCTCCACTTCCATACGGTCTGAGATCTCTTCATATTTCTCCAACCGATTGTAGGTTTCAGTGTATCGGGAATCTTTTTCCGGCAAATGAATAATGTCGCGAGCCATTTCCAACATTCTGCCGACTCTTTCGGCAAACACTGCGATCTCTTTCTGAGCCTGGCCTATATTAAGCTCGGAGGCTGTAAGCATACCTCTTCCGATAAACTTCAGCGAGAATTCCTCTTCATTATCTTTCTTTCGAGCCGGCATTATCCAGCACACCACTTTTACGTAAAGTTTGGTGAACCAAATCATCACCAGCAGGTTGCATGCATTGAACACAGTCGGGAACATTGCGAGACCGAAAGCCACAGCGCTTTGAGCCTTGGATGTCAGGCCTCCGGCCGGATCCAACAGGGTAGACCCAGACATGGCTTCGTCGAGACTCATAGGGATGTCGAGAGGATTGAGTCCGCTGCAAGCCCCGGTGATTTGCCCAACAAGGCGTGTGAAAGGCTCGAATACGCATAATACAATCACAGAGCCCAATACATTAAACAGCACATGACCCATAGCCGTGCGTCTGGCTGCAAGATTACCGCTCAAAGATGCCAGGATAGGAGTGATGGTCGTTCCGATATTTCCTCCGAGAATTATGGCGCAGCCGAGCATGAAGGTTATCCATCCTTGGGAACACATGATCAATGTGATGGCAAATGTGGCTGCGGAACTTTGAACCACCATTGTCAGAATGATACCGAAAGTAAAGAAGATGAGGATAGAACCGATTCCCAGGGATGTATATTCCTTAACGAATGCCAACATGCCGGGGTTGGCCTGTAAATCGGGAACATATTTGCTGATAAGGTCCAGACCCATGAAGAGGAAACAGAATCCGATGAGGAACTCACCAAGGGATTTATACGTGCTCTTCTTCATAAACATCATGGGTACGCCCACAGCCAGCAGAAGTATGCTATAATCCGAAATGCTTACTTCAAACGAGAAGGCCGAGATAATCCAGGTGGTGACCGTTGTGCCTACATTGGCACCGAAAATCACAGCCATAGACTGTGCGAGGCTCATAAGACCGGCGTTTACAAAGCTTACGACCATCACGGTCGAGGCGCTCGAACTTTGAATCAGGGCCGTTATAATGATGCCGGTTAATACTCCGGTGACCCGGTTTTTTGTCATTATCCCCAAAATGTTGCGCAGCCGGTCGCCCGCAACTTTCTGTAAGCCTTCGCTCATCACCTTCATACCGTAAAGGAAGAGGCAAATCGCTCCCAAAAGGCTTATAAAATCAACTACTGTATAGTCCATTGTAGATTATAGCATTTTCGTCGGAGCAAAATTAATGAATTTTTATATTCATTTTTCTACTCCGACGAAATCTATTGTGATTTTATTCCACTGTAAATGCGAATTTTATAGTCTGTGTGTATTCCTCACCCGGATTTAATTTCGGGGAAGGGAAATCCGGTTTGTTAGGCGAATCGGGAAATCCCTGCATTTCAATCGCCACGCCGTCATAGTCGTTGTAGGAGGCGCCGCTTTTGTTCTTGGGAGAGCCGGCCAGCCAATTACCGGTGTAGATCTGCACTCCGGGTTGAGTCGAGCTTATGGTCAGCATTCTTCCTGATGAAGGAGCAGCAAGCACCACGGCTCCTTCCATGAGCTTTCCTTTTTTCCAATTATCAATAGCCCAGCAATGGTCGTAGCCTTTCCCTATTTTCAACGGTTTGAAATCTTCGTTGATATCTATGCCGATCTCTTTAGGCTCGGTGAAATCCATCGGAGTGCCCTCTACGGGCGCCAGTTCTCCGGTTGGAATCTGAGTCTCATCTGTGGGAAGATATTTAGAGGATTTTATCTGCAGCTTATGTTTGAGTACACTGCCGGAATCGGCTCCTTCAAGATTGAAATATGCATGGTTTGTAAGGTTCACCACTGTCGGAGCGTCAGTTGTGGCTTTCAATTCAAGATTCAAAACGTTGTCTTCGCTCCAGGTGTATTCCGCTTTCACTGTCAAGGTGCCGGGATAGTTCTCTTCTCCGTCTTTGGAAACATAGGTGAATCTCACTCCGTTGGGGATGAGTTCGGAATTCCATATACGGTTCTGAAAACCGGTCGGGCCACCATGAAGCGCATTCGGTCCGTTGTTGATATTGAGCTGATATGTTTTTCCGTCAACCTCAAGATGCCCTTTGCATATACGGTTTGCAAAACGTCCCGGCACTTTTCCCATACAAGGACCATCTGCCATATAGTCAGACGGATTCTCATATCCTAAAGCCACTTCACCGATTTTGCCGAATTTATCCGGCACTCTGACTGAAGTGATTCCGGCACCAAGAGATGACACTTCAACCGAGGCACCAGAAGCATTTTCAATTCTATACAGAGTGATATCTCCTTCTGCGGAATTAACTATTCTTTTGGTTATCTTCATAATGATATAAAGCTTATTTCCGGGGACCTTCTTTCACGAGACGAGCGCCGTCTGAAATAACCACATCATAAATCTGAGGTTCATGGCCGTATTTGTCTTTAAATTTGGCTGTCACCACTTCCACAAATTTGTCGTGAAGATCGTTGGGGAGAAGGTTGATTGTGCATCCGCCGAAGCCGCCACCCATGATTCTTGAGCCGGTCACACCGGTTTCTTTGGCTATGTCGTTGAGATAATCGAGCTCTTCGCAGCTCACTTCATAGTCTTTGGAGAGGCCTTCATGAGTTTCATACATCTTCTTGCCCACAGTTTCATAATCGCCGGCATTCAGAGCGTCGCAGACAGCGAGAACCCTGTCTTTTTCACCGATCACAAATCTTGCTCTCTTGTAGTCTTCTTCCGAAAGATCTGCTTTCACTTTGTCGAGGTCTTCCATCGTGGCATCTCTCAATGTTTCGATGCCAAGACGTTTTGCCACTCTTTCACATGATTCGCGACGTTTGTTGTATGGAGAGTCTGCAAGCTCATGTTTCACTCTTGAGTCAACGAGGACAAGGCGATAGTTTTCCGGCTTGAATGGGAAATATTCATGTTCCAATGAACGGCAGTCGAGACGCATGAGGTTACCTTCTTTTCCGAATACGGAGGCAAACTGGTCCATGATTCCGCAATTCACGCCGCAATAATTGTGCTCGGTTGACTGTCCGATTTTAGCAAGCTCGAATTTGTCGATTTTATTGTCGTTGAAGAGATCATTGAGCGCAAAAGCGAAACATGATTCCAAAGCTGCAGAAGAGCTGAGGCCGGCGCCGAGGGGAACATTGCCGGCAAACACTGCATCAAATCCTTTCACAACACCGCCTCTCTTTATTATTTCACGGCAGATGCCGAAGATATAGCGGGCCCATGATTCTTTCGGTGCATCTTCTTCATTTAAACCGAATTCCACATATTCTTTGATATCTATGGAATAAACCCTTACTTTGTCAGTGCCGTTCGGGCGTATGTCGGCCATAATCACTTTGTCGATTGCTCCCGGAAATACGAAGCCACCGTTGTAGTCTGTGTGTTCGCCAATCAGGTTGATACGGCCTGCAGAGGCATAAACACTACCTTCGCCACCAAATCTTTCGGCAAAGACTTTCTCAATCTCTTTTTGCATTTGGTCTGTTGTCATGAGTTTTTCGGTTTTT
>JAFLTV010000003.1:0-3518 GCA_022509105.1 Muribaculaceae bacterium | reverse complement strand
GACTTTCTCAATCTCTTTTTGCATTTGGTCTGTTGTCATGAGTTTTTCGGTTTTTTATGTTTTAGAAATTATTGAATTCTCGTTTTGTTTATTTCACCGGTATTTTTATAGTGGCCGGTTTCACTCCTTTTGCTTTGGCCGTGAATGTGATTTCTCCGGGAGTTTCTCCGGATTGCACTATAGCGGTGGCCGCTCCCGAAAACAGATCCATCACAGGCTCCTGGAATGAACGCAGGCTTGTCGGGTCGCCATTGGCAGTGGCTCTGAATGTGCCGGCTCCTTTTGTAGTGAATGTAACTTCTCTTTCGTCGGTCGGAACGATATTCCCATCCTTGTCGGCCACTTGCACCATCACATAAAGGAGGTCTTCGCCGTCTGCGTTAAGAGAAGTCCTGTTAGGGGTCAATACCAGGTGGTCGGGTTTGCCGGCTGTTTTCACGGTTTTTCTTCCGGTTTCATTTCCGTTTTCATCGTAGGCGATGACCATCACTTCTCCCGGTTCATAAACCACGTCGTTCCACATCAGGCGGAATCTTTCCATATTAGTGCCGTCTTTTCTCTTTTCTCTCATGCCTTGGCTTTTGCCGTTGATGAAAAGTTCTGCCTTCGGGGAATTAGTGTAGACAAACACCGGAGTTATCTCTCCCTCGCGTCCTTCCCAGTTCCAATGGGGAAGTATGTGAAGAGTGTTGTCTTCCTTGTTCCATTGTGAACGATAGAGATAAAATCTGTCTTTCGGAATGCTTGCAAGGTCGATAATTCCGAAATATGAGCTATGGCTCGGCCATGCGTCAGTGTCGTAGGGATAAGGCTCGCCGAGATAGTCAAATCCTGTCCAGACAAATTGTCCCATATTGTAGGGGAGGTCTTCATCAACTGCGAAGTCATCGTCGGGGATATTGCTCCAGTAAGCAGCCTCGATATCGTAGCTGTTAGACTGATTGTCGGGTCTCATAACTCCGTCGGCCCTTTCTATCGGGAAATAATATTTCCCGCGAGAAGACACTGTAGAGGCTGTTTCGGTGCCTAAGAGGATGCCTTGCGGCAGTTTGCCGATAGCCTCTTCATAGCGGTTTACTTTATAATTGAAGCTTGGAATGTCGACTGCCGCTGCAAAACCGTTGTTGATAACTGCATCAAATTGGTCCATGCCGTTGGTCACCGGTCTTGTGGGATCTTCACGATGCACGATATCCTGAAGGAACAGAAGTTCTGAAATGCCGTCGGGGCCCCATTGAGATGGAACTTCATTTCCAACCGACCATATCACTACCGACGGATTGTTGCGATAGTTTTTAACCATGTTTACGACATCCTTTTCAGCCCAGTCGTTGAAGAGGGTGCCATAGCCGTTTTCACTTTTAGGACGGAAGCCCCAGTCGTCGAAAGGTTCGATCATGAGCATGAATCCCATTTCGTCGGCAAGAGCCACAAGTTCGGGTGCAGGCATATTGTGGGAAGTGCGGATAGCGTTCACTCCCATATCTTTCAGAAGTTCCATCTGATAGCGGAGAGCCGAGGTGTTGATAGCCGCTCCCAAGGGACCGAGGTCATGATGGTTGTTTACTCCCTTGAATTTTGTAGGCTCGCCGTTGAGGAAGAAACCTTCGCCTGCTCTGAATTCTATTGTGCGGATACCGAATCGTGTGTCGTAGCTATCCTCTACTTTGCCGTCTTTTATCACATTTGTCGTTGCTGTGTAGAGGGTAGGGGTTTCCGGGGTCCAGAGCGAAGGGTTGTTTACTCTCAGATTCTGATAAACCGGAGCACCGGGGTAGAATTTATAGGAATGAGTGTCGCTTGCCACCTCTTTTCCAGCGGCATCTTTAATGATTGTCTGTAGTGTGAACTCCTCTCCTTTATTTATTCCTTCCACTTCAGTCTTGAGATGCACGTTGGCATATTCTTTTGAGACATAGGGAGTGGTGAGATAAGTGCCCCAGACAGGTATATGCACTTTGTTTCTCTCTATGAGGTGAACATTGCGGTAAAGACCGGCACCGGGATACCAACGTGAAGACTTGTCGGGATTTTCAAGAGATACTTCCACTTCGTTTTTCCCCGGTTTCACAACACCGTCAAGGTTTACATAGAAGGAATTATAGCCGTAAGGCCAATAGGCCACTTGCTTCCCGTTGACGTAAACATGGGCATGGCTCATAGCCCCGTCAAACAAGAGAGCGATGCTCTTGTCGGTAGTGTCTTTGACTTCGATAGTGGTTTTATAATAGCCTTTTCCTACATAGGGAAGGCCTCCTGTTCTTCCTGTCTTCCATGTGGCTTCGGTTTCTCCGTTCTGTTCGATAGTGACTTTCTGAAGGTCGTTGTCACGGCTGAAAGGCCCGTAGATTGCCCAGTCATGCGGTATTGTTACATTTTTCCATTGAGTGCTGTCTTGGGAAAATTCCCAGTTTTTTATCAATGTGTCGCTGCGCTGAGCCTGAATAATCGGGGCTGTCATGAGCATTAAAGCCCCCATTGCCAAAAGTTTTTTCATCAGATTTTAGGATCTTAAGATTTTATCTCACAAATATAATCTAAAATTTGAAATTATACGGGTCATTTCCTCCAATATTTATTCATGCTTAGGATGCATATATTTGGGGATTTTTACAATAACAGACCCATTGGCAAAGTTAAGAAAAAAACATTTCTCACCAAAAAACAAAATTCCACAACTTCACGCCACGCTTACCGGGATTCCGGTCGCAGTCTCTATTTCCTTGCCGATCTTCTCAAGTTCTTCTTTTTCCACTTTCACCAATTTCTCAGCCGGAGTGGAACGGTCAAGACTATAGATCATTATCTCGCGGGGTTGAATTTTTTTGTAAGCTTCTATCAGTGCGCCAATCTCCTCAGGGGTGGTGTTATCTATAGGTTTGTCGTCATGTGTTCCGCGCAGAAACATCGTCTGAATGATGCCTGTGCCTGAAAATTGTTTTAATCCGTCAACTACTTTCTCAACAGTGAAATCCGGAGAGTTAGGGCGGTCGATCCTTTGCATTGTCTCCTCAATCGCCGAATCCAATTTCAAGATATTATTATCCACTTTCTTCAGAGCCTCCGCTACGTTCTTGCTGAAAATACGAGTAGAATTTGTTAAAACCGAAACCTTCGCTTTCGGATAATTTTCATCTCGAAGTTTCAAAACGTCGTCAATAATTTCCGGGAAATCCGGATTCAAAGTCGGCTCTCCATTACCGGAAAAAGTGATTACATCAAGATTTTCTCCGGCTTCTTTCATTTTGGCCAGTTTTGTCTGAAGATCTTTCCTCACTTTCTCCCTCAATGGGAGCCCTGTTGAGCCCGCTCCTTGGGAATTAAACCCGGCTTCACAATATACGCAATCAAACGAGCAAACCTTTCCATCGTCGGGACTCAGATTTATGCCCAACGAAACTCCAAGCCGACGGCTCCTTATCGGGCCGAACACAGTGGAATGAAATAATACTTTCTGATCTTTTCCCATAATGACAAAAGTAATCTTTTTCTTCCAATTAACAAAAGCAATAACTTTC